>JANNMN010000019.1:0-105099 GCA_031397865.1 Chitinophagaceae bacterium
CCTTGCGCTGGGTAATGAAGCCACTTTGATCTGCAAAGGCATATCATCGTTATCTACAGAAACATTGATACCGGAGAGTCTTACCACCTCATGCAAGCGGTGGCGGCGTTCATTTATGATCCCGAAACGGGGCATAATACAACGAACCTCAAAACCATTATCGTTAGCTTTAATGGCAAGCTTATTGACGATCTCTGAAAATTCTGTCAGCTCCAGGTAGGGCGACATCTCGTTGGCAATAAATAAAATTCTTTTTTTTGCTGACATGGGCTTCCCGTTTAATTTACACCCGTTAAGGTATAACCTCCGTCCAAAGTTTTAGAAGGCGGGCAAAGGTAGTTATTTTACGCTTAATCGGGACGTATAATTAAGAGTACCACGGCTACAACCCAGCATTATGATACTATTTAAAAGAGCAAATGATTTACATAAATGGCTTGACACTCAACGAAAAGCCGAAAAAAAAATTGGCTTTGTTCCTACTATGGGTGCATTGCATGCTGGCCACATTTCACTAATCGGTAGTTCAAAAAGAGAGAATGAAGTAACTGTGAGCAGCATTTTTGTAAACCCTACCCAGTTTAATGATCCATCCGATTTTAAAAAATATCCTATTACCATAGAAAAGGATATTACTATGTTGGAAGAAGCTGGCTGTGATATTCTGTTCATGCCTTCAGTAAAGGAAATGTATCCGGAGGGTGTAAAATCCATCATGCAGTATGACCTTGGCTTTTTAGAAACCTTGCTGGAAGGAAAATTCAGGCCCGGTCATTTCCAGGGAGTATGTATGGTAGTACATCGCCTGCTTGAGATTGTACAACCAGGTAATTTATATCTCGGACAAAAAGATTATCAGCAATGTATGGTGATAAAAAGGTTAGTTGAAATAATAAAAATGGATGACCAAATAAAAGTGCATGTATGCCCTACCTTGCGGGAAAAAGATGGACTTGCTATGAGCAGCCGGAATTTGCGACTTAGTGATAAAGAAAGAAAAGAAGCAGCCACTATTTATCAATCCCTTCTTTTTTTAAAAGAACATCTTAAAAAAGGAAATACTGAATCGCTTTTACTAGAAGCAAAGAAAAAACTTGAAGAGGTAGGGTTCAGAATTGATTATTTAGAGATAGTGGATGCGACTACTCTTTTACCAGTTACAGATTGGGACGGTAAGCAAAAAGTGATCGGAATAACAGCAGCCTTATTAAATGAAATCCGTTTGATAGATAATATGGCTTTAAATCAATAGTGAATTTAGGATTTTTGAATTTAGTAGTCATACATTTACAACCAGAAAATAATAAATACAACGCTTTAATAAGTATACAAGCCTGATGAATAAAAAACTCCGCACTATAATTACTTATTCGATTTTTTTAGGACTGGGAATTTTTTTGGTATGGTGGTCTGTAAAGGATTTAACGGCTGACGATAAATCACAGATCAGGCTTGCTATAAAAACTGCCAGGTATTGGCTGATGATTCCCGTATTTACAATTCTTTTTTTAAGTCATTACGTAAGAGCCCTCCGCTGGAAATTATTGATGGAACCATTAGGATATAAACCTTCTACCACTAACACTGTGTTTGCTGTTTTTATTGGCTACTTAGCCAACCAGGCAGTACCCAGATTGGGTGAAGTATTGAAATGTACGGTACTGTCCCGCTATGAAAAAATACCAGCCGATAAATTGATCGGTACGATAATTCTCGAAAGATTAATTGATGCTCTCACTTTATTAGTCATTTTTGGAATTACAATTGCCATTCAGCCGCAGATATATTCGCAATTGATAGAAACAATTTTTAAAACAAAAAAAGATGGAGCAGCCACAAGTGGCATTTCTTCTACCCTCGTTACTGCAATAATAGGCGGACTTATTATACTTGGTTTTGCTTATTGGATGATAAAAAATAAAAAAAACTTTTCCGACCTGTTGCAGTTATTTAAAAAAATATGGTTGAGCATCTGGCAGGGAATTGGTTCCATAAGAATGTTAAAACGCCGATGGTTATTTTTATTTCTTACCATTCTTATGTGGGGCTTTTATCTTGCTGGTGGTTACATTGGCTTTATGGCATTGCAGGAAACAGATCATTATGGAATAAAAGAAGCATTTACCATTCTCTCTGCAGGCAGTGTAGGTATGATTGCCACTCCCGGAGGCATTGGCACTTATGCATATCTTATTCAAAAAACAATGGAAGTGTATGGGCTTAATGCAGGTATTGCTCTTGCCTTTGGTTGGATACTCTGGCTGGCACAAACTGTTGTTATTCTCATCGGCGGTTTATTTAGTTTTGTAGCCTTTCCATTGTTCAATAAGAAAAAAATTGAAAGTGAATAGAGCTGATCTTATACCACAAAAAATATTTACCCAAATATCTATACAGCCGCTGGTGCAGCAATGGCGATTGTTAAGTAAAACAATTTCTTTTACTAATGGTGTGTTCGATATTTTACACCCAGGGCATATATTTTCTTTATCGCAGGCTGCTAAAGAAGGAAATTATTTAATTGTTGGGCTTAATGCAGATGCTTCTGTAAAAAGATTAAAAGGCGATAGCAGACCTATTAATATCCAGGAATCGAGGGCTTTGATACTTGCATCATTAGTAATGGTGGATGCCGTGGTGATATTTGAAGAAGATACTCCACTGGAACTTATAAAATTAATTATGCCCGATGTAATAGTTAAAGGTGGTGATTATACTGTAGAGCAAATAGCCGGAGCCAAAGAGGTAATTGCTAACGGTGGCCGGGTGGTTATTAATCCAATTATAGAAGGGTTTTCTACCACAGGAATTATTCAAAACCTTAGTAAGAATAGCGGCACTACTTAAAAAAATATCGGCCACCAATACTTACGATGCCCGATACTCCCCAACCTGCATTAATATCTAGAAACAATTTGTCTATCAATTTATAATTAACACCTATTACATCAACCTGGTAGGCAGGAATTGTTTTGCGTTCCATCTCTGTTTCATCTTCAAACTGCCTGATTTTTCTAACACCAAATGATAAACCTGAGTATAAAGAATATTTTGGAGCTTCTTTCCATGTTCGTACACATCGGAGCATATAACTTAGATTGCTATACTCAACGGTTCTGTGTTTTGTGCCAAAATGGTCATACGTAAACTCCGGCCCTATTGTCCATTTCTTTAGTAAACGCATTTGCAATCCTACATTAAATATTATGCACTTATGATGTTGCGTTTCAACTTTAGAAACAATTTGCTCTTGCAAAGACTCTTTTATAAAAAGTGAACTTAAATATCCACTATTAATATAAAGAGAATATTTGTTTGACATTTTCTGTGCAATCAATTCCATTGATAGCATGCAACTAATAAACAGGAGACTGATTTTCATAAATAAATTATTTTATGAAAAATTAATACAGTTCCTATTTACTGCGATTGACATATGTCAAGACAATTCAAAACTTAATATCTCTTGACAAATGTCAATTCATCCTACTGATCAGTTGTTCTTATGAAATTTGCTGCGAACTCTGCTCAGGGTTTCTTCACTCATGCCCAGGTAGGTGGCAATGTGCTTGAGTGATACCCGCTGCATTAATGTGGGGTGATGATTGAGAAAATATTTATACTTCTCTTCGGCAGTGTGTTTTCGCAAAAGCAATGTTCGTTGTTCCGCCAGGTAAAAAGCATACTCGGTTTGGCGGCGGCCATTAATATTGAATTCGGGAAAATCAATATATAATTGTTGAATATCTGAATAGTTAAGACAAGCCATGGTTGTTGGTTCTATTGCCTCAATAAATTCGTTGCCTGGTTTTTGAATATAATAACTAGGCCATGATGTAACAATAAATCCTTCTTCCATAAAACGGGAAGTAATATCCATTCCATCGTTAAGATAATAAGATCTTGTTAAACCCTTTACCACTAAACAAGCCCGGTTGCAAACCTGGCCTTCTCTTAAAATTAACTCCCCGGTATTAAAAGTGTTTATTTTTGCAAGGGTTCTTATCTTGTCACTCAACGCCTCATTTAATGGAGAAAGGCTGTTTAATTTTTCAATCAGTTTTTCAACCATACAAACTAAATTACAAATGTTTTATTTAAAAAATAGGTTTTTAGAGATGCCCCAAAATCAATATCTTACTTTTCTACCAATCATTAATTTTACCTTATCTATCAACCATAAATAATATGGCGCATCAAAAAAGAAAAACAATTGCCCGGGATATAAGCTGGCTTTCCTTCAATGCAAGGGTGCTGCAGGAAGCTGCAGATAAAACTGTTCCGCTTAGGGAAAGGCTCCGCTTTTTGGGAATTTTTTCCAATAATATGGATGAATTTTTTCGGGTAAGAGTAGCTACTCTTAAACGGATGATACAGTTTGACCAAAAAGCTAAGATGCATCTCGAAAATGACCCACAGCAAATTATTGATGAAATACAGATGACAGTGCTCAACCAGCAGGGAGAGTTTAACCGCATCTGGGAAGAAGTGCTGCTTCAATTGAATGATCAGAAAATCTTTTTGCGAACAGAACGGGAACTAAATCCCGAACAACAAATTTTTGTACGCAACTATTTTGAAGAAGAAGTAAGTTCAGATGTTATTCCGCTGATGATTGAAAATATTCCCGAGTTTCCGATGCTGCGGGACAAATCTATTTACCTGGCAGTAGTGATGTGGAAAAAGGAAAGTGCATTAAAGAAAAAATATGCATTGATAGAAATACCAAGCCGTGCATTAGGAAGGTTTATTATTCTACCTTCTCCCAAGCAGGATGAGCATCATATTATTTTGCTGGAAGATATTATCAGGTCCAACCTGCCAGACATATTTTCTTATTTCGGATACGATCAGTATAAGTCGCATATTTTTAAAGTAACCAGGGATGCCGAAATTGATATTGACGAAGATGTATCTACAAACATCATTCAAAAAATAGAAAAGGGAATTAAAAATAGACGCAAGGGCAAGCCGGTTCGTTTTGTATATGATAGGGAAATGGATCCGGGCTTGCTGGAATATTTAATACGACGTCTTAATCTTTCCAAAAGAGATAACCTGATACCCGGTGGCCGTATTCATAACTTTCGAAACTTTATGGATTTTCCTGAGCAGGTGTTTAAGGAAAAAAGGCACCGGAAAAAACCCTTTGATCATCCATTATTAACTGTTCGTCGTGTTACAGATGTGATCATGGAAAAAGATGTGATGCTGCATTTTCCTTACCATTCTTTTTTACCATTGATAGACCTTATCCGGGAAGCAGCTTTTGATCCGGACGTTACTACTATTAAAATTACCTGCTACCGGCTGGCACAGCAATCAAAAATTGTAAATGCATTGATCAATGCTGTAAGAAATGGAAAGGAAGTAATTGTAATGCTGGAGTTGCGGGCCCGGTTTGAAGAAGAAGCCAATCTTGAATGGAAAGAAAGACTGGAAGAAGAAGGTGCCAAAGTATTGATTGAGATTCCGGATATGAAAGTACATTCCAAAATCTGTGTTATAAAGAAAAGAACAAAGGATAATAATATTATTCTCTACGGCTTTGTAAGTACTGGCAACCTGAATGAAAGAACAGCCAAATTATATGGCGATCATTGTTTGCTTACGGCTAATCAAAAAATAATGGCAGATGTGAACAGGATGTTTAATTTTTTGGAACAACCAAAAACCGGCTTTAATTTTCTGAAGGATTGTAAGGTTATTTTACCAAGTCCGGGCTTTGCAAAAAAAGAAATGCTACGGCTGATTGATGAAGAAATAAAACAAGCAAGGAAAAAAAAGCCGGCAGCCATTACTTTAAAAATGAATTCGCTGAGTGATGAAGAAATGATATTGAAATTATATGATGCTGCAAGAGCTGGAGTACAGATCAAACTCATCATCCGTGGTATCTTCTGTATGTTGTCTGAAAATAAAAAATTTGAAAAACCGGTAAGAGCAATCAGCATAGTAGATGAATATCTTGAACATGCAAGAGTTTGGGTATTTCACAATAGTGGCAAAGAGAAATTTTTTATATCTTCGGCAGACTGGATGGTAAGAAATCAGGAACATCGTGTAGAAGCCACTTGCCCGATATGGCATGAAGAATTGAAACAGGAATTGAAAGAAATTTTACAAATTCAATTAGAGGATAATGTAAAAGCAAGATGGCTCGATAACGAACTCAGCAATGAGTATGTGCGAACAACAAAAAAGAAAATCCGATCGCAGGTAGAAACTTACAACTACCTGTTCAAAAAAACACAGACACAACGTGAGACTGGCAGCAATTGATATAGGAAGTAACGCAGCAAGATTATTAATAAGTGATGTAATACCCGGCCCGCCCACAGGTGCATTGGGTCAAAATGCACCCGAGTTTATAAAAACAGCTTTGGTACGGGTGCCGCTGCGCCTTGGTTTTGATGTATTCGATAAAGGTGAAATTTCTGCCGGCAAGGTTGAAAAGATCCTCAAAACAATAAAGTCCTACAAACTTTTACTGGAAGTATATGAAGTAAAGCATTTAAAGGCTTGTGCCACTTCCGCCATGCGGGATGCGATAAATGCACAGGAAATCATTAAAAAAGTAAAAGCAGAAACAGGAATTGAAATTGAAATAATCAGCGGCGATCAGGAGGCTTCTTTTATTTATGAAAATCATGTGGCAGAGAATATGACCACCGACGAATCATATCTCTATGTAGATGTTGGTGGTGGAAGTACGGAGCTTACTTTTTTCAGTGATAGTAAATTGATATTTAAAAAATCATTTAACATCGGCACCATCCGGTTATTAAAAAATCAGGTGGATGAAGCAGCCTGGAATGAGATGAAAGAATTCATCCGTACAAAATCAAAAGGCTATCATCATGTAACGGCTATTGGATCCGGTGGCAACATCAATAAAATATTTTCTATTTCAAAAAGAAAAGAAGGAAAACCACTTACACTGGAACTACTGCGGGATTATTACAAGGAATTCAGTAACCTTTCTTTATCGCAGCGTATCAGTATGCATAAATTGCGAGAAGACAGGGCCGATGTAATAGTACCGGCCCTGCTTATTTATATTAATGTAATGCGATGGGCAGAGACGGAAGAAATTTTTGTTCCAAAAATTGGATTGGCGGATGGATTGATACATACATTATATGAGGAAGTAAAGTTGAAAGAGATAGAGATATAAAAATATTTTTTTGCCAGCTTCAGTACTACTATCATCGTCTGTTGCGTCGCACACTTGTACTGCATAAATTCTATTGGCCATTTTGCAGTATCCCGATTTTTATCGGGAATTTTGTTCTTTACTCAGCATTTTACAAGAAACATTTATTTCAAACACTAGCAGTATAAAAACAGTAGTTTTAGATTATCACTTTCAATCTCTCTATATGTCTGTCAACAAAGAAATAAAAAAAGTAACGACCAACACCCTTCTTAAAATGAAAGCTGCCGGTGAAAAGATCAGTATGCTGACGGCTTATGATTTTTCTTTTGCAAAAATTATAGATGGTGCTGGGATAGATGTAATACTTGTTGGGGATTCAGCTTCCAACGTAATGGCAGGACATGAAACTACGTTGCCCATTACACTTGATCAGATGATCTATCATGCATCCTCTGTTATCCGCGGTATTGACAGGTGTTTAGTTGTTGTTGATCTGCCCTTCGGTTCTTATCAGTCCAATTCAGATATTGCATTAGCCTCAGCCATTCGCATTATGAAAGAAACGGGTGGGCATTCAATCAAATTAGAAGGTGGAGAAGAAGTATTAGATAGTATTAAAAAAATTGTTTCCGCAGGCATACCAGTCATGGGGCATCTTGGATTAACTCCTCAATCCATTTATAAATTCGGCACCTATACTGTAAGGGCTAAAGAAAAAGATGAAGCAAAAAAATTAAAAGCAGATGCAAAATTATTAGAAGATGCAGGTTGCTTTGCCATTGTGCTGGAAAAAATTCCGGCAGCATTGGCCAAAGAAGTTTCTGAAAGTCTTCATATACCAACTATCGGCATTGGAGCCGGTGGTAATTGTGATGGGCAGGTACTGGTAATGCATGATATGTTGGGCATTAACACTGAATTTAAACCACGGTTTCTTCGTCAATACCTTAATATACATGAGCAAGCCACTAAAGCAGTGCAACATTATATACAAGATGTAAAGTCGAAAAATTTTCCGAACGAAGGTGAGCAATACTAATGCTCCTCTCCCATTCTCCAATATTGAATTTCTCTTCAGCACTAGTACTGACTATTTTATTAATTGTAATAATTAATAACACGGCTCCAAATTAATATTCCTGTCAATCATTAAATGGTTATCAGCCGGAATTAAAATATCTTTGCCCCACAAATTATTACTATGGATTTTCTTAAAATATTGAAGGTAGAAACAAATAATCAGGGAGTAAGTACCGGTACAAAATGGATAACCACTAAAGGTGAAACGATAGACTCCATCTCCCCTGTTGATGGTAAAAAAATTGGTTCAGTAACTGCTGCCGATAAAGAAAGTTATGAAGCTGTAATTAAAAAAGCCGAAAAAGCTTTTCTTACTTGGCGTACTATGCCTGCACCTAAGCGGGGTGAAATAGTTCGGCAAGTTGGCGAAGCATTACGTCAATATAAAGAACCATTAGGCAAACTTGTTTCTTATGAAATGGGAAAAAGCCTCCAGGAAGGATATGGCGAAGTACAAGAAATGATTGACATCTGCGATTTTGCAGTTGGTCTCTCAAGGCAATTGCATGGATTAACGATGCACAGCGAACGTCCGGCACATAGAATGTATGAACAATATCATCCACTTGGAATTGTAGGAATTATTTCTGCCTTCAATTTTCCTGTGGCAGTTTGGAGCTGGAATAGTATGCTGGCATGGGTATGTGGCAATGTAGTTGTATGGAAGCCATCAGAAAAAACACCTTTGTGTGGAATAGCTTGTCAGAATATTATTGCAGAAGTTTTTGCAAAAAATAATGTGCCCGAAGGTGTTTGTGGATTAATAGTTGGTGGCCGTGAAGTGGGTGAATGGATGGCTGCGGATACAAGACTTCCATTGGTGTCAGCCACTGGTTCTACCCGCATGGGTAAAGCCGTAAGTGCTACCGTGGGTGCAAGATTAGGAAGAGCTTTATTAGAATTAGGTGGCAATAATGCGATCATTATTTCCAAAGATGCTGATCTGGATATTGCTATTCTTGGTTCATTGTTTGGAGCAGTCGGTACGGCCGGTCAGCGTTGCACTTCTACCCGTCGCTTAATTATTCATGAAGATGTATATGATACTGTAAAAGCAAAATTGACTGCGGCTTACAAACAATTAAATATTGGTGATCCGTTGGATGAAAAAAATCATGTAGGGCCTTTGATTGATAAAGATGCGGTGAAAATGTATATTGATGCTATTGAAAAATGCAAAGCAGAAGGTGGAAAATTTATTGTGGATGGTGGTGAACTTACTGGTGCAGGATATGAAAGTGGATGCTATGTAAAACCTTGCATTGCGGAAGCAAAACCGGGTTATAAAATTGTGCAGCATGAAACTTTTGCCCCCATACTTTATTTACTAAAGTATAAAACAATGGAAGAAGCTATTGCTATTCAAAATGAAGTGCCACAGGGATTATCATCTTCTATCATGACATTAAATCTGCGGGAGGCAGAACAATTTCTTTCGCATGCCGGAAGTGATTGTGGAATAGCGAATGTAAACATTGGCACATCCGGTGCAGAAATTGGCGGAGCCTTTGGTGGCGAAAAAGAAACAGGTGGCGGCAGAGAAAGTGGTAGCGATGCCTGGAAAACTTATATGCGCAGGCAAACCAATACTATCAACTACAGTACATCTTTGCCATTGGCACAGGGCATTAAGTTTGATATTTAAATGCTGGCCGTACTTTCTTTGATATTTGAAGAAAATTTGCAACTTTTACACTCCTAAATCGTATCAAAAAACCAAATTCATTCCCATGAAAAAAATCTTACTGCTCCTGCTGGTATTAACCGGTGTTATTTATTCCAATGCTCAAATACGGGTGGCCGTTGTGGCAGGTGGTCATCAATCCACCGTTATTGAAGAAAATAATATTCCAGTCTTCGATTCCATCAAAGGATTTTTTTCTGGACGTATAGGAATTCATGGTGGTTTTTTAGCTGATATACCTTTCAGCAGTAAGTCGAATTTTTCCTTTCAGCCCGGCGTTATTTATCATCAAAAAGGAAGAAAGTTTTCGCAGACTTTTACTCCCGGGGCAGATTCAATCGTCAACCAAAAAAGTACCCAATATGTAAATTATATTGATCTGCCGCTCAACCTGGTTTTGAAATTTGGTAAAAAAGCAAAATTCATAATCGGTGGCGGACCGTACGTTTCTGTTTTTTTTAATGGAAAAACGACAGCACAAATTATCCAAACTACTGGTGTATCCGCTTCCAGCGAAAATGATGATTTGCCCGTAGGTGATAAACCGGGGCAATACCAGGTAATTAATTATGGAGTTAATGGACTAGCTGGTTTTGAGTCAGGAAGATTTTTTATTACCGCCAATTACAGCCGTGGAATGAATGATTTTTATCAACCCATTGGTTACACCGGTTCATTAAAGCACCAGGTTATTGGTGGTACAATTGGAATATTTTTAGGCCAGCCGGTAAGTATAGAAAAGAAACCAAAGGATAAAGACAAAGATGGTATACCAGACGATAAAGATAATTGTCCTGATAAGGCCGGCTCTGCTATTACTAATGGTTGCCCGGATAAAGATGGTGATGGTATTGCAGATAATGATGATAAATGTCCGGAGCAGGCAGGTGTTTTAAAAAATAATGGATGCCCTGTGATAGACAAAGACAATGATGGAGTAAACGATGATGAAGACAAATGTCCCGATGTAGCCGGGTTAAAAAAATATGATGGTTGCCCTGTTCCCGATACAGATAATGATGGGGTAAATGATGAAGAAGATAAATGTCCTGCACTGGCTGGTATCGGCAGGTATGGTGGTTGCCCGGTGCCGGATACAGATGGCGATGGAATAAATGATGAGAATGATAAATGCCCGACAGTAAAAGGTACTGCAGAAAATAATGGCTGTGCTGAAATAAAAAAAGAGATCATTGAAAAAGTAAATTATGCGGCAAAAAGAATTCAGTTTCAATCAGGCAAAGCAATCCTTCTTCCTCAATCTCTAAACGTATTGAATGAGGTGGCTACAATTTTAAATGATAATCCATCTTTAAAAATTTCTATCGAAGGCCATACCAGTGCAGATGGCAATGCCGAAGCCAACGTGAAATTATCGGAGGACAGAGCTGAGAATGTAAAAAAATACCTGCTGTCAAAAGGAATTGATGAGGCCCGGCTCAGCTCCCAGGGTTTTGGACCTACACGGCCATTGAACGATGGGAGAACATCTGCAGAGAAATCACAAAATCGCAGGGTGGAACTAAAGCTGAGCAACTAACCAAGCTTACCATCCGTCAAAAAAAAGCTAAAGCCTCAGATTTTGAGGCTTTTATTTATGTAAAATGTATGAATGGTAATCAGTATTTTTACCCTTACACCAAATTTGCAGTATAAAACAAATCAAATGACAAGTTTAATAAAGAGAACAACATTGCTGGCTTTAAGTGGAATTATATCCTCGGCCATTTTTGCACAAAGAGATGAAGTACCAAAAGGATGGCACATGCTCGACAAAGCCTCCACTGGATATTATGGTATCAGTGTTGACAAAGCTTACGATTTTGTAAAAGCAAAAAAATTGAAGAGCAAAACAGTAATCGTTGCTGTAATCGATTCAGGTATCGATACTGCTCATGAAGATTTGAAAGATGTATTGTGGAGAAACCCAAAAGAAGTGCCGGGCAATGGTATTGATGATGACAAGAATGGATACGTAGATGATATTTATGGCTGGAATTTTTTGGGTGGAAAAGATGATAAAAATGTAGAGCAGGATTCATACGAAGCTGCCCGGGTTTATCATCAATTCAAAAGCAAGTATGAAGGAAAGGAAATTGATAGATCTACTTTATCCAAGGAGCAGTTGTTTGAATATGAAATGTGGCTTCGTTCAGATAAAGAAATAAATGGTGATAATAAAAGCAGCGGATTGGAACTTGTTTTTATTAAAAGAGCCTATAACAATGTGCTGAAGAGTGATAGTATTTTACGCAAGGCAATGGGAAAAGATAAATACACCGGTAAAGAACTGGGTGAGTTTAAATCGGATGATGCCGAAGTAAAAAAAGCAAA
Organism: Chitinophagaceae bacterium; assembly: GCA_031397865.1. GTDB lineage: Bacteria > Bacteroidota > Bacteroidia > Chitinophagales > Chitinophagaceae > JJ008. The sequence continues at coordinate 12,258 of JANNMN010000019.1, forward strand.
AAATAACCTGTATGGATTAATGTCGCAAAATGATGCGATGGAAACTACCAACCAGGAATTCCTTGAAGGCTTTGGTGAATATGTAAACAGTGAAGAGAAAAAAGCAAATGCCGCCAGTACTCCTCCTACAGATTATCGTTCTGATATTGTAAAAGATAATTACAATGATTTTAACGATAAATATTATGGCAACAACAATGTAATGGTGAGTAATAAATCAGCCATGCATGGCACCCATGTATCTGGCATTATTGCTGCCTCCCGCAAAAATGGTGTGGGAATGGATGGTATTGCCGACAACGTAAAAATAATGAGCCTCCGTGCCGTACCTGATGGTGATGAACATGATAAAGACATAGCATTGGCCATCCGCTATGCAGTTGATAATGGTGCACAGGTTATTAATATGAGTTTTGGTAAAGGATTTTCTCCGGAAAAGAAATGGGTGGATGATGCCGTAAAGTATGCAGAAAGTAAAGGTGTATTAATGATACATGCAGCAGGTAATGATGCAAAAAATCTGGATACAACTTTCAATTATCCTACTCCACAATTATTGAATGGCACAAAACCTAATAACTGGATAACAGTTGGTGCAAGTGGCGATCCTAAAGCTGGTGGGCTTACTGCTAGTTTTTCTAACTATGGTAAAAATGAAGTAGATGTTTTTGCACCGGGTGTAAAAATATATGCAACGGTACCGGGCGGTAATACGTATCAGAATTTGCAGGGAACCAGTATGGCTTCGCCGGTCGTGGCTGGTCTTGCTGCATTAATCCTGGAATATTATCCTAACCTGAGTGCGGCGCAGGTAAAAATGGTAATTCAAAAATCATCACAGAAACCAGTAGATAATGTAAAAAATCCTGGTGATGACGAAATGGTTCCATTGAGCAGTCTTAGCAAATATGGTGGCATCATTAATGCATACGAAGCACTTAAACTTGCTTCTACCATTAAGGGAGAAAGAAAAGCTGTTCCTGTAAAAACAAAAACAACTGTTACACCAAAGAAGAAAGGGTAATTAAATTTATATAGACATAATAAAATCCCCCCGAATTAATCGGGGGGATTTTGTTTTAAATAATGTGTTAGTTTCAAATTACTAATGAAATATTGATTTTACGGAGTGATGTCGTGCCGGGCTTGCCCCGGTATCATTCTCTACTTTTAAGTGAATCGATCAGTGAATGTCAAAATATGCAATGCCACAATAAACATTCATACTCTCGTCGTACCGGGCCTGACCCGGTATCTTTCTCTTTTTTAAATAAATGCTGATTCAGATTTATAAAAATTACCGACCTTACAATTATTAAAAACCAAAATCAAGATCAATATGCCTCGTCCCAACCTTGCCAGAGTACCCGACTATTTTCATCGCTACATCAACCAGGTACCAGAAAATGATTTAATGACAGCACTTCAAAACCAAACCAAATCGATTATACAGTTCCTGAAAAAAATACCGGCAGAAAAATTAAACTACCGATATGCCAAAGGAAAATGGACGATAAAAGAAATGTTGCTGCATATAATAGATGCAGAAAGAATTTTTGCATACCGGGCATTATGTATGGCCCGCCAGGATACTACTCCGCTGCCAGGCTTTGATGAAAACAATTATGCCTGGAATTCAAAAGCCGCTAAAAGGGATTGGAACGAAATGATTCAAGAATTTAAAGCCGTTCGCCAATCTACCGAAATAATGTTTGGCAGTTTTGATAAACAGCAACTCGACAGTAATGGCACCGCCAGCGGCAAACCTACTTATGTGCTCGGTATTGGCTTTATTCTCGTCGGGCATATTCATCATCATGTGGGGGTGTTGAAGGAAAGGTATTTGTAATGTGTAGTTCCCTTGGTTACGAACTTATTTGATGACAAAGTAAAATATATTTTCGTTTTTCCGGGCTTGCCGTTTAGTATCAAAAGTCTCATACCCTCACACATAATCATTCATAAAAGAATAGAGAATACATATGAGTAAAACGAATGAAACTCTTTCAAGAATAAATTTTATTTAATAATTCCAACTGTGACTTTTATATATCGGTTAAACTGATGCCATACTTGAATTCCTTTGGGAATTTCAGATGGCATTGTAGCTCCAATATCAAGTTTATATCCTCTTTGTATTAAAATTTCTTTCAACTGTTCGTAGGCCACCATATTATATCCAGGTACGGACATGAATACAATAGTATCAGATTTAATTGAAAAATCTTTTTTGGCCTTTTCGACAAGATTGAAAAAATCCAATATTTCGGATTGGGTTAGTTTCCTATCTGTATTAACATTGATATCGTTCTGATAAACTGTATTATTATTTCCTGTAACATTTCTAGTGTTTCCACCATTAATTGTGGTTTGATTTGTACCTGATGTATCTTTCTTAGTTTTATTTTGTTCGGGGAGATATTTTACTGTTACTCTAGGAGTATTGTCATTTTCTCTTGGCAATGTAACTTTTGAAGTATCCCAAATAGGAAGTGGTTTTTCAATAGTCTTAATAATAGTATCATTTTTTGGTCGAGGAGAGTTAAACTCTATTCCAAAAATTTTAACATGGTCTCCTTGAAAGGCTTTAAAAACTCCTATCCCCAATAAAACAAGTAAAAAGATCCCCGCTATTATTAATATCCACTTCATAAGGGGATTTTTAATAATTGACTGTAACTGATTTTCCACAGCAACAGATGGGTCGGAACGTCTTTGACGGGCAGGCATAAATAAATAGTTTGTCGACAAAAGATAGGTAAATTTGGCTTAGTAGATATATTTTTCCTACTCGGAGTCTCCTACTTTAAATCTAATACAAGTCTCCACAAAAAAAGACCCCAACTTATCAGCCAGGGTCTCATTATATATAAAATAAAATTATTTTAAAACCCTTTCTTCGCCGGCTCCTCACCTGCTTTTCCTTTTACTACAGATTGCTGGTTAATGATATCATTCACCACTTTTACAGCCTGGTCAAGATAAATATCTTTTTGTAATGCTTTCAACCATTGTGTAAAACGATCTTGCTTGTTTTTATCTTCTGCCCAGCGGTTTACTTCATTGGGTAATGCTGTTACGTTTATTTCTTCTTTTAATTTCAGCAATGTCTCCATTTGCTTTATAGTAGTACGAACAGCCTTTTGCTCCTGGCGGTATTTTTCAAGATTTAATGAATAGACCTTATCATTTTGCTTAGATAACCACTCAGTACTTTCTTTTATCAGCTTAAAGGCTTCATCGTTTTCTATTCGCAGAGCTGCCAATTGCTGAATTACTTTTAAATCGTAACCGGCACTCCAATTAGAATAACTGGCTTTATTTATTTCATCCCATGGTAAAGCATCCTTATCATCCTTCTCTCTTACATTCAGGTATTCAAGATTGTCAGGTAATACAATATCAGAAGTAACTCCTTTCAACTGTGTAGAGCCACCATTGATACGATAAAATTTCTGAAGGGTTAATTTCACCGTTCCAAGATCACTGGCTGTGGCAGAAAAACCACTTTCAGTATCAAGGCCTATATTACGCTGCACCGTTCCTTTACCATACGTAGATGTGCTGCCAATGATAACACCACGGCCATAATCTTGTATAGCTGCTGCAAATATCTCTGAGGCAGATGCACTAAATTCATTAACCATTACTGCCAGCGGACCTGAGTATAAAACTGATTTGTCTTTATCTTTTAATACACTTGCTTTATTCTCTCTATCCTTAACCTGCACTATCGGGCCTTCATCTATAAACAGACCAACCATTTGCACCACATCATACAAAGAACCGCCACCATTGTTGCGCAGATCAATTACAATACCATCTACTTTTTCTTCTTTCAGTTTAGTTACTTCTTTAGCTACATCCACAAAACTTCGGTTGCCATTCGGCCGATCAAAATCTGCATAAAACTCTGGCAGAAATATATAACCGATCTTAGAACCATTATTATTTACAATAGCACTCCGGGCAAAAGTTTCATCCTGTACTATTTCATCACGGATAAGCGATACCACTTTTACTGTACCATCCATTTTTTTAACAGTCAATCTTACTTCGGTTCCTTTTTTACCACGGATAATTTTTACTGCATCAGTAACTACAAAACCGGTAAGGTCTGTTGGCTCTTCTTTTCCCTGAGCTACTTTTTGTATCAGATCACCAGGTTGTATTTCACCAGATTTAGCAGCCGGGCTACCAGATAATATGCTGGCCACTTTAATATTTCCATCATCATATTGTAAGGAGGCACCAATACCATAAAAACGGCCACTCATTTCTTCATCAAAATATCTTTTATCTACCGGAGGAAAAAACTCTGTATGCGGATCCATGGTAGTAGTGATAGCATTCACAAATAAATTGAACTTATCATCATCACTAAATTTTAAACGGAATCTTTCAAAAGTTCTATCCAATATTTTTTTCACTTTCTCCCGGGCATCTTTCTCCAGCTCTGTGTCTGATTTTACTACAAAGCCTTCTTTACCTTTATTTTTTTCCCTTATTTCTAAGAGGTCGGCATATCTCTCCAGTGTCATGAATTTTATTTTCTTTCTCCACCTGTCTTTTCTTTCTGCAGCGGTAGTAGGATAGTCAAGCTTATCTCCATCAACCACTACTTCTTCATTTACTGTAAAATCAAATGGATTGGCGATGTACTCAGTATAATACTTAGTAGCCTCTTCCATACGGGTATTAAAAACTTTAGATGCAGCCAGGAAAAATTCAACTGGTGCTCCTTTAATTTCATCATCCACTCTTGTTTCAAATTTTGCAAGTCCCGTCATGTCACTTTTTAAGAACATATTTTTTTCAGGATCAAGATCACCAATAAACTTGTTGAATATCTTTTTAGAAAAATCATCATTGATATCTTGTGGGCTGTAATGGCCCTGGGTAAGCATTTCACCTACCAACTTCAAAATTTGTTCATATTTGGAAGGAGGGTTTGACGGATTTTTAATTCCAGTGCCCATCGTTTTGAAGGCAAGAAATGAACCTGCCACCAACATCATAATCACAATCGGGAGTCTTTTCATATTGAATAGATATTTAAGTGCTTTTTGCATACTCAAAAATAACGCAAAAACGTTGCTTTTCTTGCCTTTCCGGGCTTTTAACACATGTTTTTGATGAATGGGGGGAAACAAAAAAGCTTCCTGTTAAAGAAGCTTTTTAAACTTTGGGTAATCGAGGGGGCTCGAACCCCCGACCCTTAGAACCACAATCTAATGCTCTAACCAACTGAGCTACGACTACCATTTTGGTGTTGCAAAAATAAAGAAAATCAGAACACATACTGCATGGCAATAAAAGAATTCCTGAGATAATTTACCAGCTTCTCTTTATTCATTAAGAAACTCCCGGACTATTCTCTGCTTTTGCAAAAGCATATTTTGATAGCGGCGTTGCTTTCAGTTTCTTTGCACTCTTTTTTAAACAATATGAATTACTGGATATTATTTTCATTACCCCTTATCTCAGCATTTATCGGATGGGTAACTAATTGGGTAGCTATTAAAATGCTTTTTCATCCCCGTGAACCAAAAAAGATATTGGGTATCACCTTCCAGGGAATTTTTCCAAAAAGGCAAAAGCAATTTGCTGAAAAGCTGGGCAAACTGGTAAGTGCCGAGTTCTTATCGTTTGATGATATTGAACAAAAGATAAGCAACCCGGATAATCTGAAAAAAATAATGCCGATGATAGAAGATCATTTTGATGATTTTTTAAAGAACCGGCTGAAGGATGAAATGCCCGTCATCAGTATGTTTATTGGTGATAAAACCATCACCACATTTAAAACTGCATTTATGAAAGAAATAGAAACTCTTTTTCCGCAGGTGATGAAACAATATGCCGGCAATCTTAAAACCGAACTTGATCTTGAACAGATAGTAATAAGTAAAGTATCTGCATTTTCTTCAGATAAACTGGAAGAGGTTTTATACCAGATTATGTCAAAAGAATTTCGATTCGTAGAAATTATTGGTGCGGTTCTTGGGTTTTTGATTGGCCTGATACAGGTATTACTTACCATGTTCGCAAACAATTAATAAGCTACCAAACAGCTATTTCATCAAACAATTTCCTTTTAAAGCGGTTATAAAGCCACTCATCAAGTTGTCATTTAATTGTAAGCAAGTTGATTTCCCTTTTTACGTCTAACCTTCAAATTCTCATAATGAAACAAATTGCCTTTCTTTTAGCTTCAATCTTAATTAGTTACACTTTATCTGCTCAGATGCCAGGCCCCGGTGGAAACCGTGGCGGTGCTGGTGCAGGCGGCGGCAGACAAATACCCACCGGAACCATGTATGGCAAGCTGATCGAATCTAAATCCTCCAAACCCATAGAATTTGCTTCTGTTCAATTATTACAAAACAAGTTTGATTCCGTTTCTAAAAAAAGAAAGGAAGTAGTAATTGGTGGAATGCTGACAAGAGCCAACGGAGAGTTTTTAATTGAAAATGTTCCGGTAATGGGTCAGTACAAATTAAAAGTATCTGTTGTTGGATTTAAATCATATGAACAAACAGTTTCATTCGATATAAAAATGGGCGGTGGCAATAATGGAGATATGAGCTCTATGATGGGTGCATTGGATAAAGACCTTGGCAATATTAAAATAGACATTGAAGAAAAAACATTGGAGAATGTAACTGTTACTTCTTCTAAGTCTGGTTTGCAATTAGGCATCGATCGCAAAATTTTTAATGTAGAAAAAAACATGGTTTCTCAAGGCGGTACTGCTGTGGACATTATGAAAAATGTACCGTCGGTAACAGTTGATCTTGATGGTAATGTAACTATGCGGAACAATACACCACAGATATTTGTGGATGGCAGACCAACAACGATGAGTCTTGATCAGATACCGGCAGATGCCATTGAAAGTGTTGAGATCATTACAAACCCTTCAGCAAAATTTGATGCATCAGGTGGTACAGCAGGTATTCTAAATGTAGTGTTGAAGAAAAATAAAAGAGTTGGTTATAGCGGCAGTGTAAGAACCAATGTGGATTCAAGAGGCAGAGTGGGTCTAGGTGGTGATGTAAACATCCGACAGGATAAAGTAAATTTCTTTGCCGGTGCAAATTTTAACCAACGAAGATCTATCAGTACGGGTAATACAGACCGTACAACATTGATCGGTATCCCTAATACATTTCTTAATCAGGATGATCGCAGTGTAATGAACGGTCAGTTTATGTTTTTCCGTGGTGGTTTTGATTATTTTCTAGATAATCGTAATACTATTTCTCTTTCCGGAAACCTGGCAAGAGGCCGTTTCAATCCGAGCTCTAAAAGTGATATCACCATTGACTCACTCTACACTCCTGTTACTTCATCTTATAACGAAAGACTTTCAAATTCAACAAATAGGTTCAATAACAATGGACTTTCATTAAGCTTCAAACATAATTTTCCAAAACAGGGAGAAGAACTTACAGCAGATGTGAATTACAATCACAGTGAGAATAACAACAATAATATTATAACTACCGATTATTTTAAAGTACCCGGCTATTCATTTCTGAATAGCAACAAACAACAACAAGCCGGTGCAGGTAGTAATGATAACGTTACTCTTCAAACCGATTATACAAAACCATTGAACGAAAAGTCGAAACTGGAAATGGGAGTTCGGGTGCAAATGAGAAAGTCAGAAACTAAGAATGAATTTTATTTTTATGAATATGGTGTTCGTTTTTTACAACCCCTGTTGTCGGTGAATTATAACAATACAGATAATGTGTATGCCGCTTACACCACTTATAGTAATAAGATAAAAGATTTTGGTTATCAACTCGGTCTTAGAGTTGAAAGTTCTGATTACCAGGGAAGGCTGCCGGATAAAGGAGAAGTATTTAATATTAAATTCCCCGTAAGTTTTTTCCCAAGTGTATTCTTAACGCAGAAGTTAAAAGGGGAACAGGATCTGCAATTGAATTTTTCAAGAAGAATCAATCGTCCTAATTTCTTCCAGTTGTATCCTTTTACAGATTTTTCTGATTCACTTAATATAAGTCGTGGTAATCCAGCGTTGAATCCGGAGTTTACTAATTCACTTGAATTGTCTTATCAGAAAACATTTAAGAACAGAGATAATTTTATTGCATCATTATATTATAAAAACACAACTGACCTTATTACCCGTTTCCAGGTAAGGGAAGATAACCCTTCGAATGGTAAGGACATGCTTATAAATACATACATCAATGCAAACTCCAGCTATGTAACAGGATTAGAACTTGTGTCGAAAAATAAAATGACCAAATGGTGGGATATGACCACTAACCTGAATTTGTTTACTTCTAAAATTACTACCGGTATTGCAGGTCAGCCAGAGCAAGATCAGTTTGCCAGTTGGTTTGGAAAATTGAATAACACCTTTAAACTTCCTAAAAACTTTTCTGTGCAAATCTCCGGTGAGTATCAATCAAAAACTGTACTGCCTCCCGGTGGTAGCGGTGGCAATTCTGGTGGCAGAGGCGGCGGTGGTGGAATGTTTGGTGGCGGAGGCGGTATGTTTGGCCAGTCAAGCTCTGCACAGGGATATGTAAAAGCAAATTATTATGTTGATGGAGGAATAAGATATGAGTTCTTAAAAAATAAGCAAGCATCTCTTTCTTTGAATGTAAACGACATTTTCAGGACCCGCCGTCAGAATATTTATTCTGAATCTAATTTTTTTATACAGGAAGTATTCCGTCGTCGTGATCCACAAATTTTGCGATTGAATTTCAACTGGAGATTTGGAAAGTTTGATGCTAACTTATTTAAACGTAAAAACAATAAAAACCCCGGTGATAGCGGAATGGATGGTATGAATATGGGACAATAGTATTTTAAAGTTTAATAGTTTTAAAGAAGAAGGTTTTGCATATTTGCAAAGCCTTTTTTCTTTTGGGCATCGTTAGGCGAGGTCAAAAAAAAGGGTTTTATAGAGGCATTTTTACAATTCTACATCTATTGAAGAAAATTTATTTTACAGTAACCAACGATCTTACGTACGACCAGCGAATGCACCGTATCTGCACTACACTGGCGGAGAATGGCTATGATGTAACATTAGTAGGAAGAAAATTATCTTCTTCTCTCCCACTGGTAACTAAAAAATTTAAACAAAAAAGAATTAAGTGCTTATTCACAAAAGGCAAGTTGTTTTATGCTGAATACAACCTGCGGCTAACTGCTTATCTTTTCTTTAGTAAAATGGATGCTATTTGTGCAATAGACCTCGATACCATTTTTCCTTGCCATACTATTTCCGTTTCAAAAGGTATTCCCCGCATTTATGACGCACATGAATTATTTACTGAGCTAAAAGAAGTAGTAACCAGGCCTGCCATTAAAAAAGCCTGGATGGGGATAGAAAAAAGATTTGTACCAAAATTTAAGTGGGGCTATACGGTGAGTGAAAGCATTGCCCGGGAGTTCAATAAAAGATATGGTGTAAACTATGAAACCATCCGGAATATGCCATTGCTGAAAGAATTAGATTCACCACCAGCAACGGAAAAATTTATACTATATCAGGGTGCCGTAAATGAAGCCCGGGGGTTTGAGAACTTAGTACCTGCCATGCAGTGGGTCAATTGCAAGTTGATCATTTGTGGAGATGGAAACTTTATGCCGCAACTAAAAAAACTAATTGCTGAAAATAAACTGGAACAAAAAATTGAATTAAAAGGAATGTTGTTGCCGGATGAGTTATGGAAAATTTCACAACAGGCATATATTGGAATGGCTATTGCAGAAAATGAAGGGCTGAATCAATACTTAGCCTTACCCAATAAATTTTTTGATTATATACAAGCTGGTATTCCACAAATCACTATGAACTTTCCAGAGTACCAGCTTTTCAATCAACAATATGAGGTGGCTGTGTTGATAGATGATATTGATACTAAAAGAATTGCCAATGCTATAAACAATTTACTTGCAAATGATGTTCTACAGGCAAGATTAAAACAGAATTGCCTGCTGGCCCGCCAAAAGTTTAACTGGCAGCAGGAAGAAAGTAAACTAGTTTCATTTTACAAATCAGTATTTAATAGTTGAGCCGTCATTTACATATCGTTTGTCTGGATGTGCCATGGCCCGCAGATTATGGCGGAGCTATTGATATGATGAATCGTATAATGATGCTTAAGAAACTGGAGATTAAGATTCACCTCCATTACTTTAGCTATAATGAAAGAGGCACACCCAACGAACTAAACCAGTTTTGCGAAAGCATACATGTATATGAAAGAAAAAAAGCACACAATGAATTATTCTCCAAACTTCCGTACATCATTTCATCCAGAATTAATGATGAGTTAATCAACAACCTGCAAAAAGACAACTATCCCATTTTATTGGAAGGATTACATTGTACTGGTGTACTACCCCATCTTGATCTTGCAAAAAGAAAAGTGGTGGTACGGATGCACAATGAAGAAAGTATTTATTATAAGGAATTAGCAAGGTCGGAAACCTCATTATTGAAAAAACTTTATTTTATACGGGAGAGTCATTTAATAAAAAAGTATAACCATCAACTTCCTGATGAATGTGTGTATGTATGTGTATCCAGCGAGGATATACACACTTTGGTGAATGATTATCATTTGCACCAGGTAAAATTTGTTCCCACTTTTCCAGCCTGGCAAAAAGTATCTGGTGAAGAAGGCATGGGAACTTTATGCTTGTACCATGGCAACCTGGCTGTTCCTGAAAATGAAAAAGCAGCGATGTGGTTATTGCAAAATGTTTTTAATAACATCAGAAAACCTTTTGTAATTGCAGGAAAAAAACCTTCGAAGCGGTTACAGAAAATGGCACATTTATATCAACATACATGCCTTGTAGCAGATCCATCAGAAACGGAAATGAATGATCTGATAAGAAAAGCACATATCAATGTACTGCCCTGTTTCAACAAAAATATTACAGGTATTCGTTTAAAACTTTTACATGCTCTGTTTGAAGGCCGGCATTGTGTAGTTAATGATCCGATGGTAAAAGGAACTGGTTTGGAAGCCGCCTGCCATACCGGAACAACGGCGAATGCATTTGCATCAATCATTACACAATTGTATCATCAGCCTTTTACAAATGAAGAAATAGCACTGCGAAAAAAATTGCTGGGCAGCACTTATGACAATGAAAAAAACAGCCAGCAACTTATAACATACTTATGGTAGCATTATCCAACACTCTTCCTCTTTCTGTTCTTATCATCCGGGCAGGAAATTTTTGTACTACCCGATAATCATGTGAGGCCATAACCACCGCTGTATTATAATCTCTAGAAATATGGAAAAGCAGGGACATGATCTCATCAGAAGTTTCGGGATCAAGGTTGCCCGTAGGTTCATCTGCCAATATTAATTTAGGAGAATTAAGTAATGCTCTGGCAATATCTATACGTTGCTGCTCGCCACCACTCATTTCAAAGGGCATTTTAAATCCTTTTGATTTCAATCCCACTTTATCCAATACATCAGCAATTTTTTCATTCATCAGTTTATCATCCGTCCAGCCAGTGGCACGGAGAACAAACTTGAGGTTATCATTAACATTACGATCAGTAAGCAATTGAAAATCCTGGAATACAACACCAAGATTACGGCGCAGGTAAGGAACTTTTTTCCAATCAAGCCCACGAAGGGTGAAGCCAGCTACCGTACCATCGCCTTGTGTAAGTTCCAGTTCACCATACAAAGTTTTAAGCAAGCTGGATTTGCCGGTCCCCGTTTTACCTACGAGGTATACAAACTCACCTTTATTTACAGTAAGGTTTACATCCTGTAATATAAGATTGCTCCCCTGAAAGATGCTTACGTTATGTAATTCAATAATAGGTTCAGACATGCGTTGATGGTTTGATGCAAAATAAAGAAAGAACGGCGGGATAAAACCATTTTTTTTCACTTATTTCGATTAGCAAAAATCTTGTAACGTTTATTTTACATTTGTGTAACTATGAAACAAAAATCAATAATACTATTCGTAATGCTTGGTACAAGCATTTTTTCATTCGCCGGCAATACTCAAACGGTTGGTGACACGTCTAAACCTGTTCTAATACATATTACGGAAACTAAAAAAATAGATGATTTAAAAGTGTTAGTAGTGTTGGATGGAAAAATAGCCGGCACTATGGGTGAAATAAAAAATATTGAAACAATAGTACCTATTGAGAAAATAGAATCCGTGAATGTGTTGAAAGATACTGCTGCTATAAAAAAGTATGGCGATAAAGGGAAATGGGGTGTAATAGAAATTATCTCTACAGGAACATTTAAAATCACAGATGTTTCATTGAAGAAGGTTCAAGAGGATACTGATAAAGTTTTTGAGAAAGTAGAAATTGAAGCCTCATTTCCGGGCGGAGATGCCACCTGGAGACGTTATCTTGAAAGATCACTTAACGGAACTGTTGGTTCTAATAATGGAGCACCAATCGGACTGTATACTACCGTTGTACAATTTATGGTTGACAAAGAAGGAAATATTTCCGAAGTAAAACCTTTGACCAATCATGGATATGGGATGGAGGCTGAAGTAGTGAGGGTCCTCATCAAAGGGCCTAAATGGACACCGGCTGTACAAGGTGGAAGAATGGTTAAAGCTTATCGTAAACAACCAGTAACTTTCCTAGTACAGGACGAAAATATCGAGATCGTATCTGAAAAATTGTATGTTTTTAGTACCGGGGTTTCCAATTTAGTTTCTATTAAAGTATTCAAAGTTAAAGATGAAGACCTTGATGTATCTATATCACAAGGGACAATAGAAAGAAAAGGTGGCGGTGATTATGAAGTAAAAGTGAATGAACGGGGGAAAGCCATTATTACCATTAGAAATAATAAAAATAATAAGCTTTTGGGTGCAGTTTATTACAGGGTGAATTAATACTGGCGGTTTATTAATACTCCAATTTCATTCCCATCCTATTGGTGATAGCCAATTCTTTTTTATCACTTTCTTCTACCCTACCAATTATCTGCGCATCTACCCCAAAACTTTTTGAGACGTTGATAATTGCATTAGCGTCTTTTTCATTGGTATAAATTTCCAGTCGGGTACCCATATTAAATACCTGGTACATTTCTTTATCATCAGACTTGCTGGCTTCCTGTATCAATTGAAAAATGATTGGCGGTGCGAATAAATTGTCTTTGATAATTTTTAAATTCCCTGGTAGATATTTTAAACATTTGGTTTGTCCGCCACCGCTGCAATGGATCAATCCATGGATGCTGTCAAAATGATTTTCTAATAATTGTTTTAATACAGGAGCAAAAGTTCTTGTAGGACTGAGCAATAATTCTCCAATAGTTATTGACAAATCTCCATCCTGTATTGTATCCGTCATTCTATGTGGCCCGATATAAACTACCGATTCATCTAAAGTTGTATCATAGCTTTCAGGGAATCTTGCTCCATATGTTTTATGTAATACATCATGCCGGGCACTGGTCAATCCATTACTGGCTAAACCACTATTGTAAGCAGTTTCATAATTAGCCTGTCCAAAACCTGCCAATCCAACTATCACATCACCAGCTTTTATTTTATCATTGGTAATCAATTTTGCTTTGGGCCATCTTGCTGCCATTGTACCATTTACAGCCATCGTTCTTACAACATCGCCTACGTCGGCAGTTTCCCCACCCATAAAAGTGATGTTAACTCCAAAACTTTTCATGGTATCAAAAAACTGTTGCGTACCATTTATTACTTGTTCGAGTACTTCCACCGGAATTACATTTTTATTTCTATCAATTGTGGATGAAAAAAGAAGGTTATCATATATACCCACACAAAGAAGATCATCCAGGTTCATAACGATAGCATCCTGGGCTATGCCTCTCCAAACGGACGCATCACCAGTTTCTTTCCAATATAGATAGGCCAAGATGCTTTTAGTGCCTGCTCCATCAGCATGCATCACATTAACCCAATCTTCATCTCTGCAGAGTACATCGGGATAAATTTTACAAAAGGCATTTGCATAGAGACCTTTATCAAGATTTTTGGTGGCAGCATGCACTTCTTCTTTTTGGGCAGAAACACCTCTTTTGCTATACAGACTCATAGTTAAAATTACCCGGCAAATCTAATGTGCATTTCGCAATGCTCAATTATCTCTGCCTGCTTATTTGCAGGAATTATCATTTAGTTTTGCCCTCCTGAAACATTTGGGATAATTATGCAAGTACACTACGACATCGCAAATTTACCGGTATTTAGAAATGCCGTCGTTACCATCGGAACCTTTGATGGAGTCCACATGGGTCACAAGCAGATAATTGACAAGCTGAAATCCGAAGCTGCTGATCATGATGGAGAAACAGTTATTATTACTTTTCATCCTCATCCCCGAAAGGTTGTTTCTTCTGCCATTTTAGGCATCCGGCTGATAAATACGTTGGATGAAAGAATAGAGCTGCTAGATCAGTTGGGTATAGACCATTTGGTGGTAGTTCCATTTACGGAAGTATTTGCCAACCAACCGGCAGAAGAATATATAAAGGATTTTTTGGTGGAAAAATTTCGGCCGCATACAATTATTATCGGTTACGATCATCGCTATGGTCGTGACAGGCTTGGTGATTATCGTTTGCTCGAAAAAAAGGCCTTAGAATTCAATTATCACCTCAAAGAAATTCCGAAGCATATATTGGAAGATATTTCTATAAGCTCTACTAATATCAGGGAAGCAATTTTACATAATGATATAGCTACCGCAAATAAATTATTGGGTTACGATTTTTTCTTTTCAGGTGTAGTGGTACATGGTGATAAACTTGGGAGACAATTGGGTTATCCCACCGCCAATTTGAAAGTGATGGATGAAGAAAAAATAGTTCCGGGCAATGGAATCTATGCGGTGTATGTTGAACTGCCGGATATAAAAAATGAGACAAACGAACTGCATATGAAAGGTATGATGAGTATTGGTTTTCGTCCTACTGTAGATGGAAAGAAAAGGGTGGTTGAAGTAAATATTTTTGATTTCGATAAGGAAATTTATGGGCAAACGTTGAAAGTGTTTGTAAAGAAATATCTGCGGGAAGAAATTAAATTTGATGGATTGGAATCGCTGGTAAAACAAATAGACCAGGACAAAATTGACAGCCTGAAGGTTTTATAAAAAAAAGTTGGTTCATAATTCATACCAGATATGAACTACGAACCAACAGCAAATTCCATTCTTATGGAATCTCTGGAATATTTTTATCGAAGCCCTTAATATTTTATTTTAAACTCAAGCAAAGATGGATCTGCAAAAAAATCATCCAGATCTGCGGTAATAGTTACTTTCTTTTTATCCTCCGATAATTTAGCCCCTTTACCTTCTACTTCTTTTGCCGGGCGAGGCAAATTAATAATGTAATTGGCTTTCATCACTAATCCCATACTACTTCCCTGCTGCATACTTTTAAGGTATTCGTCGCTTTCAACAGTAGCATATTTTTCTTTGTTCAATTTCCTTTTTAATTCTCCATTAGAAAATTCATAAGTGTAATAATCATCAATGGAAGATGGCTCAGGCATTTCCCCTGCCGGCATATTTTCACCTACTCTTTCTTTCATAACATCGGCCATAATTTTTCCTGACATTTTATTATATGCGGGAATTTGGTCGGGCGAAGAAAAAGGAAAAGTCATTTTAGTAAGAAAAACACCTTCTTTCATATCCGCATTAATCCGCATAGTACCTTTTCTGGCCATTTCTCGTTCTTCTGGAGTAAAGCTGGCAATACTGTCTGCCCCTTTCTCAAATGAAATAGTAGAATCGATTTTTTTCATACTTGCCTGCTCCATTTCTTTGCCTGCCCCCATTTGGTTAGCCAGAGCCATAATTTGACTTAGGTCGTTTTGATTACTGATTGTGCCGCTGCCATCTTCATTCAAGGTAATTTCCTGGGTGGTTTCCAGACAAGCAGTAAGAAACAAAGTACTTACCGTAAAAAGAGATAAGAGTATTTTTTTCATTATAAAATTTTTTGTTTTCTAAAGAGGAGGTTATGTATTTAAAAGTTGCACAAAGAAAAAGCATTTTCAGTGAGGTATAAACCGTCAGGCCATAATTTTTACCATTAATTCTTTTAGTAAAGAAGCATCATCGGTATTAGGACTTCCTACACCAACACTTTTAAGATTATATTGATGCAGCAGTAATAATATATTTTCTATACCCGGATAAGAATATAAACGGGCAGCCGTCATATAATCTTTGATGAAATATGGATTTACTCCAATAGCTGCGGCCACCGTTTTTTCATCGCTGGCGCCTGCACCAAATACCATAAACACTTTACTAAAAAAACTATAAAGTGACGGCAATATCAATTGTATGGGCCCTGCCTTTGGGTTTCCTTCAAAATATTGAATGATGCGGATGCAGCGGCTCATATCTTTTGTAGCAATTGCCGTTTGTAATTCAAATACATTGTACTCTTTACTTACACCGATATATTCTTCAATATCATCTTCGGTAATGTTTTTTCTTTTACCAAGGTTGACAGATAGTTTATCAATTTCATTTTCAATCCGGGTAAGGTCGTTGCCGATATGTTCACCGATCAATGCCAAGCCTTTGGGAGAAATGGTAAGTCCTTTAGAATGAATTAATGATTGTGTCCATTCCGGCAACTCCCTATCATACATTTTCTTTGTAGTAAGAAGTATGCCTTTCTCTTTTACAAGCTTTGCAAATTTTTTACGGGCATCTAATTTTTTTTCTTTGTAAGAAACAACAAAGACAGTAGAGCTTAATGGATTTTCTATATACCCCTCCAGCTTTTCTACATCCCGCATTTGTTGTGCTTCTTTTAGCAGTACTACTTGTCGTTCTGCAAACATTGGATATCTACGACAGGCATTTATTACATCAGCCCAATTGGCATCTTTGCCATAAAATATAGAAAGATTAAATGACGACTCATTTTCATTTAAAATGTTGTGTTCAGCATAATCAATGGCTTTATCTATAAAAAAATCCTCCTCTCCTTCCAACCAGTACACTGGTTTAAAGTTTCCCTTTTTCCAATCATTAATTATCTTTTCCACACTCATAAGGTGCTAAGATACAGGCTTTCACCATGCAGTAGTCAGTAAGAAATTCACCTATGTGAATAGTGATTATACCTTTCTGGCACGGTTTTCGAAATTTGGTGTGGCAGCAGGAATTTTTTTAACAGGAAACAGACAAAGAAGATGCAACCGCCATCTTACTTTGCACCAGTTTAAAATTCCAAAAATCATTATTATCTTAAACGTCTAACTCAAATTTTTTTGTATGACAAACACTAATTATCCTTCGGCGACAACGCCATCTCAAAACCAACCTCCTAAGGCCAGGAATAATAATAATAAAAACATCCTTATAGGTGTTCTGGCAGCAGGCATGTTAGGTTCTTGGGGTTATTTACTCTGGGACAAAAATAAGTCTGGAGAAAAAATGACCGAACAACAAACACAGATCACTACATTGTCTTCTAAGAACACTGATGTTCAAAGAGATTTTGACAATGCTCTTGCCAGATTAGATTCTGTGACTGGTGCTAACAATTCGCTTAGCGGCCAGAATGCAGAGATGCAGGCAAAGTATAACAAGGATATCGAAGCTAAAAAAGCAGAGATCCGTAAAATACTGAACGATAAAAATGCTACACAGGCTCAGCTTGCAAAAGCAAGAACAATGATTGCTGAATTAAATAGCACAATCAATAACCTGGAAGCAGATGTAGCCCGTTTAACTGGTGAAAATCAGGAATTAAATGTATCTAACACAACTTTACGTCAGGAAAAAACTGATTTGGAAACTAATCTTACAACCACATTGACAGAGAAAGAAGATCTAGCAAAAACTGTTGATGTAGCTTCTACTTTTAGTGCTTCAAACATTAAAGTACAGCCAGTAAATGAAAAGAAAAGTGGTAAAGTAAAAGAAACCACAAGTGCAAAAAGAGTTGACAAGCTTGTTGTATCATTTGATGTAGAAAATAGAATTGCAAAATCAGGCCCTGCAGACATGTATCTTATCGTAACTGCTCCAGATGGTAAAATAATTTCTGATGGTTCTATATTGAATACCCGTATGGATGGCGATAAAAGTTTTACAGCAAAAATTCCTGTAAACTATGAGCAAGGTACCCGTAAGTCTATTCAGTTTCCAATTCAGCAAACTGATTTCAGCACTGGTGATTACAAAATTGAAATTTATCATAATGGCTTCAAAATCGGTGAAGGTGTAAGAAGTCTTAAAAAAGGTGGTTTATTCGGTTAAAAAGCAGATAACTCCTGCGAAAAAAAGCCGTTCCCGTTTTTCGGGAGCGGTTTTTTTATACACTCAAGTCTGATTTCAATCTCAGTTTTTTAAATTGTACTTAAACACATCTTTTGCACATAATTCATAAGTGGCCTTACTGAGAGCTAAAGCACCAATTCATTACAGTAATTTTACCTGAAGAAAAATTACTACCCATGACCCACCTTTATCTGCGCCGGCTGCTGTTACCTTTTATATTTATTGTTTCTACATTTACTACAGTTACGGCTCAAAACAATGTAAGACCAAAGTATAGCAACTCCTCTCTTTATACTGGTATAGAAGTTGGCTCCAAAGGAGTTAAAATGAGTGTGATAGAAATTGGCAAGAATGCCAAGAGCAATGGAGCCTTTCATATCATCAAAGACACTTCTGTAAATACTGATTTTATAACTTTCTCTCCGGCTACATTTACTGCCACACTCAATGGATTGGCAGGCTTATTTAATACTGCAGAGAATGAATACAAGATTCCTTCAAAAAATATTTACACAGTTATTAGCAGTGGTGTAAAAATGCAAGCTGATAAAGACGATAAAAATGCATGGATTCAACAACTCATTGATTCATTTCGATTAAAAATAAATGAGCCTAAGAGGCAGGTAGAAGTAGTAGATGTAATGAAGGAAGCGAAATTGTCACACCTCGGTATTGTTCCAGATTCAAGAAGGTACACTACATTTTTAGTCGATATTGGAAGCGGCAATACAAAAGGCGGCTTTTTCCCTTATGGGAATACCAATGAATTTAAACTGTTCTCGATAAACTGGGGTACCAAGAGTACAGCGAATGCTACCGATAAAAGATGTGAAGAAGATAAAAGCCTGGTGAATTTTAATAAGCAACTGTATCGTGTATTATCGGCAGCAGAAAATTCCGACATCACTTATGCTGTAAATGCAAGTGGTGCATATCCCCTGAGTGATAATATTGCTGTAAGTGGAGGTATTGCCTGGGCGGTAGCAACACTTATGCATCCCGAATTAACAGAAAACTCCATCGTCTCAATCTCCTTTGACGAATTGGTAAAATTTAATCAGAAGCTGTATAATAATTTTGATGCCCTTGCCCCTGCCTTTTTAGCTACCAACGTAAATAAGACTACTGATAAAGAGATTGTATTGCGGGAAGCACAAAGAGTACACCAGGTATTTGATCAAAAATCTTTAATGGCTGGTACTGGCTTACTACTTAAGATTATGCGACAATTTTCTTCTGCATTTGAAACAAAAACTTTTTTCCTGGTAAAAAATGGGCAGGTAGGTTGGGTATCTGCTTATGTAGATCAGAATACTGAAAAATAAATTTGTGCTAAATATATAAGGTGATAATTTAACTATTATAATCAAGTATGGTTTTCCACAATGTGAAGTCTTTTTTATTCCTCTTATTTTTCAAATCATTAGCTTGAGCCTGTGAAAGACACTAAAACCCTTTTATTGGCTATGCTTTCGTTTGGTATGGTAGGTACCTGGGTTTATCATCTGTATGATAAATCCCAGTATAGCAATCGCCGCACCGAAGTTTATATAAAAGACTCCACCGCTGTGGCACAGGGTGTGCATGATTCTTTACAAAAAATATATTCACAAACCATCAATACTCTTGGTATAGAACTGGACTCTTCTAAAATGCATGCAGGGCTCTTAAAAGGAGAACTGGGTAATAAGCTGATGGAAATAAGAAGGTTGCAATCAGAATTAACCACCATTCTTAAAAGAAAAAATTTCAACCAAAACGATCTGTTACTTGCCCGACAGAAAAAGATAGAACTGGAAATGATGGTGACTGAATTACAAAACCAAAACACCAGCATCGAAGAAGAAAAACAGCAAATAGCAGCAGTACTAGAAAAAGTAAATGTGCAGGTAAAAAACCTGGAAACAAATAATCAGCAACTGGATAAGGAAAATAAAATCCTGACGGAAAAAGTAAACCTTGCATCCACTTTTGTAGCATCAGAAGTACGGCTATCTCCGGTAACGTTGAAGAATGATAAAGAGCAGGAAACCACCTCTGCTAAAAAAACCAATAAGCTTGTTGTAACATTTGCTTTGCAAAATAATGTGAATGAATATGATAATGCAGAAGTGTATGTAGTAATAACTCAGCCGGATGGCAAATTACTTACCCCGGATGCATGGGAGTCATCTTCTTCCATTGAAACACATGGCGAGGGTAAGAAAAGATACACCCGGAAAATTAAATTTGAATACCAGAAAGGCGAAACTAAACGACTGGTTTTTTCGCTGAACGCAGATGATTATCAAAAAGGAAATTACAACCTGCAGGTATATCATAATGGATATATGATAGGCCAGGCGAATAAAATGCTGAACTGATTATTTTAATTCGCTGCTGGAAAAAGCAAATGGCAATAGCAGGCTGGATGTTTTAATGATCTGTATCTCCCCTTCCATGCCGGCTAAAATTAAACGAATCGGATTTTTTAATCTTGTTTCATATTCAAGCAATGCCTGGCGGCACATGCCACATGGAGAGATTGGATGATCACTCTTTACATCTTCACTATTATAGCTGATGGCCATAGAAACAATATTGACGCCGGGATAAAGTGTAGCTGCATTGCCCAGTAAAACTCTTTCTGCACAAATACCTACGGGATACGAAGCATTTTCCTGGTTGGTACCAGCCACTACTTCACCATTTGCAAGCATAGCCACCGCACCCACATGAAAATTGGAATAGGGAGCATAGGCTTGCTCTGTCACAGATCTTGCTTCAGTTAAAAGCCATGCATCCTGTTCAATCAATTCGCTGATGTCTTTATAAACTTCGTAACTGAATTCAAATTTGTTTTCCTGCATGTTCCCAAGATATTGATTTAGGCTAAAAATACCAAACCCCTCCAGATTGAAGGGGTTTGCAAAATTCTTATTTAATTATGTTGAACAATCTTTTCCATCTTGGCCCACCGTCCCAGCTAAACCATATCATCCAGGCTTTACCTACGATGTGAGATTCTGGAACAAAACCCCAGTAGCGGCTATCCTGCGATTTATGACGGTTATCTCCCATCATCCAGTAGTAATCCATTTTAAAAGTATAGGTAGGTGCTTCTTGTCCATTGATGAAAACCTTACCATCTCTTTGCTCCCAGGTATTTCTTTCATACACTTCAATACAACGTTTATAAATGGAAATATTCTGGGGTGTTAATTGTATAGATTTACCTTTTTCCGGAACCCAAAGTGGTCCGAAATTATCAACTGTCCATTTATAATTGGTCGTATCATAAGGGAACACATCACCTGTGCCACTTGTATCAACGTCACGGGAAATTGATTCAACAATTACCCCTTGAATTTTTTTCAGCTTTTCTACTTCACCTAAAGTAAGATTCGCTTTATAGGAAAAACCAGACGAAGGAGGAAAATCATTTGAATTTTCGTTACCCTCTTTTTGATTCAATGATATACCGGCTGCTTTCAGGTCATCTTCGGTTATCGTTACATTATTCGATTTGAAACTATAATAAGTGGCGGAAGTTGGCGACACAAATGCAGGTGCATTATTGATGTATAAAATTCCGTTGATGATTGTTAAACTATCACCAGGAATGGCTACACATCTTTTTATATAATTATCAGTTTTATCTACCGGATGCACTGCCAATGGTTGAAATTGAGGTTCGGACAATACCCGTTCTCTTCCATATGAACGTACCAAACTATAATACGGTATGGCGGATTGAAATTCCGGACGATTGACAACCGTATCTCCTTCCGGAAAATTAAATACCACCGCATCATTTCTTTTTACAGATGTTGCAAACCAGCGGATGTATGGAAGCTTTATTATTTCAGAATATGATTTGCGACTTGAACCGAATGGCAAATAATTATGAACGAAAGGAACTGATAAAGGTGTGTTGGGAATTCTTGGTCCGTAACTTAATTTACTTACAAATAAAAAATCTCTAACCAACAATGTTTTCTCCATTGAAGAACTTGGAATGGTATAAGCTTCAAAAATAAATGTGCGGATGATAGTAGCAGCAACTACAGCAAAAATTGCTGCATCTATCCATTCTCTCCATCCTTCTTTCTTATGTTTTTTTACCTCTTCTGCACCTATGTATTTTGGATTTTCTTTAAATGCCAGGTAGGGAAAATAAATGGGTGCAAGTAATGAAGCACCAGTATGTGGACCAAGACCAAACTTATTAAACAGTTTTACAAATTCTATAAAAATACCCATACTAATAAACCAACCCACTACCGGAATGAATTGCCAAAACACCCAATGCTTTGGCCGCTGGGCCAGTGTTTGCATTATCCAGGTATTATAAAAAGGTACATAGGCTTTCCATGGTTCTACACCTGCCTTGGCAAATAGCTTTGCAAAACCAGGAGCAGGCAACAAAACGATCAACGTACCGATAAGATAAACTATGAAAAAGTGTTGTATAGGCATGAGCTCTTTTTAGTGCAGACAAAAATATTGTAAATATGTGCTTATCAAAATATTAAAACTAAAAGTTTTGTGAAACGGCGGCAGGATGCAGATTTGAGGCGGTCAATGGAATTTTATTCGGCGATATTTCTGTATGAACAAAATAAAATCCTCGTTGACAAAATCATTTTGGCATTACATAACTCTTAATGTCTTCTGACGTTATTGTTTTACCAGAAAGAATGACAAGCCTCTCTACCACATTTCTTAATTCACGGATATTACCTGTCCAATTATACTCCTGCAACAATTTTATTGCATCTGCATCTATTGGTTTTACAGCAATGCCATACTCTGAACAGATGTCTGTTAAAAACTGATCTGTCAATAAAGGAATATCATCCCTTCTTTCATTTAAAGATGGTACATGAATAAGTATAACACTCAGGCGATGATATAGATCCAGCCGGAAATTTTTGGCTTCTACTTCTTTCAACAGATCTTTATTGGTAGCAGCAATTACCCGTACATCCACTGTAATATCTTTATCAGCACCCACCCTGGTGATTTTTCCTTCCTGCAATGCCCGCAATACTTTGGCCTGTGCACCAGAACTCATATCTCCTATTTCATCCAGGAACAAAGTACCACCGTTGGCTGATTCAAATTTTCCTATCCGTTGTTTAATAGCCGATGTAAAAGAACCTTTCTCATGACCAAACAATTCACTTTCTATCAACTCGGTCGGTATTGCTGCACAATTTACTTCTACCATTGGGCCGCTAGCCCTATTGCTTTTTTCATGCACCCATCTTGCCACTAATTCTTTACCTACACCATTATCACCAGTTACTAATATCCTGGCATCTGTTGGGGCTACTTTTTCTATTGTCTCTTTTATTTTTTTTATTGGGTTTGATTCGCCAATCATCTCCTGCACTTTGCTCACTCTTCTTTTCAGTACTTTGGTTTCAGTTACCAAAGTACTTTTATCCATTGCATTGCGGATAGTAATAAGCAAGCGGTTAAGGTCTGGTGGTTTAGAGATATAATCGTAGGCACCTTTTTTTACCGCTTCTACAGCAGTTTCTATATTACCATGACCAGATATCATGATGATTGGAATATCAGGATTTACTTCAACTGCTTTTTGAAGAAATTCAATGCCATCCAGTTTAGGCATTTTAATATCGCAGAGAATGAGATCGTATGTTTTTTCTTTGAATTTTTTTAATCCTTCTTCGCCATCTGCGGCTTCATCTATTTTATACCCTTCAAAAGATAAAATTTCGGTGAGAGTTTTGCGGATTGCTTTTTCATCATCAATAATCAATATATCTGCCATGTAAGGTTTATTTAAGGCCGTAAAAGTAAATGAAAACCCCCAAACCCCTAAAGGAGAGGTTTTTGAAAGATATTCTTAAGAAAATATTTTACTGAATGCTTTGCCCTATTTTAAAAAATTGAGAAAATGAAGAATCCTTTTAATCTAAGTACCAATTAGATATTAGATTTAAAAAAAAGAAGCCGGGTAGAAACCCAGCCTCGCTTTAAAATCCAATATCCTATGAAAAACCATGGCAAAGATGGGGAATTATTATTGGAACGTCGCACATTAAACGAAAATTATTTATACAATGTAATTTGTATATAGTACACAAAAAGGCCCCGCATTTAACAGGGCTATTAAAACATTATAAATCAATTTTATTTCACCTGATACATCACTTCTTTTACCAGCTTTACAGTACGGGGCACATCGGGTAATGCTGCTGCCACCAAATTGGGGGCATAGTGAAGGGGAGCATCCGCAGCAGTAATACGGCGAATAGGGGCATCTAAGTAATCAAATCCTTCTTTTTGAATACGATAGGTGATCTCAGAAGAAATAGAAGCAAATGGCCACTGCTCTTCTACAATTACCAGTCTGTTAGTCTTTTTTACACTTTCGAGGATGGTCATCCAATCCAGCGGACGGATGGTACGCAGGTCAATAACTTCGGCACTAATTCCCTCTTTTTCCAATTCAGCAGCGGCAGCAAGGGCTACTTTCATCATTTTATTGAAGGAAACGATGGTAACATCTCTACCTGCTCTTTTTATATCGGCCTTACCTAATTCGATGTAATATTCTTCCTCAGGTATATCGCTTTTATCACCATACATCTGCTCACTTTCCATAAACATAACCGGGTCCTCCTCATACCGGATAGCCTGTTTCAGCAACCCTTTTGCATCATATCCATTACTGGGAGAAACTACTTTAATGCCGGGAATATTGGCATATAAAGCTTCGAATGCGGTAGAGTGCTGAGCTCCAAGTTGGCCTGCAGAACCGTTTCCACCTCTGAAAACAATTGGACAAGAAATTTGTCCACCACTCATTGCCAGCATTTTGGAAGCTGTATTAAGAATTTGATCTAAGGCTAATACGGCAAAATTCCAGGTCATGAATTCTACAATAGGACGAAGGCCATTTTGTGCAGACCCCACACCTACCGCAGTAAAACCAAGCTCAGAAATGGGAGTATCAATAATTCGGCGGGGGCCAAACTCAGCCAGCATTCCCTGGCTTACTTTATAGGCGCCATTATATTCCGCCACTTCTTCCCCCATCAGGTACACCCTGTCATCTCTTCTCATTTCCTCACTCATTGCTTCACGAAGTGCATCCCGAAATGCGATTGATCTTGCCATCTTTTTTACTTTTTTAAGTGTGGCAAATTTAAGTGAGAAGGTGGATAATACCTAAAAAGGAAAGGCATCAAAATGATGCCTTAGAAAATGAATCGGTCATGTAATAGATCAGTTATCTGCAAGACAATCTTTAACCAATTTTTTCATGGAAGGTGTTTCCATAGCATCTGCGCCAAGAGCTGCTGCATCTCTTGTGTCTGGATACATTTCCTCAATTTTTTCTTGCATGCAATTGCAATAACTTTCGGCTCGGGTTCTTTTCATACCTCCATCAACTGCAGAATTTACACATGAATTGACAAACTGATTTACATCAGTTGAAGTCCAGGTACTACTGCTACCTTTAGAATTATTTTTTCCTAACCCTAACGATTCGATACAATCTTCGGCTAATCTTTTGCCTTCGGCTTCAGTGCCTTTTGTGTCCATTTCAGAATATGAAGAAAACTTCGCCTGCATTTTATTTAATAAGCAAGGGCAAAATTTATCAGCAAATTCCTCATTGTTTTTTGCTACATCTGTAAGACATTCTTTGTTGAATTTCCTTACATCACCAGCAGACCAATCCTCACTATCAGTGTAAGAGGCATTTTCACTACTTTTATCCTTATCATCATTTCTATAATCATCCCGTTCTTTCCGATCATATCCTTTTTCCCTTTCGGTTTTACTCTCCTTACAAGAGGCAAGCAAAGTGAGAGACAATAGCAAGGCAAATAGTTGTTTCATTTTAAGAGGTTTTGGTTATTTAATTAAGTAAGCTAAAGTTAGGCATTAGTTAGAGCCAACCAATACCACTTTTAGGGGACACTTGAATTAATGTATTTGAAATTTTTCTCCTATGTAAGTTGCCCGGTAAAATTTTCCATCTTCATAGATGAGGGCTTCGGAATGGCCTTTGGAATGATGAACATCGGTATTAAACACTTTGCCATTATACAACACACTTACGGTGTCGGCAATTACAGTATGCCCGGTAGCAATGTGTTTTACATTAAATAATTTCAATGTACTATCCACTTGCAGTTCGGCGGCAGTTGGTTTTCCAAAATAATAACCTCTATACCAGAATGGGCCTTTATCGCTGTATAATAATTCAACCTTGGCGTCGTTATATTTATAAGTACTATCAGGATATAATGGCCTTACGAGGGTATTGATATCCATAGCAGAAATATTAATACTATTGACCTCAGAAGAAATGCCCCCATGTGCAAAAACAATATCCCCTACTTTTTCCACTACGTTTTTAGTTCGAAGCCATCTGCCCAATTCAGAATTTTCATCATACAAGGCAACATATTTTTCATTGAGTAAAGTAGCATTGTCTATATATTTTGGATGCACATAGCGGATATCACCACTCATGTTCATGATTTCATGATTACCTAGAATAAAATGTACATACCCCCCTGCAGCTTTTGCTTTTTCTTCCAAAGAATAAATAAGCCATAGCACTTCTGTTACCTGGTTGCCACGGTCAAAAAAATCGCCGGTTAATACAAGATGCCCATTTCCAAATGTCCAATTGAAGTTGGAATCAATAACATTATGTACCTGTAATAATTTTCTAAAGGCACTAAAATTTCCTTCAATGTCGGAGACAATAAACATTTTCCTTAAGTCAGGATAATCAGCACTTTCATTTACCATGATTGTTTTAAGTAGTACAGTAAATGGTTTTCCAGGATTATCAGTTGCTACCTGCAGAGCAGTATTATGTTTATCGGCTAATGGCATGCTATCCATTCTTACCGTTTTAAAACCATTTTCTTCATACACATATTTTACAAAAACCTGGTTGTTTCTATAAAGCACATAAGGACCATCAAATTGTGATTCCAGAACCTTGTTTGGTTTCGTGCAATTATCGTTCGGTAGCATAAAGCCAGCTACTAAAAATGGAAGGAAGGTGTAAAAAGATAATTTCATAATAATAAATTTTCGGCAAGCTTGTTAATGAGACAATTATATATGAACTCCTGGTTGCATGATTGTTTAACATTTTAATTTATTCTACTCGTTTATTTCCAATCTGCTGCTGTCATTTCAAACTTCAATTCATTTTTTCCATAAATACCGCATTCTTTCCAACCTGCAGTGCGATAAAATTTTTCTGCTCTTGTGCCCGGTGTAGTACTTAACCAACAGGTAGTTTGGGTGTTTGTAAAATACCAATTCATCATTTCATCATGCAATTTTTTACCAATCCCTTTCTTATCATGATCGGGATGTACAAACAATGCCCAAACATTATTATCAATAACACTTACGATGGAAAAGCCAATAATAGTTCCATTTAATTCACATACCCATCCCTTGCCCCTGCGACTAATATAATCCTCCACATCTGCATCAGTCACCAATGCGGGATCAGATAAGGTATTTTCTTTGACCAGGTTCCTGACTACTTGTATTTGAGCTATATCCCCACTTATTGCTGCCCTGAATATCATGCCAGACTATTTTTAGATGCGGGTAATATAATGGAATAAATAAAAGTGTCATAAAATCGACCCTGGTAAAAAAAATCTTCTTTTAAATGTCCATCCTTCTTAAAACCAGTAGCTTCTAATATGGCCGCCGATGGTAGGTTTTCTGTATTAAGTCTTGCCTCAACACTGTGAAGTTTCATATCAGCAGCACCATATTCCAATACTTTTTCGATCGCTTCTTTCATTATTCCCTGCCGCCAGTAATTGGGATGCAAAACATACCCGATCTCTGCCCGGTAATTTTCAGGCTGCAATTGCCAATAGCAGATGGTGCCGATTATTTTTTTTGGAATTTCTTTCAATGCAATACCCCACATTACCCCATCATTGGCTATTAAGATTTTATCGCAGCTTTCCATAAATAATTTGACTTCCTCTATTGAGGTGGCTGGTTCTTTATTTAAAAACTCCAATACTTTTTTATCCGACCGCAGAAAAAATATTTCGGGTGCATCTTCTTGCATTATTCTACGTAGTACCAACCTGTCGGTATTAAGTTCTGGAAAGGGAATAAAGCTATATGTGTGCATATTTAAATGTAGTAAAAAACATGGAATGAGTTGAAAAATACAATGTTGATTTTTTTTGTAAAAAAATAAAGTAAAACTGGGTTACCTTTATGGCTCAGGAGAATTAAACTTGAGTTCTCATTCAGCTTTAAGGCTGTCCTGCACGATGCGTTTGCCATTTTTTTTAATTTATCAATAATTTAAACCCAAAAAATGGTACAGAAAACCTATTACAAAACGAAAGACTATTGCAAGGTGAAATTCACTTTTACGGAAGAAACTGCAGAAACAATTGAAATTCTTGGACTAAATAGTGATTGGGAAAAATCCATCATCATGAGTAAGAAAAAGGATAACAGTTTTAGTGCAGATATAAATTTGCCCAAGGATACTACTCATGAGTTCAAATACCTGGTAAATGAAACACTTTGGTTGAATGAACCAGAGGCTGATGCAGAAGTACCCAATGAGTTTGGCGGCACCAATAGTGTGATTACATTATAAATTACTACTCAATATTTTAAAGAACGAAGGCAATTGCCTTCGTTCTTTTGTTTTTTATAATGTAAGGCCGTGCATTTGTCTATTTGGCAAGTGTGATAAACTTGTACAAAATGACATAATGCCAAATGCCATTTACGTTGATTAAAAGCTTATCTTTAATTGAATCTGCCGAAGAATACCTGCTTACGGAAGCTCTATTTTCCAGCACCTTTAAAAGTATTTCTAAACTTAAATTTTATCGTAATATGGCAGAAACCTGGAACAAAAAAGAAAGAGAAAAGAAAAAACAACAAAACAAAAAAGAAAAAGCTGAAAGAAAGCAAGAAAGAAAAGATAATTCTAAAGAAGGAAAAGGCTTAGATGATATGCTTGCATACCTTGATGAAAATGGCAACCTCTCCTCCCAACCGCCAGATCCAAGAAAAAAGGTCAATATTAAATTAGAGGATATTGAAATTGGAGTTCCCAAACAACTACCAGTAAATCCTGAAGATTTGATTAGAAAAGGTATTGTTACATTTTTTAATAGTGCCAAAGGATACGGTTTTATTAAAGACCTCGAAACACAGGAAAGTGTTTTCGTTCACATTAATTCACTTACAGAAGAAGTTAAAGAGCACAACAAAGTTTTCTTTGAAGTGGAAATGGGCCCTAAGGGTGCAAATGCTGTAAATGTGAAGCTGGTCAAATAATTCTGATTACTTCCTGAACACTTAATACTTTATATATACCAGCTAATCCGTGGCTGTAATTGCAAATGAATAATATCTCTTGCAGCAAGTGTAGTGTTATTTGTCTTTACCAGCAGCAATTGATCTCCAGCCTCCACTTCCAGCAAATAATAACTTCCTCCAAAAGAGATTTTTTTTATTTCTCCTTGAATGTTTTTATTATCATCCTTACAAATTTTTATTTCTTCCGGTCTTACCAATAATTGTTTTGGATGCTGACACTTCCATCCCAACTGAGCGATATTTTTTTTAGTTACTAAATTATAGTCCCCAAATAGTGCTGCGCAATACTTATTAACAGGTTGATGGTAAATTATTGTAGGTGTATCCTGCTGGATTATATTTCCATCCTTCATTACAATTATACTATCCGCCCAGCCAAGTACATCCATTGCATCATGCGATACAAGTATGCAGGTGATGCCAAGCTTTTCGCTGATATCATCAATTACCGATTTGATGATTTTCTTATTAGCGGCATCCAGATTCGAAAATGGTTCATCCAGCAATAAAAGATTCGGCGAAGTAATCAGAATTTTTGCAAGAACTATGCGTTGCCTTTCTCCACCGGATACTTCATTTGTTTTTCTTTTTAATAAATGTTCGATCCTGCAGATGGTATATAATGTATGAGCTTCCTCTCCAGATAAAAGATTTTTACTATCCAATTCTTCCTCTACCCGGTAATTATTTCGTAGCTCAAAATGCTGACTGAGATAGGCGATCTGTTGATGACCGGGAATTAATTTTTCCAACGGTCCCAGAACTCTTTCATTATTGAAAAAAACTTCTCCATTGTCTCGCTGTAGAAGGCCTGCAATTATTTTTAAAAGGGTTGTTTTACCAGAACCTGTTTCTCCGGCAATGGCTATCTTTTGAGATAGCTCCTGGGTAAATGAAATATTTCTTACTAAATATTCTCCCCGTTCTTTTTTTTCAATTCCATTTACGGATAACAACGCCATTTGATAATTTTATACTAATCTGGCTTTTGTTCTTTTTTAATTTCCGTTTTCACCAGTTTAAAGTAAGTTGCTTTAAATCGGTTATTCACTATTGCGCCTTGCACTTCTGCTTTTTTTATTGCTTCGCAAAAACCATCAGCAGCATGTGCATCGCCATGTTCATCAATAGAAGTTCCATCCACAAAATAGCTTTTACCATCTATACGGACAGCCAGGTGGCAACCTTTGCCGTCTAACTTAAATTGGCATTCGCCACAGGAAGCTTCTACTACCTGTATCTTTTTAGTAGAGTCGGGAATAGAAATACTCCGATTACTATTTTGCGCATTAGCAAGCAAAGCAGAAAAGCTGATTGTTAAAAAAAGAATTAACTTTTTCATTCGATTGTATATTTATTTGATAGGATAAAATTACTATTAAGCTGATAACGAAGCAAGTTATTCTGATATTACTGCTTTTTTGCATTAAAAGTATATTTGGTTAAATTTTACCAGCTACTTTTTACCGCCACCCAAGATAAATAAAGGTATCCCCTTTATAAAGGTTATATTCACTCAGTGAATAACATGTTTTTCAACACTCAGTCCTGATCAGTTTCAATTCTTACTCTTCGTATCAGTAAAATTATTCTCCTCTCTACTACTTGCTGCAATTCTTTTTCACCTGTATTTCTATTTTTTTATTTTAAATTTTATTTTATGAATTTGTACGTTTCCAACCTCAGTTTTCACACTGCCAATGAAGATCTTCAAAAACTATTTGAACAATATGGTGCAGTTTCCTCAGCCAAAGTTATCAACGACAGGGAAACCGGAAGAAGCCGTGGTTTTGGTTTTGTAGAAATGGCCTCAGATGATGAAGCTAATGAAGCTGTAAAAAATTTAAATAACAAGGAAATTGAAGGAAGAGCTATGTCTGTATCTGTTGCTAAAGAAAAAAGTACCCGGGCCGACAATAAAAGATGGTAAGATGATCAGATATGAGCTGTTTCATTCTCAATTACTTTGAAATTGCGTTGTCGATTACTATTTAATGCCTGTTAATAAGCAATTATTTTTGGGGTAGTATATGTCCTGGCAATATTGAAACTGCTCATTTCATCATTAAATAAATTCACTTTATTAAAGAGATAATGACTAAAAATATTATTGCACAATACGTTTGTTTTATTACCGAGCTAAAAGCAGCCACTTTTGTGCCTGAATGGGAAGGGAATATTAAAAAAAATATACAAAACCCGCATGAGCCGTTATTATTTGAGCAGGGGAACGAAACCAAAAACAAATTCCGCTATATATCCAAATATGTAGGGTCGGAAGATGAATTTACTTTTATGAATGAAATAAAGCTGCCCCAATTTCCAGCTTTTAATGTAAAAGTAATAAGTGCCGGAGGATATATTTCACTTGAAAATCAAAAACCCATTGTATTTAAAGATACAGACACAAGAATAATTGCATTCTTAGGACACAACGAATATGACCTCGAATACTATAAAAAACTACCTCTCTCCCGACAACTTTACATTTCGCAGGCCTATTACGAAAGTTGCAGTTTCGGCCATGTTATTGAATTTTCTGTATCAGAAAAAGATGCAGCGGATCTTATACTTCATTTAAAGCAACGACCTGGTGTGGAAGCAGCAATATACCGGGAATGTCTTATACACCAGCTATAAGTGTTATCTAAAATTTTGCATGCATATCACAATGAAAAATTCTTTTGACACACTCATAGACAGCTATCTTCTGAATAATGTAGGAATAGATACCTGTTTCTTATCCAAAAAATTATCTGATGGTTTGCAACAACATTTATTAGAATTACAAACAAACCATATGCTGATGGCAGGAGGTATTGGTAATAATACAATAAATGATAAGCTGCAGAAAACGAGGGGCGACAGTATCTACTGGCTTGATAAAACTCATTCCAACATATTTGAAAAAGAATTTCTTGAAAAAGTAGAAGATCTTATCATTCATTTAAACAGTACTTGCTATACGGGTATCAATGACTATGAGTTTCACTATGCCGTATATGAAGAAGGGAGTTTTTATAAGCGGCACAGGGATCAATTTAAAAATGATAACAACAGAAAATTTTCACTTATAAATTATTTAAATGAAAGCTGGCAGGAAGATGACGGAGGCCAACTACTTGTTTATCGAAATGAAACAGTTCAAAAAATTTTGCCACACTCACAGACAGCCGTTTTTTTTAAAAGCGATGAAATGGAACATGAAGTAACACAGGCAAACAGAAGTAGAATGAGCATCACCGGATGGCTAAAACAGGTATAAGGTGTTGAAATAGCACACATTTCTATTAATTACTCCGGCTTAAAGTAATGTAAATGTCATAATAATTGTCAGTAGATTAAAATTTTACAGCTGTCAATAAATCATTTGAGGTAATTAAATCCATCTCTTTTGTTTCTACGTACCTCCGTTTTTAATTACCTAAATTTTAGTTTATGACATTCAAAACCTCTGCGAGGGACTTTACAGTCGTATTGCTCTCTGCTTCATTCATTTTTACTGCCTGCACAAAAAACAATTCCGAATTAGTAGCTAACGAAAGCATGGCAACCTCCAATGCTTCGGTATCAGAAAAAAATCCACCAAAGGGCACCGAATTTTATGCATTAACCAGCTCCAATGAATTAGTAAAATATTCTTCAGGCAATCCCTTGTCTGAATTAGGAAGTGTTTCTATAACAGGTTTACAAAATATGGAAAGGGTTATCGCCATGGATTTTCGTCCTGCTACCGGTCAATTATACGGTGTTACCAACCAGAGCAGAATTTATGTTATTAATCAAGAAAATGGCAAAGCAGTAGCTGTTTCTGCAACTCCTTTTACTCCTGCTATCAACGGTACTGAAGTAGGTTTTGATTTTAATCCTACTGTTGATCGTATTCGTTTGGTAACGAATAACGATCAGAATCTTCGCCTGAATCCTGAAACAGGAATGGTGGCAGCGGTTGATGGTAATATTAATCCAGCAGGTACAACTGTAACTGCTGTTGCATACACAAACAGCATGGCTGGTGCTTCTACTACAACTTTATATGATATTGATGTAGAAACTGATAAACTGTATAAGCAAACACCTCCTAATAATGGAACTTTGGTAGAAGTAGGT
This sequence comes from Chitinophagaceae bacterium, assembly GCA_031397865.1. GTDB lineage: Bacteria > Bacteroidota > Bacteroidia > Chitinophagales > Chitinophagaceae > JJ008. The sequence goes on from JANNMN010000019.1 coordinate 46,063, forward strand.
GCATTAGGTGTGCAGGCATTAGGAGAAGCAGGATTTGATATTGCTCCTGATAACTCAGTTGCAATCGCAGCTTTATTCGGCCGTGGTTTTGAAGAAGGTGAACCTGAAACTTCAAACGGAAACAAATACAGATTCTATTATATAAATCTTGAAACCGGTGAAGCAAAAAATGCCGGTAAAACTGAAAGAGAAATTATTGGTGTAGCGATTGCAACAAATCCAGTTGCCTATGCAGTTGATCAGGCTAATAATCTTTTAATTTTTAATCCAACACAATCTTCTGCAGTAGTAAGCAAACCAATCGCTGGTTTACAACCAGGAGAAATGGTCTTGGGTATTGATATGCGTCCTGCAACTGCACAGTTATATGCATTAGGCAGCAGCAGCCGTATCTATGCAATTAATATGTCAAGTGGTGTAGCAACTGCAATAGGTAGTGGTGCATTTACACCTGCATTAAGCGGAACCTCATTTGGTTTTGATTTTAATCCTACTGTTGATCGTATCAGAGTTGTAAGTAATACCGGACAAAATCTTCGTCTGCATCCAACAACTGGTGTTGTTGCTGCAAACGATCCTGCACTTAATCCGGGCATGCCATCAGTAGATGCTGCTGGTTATACAAATAGTTTTGCTGGCTCTACTGCTACTACATTATATGATGTGGATTTTGCCACGGATAAATTATACATACAAAATCCAGCAAATGCCGGAACATTAACTGAAGTAGGTTCTCTTGGTATCAATGTGGAAGCTGGTAATGGTTTTGACCTTGGCGGCAGAAGCAATAAAGCATGGGGTATATTTACTGTAGGAAGTTCCGCAGCTTTATACACGGTTAACTTAAGTAATGGTATGGCAACACAAACAATGCCTTTTGCTTCGAATGTAAGAGGTTTTGCAGTTGGCTTAGGTTTTTAAATTTATACGTTTTTACTACATACACAAAAAGCTGTCTTTTATAAGGCAGCTTTTTTATTGTAAAAAAATAATCTTCAATTAGTTTATTAATAACTCTATTTCTTTCTGGTAATCATGTTGCAAGTCTTCATGCAAGGTGGCAATTCCTGCATATATTTTCTTAAGCTGCCCATTAAAAATGTTATTGATCAATGTATTCTGCCGAAAGGGAATACCAGATTCAATTAATTGGCGGCAAAAATGAATACGGAGTTCAATATCAGTTTGCTTGCTGTTGCTATACCGGGAATATTTATTAATGATCCGTACAATTTTGCGTAAAGTCTTTTTAGCAAAATACAATTGAGTAAGATTTACTGTTTCAAACAACTCATCTATTTCCTGCTGAATACTTTTTACATAACTCTGTTCATCATGAGCTTCGAACAAAAGATAAGTTAGCAGCTCTTTATTTTCTTTTTTAAACCGGGCCAGCCGAAGACAAAGATTAATTAGCTCAGGAGTTTTCAATGTTGAAAGCTCCTGTTTTAATTCCTGTACTGAAGAAGATTTCATGCAGTAAAAATAAGATGATGAGCAATAAGATAAGGTTATAAAAAATGGGGCCATGCAGCCCCATTTTAGTTATTAATGCATTTATATTTATTCAAACTTCCCTTCTTTTTTAGTGAGTTTGAAAAATTCTGTCAGGCTAGTTCCGGAGGCTTCTTCAAAAGCTGCCTGCATATCTTCCGGTTGAGGATGTTTATTTTTCCATTTGTCAAAATAATTATGAATAGCCATTTGCATTTTCTCCCAGCCAATGGCGGATTCTAAAAGATACATCCACAAAGCAGTTTTTATATAAGATACCAGTCCATACTCACCGCTGTCCGGAAATTTATCCGCCGGTATATCCATTGCCGATTGCATGGGTATGTTTTGATTAATTACATTGTAAATAGTTCGCAAAAAATCATCTACAGGTAAGTCTTTTATATCAGGTGGTATAGCATCCCCAAAAATTGAATTACTTCTATACTTCTCTGCTTCATATCTAAATTGAAAATAAGTATTCAATCCCTCATCCATCCAGGTGTGCTTTCTTTCATTGCTGCCCAGCATACTCATAAACCAGTTGTGGCCAATTTCATGTGCTATCACTGCATCCAGACTTTCCACTTTTGCATCTGGACTGGTGATCAAGGTTACCATGGGGTACTCCATTCCACCGCTGGAATTATTTTTTGGCCCTTCCACTACCTGCACCACTGGATATTCATACTCACCTACCCAACCGCTATATTTTTTTACACCATCTTTTACATAATCAATACTATTGTTCCAGATGGTTCCTTTTTTATTATGATAATAGGAGAAAGCATCTATTACTTTTCCGCCAGGTAATCTTGTAGTATCATATTGTATCACAAAATCTTTATCGGCAAACCAGGCAAAGTCAGGAACCTGCTCTGCATAATAAGACAATGTTTTCTTTTCTGTTTTAGCAGGCACATACAATACTGGCTTTCCTTTTCTGTCGGTGCTATTTTGCAAGCCTACATTTTTATATGCATTCAATTCATCTTTTGTTTGCAAAACACCGGTGGCTCCAACTATATATTCTGAAGGTATAGTAAGATTAACGGTATAGTTTCCAAACTCACTGTAAAACTCTCCCATATCCAGGTAAGGAAACTCATGCCAACCGTTTTTATCAAAAACTGCCGGTTTTGGATACCACTGGCAAGCCATAAATTCTCCATCTGCATAGCCTGATCTGGAAAAATATGGTGGTAGCATTACTTTAAACGGTGTGGTGATAGTAATTGAATCTCCGGACAACAACGGTTTGTTTAACAGCAATTTTATTACATCAATATATTGAGGATTGGGGTGTGCTTCTGTTTTTGCAAGTTGGTTATTGATTTTAAAAGCAAGGCCATCAATAGAACCGCTGCCAAAGTTTTCCATTTTCTTGGATCGTTCTGCATCTTTCTTTATCTGTTGTAATAATGCGGTAGACTCATTTTTATATGCATTAGGCCAAATATGAAACCATATAAAATCAAGTGTAGATGGAGAATTGTTCTTGTAAACAATTGTTTCAAATCCGGTTATTGATTTTTCTTTATCGTTCAATTCAGCATTGATGGTATATCGCAGGTCTTGTTGCCAGTAATTATTCTGGGCTGATGATTGGATACAGATCAAACAGGCAATAGCCAGTGTGCTTAGTTTCATAAAGATTGATTTAGTATTCTTAAAAGTAAGAAAATATTTTCTACGGGAAAGAGTCCCCTTATTCATTAACAGTTGTATTTTTTTATACCCCGCTTCCTCCCTATTTTCACCCCATGCATCCGCACATACAAAAACTATTACAATGCATCAACCTGGAAGAAAAAGAACAGGTGCAGCGATATAGCCTTGACCAGCAGCATACATTAAAACAATTAAAAGCTGAAGGCCTTGCACTGCATCCCATCATCGTTATAAAAAGAAATTTTGGCTACGCCGATTATCCGGAAATAAGTTTCAAGCTCAGCTTTCCGCCGGAAGCCAATATGTTCCGAGATGGTGCCGCCATTGAATGTTTTATTGCAGGTGAAGATCCGGTTAAAGGAATTTTGATAAGTCTTGATGGAAAAAATGGCGAGTTCCGTTTATTTGCTCCCGACTTTCCGGATTGGATAGAAGATGATGGTGTGGGAATAAAATTGGCACCTGATACAAGAACCACCAGCATTATGAAAAAAGTGCTGAATGATCTGGAAAACAATAAACCGTTATTCAAATTATTTGAACAATTGCATGATGATGGTGTTGAAGCAAAACAGTCTTTATCGTTCAATATACTCACAACTGATTTTAATAATAAAAAACTAAACGACAGTCAACAGCAAGCCGTAGCAGCCATTGTACAAAATGAAGAAATAACGATAGTGCATGGCCCGCCCGGTACTGGCAAAACAACCACACTTATTGAGGCTATCCAACAATTAATTAAAGCTGGCGAAAAAGTATTAGTATCTGCGCCCAGTAATGCAGCGGTAGATAATATTGCAAAAGGTCTTATCGAAAAAGGAATTAAACTATTGCGCATTGGCAACACCAGCAAAGTAGATGAACTGGTATTTGCTCACACACCTGAGGGGAAATTAAATAACAGCAAGCAGCTAAAGGAGATCAAGCAATTAAAAATAAGAGCAGAGGAGTTTCGAAAAATGGCGCTGAAATATAAACGCAGCTTTGGCAAGGCGGAAAGAGAACAACGCAACCTGTTATTTAAAGAAGTGAAAAACATCCGGATAGAAATAAAAAAACTACAGGCTTATAACGAAGAAAAATTATTTGAAGAAGCTGAAGTAATTGCAGGCACCCCAATCGGACTGTATGATGCAGGTATCAATCATTTACATTTTCAAACATTAGTAATTGATGAAGCCGGCCAATGCATCGAGCCATTTGCCTGGTGTATATTTCCATTAGCAGATAAAATTGTATTGGCTGGCGATCACTGGCAGCTCCCTCCTACTGTGATGAGTCATGAAGCAGCGAGGTTAGGTTTTAATAAATCGATTTTAGAAACAGCCATCGAAAAAGTACCAACTATTTTTCTGCTTAACACTCAATACCGCATGCGGCAAGCCATTGCCGGCTTCAGCAGTAATTATTTTTACAATGATTTATTATTAACCGCAGCACATTTACAAAACACCGGTGCACATATAACTTTTATTGATACAGCAGGTTCTGGTAATAATGAAAAACATGGCCCAGATGGCAGCAGTTTACAAAATGAAGGGGAGTTACAGATCGTTCAAAAATTATTGGAGACAGAATCACTTGATCCGGTAAGTACTGCATTTATTTCTCCCTACTCGGGACAGGTAAGTGCTGCTAAAGAAATTTTACCAAAGCAACTCCGCATCAGCACTATTGATAGTTTCCAGGGGCAGGAAAAAGAAAACATTATTGTATCATTGGTAAGAAGCAATGATGATGGTGATATCGGTTTCCTAAAAGATTATCGCCGTATGAATGTAGCAATCACCCGGGCAAAAGAACAATTATTTGTAATTGGCGATAGTGCTACCATCGGGGCAGATCCATTTTACAATGCCTTCTTAACCTATGTAGAAAAATTTGGAACGTATAGAACAGTGTGGGAATTTGAAATGTAAAACAACTTTTAACTCTCTCCTTCTTTCTCACTCATCAGGTACGCCTTAATAAATCCATCCAACTCTCCATCCATCACCGGGCCTACGTTACCTACTTCAAAATCAGTGCGGTGGTCTTTTATCATTTTATATGGATGAAAAACATACGAACGGATTTGAGAACCCCATTCTATCTTTTTCTTTTTAGCATTCGTTGCATCCTTCGCAGCATTTCGCTTTTGCAATTCCATTTCATACAAACGGCTCTTCAACATTTGCATCGCCAGTTCCCGGTTACCCAGCTGACTTCTATCCTGCTGACATACCACTACTATGCCAGTTGGAATATGCGTTAACTGTACTTTCGTTTCCACTTTATTTACGTTCTGTCCACCGGCACCACCACTTCGGCTTGTTTCCATTTTTACATCCGCCGGATTTATTTCAATGTTGATCGTATCATCCACCAATGGATAAGCATACACACTTACAAACGAAGTGTGCCGTCTTGCATTACTATCAAATGGAGAAATACGAACCAACCGATGCACACCACTCTCTGCTTTCAGAAATCCATAAGCAAATGGCCCGTCAAATTGCAACGTACAGGTTTTAATTCCTGCACCATCACCCCACTGCCAATCCAATTCCGTCACTTTCCATCCCTGCTTCTCGCCATACATGCGGTACATACGAGCAAGCATCTCGGCCCAATCCTGGCTTTCTGTACCACCGGCACCAGAGTTAATTTGCAACACACCGTTTAGTTCATCTTCCGGTTCATTGAGTGTTGCTTTAAATTCTGCTTCATCTAATAATTTAATAGCAGTATCATAAGCCACCTGAGTTTCTTCTTCAGTAGCATCGCCACCTTTCCAGAATTCAAACAGCACAGCAAAATCCTCTACGGCCGTTTCAGTGGTCTCATAGAGTTTTACCCAATACTCATTTACCTTGGTATTTTTAAGAATTTCGGTAGCCCTTTTGTTGTCATCCCAAAAACCGGGACTTAACGAAAGCTGCTTATCTTCTTCAATTTTATATCGTCGGTTTTCGACGTCAAAGAAACCTCCTTACCCCGGCAATGCGGGACCGCATATCATTCAATTTTTCGATTGTCATAGCTGCGAAGATAAGGGTTATTTGCCAAGCTGTAGTACTACTATCATCGTCTGTTGCGTCGCACTATTCGGGGTTTTGTTCGCTGCTCGGCATTGTGAATATTTTCCTTCTTTTGAAGTACCTTTAATTTGGTTCTTATCGAAGAAAGCATCAACATAAATAGAATTTCTAATACATGAAAATTTTAATTAAGCCTTTATGCAAAAACTATTAATACTGTTACTAGTTTTTCTTTTTGCCTGTAACAAGAATGAGGATAATGAAACTACATTTAAAGGAGTCGTTTTTGATTACTCATCCAATCAAAGATTGGCTGCCGCTACAGTACAAGTTGTGCTCAGTGGCGCATCTGGTACGGTATATAGCCACTCAGTTACTACAGGTGCAAATGGTGAATATGAGATTAAACTATCCGTTCCTCCGGGGCATACCATTTATAATGTATTAACGAAAAAAGAAGGATTTGTAACGATTGAAAACATATGCAAAGGAACCCCTATCGGTAAGCTTTTTAATTATAGCCAATTTATTTATAATGATACCATTTACGAAGACAAGCAGACCATTGTAAACCTTAATTTAAATAACATACCTCCAGCTAATACTAATGATACACTTTTAATACGGCTTACTCATGGAAACACCTGTTCAGTAACACCCTTATTTATACAAGTAATCATAGCAAAGGAAATAGAACTAAAGGGTGCTATAAACGGATATATCTTATCTGATACGTTTTCATTGAAAGAGGCACCTTTGGTAAAAGCAACCTGGAGTGTACGGAATAATGGTATAGTTAGCAATGGTGAACAGCAAATAACTGCCACTGAATTTAGAACAACAAATCAGGTAATTAATTATTGAAAAGAAGAATGATGTAACTCCAGCTCACCGCCGCTGCGGGTCTTCCAAAAACTTTGAGCGGCCTTGTTGTGTGTTGTGTGGCAACTTTGTGCCGTTTGCAAAAACACCAACAAACAAATTTAGGGTTTCCTATTGCTACTGCTGTTGGTCTCTTACCTGCGCCACAATACCCACACACAAGACACAAGGGCGGTGTGATGCTTTTAAAAATTGCAAAAAACGAATTATCTTTAGAAATAGAACAACATCAATAGATTCTGAAACAGTATTTAAAATTAATCCACCATTAAACCTTTTTTATGAAATACTTGATCTTATTGTTTTTAATCTCTCAATCTGCATTACTTTCTGCACAGCAAACTTCTACTAACGATTTGCCCGAAGAGCCGGTTTATGATACCACTAATATAGACATTAAAAGTATTAATAGTTTTTACTTTTGCTCTAAGCTTTACAAAATACCAAGAGATTGTGAAGGGAAAGATCAATCTAAATGCTGTTCATTTTCCGGCCATTTACGTACTGAAGAAAAAATGAGTTCAGGTCAATTGGGCTGTTATAATGGTACGAGTTTATTTTGGATGTATTTCAAAAACGAGGAGGAAGCAAAATCCAATTTGGAAAATTATGCTCCGCAAATAAAAAAACAGATGAAGAAATTTAGTCAGAAAGAAATAAAGCTTTCCCTCTGTGGCCAGGAAACTACTGCGTATAAAATAAATTATGTTACAATGGAAGGGCATAATGGATACCAGATCAATGCCTATGGAACTATAAACGGCCAAAGTGTTTTCATTCAATTAATGTCTACAAAAGAGTTGAAATCCAGTAATGAAATACAATCAGTGTTTCAGCAAATAGTAAAATTTTAATTACAATTTTTCGCCGCAGTTGGTCTCTTGCCTGCGCTACATTACTCACACACAAAACATAGCAGCGGCATAGTTTTTTTTGCCTAATCGGTAATTTGAAAATATTTAAGCTCCATTGTAGTTCACTTATATTCGCCCCATCGAGGATACAAGATCTTTTCTCACATGTTGTATATTTAATAAAATAATCAATGCTATGAAGAAAATAATTTTTCGCCGCTGTTGGTCTTCCAAAATCTTTGAGCGGCCTTTGTTGTGTGTTGTGTGATAGCTGTGTGCCGTTTGCAAGACACCAACAAACAAATTTAGGGTTTCCTATTGCTCCTGCTGTTGGTCTCTTGCCTGCGCCACAATACCCACACACAAGACACAACAGCGGCGTAATCCTTGTTTCCCAACCAAGTCTCCAAAACAAAAACCTTCCAAGGCGATGTCTCGGCCAGCAGTTTCTTACAACAAAATAATTATAGCGGCCGGACTCGCCGTTAATATTTTTTCTTCTTCGGATTCATCCTCGTATCATACATATTCAATACAATCACTTTCTTTCCTTTCACTTTGTAGTAAAGTCTGTTGTGCCGGGTAATAAATACAGACCTGACACCTTCGATTCTTTCGGAAGAAATACCAGTTAAAGGTTGCCTTGATAATTGCTGAATACGAAGGTCAATTTTCTGTAGAAAGTTGGCGGCTACTTTGTGACCATTCCTTTTCAAGATAAGCCAGGAGTTTTACCAACTTATTCGTAAAGCGTCTCTTAAGAATTATTTGGTACGCCATTTATCAGTAGCCTTATTAAATTCGTTCAAAGTCATTGTATCTTTTTCAACTGGCTCAGTGGCAAGCTCCCCCAGTTCTTTTAACTGCTCCACAGAGAGGCCATCTGTAACATCAACATCTTTAGCCGTTTTATAAAAGGCTATATCTTCTTTTACCATAGAAAGCATATCCTCATCATTTGTTTCATCAATGAGTTTAGTAAGTTCCTTCTTCAGTTTATCAATAGGCATAACGCTAAGGTTTGTTCAAATTTACTTCTTTTCCCTAAACTCAGCAACAGCCCGAACCAAAGACTTTTTGAGGCCAAAAGGAAAATATCCAAAATGCCCAATAAAATTACCGGACGATGAAGTGTGCGACGCAACGAAGCTGATAGTAGCAATGCAGCTAACTAAATAATTTCCACTATTTTCTGTTGTAAACTTGTACCATTATTCTTAAATTTAAAAGATGAAACAAGTAATAATTCTACTACTTTGTGTAGCTTCTCTAAACAGTCAGGGACAAGAAGTAAAAACTGAATTTGATGGGCACAAATGGGAAGCGCCGTACCACCTGCCTATACCAAAAGATTGGGGCATCGAACGATTCCTGGTTCCCATAAGTTTTGCGCCGTCCATTTTGTATAAAGGAGTAGAAGATATTCGCTTTACTCCCGGCTGGGCAAAACTAAAAAGTGACGAATACTGGACCTATGCTTTTTTGTGGTACCTGGATGGCACAGTGAAAACAAATAAGAAAATAATAGCAGAGAATTTGAAAGATTATTATACAGGTTTATTTACCGTTAATAGTGATAGTGCAAAGGTGGCCGTATGGAAATTAAAACCAGTGATTACGGCTTTCAAAAAAATCCCGACAGCTAAAGGTGATCTGAAAACTTTTGCCGGCACAATTGAAATGATAGATTATATGCAACAGAAGCCGATAACACTGAACTGCAAGGCGCACCTGAAGTATTGTACAGACGAGGATAAGACCATTTTATTTTACGAATTATCACCCCAGCCTTTTACACATAATATTTGGCCAGGTCTTAACCAACTATGGTTAGATTTTAAATGTAAAAAGTAAATTTCCGAAATATAAAACCAGCTATGCGAGCATCCAGCCTTCCAGTATTATCCTTTCCAAAACAGCTATTCTAAATAAAATTCTTTCAAAGCGAAGTTGCGGTAAGTAGCATCATACTACAAAATGATTTTTTCCCCCGGGCTCATGGATTAGCTATAAAACTCTCTAAGCCGGGATAACGGGGTATTTTGGCTTATATTTATTTAATAATTTATAGTCTATGTACAGGAAAAATATTTTTACTGTATCCGTTTGCCTGTGTATATGGATAACCGCTTTCACACAAACTAAAAAAAGTAAAATAGCTGAGATAATGAAAACCTATCACAGCTATAATATGTTTGATGGCGCCGTGTTAGTTGCTGAAAACGGAAAAATAGTATATAAAGGAGCTTTTGGCAAGGCTAACAGGGAGTGGGATATTAATAACTCGGTGGATACAAAATTTATGATTGGCTCCATATCCAAACCGATTACTTGTTTTTTAACCTTACTACAAGCCCAAAAAGGTTTAATTGATATTAATAAAACCATAGAAGATTATTTACCTGAATTTAAAAACAAACCAGCGGCTAAGGTTACCATAAAGCAGTTGATGAGTAATACTTCTGGTATGCCGAATTACGATATCATTGAAGGTTTTTTTACAAAATATAGCAGGCAAACTTATACCAGGGAGGAGTATGTAAAAGTTTATATGGATTCTGCATTAGTGTTTGAACCCGGCACTAAATATTTTTATAGCAGTTGGGGCTTCTTTACCTTAGGATATATTTTAGAAAGAGTTACCGGCAAATCTTTTGCTCAATTAATGAAGCAGGATATTTTTGACAAATTGCAAATGACCAATACCGCCAGTTATCATCACACACAAATAGTTCCAAAAAGGGCACAAGGATATGATTATGCTTTTGGCGGCTTTACCAGTGGCGATTTCAGGGATCAATCTAACACCATGGGGGCTGGTGATTTATATTCTACTGTTGAGGATATGTTTAAACTGCATATCGGTATTCAAAACAATACATTGCTTAATCAGCAATTAACCAACGAAATGTTTACACCGGGTATGCGGCCGGCAAGATATGGCTATGGCTGGTTCAACCAAAATTTCAGGTATACAGATAAAGATAGTGTAGCTGCTAATTATCACCTGGGTACGATGGAAGGATTTATTAGTTTTTTTATCCGGATACCCGAAACGAATAGTTGTGCTATTATTCTTTGCAATAGCAAACCCACTGATTTTTTCGGGATAACAAAAAACCTGGTAAATGTATTATACAATAAACCAGTTTTATTAAAGCAGCCGATGCAAAAGAAAATAGAAAAACTTATTGAAGAGGTTGGAGCCAGTAGTGCAATACAGGCATATCAGCAACTTAAAAAAGACACTGCTAACTATTATGTCGATTGGATATCTATGACCTTTTTAGCTGAACAGTTATTTCATTTAAAGCGGTATGATGATGCAAAGATAATTTCAGAGAACAATGTGCTGGAATTCCCCAACCGGGATTTTGTACACTATACAATGGGAAATATTTATTTAGCCTTAAACAGAAAGCAAGACGCAATTATTTCGTATGCTAAAGTTTTAGCAATCAATCCTGATTATATTGAGGCAAAAAATAAACTAAAAGAATTGACGAATTAAAAGTGTGTTATTGATATTACGCCGGTGTTGGTGATTCAATAATCAAAATCTCTCTCCTTTAATACTCCACACCAACTACTGAAGCCAAAGACTTTTCAATACCAATAGGAAATTTTCCAAAATGCTCATCCGTGTTAATGTCGTACAAGTGTGCGACGCAAGGGACGATGATAGTAGCAATGCAGATGGCTAAATAAAATTTTTCACAGAAAACATTTACTTCATTTTCAGCGTAGTTGGACTTTTAAAATTTTTAAGCTCCCTTCGTTGCCTTCTTACTGTTTACACCATCGTGGATACAAGATCTTTTCTTACATGTTGTATATTTAATAAAATTATCAATGCTATGAAGAAAATAATTTTATCATTACAGTTGCTCACACTATTCTGTAGTTTATCCTGTAATCGTTATACTGCGACGGGAATATCAAAATACAAAGTAGTCTGGCAACCCTCCCACCAAACTGACACCGGCAAAGACTTTAGTGAAGCCGCCACCTGCAATGGTATAGTAGAAGCAGCAATGGCAGCACCACCTGTTTTAAAAAAAGAATATAAAGTATGGAGCCTCGGAAAACAAGAGTATCACCATGCTGATTCAGGAAGTAATACAAAAATTCTGCATACCACTGCCGTAATTGACGGCAAAATGTCGGGCTATGCATATGAGTTAAAGCAATCCAATAAAAAAAATCCGTATGTTTTTATTGCTGTGCATAATAATGGCGGCACCAAACGCCATGCAGTGTGGGGTTACATACATTACGGAGATAAATATGAATCCGCCAACCGGGCACTGGCAAGCCGTTTAGTAAAAGCGATTTGTGCTGCCACCAAAATGGAAGACCGTGGTGTGTTACTCGATAGCACCACAGGAAGAAATGATTATCGCTGCCAGGCCAGTGGCAAACTGAGTTTCTATAGTCTTGATGAAAATGTGAATACTGCACCTTACCGTGTACTCCTTGAAATTGGAGATAATGCAGCCAGTCATGATTTTTTGCAAAATCCACTTAATCAGAAAATTATTGGTGAAGCTATTAAAAGAGAATTAGCAGAATGGTTAAAAGAACAAAGTAAATAAAGAAACCCGTATCAATTTATTCCAGGCAAATTGACTATTCTTTACTAATCAGGTATTAATTGATAATTAAAATCCTTACACATCTACCGAATCATACACAATTACTTTTTCCCAGAGCGGTGCACATTCTTCAATAAATTTTAAATGAATAGGATCAGTTTGATAACTATCCTGATCCGCTTTGTTATCAAACAGTACCAGCCAGGAAACAGCATAGGAACCATCAATCACTTCCCGGCTGGTGCTGGCTGGTTTGCCAATATGGAACTGTTTGATGGTTTTAACAGCAGATAATTTCTTTAATCCCGCAATTAATTTTAAAAGGTCTTCTGCACTATCTGCATTTTTAAGCCAGAAATAAACATGATGCACAAATACATTTTTCATTAGCTGTTTAGTTTGATTAGCCGCAGCTAATATAAATGATCCGGCGATTGCGGCCTTGCCAGTATCTCCTATAAACCTACGACGGGAAAGATTTTTCATACCTGAGGATTTAATCGAAAATATGAAACTCCGGTAATAGTTTAATTACTTTCGCCGTTGCTGGTTTTCCAAAATCTTTGAGCTGCTTTTGTTGTTTGATAGCTTTACGCCGTTTGCAAAACACGAACAAAAAAAATCGAATAAGTTTAAAAATCGATTTTATAATTTTTTCTGATTAATTTAATAAACGCAGTAAATTTTTTGTCAAATTCAATGTTTTTCGGGTTTTTGGATGGCCAAAAATAATGTATAACTCTATAATTGTTTTTATCTGCAAATTCTAGAATATAGCGGGTTACTCCATTTTCAGAAGTCTCTTTTTCAATTTCTGAAATTGCCGGCGAATTTTGTAAATCTAATATTGAAAGTGAATTAATAACCTGATTTATGTTTAAATCAGGATTTATCGTTAGGTGTTTATAGTCCTCTATTTCAATTTGTTTAAACTTCTCCAATCTATCTTGAGTATCAGGATATTTAGGGTGAAATGATATTAAATCTGAAATCCATTGATTATGTAAGAATTTTATACAAAGAACATTTATTACATCTGTTTCTTTTTTGGGAAGCCAAAACCTAAATTCAAAACTATCTGTACCATTTACAAGTGATTGCAATTTTAGTTTTTTAGAGTTTTCCGGTAAAGCTGCCAAAATTTCTTTACCCCATTTCGGAGATGTTGTGTCAATAGAAACTTTTTTTAAAAGTATTTGGTTTTGTTTTCTCTCACATGAAAACAGTAAAAACAAAATCAATATTATAAAGATTAAAGAATTTGTTTTTTTCATACAATTTAAAATTTTGGACTTTCAATAATAATAATAGGAAAACATCCAAATTGCTCATCCGTGTTAATGTCGTACAAGTGTGCGACGCAACGAAGATGCTCAGGGAACCGAAGCTGGTACCAAAAGATTGCTTCGGCTTCGCCTCGCAAGATGCTAGTAGCAATGCAGCCGACAAAATAAAATTCTTACTTCAAAGGAACCACCGTTGCATTTACTCCCTGCGCCGTATTGCCTGTCATTGTATTATTACCAGATGAAGTGATGGTACCCGGCCCTTGCAATGCCGTAGCATTATGCGTAATAACATTTGCTGATAAATGAGCTGTTGATCCTGTTTTTATACCCACAGCTATACTGCAGTTTGAAATAACAGCATTGCTAACTGTTGCCCCTCCGCTAACGATATTGATGCCGGTGTTTTGTATGCCCTGGAAATAACAACGGTCTATAACAGTAAAACCTGTGGAGCCTGTGGAACCGGCAGGACCTGTATAACTGATGCCCTCTGCTACATTATGAATGGTTACACCACTCACCACCAGCTCCACCGGTGTAGTGGCATTAACTTCAATACCCTTACCGGAGAAATTAGATAGAACACAATTTTCCACATTTACTTTACTGGCAGCTATTACACGGATACCGTTTAATCCCAATTGCAGGCCTGTTCCATTAATAGAAAAGTTGCGGATGGTTACCAAACCATTCGGAGCATTGATAACGATCCCGTTGGTACCACTGGACAATATAGAACCAATTACACCACCGCCATCAATCGTTATTGATTTGGTAATGGTAACAGCGCCAAATCCTCCCGGGTCAAGAATATTAATCTCTCCACCTGTAGCAGTTTTACTGATAGCTCCTGCCAATGTTTTACAAGGTGCAGTGCGGCTGCATGGATTCACATCATCCCCCACACCTGAAACCCATGTACGGGTAGCCTGCGAATAAGAGGTTTGTACTATCAGAAATAAAAAGGCAGTAAATAATGGTGAAATGTATTTTCTCATAATGATAGTTTTAGCTAAAGTTAGTTTTTTCTTGATTCATATTTCATTTGCAGGTCAACACGAGGTAGTTATCTTTTTAGCTTCAAAATTCATAAAATATCATCACATTTCTAAAACTTGGCAGCCCTTTTGCAACTTACTACCTACAGAAAATTATTGAGGATAATATGCCACACTTATCCCTCTTCAAATTTTTACTGAAAACAAGCATTGCTTTAAAATATTAATCCCTCTTTCAAATTAGCCCGTAAATAAATTGCCCTGTTTTAGAAACAAGGCTGCAAAAAGATCATGAATAAAATAAAAATCTTCTTACTAGTTACAGGCCTTGTTGTCATCCTCTCCTATTTTGGAATAAGACAATATTTAAAGCCGGCTAAATCAACAGCAACAGCACAAACGGTGGAGTCTGAGTCATTTTTAGATCTGAGACCAAGACTTGTTGCCAAACTCCAGCAATTAGTAAAAGAGGGCTCCGGGGGTCTATATAATCTCAGTATGGAAGATATAAAAGCAGATGTGCTGGCTTCCAAATTAGATATAATCAATGCTACTATTATTGCAGACTCCTCTTTTTTATTACAGGCAGGAAAAGATAATAAACTACCAGATGATGTTTTTGAAATCTCCTTTGATTCATTGCATATAGATGGATTAGGCTTTAAAGATCTGATGTCGAAAAAATCCATTGATCTTTCAACAATCATCTTCACCAACCCGGTAATTAATGTATATCCACAAAAGATTGGAAGCAACCGGATAGTAGATACCAGCACCCTTTATCAGCGGCTATTAAAACAAATGAATAAAATTTCTGTAGGAGAAATAATTGTTCGTAATGGAACTGTTATCAGTCATCGCAATGATGGAGAAAAACCGGTACGTTTAAATAATGTTGCGGTTAATATGAAAGATATTTTAATAGATTCTTCCACGCAGTTGGATAAAGATCGTTTCCTATTTGCAAAGTCAGCCAATTTATCTTTTCAAGATTTTGCTCTTGTAACAAAAGATAATTTATATTCCTTTAAAGCAGCCAGGGTAAATGTTTCTGCAACTGGCCATGGTGTCACAGCAAGCAATGTTTCATTTGTACCCGTAGGAAATAGAAAAGACTTTATTAAAAAGCTGAAACAAAAACAGATGATGTATGATGTAACGATACCTCAAGTTCAGCTTACGGAGGTGGATTGGTGGCAACTATTCAATGGCAAAGGATTAACTGCCGATGAAGTAAAACTAAGCAATGCAAAAA
Organism: Chitinophagaceae bacterium; assembly: GCA_031397865.1. Classification (GTDB taxonomy): domain Bacteria; phylum Bacteroidota; class Bacteroidia; order Chitinophagales; family Chitinophagaceae; genus JJ008. The sequence goes on from JANNMN010000019.1 coordinate 62,124, forward strand.
TTGATTTGTATATGGACAGATCAAAACCTATAGTGCAGAAAAGAAAAGATGATTACCCGCTGCAATTATTGTACAGATATGAGATGCCGGTTAATATTAAAAAATTGCTGATCAGCAATTCAAAATTTGCATACGAAGAGTTTAATCCTAATACTCAACAATCAGGCACTGTTTACTTTGATAACTTTGGTATTACTGCAAATAATATTACCAATCAGCCAGCTCTGATAAAGCAAAACAAAACTTCTACTGCAGAGATAACAGGTTTGTTTATGCACAAAGCTCCTTTTAATGCAGTATTGAAATTCGATCTTTCAAAAATAAAAACCGGTGATTTTACTGCCGACATTGAAATGGGAGCTTTTGATTCTACCGATGTAAACAGTCTTACTCAGCCAATTGCTATGATCAATATAAAAAGAGGTGTTGTAAATAAAGCAACGGCAAATATCAAAGGAAATAATCATACTGCTTCAGGAAAAGTATTGGTACTCTATAACGATTTTCATGTTACCCCACTAAAACCTACTGAGGATGGAGAACTAAAGAAAAAACATGCATTAAGTTTCTTTGCCAATAAATTATTGATCAAAAATAATAATCCTTCTCCCGGTGATGAACCCCGATATGCGGATGCTACTTTCAATAGACTTCCTGGTGGAGATCTTTTTAACCTGATCTGGAAAACAATGTTGGTGGGGGTTTTAAAAACAGTAGGGCTTCCTTCATCATTTGCAAATCCTCAATAAGCAATCGATACTATTCCACTTTTTCAAAAATTAATACCATTCCTGTTACAGTTTGATCATTCTTTCCATCTAAATAAGGGACAATATGCAATTTAGCACCGCCAGCTCCTGACACCCAAATTTGGTTAATAATTCTGTAAAAGCCAATTTTTCCATTGTAAGATTCTTGAGTAACCGGATTCGCATTAGTTGGTTCAATGCCGGCCCTATTGCCACCACTTACAATTACCACAACACTATAAAATCTTTTTTCATCGAGAAACACATTTACACCCACCCATTCTGTACCAAAAGATGGAGAAGATACAAAGTCAAAATATTTTTTAGTCACCAATTTTTGTCCGGAATTTTCTTTTATTATTTTTTCAACAATTTCAGTTAATGTAGTTCCATCGCCTGTATTGTTATTATTGTTATTATTGTTACCATTGTTTCCTGTATTAGTAGGCTCCGGATTATAAACCGGTGATGTAACTACCGGCCCGGCATCCGTCAATCTTTTTTGGGTTGCATATTTTTCTTCTGCATCTTTTAATGAATATACATCCTTTAAAGTGTATTCATCTTTATTACCCATAGAAAATCCACCAGTAAAAACAAGGCCCTGCTCCGAGGATGTTCTGACTACTCTATTGGCTATTTCTACCCCATCCGAAAGTCTGAATACCTGATAACCATAGGGCACCTGGTAATCTTTCCAGTAAAAATTAATTTTTAATCCTTCGTTATGCTGATAAAAAATAAAGTCTCCTTCAGGAATACCTTTGTAAAATTTTCCTTCAAAAGCTAATGCTCCATCCACAGCAGCAGTATAAGCTTTCATTTCTCCGCTTGGATAATCAAGCGAATTATTATCATATTCTAACCAATAATTTTTTCCAAAATAACCTACCCATTTGCGACCGGTAAAATCACCACCATCCATTTTACCAACCCGAAGTATCACAGCTCTTGCATCTGCCTTACCAGTAGTAGTATAATATTCTGTACCTCCTACCCACATGCCGTGTTTCCATTGGCCTACACTCAATTTATCTTTATGCGGATACCAGGCAGTACCTTCTCCATCTTTACAATTTCCGGATAAACATTTTTTATCAATTAAATAATCTACCTGCTTTTCTATTATCAGGGAAATAGTTTTTCCTTTTCGCTTCAGTATAAACTTTGGGTATGCATCAACATTCGAGCTGAATATTTTTGCCGCTTCTTCAATAGTTTTTCCTTGTAATTTTTTATCCCCTAAGGAAATTATTATGTCATTTGCCAGCAATCCTGCGACTTTTGCAGGTCCGGGATCAAATACAGCAGAAACCTTTACTCCGGCAGTATCGGCAGAAAAACTAAAACCAAAAGAGGGTTTATACTGGCCAAAAGCTATAACAGTGTACACACAAAAAATTAGCAGAAGTAGACAATGTTTTTTCATAACGGCAAACTTATATTTCTGTAAATATAATTAACCCCTTACGTAATTATATACCCTGTAATACGGATGGCAGAAATGAAAGTTGTTGTCCTTTTGAACAAACGAAGTAAAACATTCCTAACTTACCCCTCAAACAAAAATCATTAAATGTGTTTCTCCGCCACAGCAAGTTTTGGAGCCAGTGCCGTACTCGGTGTAATTGGAGTTGTGACAATGTCAAAAGCAAAAACAAAACCCCAGAAAGTTTTTGCGGGAATACCTTTAGTTTTTGCCCTACAGCAATTAGCCGAAGGATTTCTCTGGTTATCATTAAAAGATCAGGCTATTGCGGCAGGTGAGCCTTTATTTACTTATGCCTTTCTACTTTTTGCAATGGCCGTGTGGCCTTTCTATATTCCATTTAGTATCTGGCTACTGGAAAAAGATGTAAAAAGAAAAAAACTGATAAGAGGCTTTGTTTGGATGGGAGTAGTAGTAGCTGTGGGAGTTGTGGGTGTTTTATTTATTTACCCTGTTGAGGTCATCACCCCCTTCTGCCCTACCTGCCCGGTAGGAAAAGAAATGCCTATCACCAAACAACATCTGCATTACGAATTTGCCATTCCGGGATATATAAAAAATCTCATTGTAACATTTAGTGTTCTATACATAGCCGCTACCATCATCACACCATTTCTTTCAAGCATTAAAAAAATGAAATGGCTGGGTATAGTTTTTATGGTGTCTTATCTTTTTGCTATCACTTTCTTCAATGGCTTTGTAATTTCTGTATGGTGTTTCTTTGCAGCCGTTTTAAGTTTTGTAGTACTGGCGATAATTCTTCAATTAAGACGACAGAATTGATTGGGCTTCCCTAAAAAAAAACCTTTCCATCAACTGATGAAAAGGTTTTAACTATTTAGTTATAAAAAATTATGCTTTCTTCTTTCCCTTCGGGGCAAACATGGCCAGCATTCTTCGGCCTTCCATCTTCGGCATACTTTCCAATATTCCAGTGTCAGCAAGACGTTCAGCAAACTTCAGCAGCAGCAATTGCCCTCTATCCTGGAATTGTATAGCACGGCCTTTAAACTGCACATAAGCTTTCACTTTGTTTCCATCTTTTAAAAACTCGATAGCATGTTTTGCTTTAAAGTCAAAATCATGATCGTCTGTATTTGGGGTAAAACGAATTTCTTTTACTTCAGAGACTTTGCTCTTCGCCTTCATCTCTTTTTCCTTCTTCTTCTTATCGTACAGAAATTTGTTGTAGTCAATGATCTTACAAACCGGGGGATCTACTGTTGGAGAAATTTCAACCAGGTCAAGTTGCTGGTCCTGTGCCATTTTCATCGCTACCTGTATGTCATACACTCCCACTTCTACATTTTCTCCCACAAGTCTTACCTGCGGTACACGAATGTGATGATTAATACGATGCTCTGCTTCTTTACGTGGAGCAAATCTGCCCCGGAATCCGCCTTTGTTAAATCCGCCACCGCCGGGTTTGTATCCTCCCCCGCCTGCCGGCCTGTTGAACCCGCCTCCGGGTTTTTGTGGTACTGCCATTTAAATTTTTTAGTTAAGCCCTCAACCCCTGCAGGAGAGCAATTTTCATTTGTATTAATTCCTCATCAGGATTGAGGAATTTTTTTTGTTACCAACTTCAGTTCCCTGAGCATCTTCGTTGCGTCGCACTCTTCATCTTCCTATTCGCTACTCAGCAATTGTTGAACCCATTCAGGATGATTCATCATTCACAATTGACCATTCACCATTCACTTTCTCACTCCGCTCTTCTTTCATTTATCTCCATCACAGCATCATTCAAAAATTCTTCTACATCCTTCACACCAATATCACCCTTGCCTTGTCTTCTTACCGCCACTTTATTTTCATTCATTTCTTTTTCTCCAACTACCAGCATGTAAGGTACTCTCATCAACTCGGTGTCACGGATTTTTTTGCCAATCTTTTCATGCCGGTCATCAACTTCGCTACGAATATCCGCTTTTTTCAGTTTATCTGAAACAGATTTTGCATAGTCCATAAATTTATCACTGATCGGCAAAACTTTTACCTGCACCGGCGCCAGCCAAAGCGGAAGTTTGCCGGCATATTGCTCCAGCAAAAACCCAATAAACCGTTCATGAGTGCCCAATGGAGCCCGGTGAATGATCAATGGAACTTCCGGTTTGTTGTGCTGATCAGTATACTCCAGCTTAAAACTTCTGCCCTGCGAAAAATCTACCTGGTTAGTGGCCAGTGTAAATTCCCGGCCAATAGCACTGTATATCTGTACGTCAATTTTTGGGCCATAGAATGCAGCCTCATCTTGTACTTCCACAAATGGGATATTACTCTCTGTCAACACATTCCTTACCATCGCTTCAGTTTCTTTCCACAGTTCTGGCTCATTCACATATTTTATACCCAGCTTCTCCGGTGAGTGCAGTGACAACCGCATCACATATTTATCAATACCAAAAATTTTAAAATATTTCAGGTACATATCATTCACTGCACGAAACTCATCATTGAACTGATCTTTTGTGCAATAGATGTGTGCATCATTCATGTGCAGGCAACGAACTCTCATCAATCCAAATAATTCCCCGCTTTGCTCATAGCGATATACCGTTCCATATTCTGCAATGCGATAAGGAAGATCCCTGTAGCTCTTTGGCTCTGCCGCATATATTTTATGGTGATGCGGACAGTTCATCGATTTCAGATAATATTTTTCTCCATCCATTTCCATAGGTGGATACATACTATCTGCATAATAAGGCAAATGTCCACTGGTGATGTACATACTTTCTTTCGCAATATGCGGAGTCACCACTCTTTTATAACCACCGGCCGATTCAGTTTCCTTTGCCAGTTTTTCCAATTCTTCAATAATGATGGTACCATTGGGCATCCACATAATTAATCCTTGTCCCACATCATCATCCATGGTGTAAATGCCAAGTTCTTTTCCAATTTTTCGATGATCTCTTTTCTTAGCTTCTTCCAGCATAGCAAGATGTTCATCCAATTCTTTTTGAGAAGGAAATGTAACACCATACAATCTTGTCAGCATTTTATTCTTCTCATTTCCTTTCCAATATGCACCGGCAATGCTGTTAAGCTTTATTGCTTTTATAAAAGAAGTATTGGGAATATGCGGCCCACGGCACAAGTCAGTAAAACCTCCCTGTGTATAGAAAGTTATTTCGCCGTCAGTAAGTCCGCTCAACAAATCAAGTTTGTATTCATCTCCTTTTTCAGAAAAATATTTCTCCGCTTCCGTCTTTGATATTTCTTTTCTTACAAATGCACTGTTTTTCTTTGCCAGCTCATTCATTTTCTTTTCCAGCATGGCGAGGTCTTCTTCATTCATTTTTTTATCACCCAGGTCCATATCATAATAAAACCCATTATCCACCGGCGGCCCAACCCAAAATTTTACTCCGGGAAAAACAGATTCCACCGCTTCTGCCATCAGGTGAGCAGAGGAATGCCAGAAAGTATTTCTGCCATCAGTGTCAGTCCAAGTCAGCAATTTTAAAGACGCATCTTCATTAATAGGCCGGGTGGCATCCCACACCTCTCCGTTAATTGTTGCTGCCAGCACTTTTCGGGCAAGCCCTTCAGAAATTGACTTGGCTACATCCAATGCAGAGGTTCCATTTTCGTACTGCCGCACGGCGCCATCTGGTAAGGTAATATTGATCATATAGTTTGATAAACCCCTAAAAATTAAGGTGGGCAAAATTAACAAACTATTGCCGGAGTTCCATAAAATCAATACGAACATATTCGTTAGTTTTGACCTTAATGAAAAAAATGTTTTCAAAGAATTGGCTGGTTTTTTCATTGCTGATGTCGATTGCATCACTCAGCACAACCGCACAAAATGTAACCGGCATCTGGAAAGGTTATTTTGTATCTGACGGCGGTGAATATTACAAACTGGAGTTCCAGGTTAATCAATCAAGTTCATACGGAGTAAGTGGCGTTTCATATTCCTACCTAGATGTAAGGTTTTATGGCAAAGCAACGATGACGGGCACTTTTACCAAAGCTTCCTCCACTTTTCGTATCAGGGAAATAAAAACCGTGGAAGTAAAAAGTTCAATGGGTGGTGCCACCTGCATTATGAACTATGATTTCAAGTATTCAAAATCTGGTAAAGAAGAATTTTTGGAAGGAACTTACCTCGGCAAGTTTGAAGGAAAGTATGCATTAGCAGAAAGTAAATGGGGCAACTGCGGCGGCGGAAAAGTGTATCTGCGAAAAGTAACCGAAACTGATTTTTACCTGGAACCTTTTTTAAGAGATAAAGTAAAAACAAATAATAAACCGGTTATTATCAATCAACCGCCGATAAAAAAGGATTCAGCAAAAGGAAAAGTGAATGTGCCGCCGGTAAAAAAACCAGTAGTAGTTACCAAACCTCCGGTGGTTACTAAAAAGCCAGAAGTCACTCCAAAGCCAGTGGTAAAAACAAATACACCAAAGAAAGATACAACTACTAAAAAAGTAATACCTCCGGTAACGAAAGTATCTCCGCCTATCATCACTCCTAAGCCAGCCGTATTAAAAAATCGTACGAATGAACTGGTAAAAACATTAGTGGTAACAAATGAAGATGTGACCGTGAAGTTGTACGACAATGGCGAAATAGATGATGATACCATTTCTGTTTATTACGATAATAAATTAGTGCTGTCTGCTAAACGCCTTACTGCAGCTCCATTAATTATTAATCTAAAAATGGAAAATGACAACGCCGATCATGAACTGGTGATGGTGGCAGAGAACCTTGGCCGGATACCTCCAAATACTTCTTTAATGATTGTTGAATCTGGCGGGCAACGTTTTGATGTGCGGATTACGTCAACAGAGCAGAAAAATGCAGTGGTCAGGTTTAAATTCAAACCCGACGGTAATTAATAATAGCATTTCAGGGTATTTCCATTGATTAACATTAAGAAAAAAGCTTTCACTACCGTTTCTGTAATTTTTTGATGTAGGTCCTTCTTTTTCATTTATTTTTCCAGAATAATGATGCGTAAACTTTTCATATTGGCCTTGTTTTGTGTACCAGCTTTTGCAGGTGCACAGGTCCAAAAGGACTCCTTTGGAGATATTAATGGCATTTGGAAAGGTAAATTGGTAATGGCACCCGGCGCCTGTTTCCCTGTTTACAATATAGAATTGCAATTGCAGGTGGCTGGTACCCGCATTACCGGCACGGCTTATCATTTTTCTGATTCGCTGAATTATGTAAAAGAAAATTTTGAAGGCATTTACAAAGCAGATAGTAATAGCATTTCCATCCAGGAGATCGGCATTATTACTTTTAAAATAAAGGAAGACTGTGTGCCTTGCATCAAAAAATACACCTTGACTTTTCATAGAGGTGGTGGTAATGTGGTAACAGAAGAGCAACTGCGGGGCACCTGGACAGGCAAAGCTCTTGATGGCAAAACTTCCTGCGACCCCGGCACTCTTGTTCTTAACCGGTTTGATAAAGCTACTTTTAAACCCGATCCTAAATTACCTCCTACTCTTACCAAGAGAAAAGCAGAATTGGTACGGGAAATAAAAGTGGATACCGGTATCATCAAAATAGATTTTTATGATAACGGGCAAATAGATGGTGACACTATTTCTGTATATGCCAATGGAATGCCGGTAGTATCCAGCAAAAGATTAACGGCGAATCCGGTATCTGTTTCTTTAAAAATAGACTTAAAAAGACCAGAGCAGGAAATGATCATGGTGGGTGAAAATTTTGGTTCTATTCCTCCTAACACCGCATTGATGATCGTACATGCCGGTGATAAAAGATACCAGTTGCTTCTTACTTCTGATGAAAAGAAAAATGCAATGGTGCGGTTTATTTATGAGAAGCCGGCGTCTACGGTGAAGACGCAATAGGATTTTTTTTAGTCACCCTTTACTTTTTTTTATGATATAGCTGCCCTATAGCCATAACCACATAATGGCTATGCATGGACACCTTGGTGAAAAGGATACTCACCAAAAAAGCCCATACACTTTTTTTCCCTTATACTTCCTGAATGTTCTTATGGTAATTAATGAAAAAAGAATTGCAAGCCCAATCACTATATAGAAATTGAAAACAAAATAACATACTATAAGTATCAATATATAAATTCCATAAACTAACTCTCTGTTCAATAGAAGACTAAAACCAATATTACTATAGTAATAATCAGTTAATTTGTCGATGTTCTCATAAAACATTTCTTCGCCAATTTGTTTATTTATGGACGAGCCAATTTTCAAACACACAGTCAAATATGAAAGTAAATTTTCATAAACCCAATTTTTGTCATTTTCCGTTCTAATTTTATCGAAATGAAAGATCAAATTTTCAACGGTATTAATATGAAAATATTTTCTTTTATTTAATTCAACTACGTTAATAACCTCAACGAATAAGTTTTGTAAGAATTCCTTTCTATTATCAATTTGTAAATTCATATATATCATTTTTTCTACCCCGAGTATCTAATTTCTTGCCTTATATGGAGCAATGACTTGGCGAAGCTAGGTAGATATAAATCCGTGCTGCATAAAGTTATAACTATGCAATAAAAATTTAACATCAAATGAAATTATTGTGAGTAAGTGAATCAGCTATGCAATCATCAAAACTTAAAATTCCACGTCACTGCAGGCAGGACCGGAAACAATGACACCTGTCTTGCTTCTACTTTTAAATCTCCATTTACCGGACTACCCGTTTGATCGAAGTAAATAAAATAAGGATTGAGGCGGCTATACACATTGTAAACACTGAACACCCAATAACTACTCACCTTTCTTTTCTTCTTTGGTATCGGTGTATAAGTAGCAGATAAATCCATTCGGTGATATGCTTTCATCCGGTATTGATTCAGTTTGCTGTATTCCTGCGTAAGCACACCATTGATCACATAAAAACGTTCGGGCAACGTAATCGCATTACCAGTGCCATATACAAACACAGCACCCAGTTTCCATTTCTTACTGGCTTCATAATTTGCCACTACAGATATATCATGGCGACGGTCATATTTCACCGGGTATCTTTCACCATCATTCAGTTTTTCAAATTTTCTCCATGTCCAGGATAAAGTATAACCAACCCAACCAGTAAATCGTCCTTTTATTTTATTTAAAAATAATTCGGTGCCATAGCTCCAGCCTTTCCCAAATACAAACTCTTCTTCAGGATCGGCCAATGATGGTGTGTAACCTTCTTTATACTCCACCTGGTTTTGCAAATCTTTGTAATAAACCTCGATAGATGTTTCGTAAGTATTATCCTTAAAATTTTTAAACAACCCGGCAGCATACAACCAGCTTATCTGTGGTTTTACTATATAGGTACTGGGCACCCACAGATCGGTTGGTAATGTGGTACCCGAATTACTTACTAAATGAATGTATTGCAGGTTTCTTGTTACCGCTGCTTTTATAGAAGTCTCATCATTAATTGCATAACGGATAGTAGCTCTTGGTTCAAAACCACCATAAGTTTTTACTGGTTGCAATCTTTTATATACAGTGCTGTCGAGTTTATTTCCATCCGCATCCCGCAGGTATAAATTATATGGGCCTGTTTGTGTAAAGCTGCTGTAGCGAAGTCCATAGTTTATTTTCCACTTCTCTCCAATCTCCCAATCATCCTGTATATAAATAGCTGTTTCCACTGCATATTTACTTCCTTCATTATTTGGAGAAAAGATGATGGAATCTTGCCGACCACTAACTACATTCGGCACAAACTTGTGATAAGTAAGTAAGCCGCCAAATTTTAATTTATGATTTGGTAAAGGATAATAATCAAAATCGGATTTCATAGTTACATCCCGGATACCGGATGAAAGTGCAATCTGGAAATTATCCTGCTGCGCAGAAAATTTAAAATTATAATCATTATACACCAGCGTAGTGTTGCTAAATAATCTTCTGTTGAAAACATGATTCCATCGTAAAGTGCCGGTTGCATTACCCCAGGGAATATTTGTTTTAAAAGAACGTTTGGCATTATTAAAATCAAAAACATCCCGGCCAAAATATCCACTGATGTACACCCTGTCTTTTTCAGAGAATCGGTAATTGATCTTTGCATTTACATCATAGAAATAATAACCGGAGCCATAAAAGGCACTTGTCTTTTTTATAAATGGTGTTGCTAATGCATCAATATATGTACGGCGGGCAGAAAGAATAAATGATGCTTTATCTTTTACCACCGGCCCTTGTATTGAAAATCTAGAAGCAATAAGACCGATACCTCCATCCATCTGGAACTTATTAATGTTTCCATCCTTCATCACTACATCTACTACCGAAGAAAGACGGCCACCATATTGTGCAGGCATGCCTCCTTTTATCAGCGAAACATTTTTTATTGCATCAGAATTAAAGATGGAAAAAAAACCAAAGAGATGACCAGTATTATACACCACGGCATCATCCAGCATAATAAGGTTTTGATCGGGCCCGCCACCACGAACATAAAAACCTGCATTACCCTCTCCTGCATTTCTTACACCCGGCAGCAATTGAATGGCTTTTAACAGATCTACTTCTCCCATAAAGGCCGGTATGTTGCGAATCTGGTTCATGGACAGATCCACCTTGCCCATCTGCGCATTTTTTACATTACCATCACGGCGTTTACTATAAACAACTACTTCGTCAATGGAAGCAGATTTAGATATCAATTCAAAATTTAAAGAAAGGCTGCTATCAAGATTGAGGGCAACTGATTTGCCAAAAAAAGAAATATGTGAAATATTTATTGTGTAATTGCCTTTATTCAATGTAATAGAAAAGAAACCATATTGGTTACTCATTACACCTTTCGATTGTCCATTTACTGCAACTGTAGCACCAATGATAGACTCTCCGGATAAACTATCTTTTACATACCCATTGAGAGTTACTCTCTCCTGTTTCTCTGAAAGATTTTGTGCAGACACTACACACACCAGCAACATTGCTATTACACCGCCAATTATTTTCCGCATAATGCTATTACAATCAAATTACTTTTTTGTTTGCCCCGCAGCATTTCCCGTTGTATCTACCGGCACATGATCTATCTTATCTTTCATTTCCAGGCAGCCGTTTTGTCCATATGGATTAGCAGCCTGTTCATTTTTACTTAGCCAGTTACCGGGTTTGTCATCGCCAAAAGCCTTGCTGCATTCCAGCCAATATAGTTTTGCCCGATCGTAACGGGCCGTACTCAGCAATGCAAAAAATTCATTGGAAAAAATATTCAACGAACTTCTTTTTTCATTAATCGAAGGATCAGCAATAATGGAAGCTATCTCTGCTTTGGTATTTCCGTAAGGTTGCAAAGCGGTTTCATAAATAATCGTATCTACTTTTAATTCATCTATTTTAAAACTATCCAATGCCAATTTCAATTCGTTCGCTGTGCGATTAATTATAACGGTATCGTTTTTACTAAAAGCATCCGTCATATGAAAATAAGCGGTCAGTACATTTTCTAATGATTGATTAAAAACCTCACTGTGTTTACTGACCGTTAATGGTGGCGGCTTTGGATCTGAATTGCCGGAACTGCTACTGCTGCTAAAAACAAAAAAACGTACCAAACCAACAATTAAAAGCAATATGGCCAACAGCATGGTAAGGCCATTAACTCCTTTTGTCTTTTTTACAAATACCCGTATTATACCCAGTATAATAATAAGTGCCGGTAATACTATTCCAAGCAAATCCACTATTTTTTTAATATCCATTTGAAAAAATTTCTGATTTATGCACCGCAGCCCGGCGCAGGCGGTGCAAAGATAACCACCGCCCCATGTATTGAAAAGATTTAACCACTTTATACAAATTATTAATGGCCAATTTGGGCTAAATTTGCGCCTCATTCACATTAATATTATGCTGGCAGGATTTCAAAACGTTACATTCGAATTTGGTGCAAGGGCAATTGTAGAAGAAGCCACCTGGCATATACAACCCGGCGAAAGGATCGGTTTAATCGGTTACAATGGAACCGGGAAGTCCACTTTATTGAAATTATTGGTGGGTCAATATCAACCCTCTGCCGGCACGGTGGAAAGAAGTCGCACCACTTCTATCGGGTACCTGCACCAGGATCTGCTGAGCTTCGATACCAACGATTCTATTTTGCAAGTGGCCCTGAGTGCATTTGAAAGAGTACAGCAATTGGAAAAAGAAATTGAAGAGATCGGCCTTGAGCTGGAAAGAACAGGTGATGAAAAAACATTGCTGGAATACACCGACCGCCTGCATGAGTTAGAAACCTTAGGCGGTTATAACATTCATCATAAAACGGAAGAAGTATTACAAGGTCTTGGTTTTGCCAATGAAGATCTGCAAAGACCTTACAAAGAATTCAGTGGTGGATGGAGAATGAGAGTGCTACTGGCAAAGATGATATTGCAGCAACCAGATCTGTTATTATTGGATGAACCTACCAACCACCTTGACTTACCTTCCATCGAATGGCTGGAAAAATATTTGTTGCATTACCAGGGTTCGGTAGTAATTGTTAGCCATGATAAATATTTTTTGAATCGCATGGTAACAAAGATTGTAGAAGTATATCAGCAGCAGTTGCACATTTACAATGGCAACTATGATTATTTTGAAAAAGAAAAAGCCATTCGTATAGAAATGCAGCAGAAGGCTTATGAAAATCAGCAGGATTACATACGGCAAAATGAACGTTTGGTAGAACGGTTCCGGGCCAAAGCAAGTAAAGCCGCCATGGCGCAAAGTATTATGAAAAAGCTTGACAAGTTGGATCGTATTGAAGATGCAGAATTGGTAAGGCCTAATATTCGAATCAACTTTAGAGTAGATAAAACACCGGGCAGAGTGTTGGTGGAATTAAAGCATGTTTCAAAAGCTTTTGGCGATAATGTGATTATTGAAAACTCATCCGTAGAAATAGACCGGGGTGATAAAATAGCCCTGATAGGTGCCAATGGAAAAGGAAAATCTACATTGCTACGTATTATAGCCGGTGTAGAAAAATTCAGTAAAGGTGAAAGAAAATGGGGGCATAATGTAGACGAAAGTTTTTATGCCCAGCATCAGTTGGAAGCATTGAACATCAACAATGCCATCATTGAAGAAATGAAAGAATGTGGCAGCCAGATGTCGGAACTTGAATTAAGAGGATTACTCGGTTGTTTTTTATTTAGCGGTGATGATGCGGATAAGAAAATAAAAATATTAAGCGGTGGAGAAAAAGCAAGAGTGGCTTTGGCAAAAGTAATTGTAAGCAAAGCCAACTTCCTGATGCTGGATGAACCGACGAACCACCTTGATATGCATAGCTGCGACTTATTGATTGAAGCGTTGGATAAATATGAAGGCAGCATTATATTGGTAAGTCACGACCGATATTTTGTTTCTAAAACTGCTAATAAGATCTGGGAGATTGTTGATCATCAGATAAAAGAATTTAAAGGTGGTTACGAAGAATGGGTGGCCTGGAAAGAAAGAATGGCCAAGCAGGAAGCTGATGCAAAAAAAGCAGAAGGCAAAAATCAGAAAGCTGATAAAATAGAAAAATTTCAGAAAGTAGAGAAGCCAAAAGAACCCATTGCCCAGCCTGAAAAAAAAATACAACTCTCCGCTCCTATTGATAAAGAAGCAAAAAAAGAATTGCAACGGGTGCAAAAACAATTTCAGCAGGTGGAAGAAAAGATTGCTGCCATGAACTTGCAGAAAAATAATTTAGAAGCATCCTTATCAGACCCGGTTGTTTATTCTGATAAAGTAAAATTTATAGAGGCGGAAGCAGCTTATAAAAAAGCAGAAGCTGAAATGAAACTATTGAATGCTGAGTATGAAAAATTATTTGAAAAAATAATGGAGATGGAGGGATAGCTTATTGGGCTCCCCGTATTTCAAAGTTTAGATAGAATAATCCTTTTTGCTGGTAGATTGCAGTTTTAAATAAAGCCGCCTTTTTATTTTCCTCTGCCGCATCTGAGTAAAAATAAGTATTGCAATATACCTTATCATCCACGAGGTAAGTTTCTGTTTGGGCATATATTGGTTGTGCAAAAGCAGTAACTATAGCTTCCTTCAAACTTACTGCTCTCACATCTATCTTGATTCTTGCGTTAGATGGTTCAAAATAATAGACAACATATGGATTTCCATTTAACGGGTATAAAATTTTACCTGAATCCGATAAAGGCAAGGGTAATTTAGTTGTAAATTCTATAGCCATTTCTTCGAACCCGTTTTTTACCTGACTGCCTTTATTCAACACAAATCCATTCTGTGCATCTGCATATATTTTTTTAAACTCATTGTAAAAAGCAGTGGCAGCAAATTCATTTTGGCCATACGAAAAAGTTACAGCCCATAAAGCTATGGCGGTGAGCCATTTTTTCATGTACTGAAATTACAAAATCTGTAGCCTGAAATGGAATAAAATATTACTAAAAAATAACTTTAGTCTGCCTGTGGGTATTATTTATCTACAATTGAAACTATTTAATCGAAAAAATGCTGCAAACAAACAAAGCGGCCTATTTTTACTTTCAACAAAAACAAAATCAATATGAAAAAGACTCTGACTTCCTTCCTGATTCTCGCCTTTGCTTCGCTGGCAATTGGCTTTACTTCTTGCAAAAGCAAACCAAAAGATGCAGATATAAAAGCTGCAGTAGAAAAAGCTCTGGCTGCTGATCCAATGTCTGCAGGTACAATGGTAGCATCCGTAGATAAAGGAGTTGTTACCATTACCGGCACTTGCCAGGATGAAATGTGCAAAGCACATTGCGGAGATTTAGTAAAAGGTGTAAAAGGTGTGAAAGAGGTAGTTAACAATTGTGCTGTTGCCCCACCACCTGCGCCAGTTGAAATATCTGCTGATGATGCATTGACAACAGCCGTTAAAGATGCTTTACTTGCATTCCCCGGTGTAAGTGCTACTGTAAAAGATGGTGTTATTTCACTTACCGGACAGATTGCAAAAGCTGATCGTCAAAAATTGATGATGGCATTACAGGCTTTAAAACCAAAGAAGGTTGATCCTTCTGCATTAACCAACAAATAAAAAAAGGAGAATCAAATTATGTCATTAGTAATAACTGAAAAATACAAAGAATTAACTGACGCAGCCGCTGCTGCCGGAGTAACAAACTTGCAGGTAAGAGAGCAGGATGGTGTTTTATATGTAGATGGTGATGCAACCGGAACTATAAAACAACAACTGTGGGACATTTATGGCAAACTTGATCCTGACTATGTATCAGGTGATTTAGTTTTAAATATTAATAGTGTGGCAGGTGTAGCAGAAGGTGCTAAGTTGAAAGTAACTACTAACCGTACCAACCTTAACATTCGTAAAGGGGCTGGTACAGATCATGAAATTGTAGGCAAAGCTGCCCGTCATGAAGTAGTAACATTGATACGCAAAGAAAACGATCAGTGGTGGGTAATTAAAACTGATGATGGTGAAGAAGGATTTTCTTACACTCAATATCTTACTCCGGTAGAAGGTTAAATCCTATTTATATTTTTTTTAAAAGGTTGCTCTTACAAAGCAACCTTTTTTCGTATCTTTTATTTCTCAAAAATCAACCATGAAACTAAAACTGATGTGGCTTACTCTGCCTGCATTCATGGCAGCGTCGCTTACTTTCTTTCTAAACGCAGAAAAAAAGATACTCAACTCAGTTTCTTCTCCAGAGAGCAGAGAAAAAAGAAATATAATCAGGTGTAGTCCTGATTGGAATGATTTAAAAGAATGGATAGAAGAAACAGATATTCCTCCCATTCCTGGGGCAGGTAATTATAAATGGAAGATTAGTACCCGGAATGACAGTGCTCAATTTTATTTTAACCAGGGCATTAATATGTATTACAGTTTTCACATTATTGAAGCGATGGCTTCTTTTAAGAAAGCAGTTAAGTTTGATAGTGGTTGTGCCATGCTATATTGGGCACAGGCATTAACTTATGGTCCTAACATTAATGATCTTGGATATACCGCATCACCCGATGCGTTAAATTCCAGTAGTAAAGCGGCAGAGTTATCAGGCAATTGCACGGATAAAGAAAAATTATTGATAGAAGCTCAACAAGGTCGTTATTCTTCTGATTCAACTTCATCAAGAGAAAGTTTAAATCAATTGTATGTTGATAAGATGAAACAGTGTTATGATAAATATCCTGCTGATGCGGATATAGCGGCACTATACGCTGATGCTTTAATGTTGCAGCATCCCTGGGATTTGTGGAAGAATGACGGTACACCAAAATCATGGACTCCGACAATCCGTAATGTGCTGGAAAAACTTTTAGCAAAAACTCCTGAACATCCCGGAGCTAATCATTATTATATACATGTGATGGAGCCATCTCCTTTTGCAGCTATGGCATTACCTAGTGCAGATAGATTGGGAAAACTGACTCCCGGTCTTTCACATACCGTTCATATGCCATCACATATATACCTGCGTACCGGCAATTATGCAAAAGGTGTTTCTGTAAATGAAGCAGCTATTAACAGTTATATAAAATCAATTTCTCTTTATACTCCCGTTACTGGTGCCGATTTTCTATACAGTATTCACAACCTGCATATGCAAACTAATAATGCGATGCTAGCTGGACGTTCAGGTTATTCATCATGGAGTGCAAAAGAAACGGTAAAAAGTATTTCCCCGGATTATCTGTTGATACCCGGAGCCCTTGGCAATTACGTTCAATATATTTACATGACTCCATTACTAGTGGATGTACGTTTTGGCAACTGGAATGAAGTACTAAAACAGTCCCAACCGAATAATGGAATGGTGTATGCAAATGTTCTATATCGTTTTGGCCGTGGTATGGCCTTTGCAAATCAAAATAAATTTAACGAAGCAAAAAATGAAATCAAGCATCTGCAAGAACTTATGAAAGACACCACTCTGGCAATTCCTTTAACCCCTTTTTCCGCCGCCATTGACGGGGCTGTTATTGCAGAAAACCTTTTATTGGGAACTATTGCTTTAAAGGAGAAAAAATATAGTGATGCTGTGGCTGCTTTTGAAGAAGCAGTAGTAACAGAAGAAAACATGGTGTACAATGAGCCAAGGGATTGGATGCTGAATCCAAAGCATTACCTGGGAAATGCATACCTGCAAGCAGGACGAATAAAAGAAGCAAAAGATATTCTTCAAAAAGATCTTGCTAATAACAACGAAAATGGATGGGCATTATTCGGCCTTTGGAAAGCATTAACAGCCGAAAAGAAAAATGCTGAAGTAAAAAAAATTCTAATCAGATTTAAAAAAGCATTTGATAAAGCTGATATAAAATTATATGGCCCTGTATTTTAATCAGAGAGCCATTGCCTTGATAAAATCACTAACCAAATAGCTGATCAATTTTCCGCTGGTAGCATCTGTTCTTCCGTCACTCAATCTTGTAGCACCTTCGCAAATATGCAGATAAGCTGGTTTTGCATCTGCTGCTGCAAAAGAAACATATTGCCTTGCATGGATTGGTGTGATGCCAATTGGAGTCATCGCACTGCTCAATGTATTTTGAATGGCATCCAGATCAATATCAATTCCGGTAAGTGTATCTTCTGTAAATCCGGTAGCATGTGATACTGCCTGCATAAAAGTTCTTTTCTCATGTACAAAAATATCTTCGAAGGTGATGCAGTCGATAAAAGGATTGTTTACCATATCTATCCAAACATTCTGTGGTAAATAGTTTTCATGTAAACCAACAATGCAATATTTCTGCAGGTAACCATCTTCTTCTGCATAGCGAAACGCATTGCCACTATGTCTTCCTTCCATTGGGCGATAATCAGCATGTGCATCGAGATTAATACAATTGATCTGTGCCAATGGTAATACACCGGCCTTATGCCAACCTTTGGCTGCACCTTTTATT
This sequence comes from Chitinophagaceae bacterium, assembly GCA_031397865.1. Classification (GTDB taxonomy): domain Bacteria; phylum Bacteroidota; class Bacteroidia; order Chitinophagales; family Chitinophagaceae; genus JJ008. The sequence continues at coordinate 80,220 of JANNMN010000019.1, forward strand.
AATGGATATGAATTATTGTGACCGCCACCAATAACCAACGGTATTTTTTTAGACTCAGTGATTACTTTCACTAAATGTTCTACTTCATCATCTACTGCATTTAATGCATGGCGATAAGCTTCTATTTTTTCATCTTCACTTTTAGCGGTTGTATCAATCAGGTATTGTATATCTCCAAAATCAAAATGACCGACTAATAACACTTCACCTCCATCAAAAAAATCATTGCTCTGAATATTCAACAAGCTTTGCAAAAATGGTATCCATAAAGTATCAGCACCACCCAAACCAAAATTTCCTTTGGCTCCCAGATCTTCGGGAATTCCAAACAACACATACTTAGCAGTAGATTGGCCAATTAGTTTTTCAACATCTGCTGCGTGTTGAATTGTTTGCAACCTCTCTCCCAGTTTGGTTTCGAACCGTCGAATTTTAGTTAACGACAATACATCTTGTTTACTATAAATTTTCAGGTGTGGCATGTCAGCCAGTTTTGGCTCAGCAGGGGCAATTTTTGTTTCGAGGGTTTCCATCTTTATTAGTTTTTATTTGGGCTGCTAAAATTAATAATTATGATACTTCGATATCCAATAAAAAAAGAATGTTTTATATACCAATTTTTTCATTAACTATAGCGAGAATAGCTGTTTCTAAAGCTATGGTTTTGTTTTCAATTTCTTTACCTCTTTTTACAATATCTGCTGTAAAATTTTTATCATTATATCCGGCAGCATTAATTCTTACATTCATATAAGCTCCCATCACGGCTGATCGGGCACACAAAGCTCCTACCCCCGCATCCGACACCGAATTAGGATTACCCGTTTCCGCCATCGCCTTTATCATTTCCATACTGGCATAGGAGTTTTCCATTACTTTAAATGGAATTTCAATAGCAAATTTTGTAGCTTCCTGTATTGCATTATTACGAAAGTTTTTTTCTTCTTCGGTAGATTTAGGCAAGCCAAATGCTGTCATGATCAGGTTGAAAGCTTTAGTGTCCGCATCCACCAACCGCATCAACTCATTTTTATACTGCTCTCCTTTTTCTGCCCAGTTGCTGAATTCATCCCATCTGTCATCCCAATCTTTTTTATGCGATGATAAGTTGGCTACCATAGTAGCCAGTGATACACCCAGTGCACCAACATAAGCAGCTATTGAACCACCACCCGGCGCAGGACTTTCACTTGCCGTTTCATCTGCAAAAGCAGTAAGCGACATATTTATCAGCTTACTGTCATTATTATTTTTTAATAAATATTCTATTACTCTTTCTTCGGGTTTAAATGGGCTCAGCTCATCCAGTCCCATAGATTTCACGGCAATTTTAATTAATTCTTTTTCTGAAACACCAGTTGATCGTTTTTGTTTTTGTAAAAAATATTTTCCAGCATCGGTTAATGATTTTAAAGGAACTAATCCTACCAACTCACTACCAGTTACTCGTATGCCTCTTGCTTCTGCTTTTTTACATACCTCATCAAATGCAATATGTACCGGAGTTACATTTATGTTAGTGAGGTTCATAGAAATTTGTGCCACTCCATATTCTTCAATAAACCAACCGATAGCTTTTACTGATTTTAATGTGCCGGGTTGCACTACATCTTCCCCTTTCTCGTTCTTAATTTTTCTTCCGGCTTCTCTTACATCAAAAGCAATGGCATTTGCCCTTCGTGTAGAAGTGGTATTCAAATTAATATTATAGGCCACTAAAAAGTCTCTTGCACCAATTACAGTGCCTCCTCGTTTAGCATCAAATTCTGTTGGGCCAAAATCCGGTTTCCATTCCGGTAGTTTTATCTTTTTAAAAAAGCCTTCATACTCTCCGGCTCTTATTACGGATAAATTATTTCTACTTGTATTGGGTTGCGCCGCTTCATATAAATAAACAGGTATTTGCAATTCATTTCCTACCCTTGCTGCTAATCGTTGTGCATACTTTGCTGTTTCTTCCATAGTAATATTGGCAATTGGTATCAGCGGACAAACATCAGTTGCTCCCATTCTTGGATGCTCTCCTTTGTGTTTGCTCATATAAATTAGTTCACCGGCTTTTTTTATTGCAATGAATGCTGCTTCTATCACCGCTTCTGGATGGCCCACAAATGTTACCACAGTTCTATTAGTTGCTTTTCCCGGATCGACATTTAATAACCGAACTCCTTCCACCATTTCTATCTGGTCAGTTATCTGTTTGATGATGTTCAGATCATTTCCTTCGCTAAAGTTGGGAACACATTCGATGATTTGCTGCATGAGATTTTTATTTGTATGCTAAGTTATGGAAACCGTATTATCAGTTGAAATGGCAATTATTTACCCAGCGATAGTATATATAGAATCGTCTGTTGCGTCGCACTATTCATCGTTCGGTAATTCTATTGAGCAAATTGTACTAAAGCGGCTGAAAATATTATTTATTCAAAGGCTTATAAACTGGCTCCGTTATTTTCTTTGGCGGCAAAATAAATTCCCTTGGATGTTTTAAAAAATAAAGTCCAATTACCCGCAATAGCCGGGGATATTGTGAGAGATGAATTCCTCTGGATTTAATTGCCATGATAAATGCAAATGAAAAACTGCTCAAGAAATTTATAAACCCAATTAACAATACACCCCCGAGTACAGCTAATAGAAAATAAGGTGGAATATTATTTATACCCAAGCCAAACATACCAATAGCGGAATTACCTGCAGAGATGGTAATATGACGGATATCAAACGGCACCCCAATTATTTTACCTAACACACCAGAAAAGCCAAGAAAAAAACCTAGAGCAATATTTCCCATCAGTGCACCAAAATTTCTTTCTACATAATTTGACAGCCTTTCCAATCTTTTCTCCGACATTGAAATTTTTAATACCGGGTGTTTTTTTAATCGTTGTTTTATCTGGCCAAACTGAATTTTATTTTGCCAGTATCCTGCAATAATGCCACTAAGAAATAAAAAGAAGCCTGTAAAGCAGGCATATAAAATAGAAGCACTTCGCCAGGGATGCTGGTCTTTTAATAATTTAAAAGCTGCCGGGCCTTCCGCAATTTTATTTCCAAATAATTCATAATAACCCCATGCCAAAAAAAATGTAAGCGGAAAAACAACAATAAGGTTTCCAAAAAAAGAAGCGATCTGGCTGCGGGAAACTTTTGCAACAGTGGCAGCAAGATTTACTAAATCAGGTTCGCCACCCAATTTTTTTGTATCAAGTGAGCTAGCCACTGCACTTGCAGTAAAGGCAGGTTGCTTAGTAGCCAGCGTAGATTTTGATTCCTCTATTAAAATAAAACCGGCACTGTAGTTTATGCTATATAAAAAACCCATCGGGAATGGCGCAAATTTTAATTTGCCAATCAGGTTTTTAACAATGGCAATAAATGAAATAATAAAACCTCCCCACATCGCACTAACTATCATCCAGTAAAAATCACTTCTTGTGGTGGTTATATATTTATTACCCTTACTTCCTTTATGTTCTGCTATCTGGTAGGCAATGTAACCTACACCTTGCGATAAAAATTCACGGAAACTATTTTTTCTCTTTTCATTTCTTACCAGCATCCTGAAAACATCCACAAACCTGCCTGTATCAAATTTTGTATCGGCATCCAGCACATCAGCAATCAATAACATCCGTTGCAGGCGGTGAGAAAGTATCAGCAACAAATAAGTTTGCTGCAGACTGGCTCCTCTTTCGGAATGGCTTTCCCGTATATGGTCTATCTGTGTGTAGCAATCTTCAATTATTTTTTTCAACTGGATAGAAGCAGTTACTATTTCAGTATCGGCGCCATTATCAAGTAGCAGGCTTTCTAACTCATGTACTTTATAGTTTTGCAGAACAAATGGAGTATCTCTTGTTCTTTCTTCATCGGGCAGATAATTGAGTACTTCTTTTTCTAATCCTAATTGCGCCACCTGGAAAGAAAGGATTTTTAACGATTGTAATAATTCTTTTTTTATACCCGCATTTTTTTTATCAAAATCAAACCCAACTGTTTCAAAAAAATCAATCCATGCCTGTCGAGGAATAGTTTCCACCCATTCAAAATCATTCTTTCTATAGAACACATTGTTAATAGCATATAAAAAATCATCTTCATCCTGTAGCGGTGGAAGTATTTTATGTTTTAAACGATTGGAAAGCTCCTGCCAGAATCCTCTTGCCAAAGGAATACCACTTTCTGTAAGTGCATTGGTAAGACGGCTATGCATTAATTGAGTAAGTAATGCATGCTGCATATTATTGAGCACTATTTTTTCACTCTTCAATGTTTCAGTTACCAGCAGCAGATTTTTTTCAGCAGATTTTTTATGCTTATCATCTGTTGGCCGTATTTCAGAAAACAAAGAAATTAGAAATTGTAAACCCTTACTCCTATCATCAGGAGGTAATAGCTGGTTATCGGCAACAACTTGCTCTAAAAATCCGGGCTTCTTTTTTTTAACTCTAATCATGAAATGCTATTCATTAATCATACCATTAATCATTACTTTATCTATAAGGTTGGTACCAAATGAATAAGGAAGATATGCAAGTGAAGGAATTGGTTTGGTAAAAATAAGATTAGCTCTTTTGCCAACAGTAATACTTCCCACTTCATCCTGGAGTTCCATGGCATAAGCACCATTGATGGTGGCTGCATTGATAGCCTCTTCCGGTAGCATCTTCATCTGAATGCAACTCATCGCTACTACTAAATTCATATTGCCAGATGGGGATGAACCGGGATTAAAATCAGAAGCAAGAGCTATTGCACATCCTGCGTCAATCAATTGCCGGGCAGGCTGAAAAGGCATACGAAGAAAAAAAGCAGCCGTGGGCAAAAGAGTTCCTATAGTATCAGACGATGCTAAAGTTTTAATAGCATCATCATCCATTGTCTCTAAGTGATCAACACTTATTGCACCCAGCTTTACACCTATTTGTGTGCCGCCAGATAAGTTCAATTGATTGGCATGTATTTTTGGTTTCAATCCATACTTGATACCAGCTTGACAAATTAATTCGGCTTCTTCTGTAGAAAAAAATCCTGTCTCACAAAAAACATCAATGTAATCTGCCAGCTTTTCTGCTGCTATCACCGGTAGCATTTCGTTTATTATTAATTCAATATAGCCGGGGTGATTTTCTTTATATTCCAGAGGATAAGTATGTGCACCAAGAAAAGTAGCTTTAATAGGAATAGGTGATGTTTCTTTTAATTTTTTAATAACCCGAAGCATCTTCAATTCTCCTTCCACTGATAATCCATAGCCACTTTTTATTTCTATAGCACCGGTGCCAAGTTTTATTAGTTCCTGCAATCGTTGTTGTGCAGATTGTAAAAGTTCTTCTTCAGTTGCTGCTGCTATTTTTTTTGCTGAGTTTAAAATGCCGCCACCTTTTGCTGCAATTTCTGCATAGCTAATTCCTTTTATCTTATCGGTAAATTCATCTTCACGGCTGGCAGCAAAAACTAAATGAGTATGTGAGTCGCACCAGGTTGGTAGAATAAATTGTCCACTGGCATTTATTGTATTTTGTGATGAGGCATCAGCAACTTTGAATTCCTTCATCGGTCCATAAGAAGAAATAAGACCACCCTTTATTACCAGGTAGGCATTTTCTATACAGGGCAAATTGGCCAATTCATTTCCTCGCAGCAGTTGGTTATGTTCACGGACATTTACAAGGCATTTGATATTAATTATCGTCATCATTAATCCAATCTATTTTTACTTTACGTCGCAATAACTCTTTGCTTGGGTTTCCATTTGCATCATACTCGGCCACCGCCACAAAAAATAAATATAGCGGGGTATTGATGTCTTTAATTTTTATAGTATTAAAGTTAGCCACATCATAAAACTGGCGGATGTTTTTTGTACACAGTTTTTTCCCTTTACCAAGACCAATTACCCGCCGGTTGAAAGGGTGCCAATTCACATCCTGATCATAAAACCAATATGACCAGCCGGTTTCGCTAATGTTCAATTCTTTGTTATCATTAAACTCATCTTCTCGCAATTCCAATATGGGTAGGTAAACAAAATCCTGGATAACCCCTGTATCTGTATATCGGTAAACAGAATCTTTGATGCTGGCAAACACATATACACCTCTCATATTTTCCAACATCACCTGAAATTTAAACTGTTTCTTCTTTAGTGTAATATTGGTTTGAAAGTCATTAAGCTGTATTGATTGATCCTGGGATATCTTGATAAGTAGACTTTTATTTTGGGCAAAAGTGGGAAAGGATAACAAGGAGAAAGAAATGAAAAAAAGGATAATGCTTTTTTTATCAAAATACTGTTTCATAAAAAGGGTTATGTGGTTAATAAAAGAAGCCTTAATCCGCCAACAATTTACTCTTATTTTTTGGAAATTATAAAACAAAGGTCAAAACAGTTTTTTCATCATGAGCCAATCTGTTTGCGGATCAGTTCCCAACTGAAATACATGGGTAGAGAATTTTTCAAACCCCCACTTATGATAAAATTTTATGGCCCGTTCATTTTTTTCCCATACCCCCAGCCATACTATTTCTTTTTTCTTTTCCACTGCTATATCTATGCATTTTTGCATCAGAGCTTTGCCCACACCTTTACCAATGGATTGTTGGGTTGCATATATCCTGGCAATTTCTATGGCAGCTTTCTCCTTTAATTCCGGCAAAATATTGCCGTCCCGCATTGCGGCATATCCAACTGGTTTATCAGCATCATAAGCCAATAAAAATATATTGTCAGGCATTTGTACTTCCTGCATCAGCATATCAGTAGTGAATTGTTTTTCCAAAAACATATCCATGTTTTCTTTAGAGTTCATCTCCGCAAAAGTTTCAGTAAAAGTCTGGCGGCTCAGTGCGGCAATTATTGCTGCATCTGCAACATCCGCATATCGTATGTTAATGTTTGACATGGCATGCAATTTAATTTTTTTCTAAAAAAACATATATTATTAAATTGGTCAATTCTTTTCTATGACAAACAAAAAAATCCTCCCGTATAAAACGGGAGGATTGCTATTAAATGGTTTTTCTATAAAAAGTATTACAATGCTATTTCTTAAGTTGGTTTTTCTATGCAGTTGGTCTGTACCAGGATTTTAGAAAAATAGTTTTCTTCCGTTTAGAGATATCGATAGTCTCGCCATTCTCCAGGTACACCTTACCCCCACCCGCCGGGCTTAAAGTGGCAGTAATGTAATTCCGGATAAATGATTTATTAACGATATGCGTCCGATGTATTCGGACAAATTTTTCGTCGGAAAGCTTTTCTTCAAACCAACGGAGAACTTTTGCAACTACCAGGGTTTTTGCAGACTTGATATCACCATTTGCTTTGGCGAAATACAGTTTACTGTAATTACTTATTGCCTGAACCCGAATAATGTCGTCGGTATTAATATAAATAATACCGTCGGACGTTGGCACCTTTATAATTGTAGTTTCATGAAGTATATCTTGCATATTTTTTCTTTTGCTGCTCTCACTTAAGCATGTTCCGGATTATTTCTGATAAACTTTATCTTTAAATTTTCGAAGAAATTTATTGATTTGATTGTCACATTTTGCTTATTTCAATGTGACAATCAAATCAATTTTTTTATACTTTTCAATTCTCTTATCATCGACCAATTTTACAATCCATTTATTAAGAGTGTAAAGCCTGTATTAACTGTTACCGATGCACCAGGCTGTGTTGTCAGACTCTTGATATCAACATTCACAGCTATTACTGGATAATTTGTAAGTCCTGATTTAATAAGAACATTGGTAGTAGTTGTAGGAAGTGTATTACATGTCCAGTTACCGGCATTATTCCAATCAGTATTAATGGCTCCCGTCCACTCCAGTGTGTTTGGAGGAATAACTGTCACAATAGAATTCGCATTGTTTGTACAACCGGCACCACTTGTTACGAGAACATTATAAGTGGTAGAGGTGGACGGACTTGCATATACGGTAGCAATATTCTGATTTGTATATGGAATTGTGAGGCCTGCATCTGTAAATAAGCCTGAGGCAGGAGTCCATAAATAAGTGAGACTAGATGTTGAAGTATATCCTCCGTTATAAGTACCAATTGTTTGCAGTGGAGTGGGAGTATTTGACTGTACCCAATCCGCACCGATATTATTATCGGTGGTTGCAGATCTTATAGTTCCTGCAAAGGTGCCTGGGCTTGATGCAAATCCAGACCAATCAGAACCCGTTACACCTGTTGCTGCATTGAATACGTATCCTGAATTTAATCCAACCACATCTATTATTGCGGAGCCTGATTTTAAAACAAATCCTACTAATGATCCTGAGCTCCACGAATCTAATGTTCCACCTGTATTAAAATAACGATTGGTCGCATCATCAGTACCCGTTCCAAGATGTAAAACCAATACTCCGTTTGCAGGAATGATAGTTGCCGCAGGAATTGTGTAAGGATGATTTGCAGTACTGCTATTGTCTGCATAATCACCAAACGTCAGTCCACTTACATCTACAGGAGAAGCAGAAATATTGCTTATTTCTACAAGATCTGCACCGGTAATATATGCCGGGTAAGAAACTGTTTGCCCGGTGCCTGTTCTGAACAATGTTACTTCAGTAAATTTAATTGCAGTGAATGAGCCAACTGACGCAGTAGCTGTTATTGCAGTAGATGATCCGCTACAAATAGTTACAGCTGTAGGGTTAACGCTAAGTGTGGGCTGCGGATTGAATGTAACTGAAACCGCATTTGAAAGACCCACACAACCAGTAACTCCATCTGTTACCTGCAATGTATAAACACCAGAACTGGTAGCATTATAAGTAGTACTTGTTGCGCCGGATATATTTACACCGCCATTTTTCCATTGATAAGATGGTGTAGTTGCACTGGTGGCACCTAAGGACAATGTTTGTGAACTGGTTGGTGCACAAAGATTAATTGGGCCAACTGGTGTAATATTAATAGAAGGTGCTGCATTTACAGTAAAGGTAAGATTGCTACACACCGTAGTGCCATTTGCATTCTTTGATTCAATCCTCCATGAATATTGACCTGCAGACAGAACACCAGCACTGTAAGTAAGGCCAGCCTGGTTTGGAGATACTAAAGTAGTGGCCGGTCCTGCGCCTGCATCAAAGTACACATCATATCCGGTTGCATTTGTTCCGGCAGTCCAACTTAAAGTTGTAGCAGTTCCGGATTCACAAACTGATGATGCATTAGCAGGTGTAAATGTAGCCGGACAACCTGGCATTGGTGCATACACACAAATACTGAACTGGCTATTGCTTACTGGTGCGCCACCTGTACCACTTGGATGTTGGTAAACCCTGATGTAATAAGTAGCACCCCCTGTAAGACTTGTAGCAACTGTTTGCTCTGCTCCGCCTGTTCCTGCACTATTTATACAACCTAACGGAGTTAATGCTAAAGTAGAAGGGCAAGTTCCTGATGCTGAATAAATCTGGATTGCAGGATTTACACCCGCAACAGGAATAACATCTATGTTAGCACTACCACTTGCCGGAGCTATAAAACTAAACCACACATCATTTACAGTTGCACCAGCACCGGAACAAGTTGGTGTAACAACACCATTTGTTGTTGTGGTTGTTGCAGTAATGAAGGCTGTTTTTCTGTCTATTGTATTATCACTGTACGGAGTACAGGTTGAACCAACAGTTAATCCATAAGCACCACAAGGATTATCGTTAGAAGGTGGTAATACCACTTCATTTACGCAGATAGAAAAATCTCCATTCGTTCCTGATCCAGCTCCGGAATGATATACCCTAACATAATAAGTGTTACTTACAGTTAAACCACTAGCATTTATAGTTTCGGTCAAACCAGTAGCTGTTGCATTAACACAGGTTATCGAGGTAATACCTGCATCGCTGAATAATTGCACAACCGGATCGTACCCGCCTGCTCCACGTACAGTAATAGTTTGATCAGTAGTTGTAGCAACAAATGTAAACCATACATCATCATCAGGTGTACCTGGTGTGCCGGCGTTGCATACTGTAGTTCCAGCAGATGCAGTTGCATTCCTGGAAGTATAATAAGTTCCGCAAAAACTTGCACATGGGCTGCTATTTACCTGCAATAAAATTGGAGTAGCAGTTTCATCGTTGGTTGGAACACCCGGTGAACCTGCAGGGCCAGAATAATTACCCGGTGTAAATGTGTATTTAATATTGCAATCCGACACCCTATTCAAAGCATTGGCAGCTATATTGCTGAAATTTTGAACATTCTCCACTTGCTGAGCTTGTAATTCAGGCACCGTTGGGACAGCACTAATTGTTGGTCCGTTTAAACCCATGGAATATGTATAAGTGAAATTTGATGTTCCATTAAATCCTTCCATGGTACCATACACATATTCAATAAGACCGGTGGTCTCGTATAATTTTATCTGGAAGTTTAAATTAGGACCCGCATTATTAAAAGTTTCCATTCCAATCCATTCAACAGTAAGTACTCTATTAGGAGCAATACCATCAACCTGGTATTTCATCGCAGCATTTAGGCCTGCTAGAGTACCGGGATTTCCAGAAGTTACTAAATCTTCATAGAATGGGGCTAAAGCATTAAGTGTTCCCGTTGTGCTTGTGAACTGGGTATTTTGGTAACCATACGAACCCGTTCCGCCACCAGTAGATGCTGTACCTACATTAAATGTAATAAAGCCGCTGGTTGACATTGAAAAATTAGTATAGTTCACACCTTTGTATGGAAAACTAAAACCAATAGGCTGAGAAGTACTCATATTATCATCTGTATTGGTAGTTGTGTTACGCCAGCCTGTATTGCTCGTACCCGTGCCGCTAATACTATTATAAGTAATACCTGTAGATTTTGTTACATCAAACTGGCAGTTTATTCCATTCACAGTTACTGTAGTAGGATTAATAGCAGTTTGACCGCTTGGTACGCAGGTTACTAAACATCTTACATCGGTATTACCTGTGATTGGGAAGGCTGATACGGTTGATGTAGCACCAGATACATTTGTCCATGTATTTGTACCTGCGGGTGATGTTTGCCATTGATAAGCTATACCTGATCCGCTTGTAGCACCTGTAAGTGTAAAGGTTACATTGCTGCCTGCACAAATAGTTGGAGAAGATGCAGAGGCTGTTCCAGCTGCAGAAGGAGTACCCGTACAAAGGTTCGGGTTCAATCCATCAAATTCATCTGCACCTATATCCGGACCTACACCGCTATTAGTTCCACTTGGAGTTCCTGGTCTTGTATCATTATCATAATCGTTATTAATTCCTGTTATTGAATTAGCAGCAGACTCCAGCGTAGTGCTACCACTTGTAATATGTAAGTTTGGAGTAGCCGCTGTTGGTGCTAAGTATAAAGGATCTACATTTAAACTTAATGCATCCTGACCAACAGCTGTCTGCCATGCAGCCAATGTAGCTACATCAGCACTGTTGAAGAAACCAAACACTCCACCTGTACCTGAAACGAAATAATCATTGTAGTTAAGATTTAGTCCGGCAGGATTAGCCGCAGTACCTGCTACTCTTACTGCATAATGCTTACCACCTGTGGTTGCATTGCTGCGGGCATTCATAAATATATTATTCTGGAATATTCTTGCATTCGTAGTTATATCACTGCGGAAAGCATAACTGTTTCCAGTTTGTGTGCCTACACCAGAGCCGCCAACATATACACTGTTATAATAAATACCGCTGCCAGCCGTGCCTGCAACTTCATACAAACCTGTTACGATATTACCGTTAGTAATACCATTGCCAATACGTACCATATTATTCTGCACATTGGCAAGACCACTGTTAAAATTTATTCCTCTAACATCTGCCGATGCACTTGTGGAAGCTACTGTAAGATCATACACCAGGTTTCTGGAAACTACGTTTGTACCGGTGGTTGGACCCGTATAGCTAATACCAGTTACACCAACCGCTTGTGTAGCATCAGAATTTGATAAAGCATAAACAGTGTTTTGGGAAACTGTTTGACCAGCTGTCGTGGCAGCTGAATGTGATATACCAATTACTGAGGCCAGATTACCACTGCCTACATTAGATGAAGCTGAGTTCAGATTACGAACTGTATTACTATTTACATTATATGCACCGCCAGTAGAACCAGCTGATGAAATACCAATAACACTGTACGAACCCGTACCACTGTAGTTCACATTTGCCACTGTATTGTTTTGAATAATAGTTGCAGGAGAGGTTGTAGTAGCTGAACTGGAAATTCCAAAGAATGAAGCTGCACTTGATGCTGCACTGATGCTGTTTGCAACTGCTGTACTTCCAATAGTATTTCCTGATATTGTATAGCTTGTCGCCAGACCTTGTATTCCTATTCCCTGTATCTGGGGTATATTAGTGGCAAGTGCCGTGATACCTCCTATAGTATTATTAGCTATAACAATATTACCAGGTGTACCGGAACCTCCAGAAATACCTCTAAATAAAGAACCTGTTCCAGTAATATTTAATGTTATACTTCCGGTTAATGAACCACTACCAAGAATATTACCTGTAATGTTTCCGCAATTGAACGATCCTGTTACCAATGAAATTAATTGCTGAGAAGTACTGGTACTGGAAGTTGTCAGCGAAATATTTTGAATAGTATTTCCCTGAATACTTGTAGCAGTTGTACTACCAACAGTGAACTGCATAGCTCTTAAAATGGCTGCTCCTGTTAACGTCCAGGCACTACCTCCACATAAAGGTGCAGCACCACCGATAAAGTTATTAGATACATTAAAATTATTACCGCTTGAGTTACTTATAAAAATTCCATTCACCGTTACTCCAGAGGTGTATGAACGGGAAGCAGTCTGGTAAAAACTATTGCCAGTGATTGACCAATCTGTATTTCCGGAAGAAAGTATTACACCTCCTATATTTCCGGAAGAAGCAGTTGCATTGTGCCAATCAAAAATATTATTGTTAGAAATTGTATTGTTACTGTTATTCTGTGCAGGTAATGTGACAGTACCCAATGAATATATTCCGTTTGATGGGTTAGCAACATTAGGTCCGATATTACAATTATCAATTAAGATATTATCATTACCATTTGGCCCTGTAGTGGTGCTAAATAATACAACACCACTTGTTGTACTTGTGTTATCACTCTTTAAGTCCGTATAAATTATACCGCCACCCGTTGCATCATTAATAAACATTATTGCAGGTGCGGCAGTATTTGTATTAGTAATAGTTAAAGAATGTGTAGAACCTGAACTACCAATTCTTCCATCAATAGTTACATACTGGGCATTATTGAAAGTAAAAATTGAAGTGCCATTAGCCCCACTTATTACCGTATTAACCACAGTGGGTCTTATAGTAAGTGTATTAGTAGAGCTGGCTCCGGTAGCATTATTAATCTGCAGCGGGAATGTTTCTCCTGTTGTATAGCTAGCATCCAATAATTCAAAAATAACCGGAGCAGTTAAGCCGCAGGTTGAATTATACTGTGAAAGTGCTACTGTCAGGTTAGGGAAGTTACCGCCGCTACCAACAGTATAAGTACCTCCAAGACTTTGTCCTACATAAACAATGTTAGGTGAGGCAGGAGGTGTAGTTACGGTGTTTACATCAGTAGCCACAGCACCTGCAGGATTAGAAGCAATATTAATCGGAGTGGCGATATCCTGTGCAATTACATAGTATTGTATCTGATCGCCACCTGTAAGTCCGCCCATATCAGCTGCAACAATAGTAAAGTTCCAGGTGCCGTTAGTTCCAGATCCGGTTATCAGTGAACCTTGTGAGGAAAACCATGTACCGGCATTTTTACGATAATAAATTCTTGGTTGCAATACACCGGATGTTGGTACTCCGCTAAAGTCTGCTATGATTACTCCATTTAATAATCTGTCACCGGTAGTACAATCAGGTGCGGATAACGGTGTATAAGAAATTGAAGGTGGAGTAAGGTCTGCTGCAATACCAGTAAACTCATCAGCACCTATATCAGGTGTAGTGGCATTTCTTGTATCTCCATCAAAGTCATCGGTTATACCTGCATTGCCACCTCCACTTTCTATTTGTGTGGCAACTACTGTATTGATGTGTAAATACTGAGCATTAGCACCTGTGGTACTAACGAAAGTAGGGTTTTCCTGTACAGAACTTTGGTCTCTGTTTACCATAAAGCTTTTCATGTTGGCAACAGTATTCTGTGGATTAGTTACAGAAGATGTACCTTCTACATAAGCCAAATGGTTATTAGTACCAGCAGTTGGGTTTACCCAATAAGCATTGTTATTAGAGGTAGTGGCATAGTTTGCAGGCACTGTTGCAGCCGTACCGGTCGATCTTCTTAATCCTGCTGATATGCCATTAGTTGCCACATTGGTTCCCTCCTGTGCGGGAGTGGAAAGATTTACTAAAATATTATTCCTGGAATTAAATGCAGTAGCTGTGCTACTAAAAAGGATACAAGAAGTTCCAAAGGTTGTTACAGAACTACTGGCAGCATTTAAGTAAATGGTATTGTGCAAAACATTATAAGTAGCAGTTGCACTTGCATTAATGCCGTTAAGAGCATTTAAACCTGTTGCGGCTGTTGCTCTTAAATCTCCAATCAGGTTATTATTAATATTTAAGGTAGTTCCAGAAGTAACATTTATACCATTAACAGTTGTTCCTGTTTGGTTGCCAGAAAGATCATAAATTTTATTCTTAAAAATATTAGTTGTTGTAGAGCCTCCTATAGCAATGCCGTTTACGGTTCCTGCTGTATTTGTTGAGGAGAGTGTATTGATTGTATTACCGTTTATGTTAATCCCCGTAGAAGTGTTTGAGCAGGATATACCCGTAACACTTCCTCCTGTACCCGTAGATGCATATGTATTTAGTGTATTGCCTGAGATAGTAACAGTAGTGCCAGTGTTAACTGTTGAACCGATAGTTATTCCTGTAATTGCAGCCTGGCCGTTAAGATTGGTAACAGTATTATTTGATACTGTTGAAACACCATTTATATAAGTGATATTAATAGCATTAATTGCACCGGTTGCAGCAGTAATATTATTAAAAGTATTACCAGTCACTGTCCTTGCAGGTGCAGTACCGCCGTCCGTGAAATTAAGACCTGTTACGGTTGAAGTTCCGGTTACTGTTACATTTGAAAAGTTATTATTGGTGCAGGTAGAAGTGGAACCAGTTACCGATGAACCGTTATCTGTAACAAACAAAGTAGAGCCGCTTGCTCCCGTACGGTTAAAGGCAGTAACAATGGAGTTATTCGTCACAGTTTTCGTTCCAGTTGAGGTAGCTGAGTATGTCTGAGAAATAAAAGTTGTTGTACCTGTAGTGTTAACTGTAAGATTAGTGAATGTATTGCCTGATATTGTTGAGCTAGCAACAATAGCTGTGCTCTGGATATAGTTTTGAGCTGATGAAGCAGCTAAGTTATAGGTGATGCCCCTGATATCGTTGCCTTGAATAGTCGTAGCGCAGGTAGTAGCCCCGCCGGAAGATACAACTCCAAAAAGAGCTCCTGAAGTAGCGGTACTTGTAGTAAGGAAACCACCTGTTGCATTTCCAATCTGATTACTGTTCATATTAATAGCAGTTACTACAGCTCCGGAGTTTGTTATTCCCTGTATTTGTCCGGAAGTAGCTGTAGATGCATAGTTCCTCAAAATATTATTATTCATATTTAAGGTACCGCATGCCCCACTGTTTGACATCCCGTTAATAATGCCTGATGTTGCAGTTGTGGCAGTTATTGCATTATTAATAAATGAATTACCATTCATATTCATAATACCTGGTAAAGACAGATTGGTAATACCTGTAATTCCATTGGTAGTAGAAACTGCACCTCCCAACACACAGTTTTGAACAGTATTATTGTTCATACTCATAGTTGCGGTTGATAAAAGAGGGGATAAGCCCTGATTATTTATTCCGATAATACCACCTGTAGTAGCAACCGTGGGATTATTGGTTACAGAAACAGTGTTATTATTTATCGTAGTTGTAATGGTACCGGTAGGCTGAACAGTAGTTCCGCTTGAATAGTTTTTTAATATACCTCCCATAGTCACAGCTGAAGTTCCGGTTGCACTTGTTATTGTATTAAAAGAAATATTGTCGTTATAAGCATTGTTTACAAAAATGCAATAGTTACTACCTGTAACACCAACATAACTTGAAATGGCAGTTCCAATTCCGCCCCAGTTAGTATATGTATTTCCCGTAATAGCAGAAGAACCTCCAATATCAGTTCCATTATCCATAGCACCAACAGCAGTCAATGCTCCAGATCCTACAAACACGGTTCCGTAATTTACATTACTGATTGTATTGCCATATATTTTATTAAAAGAATTTGCTCCTGTAGCATTAGTAATGTCAGCAGTAGCTGTTACCGATGTATTTGTATGCCTTGTGTTACTATAAATGGCAAAAGAGTTTTGATAAAGTCGGCTAAGTGAAATGGTATTACTCTGTATAGTGTTATTCTGGGCTCCATCAGTAACTGTAACGTAAAGAAGTGCAACTCCCCACTCAGTCATGGTGTTTGTTGCAGCTGCGGTAATTATATTGCCAGCATTTTCCTGCATGGTAAATCCAGTGATGGTAATCCAGTCCGCACCTATAAGTTTAAAAATGGCGTCATTTACCTGACCCACCACATGCCCTGCTGGTGAGGCGCCAGTTGGTGCTGTAATTGTATTTCCATTACCTTGTATTGTTACAGGATTAGCCGCACTTGTAGTTGTAAGAACTAATGAACCGGCTCCCCCAATAATATATCCGCCTCCGGTAGTACCGATGTTGGCCGGAGAGGTTTGTGGATTACCTGCCAGTACATTTAATATCACTCCGCCGGCTCCTACGCCTTGTGTGTTAAGGTCAGTAATAGCAGCAGCCAGTGTTGCATAATCACCGGGAATGTTTTTTGTTCCGGTAAGCTGTGCATTTGCAATGGTGGTCATTGCTACCGTAAGCAGCAATAAATAAATCTTCCTCATAAACAGTTTTTAGTTTTAGTAATAAAAAGGCTAGACCTTTTGTGGTTTCTCAGTTGGGTTGGATATACAAAAAATATGTACTACCCTCGCTTTCGCAAAGGCAAAAAGTGTTAAGTATAAACTATAGATTTCTTGTTACCAGCTTGGTACTACTATACTATTTAGCTTCATAACAAGGTTTTGAAAGGGTGGTGGACGGTGGTAAATAATAACAGGAAGAGGTTAAGGAATTCTAAAAATAGGGAGTTTATTTATTTCACCAAATAAAAGTTATTAGATTTTATAAAAAAGTTTACTAATCTATAATCTGAATTATTAGAAATCCTGTTTTTAAGATTATATATAGAAATATTTATATGGAGCAACTATAAAATTTTGAAGTATCATTTTTCCGTAACTAATACATTCATAAATTGTTTTATAATTTTACTTGTGGGATAATTTCTCTCAATTGTTTTAGCATTCATTATTACTGCTTTATAATTTGAAATCTGCTACTTACCTCCTGCCCTATTGCCTGTACAGTATATACTCCTGCAGCCAGATCTTCCACATGTAATGCAATTGCATTGTTTCCTGCCATAACATATGAAGTCCATTTTTTAACTGGCACACCAGCAAGGTTATAAACATCAAACGTTACCGGACCATGCTTCGCAGCACTTATATTTATTATCATTTTTTCGGTAGCAGGATTGGGAAATACAGAAGTGATTAATAAACCTTTGACTTCATTGATCAATGCCACCGTATTGGAGTATTTCACAAGACCACTGGCCCTGTTTACTTTTATACGATACAAATTGGTGCCTTTGGGAATATTAAGATCAGTATAATTAAAAACTGTTAGTTGCAGATCTGGCGGCAGTGTAGCAATCGTTTGATAATTACCACCGGCAGTAGAACGTTGCACTTCAAAACTATTTACCTGTGCGCAACTGTTTATATTAAATGTTACAATACCATTATTATTATTCTTTCTTGCATTGCAGGAAATAATACAATCAATGGCAAGTATCTGTGTACCATTGATACCAAGTGCATAAGGAGTGGCAAAAGAATTAATAGCAATAGTGGTAGCGGTATTGATATTCCATGCAGGATCAGCACCGCCGGGAAGTATGTTAGCATTACCTGTCATAATGTTCCATACGTTACTTATGTTTTCCAAAATCTCCATGGGTGTTGGTTGTGCCGAAGCACCGGCGTTAGCATCAGCAGTAGCATATTGAAAATCTACATCCACATTAGGTGTAAGTGCCGTTGCATGAATATTCCATGTACGATTGATACCGTAAGTGGGAAAAGCAATTGCTGGAACAATATTATCATTAACCCTTACAGTAAAATCAGTAGCAGCATTCAACACATCATTAGTAATACGAACTGGATTATAAGTGGAGCTGCCAAGAGGAAAAATTTTAAAGGCAGCAGGTGCTATTGACTTTAAGGTTAATGCACCACTACCATTTGTTCTAATAAAACTAGTAGCAGAACCTCCGGTAATGACACCGCTGACGGTTAAATTATTAGTACCTAATTGTACATAGCTATTTCCAAGCAATGCAATATCACCGGTAACTATTTTATTGGAAGTAAGAGTTGCTGATGTGGAAGGTCCAATTTCTAAACCTGTTGTTGGTGTAGTCAGTGTACCTGTACCTCCTATTTCTGCAGTTAAGCCATTGATGATAAATTTTCCGGAAGTAGCAGTGGCGTTCACATTTCCTGAACCTTTAATACCATTACGAAAAGTTTTAAGACCACTTGCATTGAATGTTACATTACCATTAGCTTCAAATATCCCATTGATAGTAGTAAGATTATTGGATCCAACATTTACACCTATAGTTTGAGTTATCCTGAATACAGGAATAACACTAGGGCCTACATTTGGAAAATAAGTTACACCGACAGTTCCAAATGCTGTAGTAAGGGTGTGCTCTAAAACTGATTGATGCCGGTATACATAATTTGCTGCATGTACTCCTCCACCAGCAGTTAAGGTTAAACCGGATGCAGACACCCGTAATATTCCATTCCCCTGAACATTCACAGTAGGAGCAGTTCCAGAAAAAGAAGGAGCATTGGATGATAATATAAAAAATCCCCCACTTTGTATATCGATTTCATCACCAATAGCATCATCATCCACAATTAAATTTCCGTTAGTGAAATCAAGTGTACCGCCACTTTCTATTACTACTTCATTAACCGGGAGAAAGGCTGCATAATTAACTGTATGTCCCGCTTTTATTGAAATCGTTTTTGCACTTGCAGTAGGAATAACTGTCGCAGGTCCCCATGTTGTATTATCAGTTGATGATTCCCAGGTTAAAATATCTGTCCAATTTCCAGTACCAGCAGTGCGAAAATAATCTGTGCTTGGTATTGCTACACCTGCTGTTAATGTAAGATCATCTATCCCAAGTCCATCTTCAGCACCGGTTGCATCAAAATCAGACCAACGGATAAAAAAATTACTTGCATTGGGAATATACAACCCCGTGATGATATTTGTTATTGCTGAATTATTTCCAACAGTGTTACCATTTAAACTGCCAGTGAGACCGGAAGTAACTGGAGCTATAAAATCTAATACATCAGCATCAATCCAGTTTCCATTATTTAAAGCAGTGGCATTTTGACTATATTGAAAATCAAGTTTATCAAGTCTACCTATTGTTCCTAATCGCCATTGCTCACCAGTGTAGGAAATAGTTAAAGAAGTGATTACTGAGCCAGTATTGTTAGTAACGTAGAAACCAATGGTAGGGTTTAAATTACCAGATTGTAAACCACCTAATGTTCTATCAACTGCAGAAGTAGTACCAAAATTGTAAGTATCGCCTGTACCACTTGAACCAGTACTTGCAGTGATATTTAAGTTAAGGTTAGAACCCGTTTCTAAAAAATACCACCCATTTAAAGTTGGACTGACAACATTTAAGCTACCACCCGTTACACCAGTAGAGCTAGTAATTCCTAAGCCATTAAAATCTTGCGGATAAATTGGAACAGTTAATGAATATTGGGCCGCCAATTTCCCAATTACAAAAAGTAAAAGAAGAGTAAAGTAAAATTTCCTCATAGCTCCCATTTAGGAATTATAAAATAGTTCTGGTTACAGGAATACCGGAGAGGAATTTTTAAGAGGATGGTGTAGTGCAATATTACTTGCTCCTGCGAATCTATGGTATTATCAAATTGGAAAAAGGGTCTTACAAAGTTTTTATCTCATTTTTTTTAAAATGAGAAAGCGGCGTTTTGTATTATTTCATCTCTTCCTCCGGCATGGTAGGAAAAAGGGCGGAGATCAGCATTAGCAAAGATGCCAGCAGCATCATATACAAACCGCTTTTTCGGCTAGGACATTCGCCGCCACGGCATACGGCTATCAGAAAAAAATTGCGGATGGCCCAGCCTGCATTAATACCTACTATCAGCAGGTTGGTTCTTTTGGCCCACAGTTTGGGTATCAAATGAAACACTAAAAAAAAGAACACTAATACCAGGTGCATTACACCAGGTTTGCCATAGTTAGTACCTGTGGCATCTATACCACTTACTGTTATTTGCTGACTTTCTATCACCACCCAGGGAGAAAAGCAGGAAACGATCAATAATATTCCGGCAGCAAGGCCTATCCATTTCATGTATCGCATAGCATCAGTTTACGGGGCTGCAAGATAAGCTGATTATAAAAACTTTCGGTTGCTCTGTTGAACTGAACATGCTAAATAAATTATGAAACAAAAAAATACGCAGCAGAAATATTTCCGCTGCGTACTTTAGAATTATAGTGTGTAATAGTTGTTCAATTATAGAATACAGAATAAAAATCAATCTCTGTATTCATCTTCGTACTCAGTGATCTCTGAGTGAAATCTATGCTTTATAATTTAATGCCTAAAGTTACACTCACTACCCTGTGCTTATTCTTATCATCTGCACTGCTATTGGTTCCGCTTTGCAGTTTTGCTAATCCGTAACCATAACCTGCTGATAAAACGATATTTGAAGTTTCAATTCCGGCTATACCATTCAATCCATAATCAAAACGTCTTAAAATACCATAACCTGCACCTTCTTCATAATTTAATGTACCCGGATCATCATTACTCCATTCAATTTCATTCTCACTATCAAAAGCAGCACCTAATACTTTTCCCTGTACTTTGTTTTTTCCTGCTATACCAACAGCCAGGTAAGGACCAGCACCTGCAAAAAATTTAATCGGGCCTGTAGGCGTCTTAAATATCAGGTTTGCCGGAACTTCTAAATAATAAGGATTACTGGTAGCTGTGTAGTAAGTGGAAGAATTGGGATCGCCGGATTGAGTTTTAGAACCTTTTCCGGTAAATAATACTCCCGATTGTAAGGATATCATAGGAGCTATTTTCAGGTTGCCCAAGATACCAACCTGGAAACTGGTCAGCATTTTATTATCATCCACACTACCATCGTTGGTAATGGTGATATTGGCAAAGTTTACCCCTGCTCTAATTATCTGCGCCTTGGCAGATAATGAAATAATTGTTACCGCAAACGCTGCAATGATCTTCATTTTCATGTGTAAAGTTTTAAGTTTAAAAGGGTTCATAGTTCTCTGTTACAACAACTTGAATAGTTTAAGCGGGGTTTTGCAAAAGTCTTGCCAAAATGGAGATAGAGGTCAGATTTTACACAAACCTGAAAGAATTAAAGAAATACCTGAAATGGAGAATACAAAGATTTAATGCATAAAAAAGGTAATCTAAAGGGGCCTGGCATATAAAAGGAAAATAGCAGCAAATCGACTTAACTATCAGGTTTTCTTTTTTCTATAATAAAAATATAGAGGAATACCCAGTGATGTAATTACCAACCCCAACAGGGAATTAATAACCGGCTGCTTACCCGCCAGGTAATTAGTTACATCATTATAAATAGTAAGTATAAGATAAAAGGCAGAAAATAATATAAAAAGGAGAGTAACAAAAGGATGCCCCCATATTTTATACGGCCGGGGAGTATCAGGCATTTTTTTGCGAAGCATAAAAATACCTACTGCACCAAGGCCATAAGCTATCCAGGTAACGAATACAAACATATCCGCCAGCATATCAAACGAACCAGTGATGATGAAAACAAAAGTCCATGCTGCATGCAGCCATAATGCATTTGCAGGTGTTTGAAATTTATGATGCTCCTTACCTGTCCATGCTGCAAACACTTTATCTTTTCCCATAGCATAGGTAATTCTTGTAGTGGCCATGGTATTCCCATTAATAGAACCCAGTGTACAAATAACTATCATGGCAGCAACAATTGTTCCGCTGGTATTGCCTAATGCAACAGCAATAGCATCGGATGCTACTAACGAAGAAGTTGCAACTTTTTCTATAGGCAGCACATATAAATAAGCCTGGTTCACCAGCACATACACAATAATGCACACCGTCACTCCCATCCATAAACTGGCAGGAATATTTTTTTGGGGTTGTTTTACTTCACCAGCCATAGAGCTGATGTTTATCCATCCATCATAAGCAAAGAAAGCCCCAGTCATAGCAGTAATAATTGCACTCAGCAACTCTCCCCCACTTTTTGGATTATCGGCATGAATAAAATTTGTTACCGATCCATTTCCAAAAAAGAATATGCCGATTACCAATGCTGCTATCACCCCAATTTTTGCAACAGTTGATATTACCTGGAAACGGCTGCTGGCATCTACACTGCGGGAATTTAAATAAGTGATGATGCCGACTAATAATATCGCCAACCCTTTTACCCCGGCATCTTTTAATGGATACAGATCTCCAATAAAAGGAATATGCCACACATTAGATTGAACCACTGCATCACTGAATTGTGGCAAGTGTAAAAAATAATCAGCATAGTAAGCACATACAAACGCAATAGCTGCTACGGCGGCTGTATTGATAACAGCAAAAGCTGCCCATCCGTAGAGAAAGGCTACAAAGTCGCCAAACATTTTTCTGAAATAAACATAAATGCCACCGGTCTCCGGCATCATTGCTCCCAGCTCTGCATACACCAATGCACCGCATAAAGAAAGTAAACCGGCAATTATCCAAACAAGAGTAAGCCAGATAGGCGAACCTAATTGTGCCGCCATACTTGCCGGTTTCATAAATACACCTGAGCCTATAATACTTCCAATGATAATGGAAGTAGCAGACCAGAAACCAATCTTTTGAGCAAGCGATGATGTGGTGGACATAATGGAAAAGGAAGATAGGAAAAAAAGTAGTGGGGAGTTAGAAGTATAACGTATGATAAATTCAAAACAAGGTTCACAAAAAAATTCCCGCCTCTTATAGAAACGGGAATCAATTATTAATTATTATTTGTTAATTACTTATACATCTCTTCCTTCAACCCCTTCACTCTTTCATCCGCTAAATATTCATCAAAGGTCATCAAACGATCTATAATTCCTTTAGGAGTCAATTCTATTACACGGTTGGCCACTGTTTGCATAAACGTATGGTCATGACTGGTTAATAAAATAATGCCTTTGTAATCGGTACACTGTTCGTTGAAGCTTTGAATACTTTCCAGGTCAAGGTGATTGGTAGGTTGATCTAATAAAATCACATTCGGACTTTGCAGCATCATCTTGCTAAGCATACAACGAACTTTTTCTCCCCCACTCAATACATTCGTTGTCTTCAGCACATCATCACCGCTGAATAACATTTTACCAAGGAAACCTCTGAGAAAAGGTTCATCCACATCTTTTACATGATCAGGTACATATTGGCGCAGCCAATCCATCAGGTTGTCCTTACCATTAAAAAACTGATTATTCTCTTGCGGAAGATATGCATGAGTAACGGTGGTACCCCATTCGTAAGAACCACTGTCGGCAATAGTATCTGCTGTTATAATATTAAAGAAACTGGTAACCGCTAATGGGTCACGGCTCAGCAATGCGATCTTATCCCCTTTGTTTACGGTAAATGTTACATCACTAAACAACACCCTGCCATCAACAGATTTTTTAAGTTTATCTACATTTAAAATCTGGTTACCTACTTCTCTTAATTGCTGAAAGATGATACCGGGATATTTTCTGTAACTCGGTTCTATTTCATCAATCGTTAATTTCTCCAATGCTTTCTTTCTGGAGGTAGCTTGTTTACTTTTTGATGCGTTTGCACTAAAACGGGCAATGAAGTCTATCAATGCCTGCCGCTTCTCTTCTGTTTTTTTATTCTTATCATTTACCTGGCGGGCCATCAGTTGGGAAGATTCATACCAGAAACTATAGTTACCGGTAAATATTTTTACTTTCTGGCGGTCCACATCCGCTACGTGGGTACAGATCGCATCGAGAAAGTGCCTGTCGTGCGAAACTACAATAACGATATTCTCATAATCGGCCAGTACATTTTCAAGCCAGGAAATGGTGGCCACATCCAGGTTGTTGGTAGGTTCATCCAATAATAATATATCAGGGTTACCAAACAATGCCTGGGCCAGCAGTACCCTAACTTTTACGTTGGCCGGGATATCATTCATCAGTTGCTGGTGCATATCTTCTTTTACACCCAGTTCGTTCAGCAACTGTGCCGCATCGCTTTCTGCTGTGTAGCCGCCCATTTCACCAAAATCATGTTCCATTTCACCAGCTTTCATTCCGTCTGCTTCGGTAAAATCTTCTTTCATGTAGATGGCATCTTTTGCCAGCATCAGGTCCCACATTTTTTTGTGACCCATCATTACGGTATGCAGTACTGTTACCTGGTCAAATTCAAAATGGTCCTGCCGCAGCATGGCCATCCGTTCGCCGGGAGAAATAGTAACAATACCTTTATTCGGTTCTATTTCTCCGCTTAATATTTTTATAAATGTAGATTTACCTGCACCATTGGCGCCAATCA
>JANNMN010000027.1:0-91341 GCA_031397865.1 Chitinophagaceae bacterium
ATCTTGATAGGAGCCAGAAAGATTCTTTCGGTTGCTTTACCCAGCCAGGCATCTTCCTGTGGGGGTATGCCGACAATGGTGGCAGGATAAACAGGATTTTTCTTATGAGTGATGGCCGTAATATGAAAACGTGGATACCAATCAGGCAAAGAATAGTACCCGGTATGATCACCAAAAGGGCCTTCCCAGATTAATTCGTCATCTGGTTCCACGTATCCTTCGATAATAAAATCTGCATCAGCAGGTACTTCCACATCGGGTTGTGAAATACATTTCACCAACTCTACTTTCTTCTTTCGCAGGAATCCGGCCAGCATATATTCATCTACATTCTCCGGCAATGGAGCTGTGGCTGAATAGGCATAAACAGGATCTCCACCGAGAGCAACTGCCACCGGCATTTTCTTATTTAATTTCTTATACTCAGCAAAGTGTTTAGCAGAAACTTTATGCTTGTGCCAATGCATACCGGTGAGGGTTGGCCCAAACACCTGCATGCGATACATACCTACGTTGCGTGAATTTGTATTCGGATCTTTTGTATGAATAACAGGGAGTGTAACAAATGGTCCGCCATCTTTTGGCCAGCAAGTAATCACCGGAAGTTTGGTGATGTCAGGATTCGTCATCACAACTTCCTGGCAATCTCCTCTACCCTTTTTTACTTTGGGCATCCAACTTGCAAACTGTCCAAGCTTTGGCAGCAATTTTAATTTATCAAGAATACCTTCTTTGGGAGAGGACAATAATTGAAAAAGGTTTTCAATTTCTTTAGCTACATCATCAAGGTGATTAACACCGAGTGCCATGCACATTCGCTTCTCACTTCCATATGCATTCATTAAAACAGGAAAGTTATAACCAGTATTTTCAAACAGTAATGCTTTTCCACCATTACCTGATTTGCTTACTCTGTCGGTTATTTCGGCAATTTCCAGATGAGGATTTACATACGTTTTTATGCGAACCAGTTCGCCGGCTTTCTCTAATGCATCAATAAATTCTTGCTGATTTTTCCAGGCCATGTTGTTTTTATCCCCATAAATGGGAGGGCAAAGGTACAACAGAACACTTGAGGAATTGTTCGTTACAATAATTGAAAATTAGTACACATTAACAGGGCAACCATTGCGATTTTTTTTACCGCCACCAAAGCCGCCACCGCCTGCACTACCTAATTTGTAAGTAACATGTATCCCGGTAAAGTAATAAATATCTTTGCTCTTGGGGCTTCCCCGCTGTGCACCTTTTCCGGGATAAGGAAGGCTGCCATTTACATCATCTCCACGAAAAGCCATATCAACAGCTAACTGGCCTCTAGCTGCGAGTAAGTCTCCTTCGCTGACGTAATCTTTACTTACATCATCAAAGTAATCTGTAAATAATTTTCGTAATCCGCCTTCTATACCTATTCTTAAATTATCATTGACTGCATATTTCAATCCGATACCACCTGGTATAGCAAATTGGTTAAGCTTATAAGGTTTACGATCGGGGTAACCAACGATCCCCTGCCCTTCAGTACTCAAGGGTTTTAAATAAACCTTTTGAGCAGATCCATTGTATGCATATGGATTAAAATGAAATGCTGCAACACCGCCAAAAACATAGGGAGAAAATTTTCTATCGTAAAGATTATTAAGATATAATTCTGCAACAGCACTCAGTTCATAAATTTTTGTTTCAAAAGACAAATTCCTTTCCCTTATATCAGGTTTATCGCTAAACCGATCAGCACCACCTACAATAGCATAGGTAAATCCGCCCCGTAAAATCAATTGATCATCCAACTCATAACTAAGTGTGATACCAACAGCCCCATTCGTTACTTTTTTAGGAAAAATCTTATCAGTAAGGTCGCCATTATAAGCGGCTACACCGCCAAATGCACCCACATGTACTTTTTGGGCAAAAGAGGAAGAGGAAATAAGAAGAATAAGAAATACTAAACGGAAACTTTTCATAATAATAGGTTCCGTAAGCCTTTACAAATTTAATACCGAAAATAAATAACTTGTTCACTTCAGCTTTAAAAAAGGGCAGAAAAATAAAAAACAACATCAAAAACGGGGGCATCGCTGGCTTGCTACCACTTTAGATCCGCCAAAAATATTGGCTATTGCATTCATTTTGATTTCTGTTGTTAATCCTAAAAAATAATACCAATCTTTTTCAGAAGGAGTTCCCCGCTGCTCACCATGTGTAGGATAAAAGGGTGATCCTGTGGCTGTTTGCCCACCACGATATGCAAGTTCTACAGACTTTGGACCTTTGGCTTGCAACAAAACATCTTTATCTATATAATGAGTACTTACATCATCGATATAATCAGTAAAAGACTTACGCTGACTGAATTCCACACCAATACTGAAATCATCTGAAACCGCATATCGTACACCACCGCCAACAGGTAATGCAATTTGAGTAAGCTTATAATTTTTTTGTTCGGGATATTGTGCTAAACCTTGTCCTTCTGTACTTAAAGGTTGTAGGTATGTTTTGTTGCCACTGTTATCCAATGTCCACGGATTGAAATGAAAAACAGCTATGCCACCATATATGTAAGGTGTAAATCTTTTAGTAGAAATATCTAATACAGATATTTCAAGTGCTGCATAAGCTTCTTTAATGTTTGTTGTAAAACTCAGGTTGCGGGACTTCAGGTAATCTCTGTTCCAACTGTCTGAGGCTTCGATTTTACCAATATTAAAACCAGCCCGGATAGTAAACCATCGATTGATAGGTTTGCGGAAAAATAAACCACCGGCAAAATTCGAATGGTCAAAAGTAAAACTGTTAGGATTTAAATCTCCCTGGTAATTAATAATACCGGTGTAAAGCGAAATAGTAGGTGATTTATCAAACTCCTGGGAGTGAGAAAAATGTGTAAGCAATACAAATGATGCAACAATGAAGTATTTCAGTGTTTTCAAGGGATCGGGTTTTGGATAAACAATTGGCGGAACAAGGTAATAACGTTTCAATTACCCGATTCGTATTTCAATACTTCACTTTTTTAAAAGAAAAACAAAATAGTATTTCACATTAAATGACTTTATTATCTGATAAGAGTAACCCTTAGTTATATTGTAAAATAAAGAAGTTTTACTTTTTAAAAAGCCCGGTATAATTAATTCCCAATCCTGGGGCATTTGAATAACCAATTTTCCCATAGTCATAACTAATCCCCGTTGCAAGGTCATCTTCCAGCAATAATGGACCATCCATATCCACATGATCTATAAACGATAGCAGGTGTGCAATGGCGGCTGAGCCGATGGTTGACTCATTCATACACCCTATCATTACTTTCATATTCAATTCCTTTGCTTTTTCAATCATCCTTCTTGCAGGAGTAATGCCACTGCATTTGGTTAGTTTGATATTAATACCATGAAAATGATTAAAACATTTTTCTACATCCTTTTCTCCCACACAGGATTCATCAGCATACAACGGCAAAGAAGATTCCTTGAAAAGTATTTTCATTCCTTCCCAATCATCTTTGGCCAATGGCTGCTCTACCAGTTCTACTCCCAATTCTTTTAATTGTGGAATTAATTTCAAAGCCGTTTCAACATCCCAGGCCGCATTTGCATCTACTCTTAACGTAGAAGTTGTGTTTTCCCGTAATGCTTTTACAATGGCAATATCATCAGCAGTTCCAACTTTTATTTTATATATAGGCCATGGCAATTCTTTCATTTTGGCTACCATTTTTTCAATAGTATCGATACCGATGGTATAATCACAAATTGGATTTTTTGAAATGTCTCCCTTCCAGAGATCATACAATTTTTTCTTTTTTAGTTTTCCATAAATATCCCACGCAGCTATGTCTAATGCACAAACTAAAAAAGAATTTTGTGGTAGTAAATGATGAAGAAAATGCCAATATCTTTCCGGATCCGTAAAAGCAAATTTTTCAATCATTGCTTTTTTAGATTCAAGATCTTCAATCATTTTTTCAACCGGAATATTGTAATAAGCAATTGCCGGGGCTTCGCCATAACCTTTGATACCGAAATGCTCTAACTCCACTATTAATGTTGGCTGATGGGTTTTGGTTCCTTTCGAAATGGTAAATGGATGGCGGAACTTTAAATTATATGGATGATAGGAAACTTTCATGAAAGCAAATATAGTTTATGTGTAAATTAGAGAATAATACCGCCCATCTTTAAATCATCAAAACCTGAAACAATGAGAAAGTATCTTTTATTTACAATCATTTGCTTTTGTTTTACGTACACATTTGCACAACAACCTGCATCCAATCCATTTCCAAAAACGATAACAGTAACCGGCAGTGCCGAAATGGAAATAATTCCGGATGAAATTTATGTAAATGTTGTCCTTCGGGAATATCAAAAAAGGGGTGAGGATAAAAAAGAATTGGAAACTCTAAAAACCGATTTTATAAATGCCTGCAAATTGTCAGGTATTGCCGATTCTGCTGTAAGTATAGTGTCATACACCGGATACAACAGCTACTTCTGGTTAAAGAAAAAGAAAAAAACGCCAGATCTTTTTGCAAGTATAACCTACCAGGTAAAATTTTTTTCTAGCAAACAAATGGATGAGTTGGTGGAAAGACTGGATGATGAAGCCACCCAGAGTTTTGATATTGTAAATACTAGCCACAGCAAAATGACTGAGTTTAGAAAACAATTAAAGATTGAAGCAGTTAAAGCAGCAAAAAATAAAGCTGTTTACCTGACGGAAGCGATTAACGAAAAACTTGGTTCAGCTATAACTGTGAAAGAGCCTGATGAAACAGGAGTAAATCGTATCACAAATTATTCAAACGCTGTTTCTCAGACGAGGCTTACTAATTCAAATTATTCAGTAAGCAATGGTAACGGGGGTAATGTTGATATTGACTTCAAAAAAATAAAACTACGGTATGAAGTAAATGTAATTTTTGCTTTGCAATAAGTAGTTGAATATTATCTTCCGCTATGCTCCACATATCCTTTTAGTTCATCATTAAATTCTTTTTCTTTAATGAGGTCTTCTAACGAAATGTGCATGCGGTATTGCCAGTAATGTTTTGGATTGGCAGGATTATTTATTCTTTCTTCGGTGGGGTTTTCCCTTCGCAATGTATCACTCATGCCCAATATATCCTGTAACTGGAATATGCTCCACATAGCAGGAGAATAAAGATGTTGTAATACAACAGCTCTGTTAATCCACGATTCACAATACAATGGAGCATCACCCCATTGACCAAGTATGTTGTTGTAGAATGTTTGTGTACGTTCCCTGTTTTCTTCCCACCAACCCCGTACGGTACTCATATCATGTGTGGATGGTGTGATAACAGACATATAAGGCGCATCATTGGGATGAAAGAAATCTTTTGCCGGATCCTTGGGCATACGTTGTATTTCAAGACTTAATATTCCCAACTGTCTCATTACATCTGGTACACAATGCGGCACCATTCCCAAATCTTCTCCACATACTAGCATATTAGTGGCTGCTTTTAGCTGTGGTAATTTATGTGTTGCTTCTTTGCACCAATAATCATCCTGGCGGCGATAAAAATAATTTATATATAGAGGTTTCAATTTTTCCTGAACATGTGGTATCAGGTGTTTGAATGAAAGTGTTTTTTCTATTGATATTCTGAAATGAAATTCTTCCCCCTGCGATCCTTCTTCTTCAAATAAAATCACATTGGTAATAAGACCAAACAGACCCAGTTTTAGTTTTTCATTTTCAGCAGTTTCATCCATCAAAGAAAAATATTTTTCTACTTGCACCTGTGTTTCAAATGCAGCTTTCATATCAAATCCGCCAAATTCATTAGGTTCGAGGAACTCTTCTTTTATTTTACTTGCATCTACTCCAAACATTTCTTCCAACACTTCATCAGTAATAAATGGGCGGCAATACCGCTGATAGTCGAACCAGAGTCCATTCTCCCCAAACTCATTGATGTGCACAGGAAGACAAGGAACAAATCTCCCCATAATGCCCTGCACGGCATGTACCGGTATACTCCAGATTCTAAAAAAGCCAAGGATATGATCTATGCGAAAAGCATCAAAATATTCTTTCATTTGTTCAAACCGCTGCCGCCACCAGCAAAAATCATCTTCTTTCATTTTGCCCCAATTGTAAGTAGGGAAACCCCAGTTTTGCCCGATGGCTGTAAAATCGTCTGGCGGTGCACCTGCCTGCCAGTTCATGTTATACATATCCGGTGCCACCCATGCATCACAACTATTTCTTGAAATACCAATTGGTATATCGCCTTTTAATACTACTCCTTTTTTATGAGCATAATCAGCAGCTTCTTTTAACTGCAGATGAAGGTGATACTGATTGAAGTAATAAAAACCGATTGATTTATATGACGCAGATTTGGGAGATAGTAGTTTATCAATTTCTGCTTTATTATAAACTGCATTGGTTTTCCAATCTTCAAAATTTGAATTTTTATTTTTGTCCCGCAGGTAACAAAAGGCGGCATAGGATTCAAGCCAGTATTTATTGGCTTTGAAAAATGTTTTGAATGATTCAGATTCCAGGCATTCATTACCCATCACCTTGTATAATTCATTTAGTACAGAGAATTTGTATTTCATTACATCTTCATAATCCACCACCTCCAGATCATTCAGTTGTTTTTGTTTCACTTTTAATGAACTTATCTGCGCAGCATATTCTTTGCCAGCAACTTTTGATAAATTGATGTATAGCGGATGTAAGGCAAATGCAGAAATAGCAGAATAAGGATAAGAATCCTGCCATGTAAAGTTCGCCATGGTATCATTAACAGGAAGCAATTGCACCATGCTTAAACCTGCTGACTTAGCCCAATCTACCAGCAATTTAATATCTGCGAACTCTCCAACTCCAAAACTGTTTTTACTCCTTAAACTAAAAACAGGAATAGCCACACCGGCGCCTTTCCAGGTATTGTTGGGGAAATGTATAAAGCCATCATGCAATATGATCACTTTCTTTTTATCCGCTTCGGTATGCACTAATCTATTATCGCCATTTTCGTATGCTGCAAACTTTTTATCTTTTGTATTGAAGATGGCATATTTATAAGCTACGGGAAATTCTTCTTCTGATAAATCAATTTTTGCAACCCACCAATCTCCTTCCCTTCCCAGCATTACGGGATTTGTTTCTGTCCATTCTCCAAGCCGGATACCGCTTCCGGTCATACATACGACTTCATTCTTTTTTAGTAATGGTGCCTTTACCCTAAAAACATGGGTAAAGTTTTTATCCCGGGTGATTTTTGCTTTAGTGCCACTTGTTTCAAGTAGCACATTTTTAAAAGCCGCTGTAAAAAATGCGTTTTCATATTCCCCGGCATGGTTCCATGTATCTGTCAATTGTATCTCAGTAGTATCCTTATGTGGGATAGCAATTATTTTATCATTCCCCCATTCCTGAACCAGTCCGCCGTCATCATCATTCTTTAAAATGTATTTATATTGAATATCCTCTTTCAGTTCTTTCTTCTTAATTTCTATAGTAGCATGCCAAAACTCATCGTTCAGATAGGTCATGGCAATGGCAGTGGCAGCATCATTATTACCAAGCTCAGCTATATTGCCTGAAATAAATAGATGCTGTCCAAATTTTGTTTGGAACTTTAAATAAAAATGGATCTTCATTGCAACCGTTAAATTCTGGTAATAATTGATGGCAAATATTTGTGTTCTTACAACACATTAAAGCGAAAATAGAAAAAAAGAGCTAAGTTCCTACATTTATTTAATTCAATAATAAACTGAGAAAAGAATGAATACAGAATTTAAAAAATGGCGGAATTTGTTTCTTTTTTGCCTCGGCCTGTTTACCGGTACTGCTTTTTGTATGAAATGGATGGAAAGTGACTTTATATACAATGACTCAATATTTACCATCATTGGTCTTGAAGCCACTTATTCAAAAGAAAAAGTAGTAACAATACTATCTGGTATTGATGAACATGTAAAAAAGATATTCCGCTATCATCTTTATTTTGATTTTGTATTTATGGCCGGTGTATATCCCGGTATTGCCAGCTTATGCATGATGGTTCGAAGTAAAATAAACAAAACTGCCATTCGAAACCTACTACTTATTTTGGCCGTTTCGCAACTGATAGCATGGGGCTGCGATATTGGAGAGAATTTGTTTCTGCTAAACTGGGTAAACAATCCCCAGGTGGGGAATGATTTTATGATTTATCATACCGTAGTTTTTGCTAAATGGATAATAGCATTGACTGGTGCTATGGTGGCAATTCCTCTTTCTATAAAAAAACAAACACACTATTAAAAGTTCATTTTTTGATTCAGGATTGCTGCCTTATTTTTGTGCAAAATATTTAAAGAATGGAACAAACAAAAAAGTATAAAGGTGCCTGGTGGCTTGGTTTTTTTGCTTCTACAGCCTTACTTATTTTCATGATAGCCACTCACAATCCATGGCTTACTTTGGTTCTACCTTTTCAAACTACAGCTTTTGTAAAAGCAATGGATCTAATGTAATTACTACAGATTTTTTTGACTAAAAATAGTTAGCCCTGTTCTATTTAGCGGAACAGGGTTTTTGTTTTCTTTAACAATTCGGCATATTAATTGAGATAAGGATATGTATATCATTATTAAATTAAACTAACAATTATGAAAAAAAGTCTCTACCTACACTTGTCTTATTATTAGTTATCGGCAATTCATTTAATTCTTCTTCGGCTTCTGTTATTGTTCCTGTTGCTTTTTCTGAACCAAGTCCTTCTGCGGTAAAAAAAGAAGTAAATAAATTTAATGCTGAAAAAAAGCAGGTAAAGAACCAAGCAGTAATCTGCTGTTGGTCGCAATGCCAATTCGGCGAGCCACTAAAATTTGAAATAGTAGTTTTATTTATAACTTATTAAAATTACCGTCATTATGAAACTCAAAAACACAAAAAAAAACATCTTCGGCTTGGCGATTGTACTTTTTGTAATCACCATCTTTTTGACAAGCTGTCAAAAAGATTTTAAGGAAGCCAAAGCTGACGACAAGGCGCAACAGCTAAACTCTGCACAAAGGCTAACTGAAAACATAGCAGGCAGGCTAGGCCTTCCCTATCAGGAAGGGACTATTGTTTTAGGGGATCAGTTAAGAAACCCCTACACACCAACTTTGATGTCACAGGCATGGAATAATCTGCAAAGCAGGGGTGTTACTTCGCTTTACCCGGTTGAAATTCGTCAAACACATTTTTATATAAAGTTCAAACCAAGAACCTGGGACGAGTATGACGACTTAAAAGAGGATTCACTTCTGCACATTTCAGATATACCATATGATTACGAAATAGTTAAAAACGGTAATTTTTACCAAGACCCAACAATAAATGACACCCTACCTACTTATCAGTATGCAACTGTACCCGCAGGGTTTGACTTTAACGACACAATTGCATATGAAGTACTAAGCCCCCTTTATATTCCAGAAAAGGACAATCAATTGCTTGGCCCTTCCAACCAAAACGAACCATTTCTTGATAAGTTATTGAATGAGGCTTACACATTAACTGGCAATTATGAAGATACCATAGACCTCAACCAACAAAGCAGCCTTAATCGGTATGTTCCCGGTGGCAACATTCAACTATTTGATACTAGACTGAATACAAATTATGGTTTTCAAGGAGTGAAGGTAACTGCAAGAAGGTGGTTTGATGTGCTTACGGCATTTTGTGATCTTAATGGCAATTACAGAATGAACGGTAGTTTTAAAAGACCGTGTAACTATTCTATATGGTATGAGCATGGTCGATTTTTTGTTAAAAGAAGTGGTGTACATTGGATAAATGGCCCCAAACAAATAGGAGATTGGAACCATACAGTAGCAGATGGCTTTGACCGCTTTGCAGGTCATATCTTCCGTGCTGCATTCCGCTATCACTACAAAGAAATTGGTGGGCTTCAAAGACCTTTTAGATGGCTGGGCCGTAAAACTGATTACGTAGCCAAAGACGGGGTTGGCACAGGTACAAACCCAATTATTTTTAGAGGCATAAAAATATGGCGGTTTAGAGACTTAGCATTTAATGAATATCTTTCTGACGAGATATTTTCTACAACATCGCATGAAACTGCACATACAAGTCATGCAATCAGAATGAATACTGTCTTTCAGTTTTGGCAGGTATCTCGCCAACTACAAGAAAGCTGGGCTGTAGCTGTTGAGTGGTTTCTTGCTCATTTAGAGTATGCAGATAGAGGAATTGCGAATTACGGTGAATTTGCCTATTTCCCTCCTAATCCACCAGATTATCCAAATTCATACGCTTATCAATATTGGACACCAGATGGTTCACAGTTCTTAGGCAGATATACTCCCATTTATATTGATATTGTGGATAATCATAATCAATTAGGCATTAATTATTTCGAGAGGGGTATAGGCTTTGTCAACGACCAAGTAAATGGATACTCACTACCAGAAATAGAAGCAAAATTGCTTAAACATATTTATGGACTATCGTCTCTTGCAAGTGAATTGAAAAACAATAAGCCAGTAGGAGTAACAGATGCACAAATTGATTTATTAATCAGTCATTTTTAATTTTATGAAAACGATTCTTAGAATAATTTGTTTGTGTTTCTTGCTAAGTTGTAGAAAAGAGGAGTCTACAAATTTTTACGCTTATCTTAAAAACACCACTACCCACAAAATAGAGGTTAAACCCTATTTTTCTGGCATTATCAGTTCAGATAAAGTTGTAACACTTTTAGCTGGTGAGTCAAAACAAATTGGTTTAGGGACAGATAGAGGTATTGTGGGGAATGTAGGATTTAACAGTCAATTCTCTGGTTCCGATTCACTAATAGTCATTTTTGACAATTTGTATTCAATAACACATTATGCGAACACTCCAAATTCGTTTGCTTCAAAGTTTTACCTTGCGACTTCTTTGAGAAGTTTGAGAAACAAAAATAGTTATAGCTACAGTTATCGAGACTTGTCAAAATATCAAAGAGAAAATGAGTATCTATATACCTTTGTCGAGCAGGACTACTTAGACGCAAGGTGACGAGGCACATGCCACCAAAAAATGTATTTATACAATATGGGCTGAGGAATAAATCCTCGGTCCATATTTTCAATCAGCTTCAGTTCCGGCTGACCAAACAAAACCCAGTTTTTGTACATGTTCTCATCTTTATATCATTGTTCAGCTGACGTTCCAAGCTGACGTAACACAGAATGCCCATACTGCATAAATACCTACCGTTGCAAGTGAATTAAAAAACAATAAGCCAGTAGGAGTAACAGATGCACAAATTGATTTGCTAATTAGTCATTTTTAAATTACAATTATGAAAACTGTTTTGATATTTGGCCTTTGTAGTCTAATAGTTAGTTGTATTAAAGAGCAATCTACTAATTATTACACTTATCTAAAAAACACAACTTCGCATAAAATTGAAGTGCAACCTTTTTTTGGAGGAAGTATTCGTACAGATAAAGTCATTATACTTTTAGCTGGCGAAACAAAGCAAATTGCAATTGGAACTGACAGGGGTATTGTTGGCAATGCTGGTTTTAATTCGCAACAACTATCCGGTTCGGACTCAATAGTAGTAGTCTTTAACAATCTCTATAAAATAACACACTATTTCACAACACCGACAGGATTCTCTCCAAAATACTACGTACTATCGTCTCCAAGAAATTTGTATAATAAAGATAACTATATATACACTTATCAAGATTTATCGAAGTATCAAAGACAAAGTGATTACAATTATCTGTTTATTGAACAAGACTATTTGGACACACGGTAAGACGAGGCACATGCCACCAACAAATGTATTTATACAATATGGGCTGAGGAATAAATCCTCAGCCCATATTTTGTTACACTTTAACTTTACAATATTGTAAACAATTTGCAACTTTTCTTTGTTTCAAACTTAACTGACGAGACATGGCACATGCCACCAACATGAAATTTGCTCTTATGATGGCTGACGAATACATTCTCATCTTTTGTTTGTCTTGTCTGTAAATGTGCGGATGTATTTAAATTAAAATAGTTAGCCCTTTTCTCTTTAGTAGAACAGGGTTTTTATTTTCTTTAACAATTCGGCATATTAATTGAGATAAGGATATGAATATCATTATTAATTAAACTAACAATTATGAAAAAAAGTCTCTACCTACTTCTCTTGTTATTAGTTATCGGCAATTCATTTAATTATTCTTCGGCTTCTGTTATTGTTCCTGTTGCTTCTTCTGAGCCTGATCCTACTGCGGTAAAAAAAGCTACAGCAGAATTTAATAACCTTTCCCGCAGGGAAAAGAAAATGAGAATAAAAGCTGTAAAAAAAGAGGTAAACAAATTTAATGCTGAAAAAAAAGCAGGTAAAGAACCAAGCACCAATACCTTGCTCCTAGTTATTTTAGCTATACTTCTGCCACCTTTGGCAGTATATCTTTACGAAGGATCAATTACCAGTCATTTCTGGATTGCTCTTGTTCTTACTTTGTTATTTTGGTTACCGGGTATCATTTATGCGTTGATTATTATCCTGGGTAATAAATAAAATATTCTATCCCTCATAAAAAAAATGCATCCGGATCTAAAGTCTGGATGCATTTTTTATACCTGCCAATAAAAAAGTCTCCGTGATTACCACGAAGACCCTTCATTTAATTCACAAGGCAATTTATTTTACTGAATCAACCAGTGTTTTAAAAGTTTCTGGGTTGTTCATTGCAAGATCAGCCAAAACTTTACGATCAAGGTTGATACCTTTTGTCTGTAGTTTATTGATAAACTGAGAGTAGGTCATTCCTTCTGCACGGACAGCCGCATTGATACGGGCAATCCATAATGAACGGTATTCTCTTTTCTTCAGCTTACGGCCTACAAACATGTAGGTCATACCTTTTTCCACTACGTTTTTCGCTACGGTTAAAACGTTTTTACGTTTACCATAAAAGCCTTTGGCTTGTTTTAATATTTTTTTGCGGCGGGCTTTAGAGGCCACTGCATTTTTTGAACGAGGCATATCTTAAGAAGTTTAAAATTAAAAGTTTGATGTTTATCGTTGAAGTAGGAGGCCGGAAGTCAGAAATGTGACTTCAGCATTCTTACTTCAGTCTCAATAAGCGTTTTACAAAATGCAGGTGCGAATCGGCAACTGTTCCGTCTTTCCGCATGTTACGTTTACGTTTTTTGGATTTCTTCGTCAGGATGTGACGTTTGAAAGCTTTCTGATGCATGATCTTTCCGGTGCCAGTCACTTTGAAGCGTTTTTTGGCACTGGAGTTTGTTTTTACTTTAGGCATTTTACCCAGTATTAAAAATGATACCCTTGAGGCATCTCACCACAGGGTGAGCCTTTATCGAACCTCTTCGGCAAATAGTGTCGGCTTATCGCCAGACTTTAGAAGAACTTCCGTTTCCTTCGACTCTTGAGCCTTTGGATTAACGGGGTGCAAAGATAGGCCTGTTATGTTATCCCGCAAGGGCCGTAGCAAAATAAAAACAGGGTTTCTGTAAGTGAAACCCTGTTGTAAAAATATATGAAA
Source organism: Chitinophagaceae bacterium (assembly GCA_031397865.1). Lineage (GTDB taxonomy): Bacteria > Bacteroidota > Bacteroidia > Chitinophagales > Chitinophagaceae > JJ008. Next base: position 13,554 of record JANNMN010000027.1, read on the forward strand.
TGCACTGATTCTAATTCCTGGGATTCAATGCTTTACTTATTCTTTCTGACAAATCCTGCAGGTGATACTTCGTCAATAAATCTGCACTTCTACCAGCAGCAGATGTAATTTCTGCTCTTAACGAACCTAAATGAGCCCGGATAATACTCTTGGCATCCGATTTATCATTCAATCCCCCGGACGTAATGAAAAGACCCGGAAGCGGTGAACTGGTGGTGGGTGGACTTAATAAATTGATCAGGGTGCTAACGTAAGATTTCTGCAAATTTCTCCGGTAAATGTCAGTGGCTTTAGCTGATGCTAATTCACTCCAAATGCCTTTCTTTAAATCGGCCAGCAATTCAGTTACCTGGTAAGCCGCATTTCCTTGGGTTGCTTCAGCATCAATCAATTTATTCAAAGTACGGCTGCTTAATAAATTTCCTAAAACTCTATCCTGCGGACCGCCGATAACAGTAATAGGACTTTGACCGGTTCTTGTAAAAATCTCATTATTAATAAGCCAGGTAGGCGTAGTGAATAAATTTTTATTCAAAAAATCTACTGCTTCTCTTTGTTTTGCTTCGGGCATAATTTCATACACTGGTCCACTTTCTTCTATCATTTTTGGAGTAAGCATTATACCGCTTACATTTCTTGATACATGACCCATATATCTGGAAAACTGTCCAGTAACCTGATCATAAAGATGTCCTAATCCTTCATAATCTTTATTTTCCTCTTTACTCCATTGTATAAGATTTGGAACAATGCGTTGCAGATTTTTTATTCCATACATAGATGCTTTTACTGCATCATCACTCAGATCTTCCGTTTGATTTCTTGCATCATCCTGGTTGGTTTCACCATCACCCCAAAACAAACGGCGATTTTTCAACTTCTCCATTACCCATTTATTCATATGCCCTTTTTCTGCATCTGCATCTTTGAATTGTAGGAAAAGACGATAGCCCCATTCTATAGCCCAGTCATCATAATCACCGATGCGGGGGAATAATCCTTTTCTACCAATATTGTCTTCCGGCTGTGCCACATAATTAAAACGGGCATAATCCATAATAGATGGAGTGTGACCATTAGCTTCTACCCATGCTTTATCCCTTAGCTTTTCTACCGGTACAGTAGAACTTGAGCCAAAATTATGACGCAAGCCTAATGTATGTCCTACTTCATGCGATGAAACAAAACGGATCAACTCTCCCATCAACTCATCATCAAATACCATTTTCCTGGCAGCAGGGTCAGACGTGGCAGATTGAATCATATACCAGTCACGAAGAAGCTCCATAATGTTGTGATACCAATTAATATGACTTTCCATTATCTCTCCGCTGCGTGGGTCTGAAATACTTGGACCACTTGCATTAGCAATATCAGAAGGTTTATAAACGATGGCCGAATTGCGGGCATCATCCAAACTCCAGGTACTATCTTCTTCCTTAGAAGGAGGCATTTTTGCAACGATAGCATTTTTAAATCCTGCTTTTTCAAATGCACTCTGCCAATCATTTACTCCTAATATTAGGTAAGGAATCCATTTTTTAGGTGTGGCCGGATCAATATAAAATACAATTGGCTTCTTAGGTTCTACCAACTCTCCTCTTTTATATTTCTCCATGTCTCCATCTTTTGGTTCCAGTCTCCATCTTTTTACCATGATGATGTTTTCAACCCCTTGTGGATTGGCATCATAATCTGTGTAGCCGGTAACAAAGTAGCCAACTCTTTTATCAAAGTATCTTGATTGCATTGGCACTTTTGGTAATAAAACCATAGAGCTATTTATTTCCACGGTTACGTTACCAGTAGGAGCTGGTGCTCCAAAGCCCGGTGTAGGTGCAGCAGGACTGCGACCGTATGTTTTTACGGTTTTTATTTCTACGTTGATAGGAAACGATCTTACATTTTCAATATAAGATTTATCCGGCTGCAATGCACTGATACGATAAGTGGATTTTGCGCCGCTGCTAAAATGCAGAATGTCATTATCCCCATTTATATAATCAGTAACTTCTATTACTGCACCGGTAGAATCTTTTCCCAATGATTTAATATCAAAAGATGCAGCTATTGGTTGTACGTTGGATCTTTTTACAGCAGTGTACATTGAAGAAGTGGAATCTTTACTGTACTCTGAAAAAGATATATTACGAAGAAATATTTTATTATTTGGTCCTTTTTGAAATTGAATTACGTTTCTGCTGATGTCATCTCCGGCATAGCCAGCAAAGCCGCCAACTCTCATACCGGCACCGGCTTTAGAAAGACGATTCACAACTAAAATATCCCTGTAGAATAATGAATCAGGAATTTCAAAAAAATATTTGTCTTCTATTCTGTGCACCCAAAACAAACCAGCATCGGAAACCGCTTTGGAAGTAATAACTTCCTTATAAGGTTTCGGACCTTGTGAAGGTGCTCCCGGAGGACGGCGGGTAGTATCAGGTTTAGCAGGTCCGGATGGTTGAGCAAATGCTGCAACTGAAACGGACATCAGAATTGTTCCAATAAAAATTCTGCGAAATGATAATTGCATATTTAAGTGGGGTTTATTATAATGGCTCAAGATACGGAAACAGAGCATTTGTAAATTTTAAAGTGTTTAATTTGTATCAACGGTAATTTAGGAGGAGAATAGCAGGCTTTTCTGGTATTTATGGGCAATGAAATGTCTTAAAAATGTCATCAATAAAAAAGTCCGGCAGCAACTTAATCTGCAGGACTTCTAAATGATTATGATGATATGTAAAAAAGGCTGTTACTTCACACAATCCTTTGCCATCTCAGTCATAGTAGCCACATCAAGTTTACTGGCATTTGCCGCTTCTGGATATTTTGCTTCAATTTTTGTTAACATACATGAGCAATAACTCTTTGCTTTAGCTTCTCCCATGCTTGTTTCTGCACCTTTTACACATTGTTCATTAAAAGCATCCTTTTCTTTTTGAGGCCATTGAGCAGTACCTGATTTTCCTTTACATGCTACAAACATTGATGTAACGAATAAAATAATTACTAATTTTTTCATGATGTTGATTTTGATTGAACCCTAAAGTAATTCTTTTTTGTGGTCAACTTTCATCTGGGCTTAAATCTTTTTATGAACAATAAACAACTACTAACTATTAAGTACTTGAATGGCTACAACTGAAACGTCTCATACCCATTGTTTAATGTTATTTTCTTAGTAGCGGCCAATTCATTTACTTTATTTACAAATGAAAAATCTTTGATCACTGTAGTTATTTTATTTATATCATCTGCAAATATTCTGTCTTCTGCAGCAAATCCAACAAACTGTCGCACATAGTCATGTGCACATTCCAGCAGCTCACTACTTTTTAATGGCCTGCGGAATTCAATGGCCTGGCAGGCAGATAATAATTCAATAGCCAAAATAAATTCCAGGTTATCCAGCACCCGATTTAATTTTCTACCGCTGATGCTTCCCATACTTACATGATCTTCCTGGCCTAGAGAGGTTGGAATACTATCTGCACTGGCAGGAAAACAAAGTGTTTTATTTTCTGTCACCAATGCAGCGGTCGTGTATTGGGGAATCATAAAACCACTGTTAAGTCCAACATCATTCATCAACAACATGGGCAATCCCCATTTACCTTCTAATAATAAATAACAACGACGATCAGATATATTTCCAATTTCTGCCGCAGCAAAACAGCAGTAATCCAGCGGTAATGCTAATGGCTGTCCATGAAAATTACCACCACTGATCGTATCGTTTGCATCAAAAATTATTGGGTTGTCTGTAACAGCATTTAATTCTATCTCCGTTAAATCTTTTAAATGCAGCCAGGCATTTCTGCTGGCACCATGCACTTGAGGCATGCATCGAAGTGAATAAGGATCTTGTACTCTTCCGCAATCTACATGGCTTTGCATTATTTCAGAATTATTCAACAATAACCTAAGCCGTTGCGCCACTAATTTATTACCAGCAAAAGGTCGAAGATCATGGAGCCTTTCATCAAAAGGAGCTTTGGTTCCTGTTAGTGCTTCCAAACTCATAGCTCCAATAATATCGGCGGCTTCCAAACAATTATGCATTCGCTGCACTGCCTTTACGGCAAAAGATAAAATGAATTGAGTGCCGTTGATCAATGCAAGACCTTCTTTTGGCCCAAGCTGAATAGGTTCTAATCCTTTTTGCTTCAGCAAATCCATTGTATTAATCCTTTGTAATCCATTTTTTTTATCCGCTAAATCCGTGGTAAAAACTTCTCCCAAACCAATCAGCGATAAAAACAAATGAGCTAATGGAGCCAGATCACCACTTGCACCTACACTACCCTTTTCCGGCACAACTGGTATCACATTATTTTCTATATGCCAGATAATTCTTTCCAGGGTGGATAATTGTACACCGCTATACCCTTGTGCCAATGCATGCACTTTTGTTATCAGCATTATTTTAGCCACTTCAATTGGTATAGGATCCCCTACTCCAACACTATGGCTTTGCAAAATTTTGTATTGGAGAGTCGCAGTGTCTTCTTTAGATATGGCGGTATTGGCCAGAATTCCAAAACCGGTATTGATACCGTATACAGTTTTGTTCTCATCCACTATCTGCTGTACATATTCCTTACTTCTCAGCACTTTGTTGATTACATCCTTGTGTAGTGTGCCCTGCAATTTTCCTGAAGCAATAGCCACTGCAGTTTCTATTGTAAGTGTATCTTTTCCGTAATAAAAATTGGATGTCATTTTATTTGATAAGGGTTCAAAAATAGTGGCTTTACTTACCCTTACAAAACAAAAAACCACACTGTTCTTTTACTTGGTTAATAGATAAAAGAGAATAATGTGGTAATAAGTCCTCGCTTTGTGGCTCAGGATGGGATATCATCCACCCCCACATGATGCTTCTGGACCATTTTCCAACCTAAAAAGCCGGCAATAAGTGTGAGTAAAAATCCAGCCGCTGTAAGTGGAATGGCATAGCCGATGGCAGGCATTGCTTCGTCCCATTGAGTGCATTGTAACCACCAGCTCAAAGTGTACAAAGCCAAAGCAAGCACATTGCAAATCATATGTATCAGCCCCGTTTTCTTAGGTTTGGAACCTGCAGGTATAAAAAGCCAGTCTATAAACCCCGGTATAGCTGCTACTGCTGCCATTACAACTCCTGCTATATTTGCCAGCAAGGCCACTTTAAACCAAAATGGATTGCCATTACTATTGTAGGCAATATAACAAACCAGTGATGCTGCATAAAAAGCAACTGGAAAAGAAACCAACATCGGATGAACGGGATGTCCTGCGATTTTTACTTTACTATACATAAGTCAGGTTTAGAAAATTAGTTTAATAACCATGCCAGAGAGAAATAAAACCACTACCCCATCTTATGATAAATAAATGTAGCCAGCCTTCTGGGTAGCATACGAAGCATTGCAGCCATTGTTTTTGATAATACACCAGGGATAATAATCATTCTTTTACTGAGTAACCCCTTCACGGCAATCTCTCCCACTCTCTCGGGTGATACCGCCATCATTCTTCCTATTCTTCCCATTTTTTCTATTGTAGTTTTTTTGATCTCAGGTTTTGTAAACACAGGACCGGGGCAAAGTGCACTAACACTTACCTGATCTTTCTTCAACTGGTACCTTAATGAATAGCTGAAGAAAAGTACTGAAGACTTTGTAGCCGAATAAATATTCTTGGAGGGAATGGGGGCAAAACCCGCCATACTTGCCACATTTAAAATATAGGTTGGAGAATGGGCTTTTAGTAATGGCAAAAGTTTTAGTGTTAATGCAGTGGCAGAGGAAATATTCAGTCGTATCATATACTGCATATCCTCCAATGAACTAGTAAGAAAATCTGCCGAACCACCAATACCCGCTACATTGCAAAGAATCTTAAGTGAGATATTATTTTTGAAACACCAATCACTTATTTCTCCGGCGGCGTTTTCCTTACTCAAATCAAAAACGAGTATCAAAACTTTTATTTCATATTTAGTTTCCAGGATTTGCTTCGCATTTTCGAGTGGTGCTGTATGCCTCGCCACCAGCACCAGGTTATATTTTCTTTTAGCCAAAGCCGTTGCTATTGCAAATCCAATTCCTTTGCTACCCCCTGCTATTAATGCGTAATACATGAAAACTGCTTTAGTAATGTGTTGAAAAAAACATGCCTGAAATCTCAAAAATGAAAATACAGGTTGCAAACAATTCAAAGGATGGCCTATTTTATCGGTATCGTTACTTTACATGCAACGATTAATGATTGTCTTTTATCTTTACAACGTCTGCACCAACCACAGTCAGTCAAATTCACTTATATGCGCCACCAACTACTGCTGATACTTTTTTGCACAAGCCTTACAGTTTGTTTTTCACAACAAACCCCGGCTACGGTTCCCATTAGTAATACTGGCTGTACTGTTCAGGTGTTTTGTTTTCCCGGCCGGTTTGATGCATATGAGTTGGAAGATGGCTCTGCTGTTTTTGCGGATGATTGTACTATAGAAGGGGCAACGTATGGTATTTATTGTGTGAAATTGAAGAAGCCGCTTACAAACCTGGAGACTGCTTTGGATACTGCCATTACCTATCTTGATTTTTTAAAGTTAGATTATGGAATTGTAAAGGCCAAAGGATATGGTAAAGGGTATAGATTGAACAAGGATGTAAAAACTGCTGGTATAAAAGACACCTGGGAGGATGCTGATAATAATAAATGGAAAGTGAAAGCCTGGACCAATGGAAACTTTATCTGTGTATTATACGTCTTCAGTGCAAAAGAACTACCAGAGAAGAAAATAGAAATATTTCTGGAGGGGCTTCGGTTCCCCGGAATGAAATAAAAGTTTTTTAAATTATATTAATGTGATGAAACATATTTCTCTTTTTGCCGCTTTATTTTTTACTTATTTTTTAGCCAACGGCCAAACGTTGAAAAAATATCCGGTAGGTAATTCAGGTTGCTCTACCTATGTTTACTGTTCCCCCAAATTTGAAGTATCAAAAAGCCAGGACTCTTCACTGGTATATAGCGGAGAATGTATGCAGGATGAAATTAACTATGGGGTGATCTGTGTAAAGTTGTTGACCCCCCTCTCCGACCTTACTATGGCCGAAGATCTTATTATGCAGTATTCCGATTTTTTGAAAGGCAGTTTCGATATAACCAAAGCTGTGGGATATGGCAAAGGGCTCCGACTAAATAAAAATGAAAATACCCGTGGCATTGTTGATTACTGGCAGGATAATGAAATGAACAATTGGAAAATAAAAGCCTGGACAGATGGGAACTATATCGGATTTATGTTTGTGTATAGCAAAAAAGAATTACCCGAATCAAAAATAAATCTGTTCCTGGATGGATTTCGTTTACCGGGAATGTGATTTTTCTTCTCTATAAAATTGTTTTCAACTATATTTGCCGCTTATTACAGGCCCGGTAGCTCAGCTGAATAGAGCACAAACCTTCTAAGTTTGGGGTCATTGGTTTGAATCCAATCCGGGTCACTAAATGCGTTTCGATACTTGTCGGGACGCTTTTTTATTTTTATCAATAAAGCTTTTAAATTTTTTTATTTATTTGCATGTTTATGGGCGTACAAATATATCTTTAATCATAAATCATCCTTTTTGAAATACGTAACCAATAAATTAAACATATGAAAACATTTACTCTCGTCGTTTTGTCAACACTTCTTTTGTCAATTAATGGAAAATCACAAACAAACAACACAGATGAAAGTTATATCTACTTTTATCGAGACGGCCAATTTGGAGGTGCTCTTAGTAATTACAAGATGTTTGTTGACGATAAAAAAGTCTGTAAAATAAGTAATGACCGCTGGTTTAAAGTTACTGTAACTCCGGGAAAGCATGATATTGAAGCTAAGATCGGTGGTACATCCATAATGAAAAAAGAAACATCTCTTTCAATAGTAACCGAACCTGGCAAAAGTTATTATATCTCCTGCGATATAAAACGAAGTGTAACCCGTTCTAGAATGGAAATGGAGGAAGTAACTGAAAACACTGCAAAAAGAAAAATGGCAGACATGAAAGAAGATAAATGCCAGGAAGAGGATGATAAAAATTAATTTTTTAAAAATAGCCCAAAAAACCTTTCAAAATCTGAAAGGTTTTTGTTTTTATATACCTTCAATCATAAATTGAATTATGGATGTTAGGATTGAACCCTCGTGGAAAAAAGTACTGAAAGATGAATTTGACAAACCTTACTTCCCGCAAATCCCCTTACACATAAAAACAGAAAAATCGCAGGGCAAAACTATTTATCCGCCCGGCAGCCTCCTTTTCAATGCTTTTAATACAACGCCTTTTGATAAAGTAAAAGTGGTGATACTTGGACAAGACCCTTACCATGGAGCAGGCCAGGCACATGGATTATGTTTTTCTGTACAGTATGGTATACAACCGCCACCGTCATTGATGAATATTTTTAAAGAGTTAGAGGATGACATCGGTGTGCAGATGCCCAATCATGGTAACTTAACCCATTGGGCCCAGCAAGGTGTTTTTTTATTAAACGCATCCCTTACTGTAAGAGCCGGTGAACCGATGAGCCATTCTAAAATTGGCTGGGCTGCATTTACAGATACAGTGATTAAAAAAATTTCGGAACAGAAAAAAAATATAGTGTTTTTATTATGGGGAAAATTTGCACAGGAGAAAAGAGTGTTGATCGATGAATCAAAACACCTGATACTGCGATCGGTTCATCCATCTCCCTTATCAGCTTATGGTGGATTTTTTGGTTGTAAACATTTTTCAAAAACCAATGAATATCTTGCATCCAAAGGAATAGACCCGATAGACTGGAGTTTGCCTTCACCATAAAATTATTCTGCAAACCATTAACATTGTTTGAAAATTATTATGAAGATCGTAAAAGAAATATTTGGTCGCATCTGGGCATTCTGGGGATTGATAAGTTTTGTTGGCACCTTTCTTATCATTTTCATTCCATCCATGCTATCTCACCTGATGCCTGATCCAAAAGGACAAAAATTTTTTATTTCCGTTTCAAGAATATGGATGACTGTGTGGTTATACATGGTGGGTTGCCCATTAAAAGTAAGAGGAAGAGAACATTTTAAAAAAGGCAGCACTTACATCGTTACCTGCAATCATAATTCTATGCTGGATATTCCAATATCATGTCCGTTTATTCCGGGTGGCAATAAAACAATTGCTAAAGATTCTTTTACCAAAGTGCCTTTGTTTGGCTGGTTTTACAGAAGAGGGGCTGTGCTGGTAAATAGAAAAAGTGAGATCAGCCGCCGCCAGAGTTTTGATGAAATGAAAAAAGTATTGGCAAAAGGAATGCATATGTCTGTATATCCCGAAGGTACCCGCAACCGTACAAATGAACCATTGAAAAAATTTCATGATGGTGCATTTAAATTGGCTGTGGCAACCAACACCGCTATTATCCCCGCTATTATTTTTAATACTAAAAAAGCATTGCCGGTTAATAAATCTTTTTACTTTATCCCACACAAATTAGAAATGCACTTTTTGCCGCCAATTCCTGTTGGCACACAATCTGCAGACCAGTTAAAAGAAAAAGTATTTACTGTAATGAGTGATTACTATTCCCGCAACTCCCGTTAATAACTGGAAAAATTTCTTGTGCGATTAATTTTTAAATCCTGGAGTATTGAAGATTTAGGACTGATAGAAAAATTGAATGAACGGGTAATACCAACCGGTATTACATTAATAGATAATTGCCAGCAATGCATTTCTCTATTGATAGATAAGGTGAGGTATTGTATTTTTTTTGTGTCAAAATCGAAACTGCCCCCTGTTGCCAGTTTCCATTTGGGGGTAAGATTAAAACTACCATTGAAGCTAACACCAGAAGAAAAATCATTTTCAAATCCACTGAAGTCTGGTTTTATTCTATTAACAAATGAAAGAGAATAACTAAAACTTAATTGCCAGGAGATATTAAAGTCAACAAACTCCGACGGGTTCTGCTGCATATAATCCATCAATCGTTGCTGATCGGCTAATAATGTAGGATCGTTCAACATTTCTTCAGTCTGTTTTTTTCGGGCCTCCTCTTTTTTAGGATCTTTTGGTTTGCTTTGAAAATTTGTACTTAAAGAAATATCTCCACGGGTAAACCGCCCAAGACTGAACTTACTGGCTTCCCATGCATACTTTGCAATATCATATCCATTAGCATCTCTTTGATAGGGACTTAAAGTCGTTGATGCGTTGATACTTATTTTTTCAAACAATGTTGTTCTGAAATAAACATCAAGTGGTGCAAGATTCATAGAGTCACGGGTAAAATCATAGGAACCTCTGAATCCAAAGCCCTCTATCAGTCTTACTTTTTTAATAGCCGCATCACCGGTATCTTTTTTCGACCGCACTTTCATTTCAAGGTTATTATCCACTCCAAAACTCATGGCCGCAGACTTACGGCTTGAAACATTATACAAAAAATAACCACCAATTTCATTGTAATACAATTCCCGGCCGGTAGTATCTACCTGAGTTTTTTTGATACGACTTCTATTTAAATCTGGTGTGTAGCTAAACCCAACAGTCGGTCTCACTACATGCCTTAAAGCAATTACTCTTGATTTTTTAAACCCAACCGTTCCAAACAATGCGGTATTAAAACTTAAAGAAGCACTTCCCTGCTGATCAATATAAATTCCTTTAGAAGTAATAGTATCTACTCTTTTCAATACACTATTCCAACGGTAATTGGTGATCCGCTGCATCCATGTCTGACTATAGTTAACACCGGGAGTAACCAAAATTTTTCCTCCCAATATTGGCGGCAATGATAAAGTAATGGGGATGCTATGCTGTGCCGTCCATTGTGCTGTATCAAGCAAATGTTTTATAAAAGGCTTCACTCCATTTTTTCCATAGGTTACTGAATCATAAAAGCTGATGTTGTTGAAAAAAGATCCGGTGTAGGCAATACCTAATTTCTCATACCATTTAATTGACCCTGTCCCATTTTTGTTTTGCAACGGGTATAATGTGTTCACCGTAAAGTTTGCCGTTGGCAATGTGAGGTTGATTAGGCGAAGAGAATTATTTTGAGAATGAGTGGCACTTAATGAAAGATTGAATGGTTTATCCTTCCAGGTTTTGCTGTAAGTAATAGAAGAACCAAGCAGGTTTTGAAAATTCACATAATTATTACCTGGTACTAATCTATTATAACGGGTAGAACCAGCATTTACACTCGCAGAAAAATTTACACCCGGCCTTGACCTGCTATCCATCGAATGATTCCAGGAAACATTAAACACTCTTGACTTTGAAAAATCAGGATCGTTTTTAAAATTTAATTTAGATGATCGCATCGAGAGGCTTAGGCCCCCACTGTATTTATATCTTTTGCGATAAGTAGCCCTTACTCCTGCTGCCCATTCGCCATAAGAATATATATCACCGGTAAATTGTGTATCCCAATATTGATTAATGACTTTGTAATATCCCAATCCCTGCAATCCAAGACCCCTTATTTCATCCGTTACAAAATTTGGGCGAAGCAATCCTGAATGTCGTCCCTGGCTTAATGGATAAAAACCAAAAGGCAGATAAATTGGAATAGGCACTCCTTCAAACTCAAGGTGTGCAGGACCAGAAACAGCCAGCTTTTGATTGATCACTTTCATTTTGGGTGTCTTAATATCAAAATGCGGATCATCCAGCAGGCAAGTGGTAAATCTTGCTTCGCTAATAAAAGTTGTATTGGCATTTACTTTTTTTACGTCTTTACCTATCACTAATATTTCTCCTTGCTGGCTATAAGTATTTTTAGTAAGACCAACCTGTGTTTTAAAATTATATTTGATGGTATCGCTGGTAAATTCACTGTCGCCGCTTTTAAAATGTGCCGTTTCAGTTACTGCACCAGTACTGTCTTTACTATTTACAGCAGTTACTATTTGTGTTTGTTGATCTACTTCTACTTGCGGGGCAGTAAGAGTAATGTCTTTATATTCTGTTTTTGTTTTGCCATATAGTAAAATCTTTTTTGAATTTACTAGTATCACAGCAGAATCTTCTGCAGCATATTTTAATGGAGCATCCAATGAATCTTTTGAAATCTTTAAGGTAAAAGTGTCAACCCTTTGTTTTCTTCCGGTATCTATTGTTGGAAGTTTGCTGGTATCAGTGACGCTGATGATTCGAAGTGAATCATTTTTAATTATCGGAGTGGTATCTGCTGTAGTTGTTAAAGCCTTGCGAAAATCAGGTTGCTGAATACCGGCTGCTGATGTTTTCCACGTTAGTGTGCATAACATAGCGGCAGTTAGTACCCAGTAAAAAAAATATTTTGGCCTAAATTTGTACAGTTGTATCATCAGGTATGCGACAAAAGTAACCCTTTATACATTGGACACCTATGGCAAAACTTAAACAATTTGTGAAAGATTTTGACCTAAACATAAAAACGGACCTTGAATGATTAAACGAACCTTAGCTTTTTTCATCCTTACCTCACTATGTTTTACTGTCTTTTCATTTATTAATAACGATAAAAATTCTGCGGGCAGTAAACGAAAGGTTATTAAAACCATTGTAGTGGATGCAGGGCATGGCATTATGCCAAATGGTGGCCATAATGGGGCTAAGGGTACTTATTCTTATGAAGATGAAATATGTCTGGCTATATCCAAAGAGCTGGTAAAGAAATTCAAAAATGAATTACCAGAAATAAAAATAATTGAAACCCGCCCTACAGAAAAGATAACTCCCATCCACCGCCGTGCAGAAATTGCGAATGAAAATAATGCAGACCTGTTTATTTGTGTACATGTTAATGCTGCATTACCCCAGCGGCATACTGAAAAAGTAGGCACAAAAAAAGTTACCTATTATGAAGGCAAGGGTAAAAACAGGAAAAAGAAAACGAAAGATGTTCCTCAATACAGAACATACACTACACCCAGCAATGCCAAAGGAACTGAAACTTACATATGGGGCTCACATAAAAATGAAGACAAAGAAGTAGCTATGCGAGAAAATGCTCCTATGCTGCAGGAAGATAATTTCAAAAGCAATTATGGTGATATAGATCCCAACTCACCAGAATTTATTGCCCTTTCATTATTGAAAACAAAACAATTCTTCAGACGCAGTGCTACACTGGCCGGTTATGTGCAGGATGAATTTGCTAAAGTAGGCCGGGTGGATAGAGATGTAAGACAACGGGCAGTTGGCATTTGGGTATTGCAGGCTACTGCCATGCCAAGTATTCTTGTAGAAACAGGATACATTACCAACCGCACCGAAGAAGATTATCTGAATAGCAAAGAAGGGCAAAAAGAAACGGCTGACTGTATTATTAAAGCAGTTAAAACATATATAGCCTGGTTGGAAAAACAGCAGTCCTCCGATACCGGCAGCAATGGCCGTAGTAATTCTGTATCAAAGGATGTAACTTCATTGCTTAATATGGTAGAAGAAAAAGAAAAGAAAACGATTAAATAAACATTTCCAGAATTTATACAAACCGATTATAAATTCTATCCATTAAATCCTGTCTGAATGAAAAGATTATTTTTTACTGGCTTATTATTGTTAACCTCTTCATTTTTCATTTTTGCAATAAGCCAGTCTTCCAAAAAACCGTTGAAGACATTGATCATTGATCCCGGCCATGGTGGTTTAGATCCTGGTGCCAGGGGATTAATGTCAACAGAAGCCAATGTCTCCTTACAGGTTTCTTTAAAATTGGGCGATACAATTGCAAAAGTATATCCCGACTTAAAAATTGTTTACACAAGAAAAACTGATATTGTTCCAGGGAATAAACCTACCGTAGATGCCGGATTAAAATACAGAGCAACATTAGCCAATGAATCAGGTGGTGATCTGTTTATGGCCATACATTGTAACTCTGCCGGTAAGCGGCCTGGTGGTTGGTATGAAAGAAGAGTGGTTGGGAAAACACCCGTTACCAAAAAATACAAAAAAGGTAAAAAGACTTATTCCAAAACTGTTTATGAATACCAATATGATAATGTGTGGGTAGAAAATAAAGCGAAGGGAACTGAAACTTATTTATGGGCGGTAAGCAAAAACGATTCGAAAGTAAGTTCGATTACAAAAAATAACGATTACTCAGGTGAGATCGATTCCTCTTCTACCCTTACCCTACCCGATCCATCAGACCCCGGCGAAAAAGCAAGGATGCTTATCTATGCACAGAAGTATTTCAGAAATAGCCTGACCCTTGCAGATTATATCCAGGAAGAATTTAAAGATGCCGGCCGGGTAGATCGGGGAGTAAAACAACGAAACGATAAAGGCATCTGGGTACTCCAGGCCACAGCAATGCCCAGTATTCTTATTGAAATCGGGTTTATATCCAATAAAGAGGAAGAAGAATATATTACCAGCGAAGCCGGACAAAAAGAAATAGTAGGCAACATATTTGCAGCATTTAAAAAGTATAAAGAAAAACTGGAATCAAAATCAAAAGACAACGACGACGACAAGGAAAAGAAAGGTTTCTGAGCCCAGCATATTGATTAAAAAATAAATAAGTAATTTGCCTCCCGTTTAAGGGCTATTTTACCCCAAACAAAGCATTCATGAAAATTAGCAACGAAACTAAAGTAGGAGTTCTCACTATTTCTGCACTTACCATTCTCATCCTTGGCTTCAATTTTTTGAAGGGCAAAGATGTTTTTAAAAAGAGCAAAAAAATCTATGCCGTTTTTGGCAATCTCGGTACACTGGAAAAATCTAATGAAGTAAAAGTAAACGGACTCCCTATCGGTGCAGTTTATGATAAGCAGGAAAAAGATAAGAATGTTAGTGCTATTGTTGTTACTATCAGCCTTACAAGAGATATTAATATTCCAATAAATTCTGTAGCCTACATAGGATCTAGTTTAGTAGGCGCATCATACATTGTAATTGAAATGGGTGATTCAAAAACCTACATGAAGCTCGGTGATACTTTACAAACCCGGGAAGAAACTGGCATTATGAGCCAGGTATCTGCACAAATAAATCCTACACTTACTAAAGTAAGATCGGCACTGGATTCATTAACACAAACACTGACAGGGGTGAACGGCTTATTAAATTCTGAAGCCAAAGGAAATGTGCAACAAACCCTTGCTAACTTAAACCGGGCCAGCAGTTCCTTAACCGGCTTGTTGGACAACCAAACCGGTGCTCTGTCAAAAACATTGAACAACACTACTGAAATAACAAATGAATTAAAAAAGAATACAGGTGATATTTCTGCTACAATAAAAAATGCAAAATTGACTTCAGAAAAATTGGCTGCTTTGCAATTACAACCAACTGTTGATTCGTTAAATGCAATGATTGCGCAACTGAAATCTGCTGTTGCAAAAATATCCAGTAAAGATGGAACATTGGGTGCATTGATAAATGATAGAACCATCTATAACAAACTGAATGATGCAATACTAAGTGCAGAAATTTTGATGGACGATCTTCGATTGAATCCGAAACGCTATGTTAATTTGTCAATATTTGGCAGAAAAGATAAGAATGGCCCAATAACTTCGCCGGCAATAAAGGATTCTGTTCCTTCCGGCAACAAATGATGCGAAACTCTATTTTTTTTTATTGTATACTAATTGCAGGTCTTATATTAAGCCCTGCTTTTTCATATTCACAGGTTATACCACCGGCACCTACATCTACATTTCCTGGTGCTGATTCTACAAAAGATGTGGACATATTAAGTGCAAAACGATTAACCATTCAGAAAATAAATGATAGCACTACCCTGCAGATATTAGCTGGTGCCGTACGATTAAAACAAGGCACTTCTTTTTTTGATTGCGATAGTTGTGTGATCAATAGTAATACAAAAACATTCCAGGCATGGGGCAATGTACATATCAATGATGCGGATACGGTAAATATTTATTCCAGCTACCTCCGTTACCTGATAGATAAAAAAAAGGCATACCTCAGCGGTGGTGTACGCCTAACAGATGGTAAAGGTTCTCTTACTACTCCCGACCTTGAGTATGATATGAATACCGACATTGGCATCTACACACATGGAGGCAGAGTGGTGAACAAAAAAACGGTGCTTACCAGCCAGGAAGGATTTTATTATGCCAGTTTACGGGATGTTTATTTTAAAAAGAAAGTTGAGTTGAAAGATCCGGCTTATTATATTAAAACAGATTCATTAATATATAATACCCAAACACAAACTACCCGGTTTATTGCAGAAACTTATATCCGTGACAGCAGCGGACGAACCATTGAAACTAAAGAAGGTTTTTATAATGTAGCAACAGGTAAAGCGGAGTTTGGCAGTCGTCCCACAATAAAAGATAAAGGCCTAACTATTATTGGGGATGAAGTAATGTTTGATGATAGTCTTGGTATTGCACAGGCAAGAGGTAATGTAGTGATAAGAGATTCTGTACAGGGTACCACTATTATTGCGGGTGAAGTATTCAGAGATAATAAAAGGGATAGAATGTTGGCTACTAACAAACCATTAATGATCATAAAACAAGAGAACGATTCTATTTACATAACCGCCGATACATTATTTACTGCCCGTCTTACAGATTTATATGGTCAGAGAGATTCTGTATTAAAAGATACAATAAAAGGGAAAAGAGTAGTTGATGTAAATACAAAAGATAGTACCAACCGCTACTTTGAAGCCTACCGAAATGTCAGAATTTTTTCTGATTCACTACAGGCAGTTTGTGACAGTGTCTTTTATTCGTTTAAAGATTCGGTGTTTCGATTATTTCAAGAACCGATAATCTGGTCGAAAGAAAACCAGGTAACAGGCGATACGGTGTATGTTTTTACTAAAAATAAAAAAGCAGATCAGGTGCAGGTATTTGAAAATAGTTTTTTGGTAAATGAATCTGAGCCCGGAGTATATAACCAGGTAAAATCATCCCGCATGGATGCTTATTTTAAAAATGGTGATATTGATTCTGTAAGAGCAGCAGGCTTTGCCGAATGTATTTATTTTATACAAGATGAAGACAGTGCTTACACCGGCATCAATGAATCCAAATGTGATATCATGGATATTTATTTTGGAGAAGGGGCTTTGCAAAAGGTTGTATTCCGCAGCAGCGTTACCGGCACCATCTGGCCCATGAGTCAAAAAAATCCTGATGAAATGCGGTTAGAAAATTTTCGCTGGTTAGATTCCCGCCGACCAAAGACAAAGTATGAATTGTTTTAGGCTAAGAGTTTAACGGAGGTGAAGGGGAAAAAGAGTGTTAATCTTAAAAAATATAATTTTGACTACTTAGTCTGTATTCTCTTTTTCTCTGATGACTTTACCGAAGCATCTCTTTAATCTCCTATCCTGTATTCTCCTTTCCTCTTTTATCTCATTTATCCTCCTAGCTCAAAAACTTTTGCATTTCATTTAGACTTACTTGGCATTATTTTTCGTTGACATAAAGCAAAATATACAGTCATGAAAAAAACCATCTTACTCCTCTTTGCTTTTGTTTCCATTTTTACCATTACATCACAAGCTCAAAATTATAAAACAGCATTAGGTGTTCGCCTTAGCAGCAGAAATGCGATGGTGAATAACTCTGTCAGCATCAAACACTTTATCAATGAAAAAACTGCTATCGAAGGATTAGTATCATTTGGAGATCCATTAGCTTTTGGTGCATTGATAGAAAGACATAAGCCTCTTGCTTCAGAAGGCCTCAGTTGGTTTTATGGTGCCGGTGCATATCTTGCTTTTGTAAAAAATGTAAATGTGAATACACAAAAAACATCTACAGATCCTAACCTTGGTGCTATGGGTATTGTAGGATTGGATTATAAATTCACTAACATACCCCTCAATCTTTCGTTGGATTGGAAACCCGAATTAAACATTGTATCCGATATAAATTTTGAACCGGCAGCAATCGGCTTTTCGGCCCGGTTTACTTTTGGAAAATAATAGTAACCACTTGTAAAAATACTTCGAGTTTGTATGTAAGCTCCCCGTCCCGATGTATTTCGGGACGGGTTTTTTAGTAAATCACTTTAAATTATTCTTTAATAGTCAACGATTTAAACCCATTACTCTCTCCCATAATCCCCCATCTTTCCACAATCTGCAAATATTTTCAGGTTTTTGCGTTTTTGTGCAGGAAAATAATTTACATTAGCCGTCACAAATCTATCGGATGCTTAAAAAGGAACGGCAAGCCTATATACTTCACCAGGTAAATCTTCACAACAAAGTGTTATCATCATCACTTTGTACAGAGATAAATGTATCGGAAGATACTATCCGCCGGGATCTGCAGGAACTTGCAGTAGAAGGCAAAGTAATAAAAGTACATGGCGGCGCACTATCACATTCATTTAATGATGTGTACTACCCTACCAATGGAGTTTATTCTCTTAATGAGAAAAAAGTAATTGCACAAAAAGCAATAGCCCTTATACACAACGGAATGTTTGTATTGACCAGCGGTGGTACCACTATTTTAGAATTGGCCCGTTGTTTACCCCCACAATTAAAAGCCACATTTATTTCCGGAAGCATTCCTGCTATATTGGAATACATGCATCATCCTAATATAGAAGTAATATTAATAGGAGATAAAATTTCTAAGAACTCAAAAATCACCGTAGGATCTGAGGCAATTGCCAAAATAAGACAGGTAAAAGCAGATATCTGCTTTTTGGGCACCAATGCCATAGACGCCGTGCATGGAATTACCGATAATGATTGGGAGGTGGTGCAGCTAAAGAAGGCCATGATAGAGTCTAGTAAAAAGGTGGTTTGCCTGGCTATAGCAGAAAAAATGAATACGACACAGCCAATACATGTTTGTGGGTTGGATAAAATAGACTTGTTGATCACAGAATTGCAACCGGATGATGCTTTATTAAAACCCTATACTGATGCCGGGGTAAGAGTGGCATAATAAAAATGGATTGCTTATTTATTAATATTTCAAACAAAACTGTTATGAGAAAAATTCTCCAAATGTTTGTGGCACTCTCGTTAGTGTTTTTATTGATGCCTGCAGTATTGCATGCACAAGAAAAAACCGTTACGGGAACGATAGTGTCAGATGATAATAAAACACCGCTTAGTGGTGTTACGGTTCGGGTAAAGGGAACCCGGCGTATTGTTACGACTGATGCCAATGGAAAATTCTCCATTAAATTAAATCCCGGTGAGACGCTGCAGGTTTCTTATGTGGGATATGAAACAACAGATATTAAACCTGGTGATAGCGGAGTTGTAGGCATAAGCCTGAAAGCTGCCGACAATACCATGGGTGAAGTAGTAGTTACTGCCATGGATATTAAAAGAAGCCCCCGTTCATTAGGCTTCTCTGTACAAACAGTAAGCGGAACGGAAATTCAGGAATCACAAAGAGAAAACTTTTTGAACAGCTTACAAGGCCGTGTAGCAGGATTAACTCTTGATCAAACTTCGGGTGTTGCTGGTGCCTCTTCTTCTGTAGTACTTCGTGGTTTTAATTCATTGTCATTAAGTAATCAACCTCTATACGTTGTTGATGGTGTTGTTATGGATAATTCTACTTTGAATGAAACTTCTTCTGGTGGAGCTACCAATGGTTTAGCCTCCGACAGACCAAACAGACAGAGTGATTATCAGAATAGAATTGCTGACATAAATCCCAGTGATATTGAAAGTGTTACTGTTTTGAAAGGCCCGGAAGCTACTGCATTATATGGTAGCCAGGCAAGTTCTGGTGCTATTCTTATCACTACCCGGAAAGCCAAAACTAATAAGCTGGGTATCCAGTATGATAATAGTGTAAGGATACAGGAAGTTACCCGTTGGCCTGAAACTCTTGATGGGTATAGAGGTGGTTTAAACACTATTGCATCCAATAGTTTTACTCGTTTTGGCCCGGCATATCCGGAAAGCACACAGCTTTTTGATAATAAGGAAGCTTTTTTCAGAACAGGTATATCACAAACACATAATCTCGGTCTTGATTTTGGTTTTAAAGAATCCAAGTTCAGGGTATCTGGTAGCTATTTTACACAAAAAGGCGTAGTGCCTAATAATGATTTTAAACGTTTCAATTTCAGAATATCAAATACTACCAAATTTTTTAAAAACAAGTTGGAGATCACTCCATCATTCGCTTATATCAAATCAGATAATCATAAAGTATTAAGAAGTGGTGGCGGGTTTTTACTGAGTTTACTGGTATGGCCTTCTACTAATGATATCAGAACTTTTGAAAACGATCAGACCGGTGATAAGACAGATTTGTTTGACGGTGTATCTGCAAATGGAGAAGTAGATAATCCTTTATGGAACGTAAGAAATAATAAGGGAAGAGATGAAACTACCAGAAAAACATATTCTCTGGGTGTAAATTTCAATCCATTAAAATGGTTGAGTGTAGCTGGCCGTTTTGGTTATGATACGTATGATCAGAATGGATATCTTTTCTTTCATCCTCAATCGTTTTATGTTACTGCTGCAAGCGGTGGTTCCCTTGATAATTACTGGAGAAAATATACTGGATACAACCATACAATAACTGCCACAGCCAAAAAGCAATTAGGTAAAGATATAAGTCTGAGGGTGATGGGTGGTACAATGTGGCAGGATTATAAAACAGAAATGTTTGCTGTTTATGGTACCAATATTGTTGATTCAGTTGGAAGTAGTATTAATAATATTTCCGGGAATGGAAAAATATATAAGAATGGCAATATAATTTCCAATAAGGACCTGATTGCTTTGATGGGTAATTTTATGGATAGCACAGTAACAAGAGCTAGCACAAGGTTAAGATTAAATCGCAATAAAATAGGACTTCCAAACTTTGTACAGAGCCGTCAGATAGCTTACTTCGGCGAGGTAGCTCTTAGTTTTAAAAATTACCTGTTTGTCAACTACACACAACGTTTTGAAGAAGCATCTACCCTTCCTCAAAAGAACAGGAAATACACTTACCCGGGTGCAAGTATGAGTTTAATTGTTAGTGACGTATTCCCACAATTAAAAAAAGGAAATACACTTAGCTATTGGAAATTACGTACATCATTAGCCAGCACTGCCCGTTTAAATTCTCCTTATTCTACACAATCTGTATTAGTGGATAATTTGGCAAGTGGCGGCGGATTTTCATACGGCTTTTTTAATAATAATGCCGAACTGGGACCTGAAAAACAAAGCACATATGAATTAGGAACTGAGTTCAGACTTTTTAAGAGCCGGGTAAGTTTGGAATTTACTTATTATAATACTTTGAACAAAGGTCAGATAATTGAAAACTTCCGTTTGAGTTATGGTACTGGTTTTGTGTTGAACACACAAAATGCAGGATCTACCCGCAATAAAGGTCTTGAAGCTGTTTTGACAGCCAACCTTATCAAAAAGCAGAATTTGAATTGGGACATGAATTTCAATTTCAATAGAATGAGAAACAAAGTGGTTGGACTGCCCAAGAATCTTTCTGAATATTATATCGCCGACACCTGGCTATATTTAAATGCAAGAGGTGGATTGACTTTGAATGGACCAACTACATCTATTACTGCTTCCGGTTATGCAACAAATAATGCCGGTAAGATTTTAATTGACCCAACAAACGGATTACCCGTTGTAGATGCTGCCTTTAAAGTAAGAGGCGATAGAAACCCTGATTTCACTTTAGGTTGGAATAATACATTCCGTTTTAAAAACTGGAGATTGAATATGCTTTGGGATTTGAAAGTGGGTGGTGATATTTATAATGGTACTAACCAGTTTCTTACCCGATCTGGGTTAAGTAAGCTTACAGAAGACAGGTACACACCAAGAGTAGTACAAGGAGTTTTACAGGATGGTCTTCAAAATAGTGCAACCCCAACTGTAAACACAATCGTTGTAATACCAGCTTATAATAATTCTTATTACACCACAATGCCTGAAGGTGCATTTATTGAAAGAGATGTGAATTGGTTCCGTATGAGAGACCTTAGTCTTTCTTACATGTTTCCTAAAAATTTTATTAAGAGCTTTAACAGTCTGAGTGCATTTGTAACTGCTAATGATCTGATATTGTTGACCAATTATAGCGGGGCAGATCCGGCAGTTAATGGGAATACAGCAGGTGGTCGTGGAGTTGGAGCATTTGGTTTCGATTATGGAACTCTGCCATCTCCGGTGAGTATCAATTTTGGAATAAAGGCATCATTCTAATTAAAAAATTATTGAATTATGAAAAAGATTTTAAATATCATTACCATAACGCCAGCTATATTTTTATTGATGTTAAGTTCTTGCAGTAAAAAAGTGGACGAAGCATTTATAAATCCTAATGCACAGGTAAGACAACCTATAGAAACAATGCTACCGGGTGTAATTGCTAATATGGCTATTCAACACTCAGCCAATGGCACTTTATATGGTCCACAGAATGATGGACAATATATTGGACGTTTTATTCAAAACTGGGCTACAAATACTGCGCTGAACCAGTATGATCGTATGGGTGATAATTACATCAACAGCAGTGATATTATGGGCAGCATATGGGCCATGCATTACTATGGCCATGGTCAAAATGTAGAAAAGATAATTGAGTGGGGTACTGAAGAGAAGAAATGGGATTATGTAGGTGTGGCGCAAGCTATCCGTGCATGGGGCTGGCTCACTCTTACAGACGTTCATGGTGAGGCCGTTATTCTAAAAGAAGCTTTCCGCCCTGATTTATTAGTTTTTAAATATGATACCCAGGAAGAAGTATATGAAGAGATAAAAAGATTGTGTAACAGATCCATTGAAAACCTTTCCAAAACTGGTGATGGTGTAAGCCAGGCCAATCTTTTAAAAGGTGATCAATATATGAATGGTGGTGATGTAAACAAATGGAAAAAATTTGTTTACGGCATCATGGCAAGAACTTATCATCGTATAACCAACAAAAGCATTTACCAACCAGATTCTGTTATTTATTATTGCAATTTGGCTATGCAAACAAATGCTGAAAATACTTCTTTAAAATGGTCAAATGCCGGTCTTGCCGGGACGTATAGTTTTTGGTCACCATTCCGTGGAAATATTGGCACACTCAGACAAACAAAATTTATTGCCGATATTATGCGGGGTGTGAATGGTCAATTTCCAACGGCCACTAACGATCCAAGAGCTGCGTATATCATCCGTGAAAATCCAAACGGAACATACCGGGGAATATTACCTGTAAAAGGCGGAGCAGCAGCCGGTCTTTTGTTAGGAGATTCTTCTCATAATTTCTGGGGGGGGCTTTTTCAATCTACTGCCGCACCTTCCAGTGATGCTAATAGCCGCTATGTATTTACCAATGCCCCTATCTTCCCAATCATTACTGCCAGTGAAATTCAATTTATAAAAGCAGAAGCTCTTTACAGAAAAGGTGATAAGCCAAATGCTTTAGCGGCTTACATTAATGCTATCAATTTAAATTTTGATCAGTTAATCAGCGATTATCAAACTAATGTACCAGCCGCCAGGCAAATAACTCCTGCTGCAAGAGCTGCGTTTCTTGCTAATCCCCTGATTGTTCCTACTGCAGCTAATCTTACCTTATCACATATAATGATGCAGAAATATATTGCCATGTATGCATGGGGATTGGTAGAAACATGGGTGGACATGAGAAGATATCATTATATCGATTTGGACGAATCAACTGGGCAGCAGGTGTACAGGGAGTTTGCACCACCCAATACTACCAGCACTTCTGGAGTCAATGATTTATATCCTAACAACCTGGGTAAACTTATTTATCGCCACCGGCCCAGATTTAATTCTGAATACTTGTATAATGTGGATGAGCTTAACCGGGTAGGTGCTTTAGCTCCGGATTATATCACCAAAGAACATTGGTTCTCTATGCGTTAATCACTAACTATTAAATCACACAATTATGAAGTCGATTAAAAAAATATTTATATATGGAACTTTCAGCCTGCTTAGTGCCGGGCTGATGGTTTCCTGTACCAAAACATTTGATGAAAAAACGGTTCAGCAAACTGATTTTAATAACTCCGCTATAGTGCAGGTATATGTGGCTACAGTTAATGCCGACCGCAATTATATATATGTGGATGCAAACCAGGTTAATGGTGCAAAACTAATATCGGGAAGTTTATTTCCTTCTGTGGGTTATGGTTTTAATGTAACTCCAGGAATTAAATCTTTCCTGGTAAGAGATACTTTATCAGCAACTACACAGCTTCCCTTAACTTTTTCACAGAATCTGCATTTTAGACAGCATTATACCGTTTTTATGTATGATACTATTACCAGTCCCAAACAAAAAACAGTACAGGACAATATTGTGATACCTGCTGATACTACTGCGAGATTAAGATTTGCAAACTTTGTGTATAGCCCTGTTGCTGTACCTGCTATAGATGTTTACTCAGCAAGAAAACAAACTAATGTGTTTACGAATGTTGCAGTAACAGATGTAACTGATTTTATTCAATATGCCTCTGGTGTTACAGATACCTTTTATATCAGACCAACTGGTACAACAACCAATTTGCAGAACTACACTCCACCTACAGCACCAGCCACCGTGGGTACTTTTAATGATATTCGATTAATATTTACACCTACACAAAAGAGAAACTATACAATTGTATTCAGAGGTGGATTCAGAAGTGCAATTACTAATATTCCTACGGTAAGAACTCTTTCTGTATTTGCTAATTATTGATTGGATGTGACTAATATATAAACACTCATTACTAAAAAAGCTGCTCTAGTTGAGCAGCTTTTTTTATGCAGCAAAGTTTATATTTAATCTTGTTTTCTATCGCCGGAGTTCGTGTTATCGCCGTAGTCTGTGTCTCCACCAACCATAACCTCTACCCAAAAAACAAATACGTCAATCCAATAGCGGTAATTATACCAACCAAATCGGCTAATAGCATTGCGCCGATGGAGTATCTCGTATTCTTTACTCCTACTGCACCAAAATAAACAGCGATAACATAAAAAGTAGTATCAGAAGAGCCCTGCAGAATACTGGCTAATCGGCCAGCAAATGAATCTGCACCGGACATGGTAGCCGTAGCATTGGCATTCATCGTATCAATCATCATTCCTCTTGCACCACTGCCGCTTAATGGTTTGATGATGGCAGTAGGTAATCCATCCACAAACCTTGTATCGGTACCCAAGGCAGCAAATAAACTTTTTATTCCGTCAATGATAACTTCAAAAGTGCCGCTGTTGCGCAGCAGGCTGATGGCCACCAGCATTCCTACGAGATAAGGAATAATTTTAACCGCCGTTTCAAAACCACCTTTGGCTCCTTCTACAAATGCTTCAAAAATATTGATGCGTTTATACAAACCACCTAATACGATCAGGAAAAAAATTAACAGGATAAGTCCATTACTCAATAGTCCGGAAAAAGATTGCAGCTTCTCTGTACTTAATGAAACAAGATAAAGTACCAGTGCACCTATCAAGGCAGAGATGCCCAGTATCCACAGCAATATTGTTTTCTGAAAAATATTGATGCGTTGTTTATAAGATACAATGAGCATAGCAGCCATCGTAGCTACAAACGTTGCAATCATACAGGGAATAAAAATTTCTGTAGGATTTAACGATGGCTGTTTTAATGATGCTCTTGCTGCAATAATAGCAACCGGTATTAATGTAAGACCAGAAGCATGTAAACACAAAAACATTACCTGTGCATCACTGGCTCTTTCCTTTACTGGATTTAATTCCTGCAGACTTTCCATGGCTTTTATACCAAATGGCGTAGCTGCATTATCAAGTCCCATCAGGTTGGCCGAAAAATTCATCATCATATGCCCATGTGCCGGATGCCCTTTGGGTACATCAGGAAATATTTTTGAGAAAAATGGAGCAATGATGCGGGATAGAAGACGAACACCACCTGCTTTTTCTGCAATATTCATAAAGCCCATAAATAAAGCCATGATGCCGATCAAACCTATACAAATTTCCACCGCACCTTTGCAGGTTTCAAAAATTCCATTGGCAGGTACTAATGTAAAAGCCCTGAAACCAGCTTCGGTTTTATGCACTCTTTCTTTGGCCCATACAGCCACTTTATCAGTTCTTAATTGCTGATGCACATTGATGGGCAACATGGCAGAATCAATATTCCTGGTAGAAACGGTATCTGTATTTTTCCCCGTAACCATCTGGCTGAATATTTTTTCCTGCCCCGGCTGTACCGCAAAACGGATAGAAGCCACTAATAAGGCGATAATGATAAATGCCGACCATATCTTGCTTAATGCCATATAATTGGGTTGATTGAAAATTGAAGATTGAGGATTTTTTCCTAAACACCAAAACCTTCTTTTCACAGAACTTGCTATTAGGGTTGGATGCTTATCTTTGCGCCTCCGTAAGAAAAAAGCTGTCAAATTCATCAGCCTTAATCTTATATGTTAATTAATAAATCTGAAATAACTATATGGCATTACAAGCAGGAATTGTGGGATTACCCAATGTAGGAAAGTCAACGTTGTTTAATGCAGTAAGTAATAGTGCAAAGGCACAGGCAAGCAACTACAGGTTTTGCACCATCGATCCCAATGTGGGCCTGGTAGATGTACCAGACCAGCGATTAAATAAACTGGCAGAACTTGTAATGCCCAACAAAATAATACCTACACAAATTGAAATTGTGGATATAGCCGGCCTTGTTCGTGGTGCAAGTAAAGGCGAAGGTCTCGGTAATAAATTTTTGGGTAATATCCGTGAAGTGGATGCCATCATCCATGTGGTAAGATGTTTTGAAGATGAAAATATTTTACGGGATGAAGGAGCCATCAATCCGGTAAGTGATAAAGAGATTATAGATACAGAATTGCAATTGAAAGATCTTGACAGTGTAGAAAAGAAAATTTCTAAAACTGAAAAGCAAATCAAACTTGATCCAAAATATAAAGCAGAGTTGCAGGTGCTGATAGAATGTAAAGAACATCTAGAAAGCGGTAAAAGCATCCGTGAGTTGGATCTGGATAAAGAAGAAAAAATGGCTATTGCTGATCTATGCCTGCTGACAGATAAACCAGTTTTATATGTAGCCAATGTAGATGAAGCCTCTATGCACACCGGAAATAAATTTTCTGATGCATTGAAAGAAGCCGTGAAGAATGAAAAAGCGGAAGTCATCATCATGAATAATAATATAGAAGCACAGATTGCTGAAATGGAAAGTGCTGATGATAAGCAATTATTCATGGATGAATATAAAATGACTGAGCCTGCATTAGACCGGTTAATTCATTCTGCCTATAAACTATTAAATCTTTACACCTACTTTACTGCCGGTGTGCAGGAAGTAAGAGCCTGGACGATACATGAAGGATGGAAAGCACCACAGGCTGCCGGTGTTATTCATACTGATTTTGAAAAAGGTTTTATCAAAGCGGAAGTAATCGGCTATGATGATTTTATTCAGTATAAGTCGGAAGCTGCTTGTCGTGAAGTGGGTAAACTGCGAATAGAAGGAAAAGAATATATTGTGAAGGATGGAGATGTGATGCACTTTAGGTTTAATGTGTAAGACACCCCCTGTCCCCCTAAAGGGGAGACTTAGGTCATAGAGTTCTCTTTGTATTTATAAATTCTGCATAGAAGAATTCATAAATTCTTTAATGTTTTTTTGAAATTAGGACTAAGCCCCTTTAGGGATTGGGGTTTCTTAAAACAACGCCGTAAGCCCTACCCTTCCCAAATGCACCACCGGAGCAACACCTGCTTTTCTACCATCATATTGGAAGTTCAATTCCAGATTATTTAATAGCCTTTTATTTAATCCCAGCGACCAGAGAAAATTTTTGCCGGGTAATAATCCATCCAGCATAATATAACTTACCGTGGAGTTGGCAATCGCATTGTAACTAATGTTGTTAAAAGTAAACTTACCGGTGATTGAACTATTTTGCAAAAGATTATACTTTGATTCTATATAAACCGCATTAGAAGTTGATTTTTCATTACCATAAAAAGGAAGGTTCTTCTTTGTTTCAAACTTATAGCTGGTAACTACCCTAAAAGATGTGCCCCTGATAAATATCAGAAAAGGTTCAATATTATAAATAGAAAGTTCATAATTCCTGTTAGAAAAGTTGGGTGTGTATAATGCATTCAATCCTTTTCTTCCATTTAGGCTGAAGGAAAAAGCCTTCGTAATATTCCATCTCCATTTCATCGTCCACTCGTTTGATTTATTACTTTCATAACCATAGGTAAGTAACGATTTTCCATTTCGTCTGAAATTACTGAAATCAACTCCCCACTTGCTGCTGAAGCGATTGAACGAAATAGTATTCACAATAGTTGTTCCGGTAATGATGAGAGCTGTATCACTTACTCCATACTTAAACGGATTAAATTCAAAACTTCCTTTGGCTATAGACTTCTTCGTTGTTTGAAAAGAAGTAACAATATTTAATTTGGATAAAAACTTCTTCATTCCTTTCAGGTCTGGAGAATTTAATAATGACCGTGGACTTAAATCAAACCGATAATTGAAAGTAATATAGTTGGCTTTTAAAAAATCGTTGGTAGGAGTAAACACCCGAATAAATTTTGCCTGGTCTGGAAAGGCTGCCACTTCAAATTCATTCAACTGTTGCACTCCATCATTATTATAATCGATCCATGCAAATAAACCCTGCCCTGCCGGAACTTCTAAATAAGCAAAATCTCTTCGCTGCTCCTGCCCTGCCCCGACTTCATATAATAAAGAGCCATCCAATAAACCTTTCCATTCATTCATCAGGTATTCTGCCCTGCCCAATATTGTTTCATCTTCTTTTTGTTTGGATAAAACAGGATTGTACACTTTCAGTTTTCTAAAAGTAGTATTCAGGTAAAATCTTCTTTTTGGATTAGCTAATAATTCTGTTTGCAGATTCATGTTAAGGCTTCTATCTCCCCTTACAAATTCTTTCCCCACCGGAAATTTATCAGACCTGGTGAAAAAAGTGATCCCATATTTATTACTCTTACTTTCATCTGAATTAAGATAGAGTGAATATGTATCAAATGAAAAAGAACTTGGTATTAATGTATCTGTCACTTTATGCCTTGCATTATTTTGCTCCAGGCTATACTTACCACCCAGCCGCCAGTTTTTTAATTGCTTAAATTGTTTACTGATGTCTAGCAATGGACGTACAAAATTTCCTTTATCATTTTGCACATCAAAATTGGTTAACACAAATTGATTATTAAATTGCCAGCCTTTCCAATTGGCAGAATGAATCACTGAATTTTGAAACCCATTATAATTATCGCTACGAGTATAATTTATGAACTGGTAAGCAAATGCATGATTGTTTTTGTTTCTTAATCCGGCACCTACTCTGATAATGTTTTCATTCACCGAAATAAATTGAGCATTCAATGGCAATCCCCAATCCCTGCTAAATTCTACATTTCTTAGTCGTTCCAGGGGCTTAAACTTGCTTTGCACATACTCATAATCCAACGAAGTACTCAATTGGAGATTATTTGCTTTAGCTATAATTTTCTGATTGCTTAATTGAACCTTCGATGCCCACCCCCTGTCATCCCCATCATTCTTTGATGAAAAAGTATTTACATCGTTGGAACTGGTGGCCACTTCAGCTTTTATCAATGTACTCTTACCAATAGTATAATCAATACCAAGGTTTACGATCTGTTGTTTCCTGGGAGCCACTAATATCTGCACCGGTTCATATTGTCCCTGCTTCACACCTGCAATGGGTGCAACGTATCTATACACTTTACCATTGGCGCCATTAAAATCTGGAACATAGTTTCCATTTCCCGGTTTTACATCTACAAAAGATAAATTGTAAATAGCCACTGCCGGATCAGTAGAGTATTGATAAAAAGAATCCAGGCCGATATAAATTTTTTCATACAAAATTTTATCAGCTGAAAAAACTGTATCCAGAATGGCCGCCGGATAAAATGCCCGTTGTGTACTATCACCGAGGTCTGCCAGAAATTGTTTTTGCTTTAGATCCAGTATTTGGTTTATCTGTGAGTTTTTTGCATCATTATTATTAAATGCAGCAACCCGTATTTTCAGATTTTTGTTTACATCAAACTCCTGCGAAAGATAAAGATTGGCATTAAGATAATTTCTATCCGCATATTCAAACTCCACCTGTATGCGGCTATCTTTAGTGATCATTCTTTTTGGAGTAAAAGAAATTTCTGCAGTGTTGTAATTAATTACATAATCCTGGTCTTCTCCCCGCTGCATTAGTTGCCCATCAATAAAAACCCTTTCCGTATTAGCCAATACAATAAAAAAGAATTCATTGTTAGCACCCCGCAATCTATAGGGTCCCTGGTTACCTTCCAGAGCATCAATTATTTGCCGGTTAAATTTTCCTTTAGCAATAGATCCACTCACCAATGTTTTCGAATTGATGGTTTTAGAAATCCGGCTATTGTTTTGAAAAGAAACACCCTGCAGCCTTTTATAAAAATTGAGAAAATAATTTTGATTTTGCCGGATATCGATATCACCAAGATTCAATTGCCATCCGGCTTTTTTAAATTGCAGATATACCTGGTCAAATTCATTTAACTGTTGTGTGGTGCCATCCGGCTGTATAGGAATATTATTATCAGTAATTGCTGCTTGTATCTCAATACTATCACCCAGCATACCGCTGAGTTGCAGATTTAATGTAGAGTTAACTACTGCATCCTGTGCATTACCAAAACCGATCTGTCTTCCTAAACTTCCTTCTGCTTTCAATGTTCCAAAATCAAATACCCCCCGTTGTGCATTAGTCAATCCGCTATTGAATTCAAAAGGTTTTACATAAAACTTATTCAGCACACTGTCATAATTAAGCCGCTGTGTACTGGCAGCTAACCGAAAAGGAAATACCCGGTAAGTAATAGTAACTGTTTCAGCAATTGGTTTTTTTATCCAGAATAAAATTGCATGTACATAATCAATTCGATAATCGTCAGCCGGAGTAAGAGCAACGGAAAAAGTATTGGGAACGATACTTAATGTATCAAATTGAATACTATCTGCAAGTGTGCTAATTTGTCTTATCCGAAGGTTTGCTGAGTTATTGCCGGGCAAAGGCGTTTGTGCACTACTCAGCAGGCTGGATAGGGTAAAAATTAATATACATGATATTGCAGATAACAACCTCAATAGCAGAGAGTTTCACTGAAAATCGTAAATTTCGTTCTTTTTATTGCATGAAAGTTATTCAATGCTGTTAATTCCGCTAAAAAGCAGCAAATTTGTCCTTATGGTGTCTTGTAAGTACTCCGAAAACTCATTCATATTGAAAATTCTCTTATCCATATTTTTCCTGTTTTTGATTACCTCTTTTATTAACGTAAAAGCACAGCAAAATAATGTGTGGTATTTCGGCACCAAGGCAGGTTTGGATTTTAATGCCACCGGCAATCAGCCTGTTCCTTCTGTATTGAGTAATAGTGCAATGGTTTCGAGTGAAGGCTGCAGTAACATTTGTGATAGTGATGGTAAGTTGCTTTTTTACTCAAATGGAACTACTGTATATAACCGCAACCACCAGGTTATGCTGAATGGTGATAACTTAAAAGGAAATACATCTGCAGTACAATCTTGTATAATTGTTCCGTACCCAGGGAATGATAGTTTGTTTTACATTTTTACTACGGATGCGATTGAAAACTCGTTTACGAATGGATATAATTATTCAGTTGTCAATAAAAACAGGGATAATGGAAATGGAGAAGTTATCATAAAAAATGTATTACTCTGGCAATCCTGTTCAGAAAGAATGACAGCTGCAAGACATGCTAATGGTATCGACGTATGGTTGATCACCAATGATAATAATTCAAACATTTTTCGGTCATGGCTTATAAATTGTAATGGATTAGCTGCTAGCCCAATTGTATCTACTACAGGGATAGTAATGGATCAGCATTTTACTTCGAATACGGGGATGTTGAAAGTAAGCCCTGATGGTAAACAACTTTGCCAGACTCATTTTCCAGATTTCGAAGGTAGCGGCACTGCCAATTTTTGCCAGCTTTTTAGCTTTGATAATTTAACAGGAATGATTTCTAATCCTAAAACAATTACATTACCAAACTCAAAAGTTCTTGCTTGCGAATATTCTCCAGACTCCAGGTTACTTTATCTTACAAATCCATCTGGCAAATCAATTGAACAGATAGAACCAACTCTTAATACCACCAGTAATATCGTTGCATCAAGAATTACTATCAGCACTGGTAACATGGGTTATTATGGAATTCAATTGGCACCTGATAGAAAAATTTACCTCGCAGAAATTTCTACTACCCTCGGTGTTATTAATCGTCCGGATGTAAAAGGTAATGGCTGCAATTATAATGCAAATCAGATTACATTAACTCCGGGTGGTTCATCTCTTGGTTTACCGGCAAGTATTAATGACCTGTCGGTAAATTCTACTAATGGATTTACTTATTCAATAATTGATAGTTGTATAGGCCGTGTGCAGTTCAATGGCATTACTACTATGTCGGGGGCTATTAGCTGGGCATGGGATTTTGGCGATGGCAATACTTCTACCCTGCAAAATCCAATGCATACTTTTACTCCGGCAGGAAGTAGTTACAAAGTACAAGTTATTATTACATCTGCCAGCGGCTGTGGCAAAATAGTACAATCAAAAAATATTTTTCCGGGCGGATTGGCAGCTACAGCGGATTTTGATTTTACATCCAATTGCGATGCTGGCATTGTCCGTTTTATAAATAATTCAACTTTATTTCCTGACTCATCCGGCGCCAGTTATCTTTGGAATTTTGATGATGGAAATACATCCACTGCCACTAACCCAGTGCATACTTTTTCAAGAGGTGGTATTTATAATGTTCGGCTTGATGTAATTACTACCACTCCTTGTTTGAATCGATCAATTACAAAAACACTCAATCTTGATGTGCTGAATATTACTGCAACTGCTAATCAAGAGATAGAGGCTGGACAAAGCATTCAATTAAATGTAACTGGTGGTGGAAATTCTTTTCGTTGGTATCCTGCCACATGGCTGAGTAATGATTCAATTGCAAATCCTGTTTCAACACCAAATGATAATATCAGGTATAAAGTAGTGGTGAAGAATGATGCTGGTTGCAGCGATTCTGCTTATGTTTCAATCAAAGTTCTTCCATTCCCCGGCATCTATATGCCCACCGGGTTTACTCCCAACAACGACGGCATGAATGATGCAATAAAACCCATCATCACAAAAGAGTTTTCGTTACAAAACTTCAGTATTTATAATCGCTGGGGACAAAAAGTATTTAGCACTATAGAAAGAGAAGTTGGTTGGAATGGAAAAATTAAGGGCATAACACAAGATGCCGGTGTATATGTGTGGATAATAAATGCAACTGATACCCGGTCGGGAATTAAATATGAAAAGAAGGGAACATTCGTTATAATAAGATAACAGGAAATAAAAAGCCCTTCGTAAAAGGGCTTGTAATTATTTATCAAATGAATTTGCGGAGTCTACATTTGGTATTAACCAATCCTACAATCCAAATAATCCTTCAATCCGTGATTCTATTTATCCGAAGCCGCTCCCGCCATCATATATTCCCTGTTCAATCTCGCAATGTTTTCAATAGAAATTTCTTTCGGGCATACTGCTTCGCAGGCACCGGTGTTGGTACAAGAACCAAAACCTTCCTTATCCATTTGTGCTACCATATTTATTGCCCTCTTTTTTCTTTCCGGTTCGCCTTGTGGTAATAAAGCAAGGTGAGAAACTTTAGCTGAGACAAATAACAATGCAGATGAGTTTTTACAAGCCGCTACACAAGCACCACAACCAATACAAGCAGCCGCTGCAAAAGCAGCATCGGCATTATCCTTATTGATTGCAATAGCATTTGCATCAACAGCATTACCAGTGTTCACAGAAATATATCCACCAGCCTGTATAATGCGATCAAATGCAGAACGATCTACCACCAAATCTTTTATTACTGGAAATGAATTTGCCCTCCACGGTTCTATAACAATGGTATCACCATCTTTATAAGCCCTCATGTGTAACTGGCAGGTAGTATTTGCATGCCATGGCCCATGCGGACGACCATTAATATACATTGAACAGCTACCGCAAATACCTTCACGGCAATCATGATCAAAGGCAATCGGGTCTTTACCAGTACTAATTAATTCCTCATTAAGCACATCAATCATTTCCAGGAAAGACATTTCGGATGAAATGTTCTTTACAGGATAGGTTTCAAATCCGCCTTTGTCTGAACTATTTTTTTGCCTCCACACTTTTAGGGTGAGGTTCATCATGTAATGCTCCATATTCAATTAGTTATCTGTAATATTAAAATCTCTGAGTTTCACTAAAGGATTTACTGTCTTTCGTCCTTTTTTATTTTTTACAATTACTCCCGAATCGTCAATTTCTTTTTCTACAAAATCTCCCGTTAAAAAATTTATATCTTCTATATATGTGGCCTTGTCATTGCTTTTCCATTCATGATTAACCATAAGCCACCAATTATATACTGTTTTCCCGATTAGCTGCCACACTCCATTTCTATATTGGAATTTATGTACATAGCTCCACCTACGGCCACTTCCTCCATAATGCGAAAAAGTTAAAACATTATTCTTAAATTCTAAACCCTTAAAAGGATCTCCATGCACACCTCCGCAATTATTACATAAGAAAGCACTTTCACAAAAGTCTGAAAGTGTAAAACCCTTTTTTGTTCCTTTCAAAATCACCAACGATCTGTTACCCTCCATTGTTATCTTTTCATAAATGGAATCGATCATTACAATAGCTGCATCCTTCCATCCATCTTTATCGAAATCCCCAGAGGCAGTATAAATATTTAACCATCCTTTTGGGACAAAAGAATTAATTGTACTGCCTGTTTGAGGAAGCAACTCCTTTAAACTCTTTTGCGAAAAGCTATCAAATCTCAAAGAACAAAAAATCAATATGATACAAAAGCGAACCATACTACTTATAAGAACGTTGCGTCGGCTTTGCCACTTCAAAATTCAACTGCTCTTTATGTAAATTCCAATTGCTTTCCCCGGCATATTCCCATGCTGCTACATATGCAAACTCATCATCTTTTCTTTCTGCTTCGCCTTCTGCTGTCTGGCTTTCTTCCCGGAAGTGTCCACCGCAACTTTCATTTCTATTTAGGGCATCTTTACACATCAATTCTCCCAATTCAATAAAATCAGCTACACGGCCAGCCTTATCCAGTTCAGGATTCATTTCATTAATAGTCCCCGGGATTTTCACATCACT
Source organism: Chitinophagaceae bacterium (assembly GCA_031397865.1). Lineage (GTDB taxonomy): Bacteria > Bacteroidota > Bacteroidia > Chitinophagales > Chitinophagaceae > JJ008. The sequence goes on from JANNMN010000027.1 coordinate 48,845, forward strand.
CCAAAATTCTTTTTTCAAAGCCTGCACATCTGCAATGGCTTTTTTCAACCCGGCTTCATTACGGCTCATACCGCAATACTCCCAGATTATTTTACCCAACCGTTTATGGAAACTTTCAACTGTTTGTTTTCCTTTAATGTTCATCAAAGTATTCAGTCTATCAGCAACAGCTTTTTCTGTTTGTTCAAATGCTTCATGTGTTAATGGAATGGGCTTGGTGGCAATTTCATCCGCCAAATAGTTACCAATGGTATAAGGAACTACAAAATATCCATCAGCCAATCCCTGCATCAATGCAGATGCACCGAGACGGTTAGCACCATGGTCGCTAAAGTTTGCTTCACCTAAACAATACAACCCTTTAATATTTGTCATCAACTCATAATCCACCCAAAGTCCCCCCATGGTATAGTGAACAGCCGGATAAATTCTCATCGGTACTTCATAAGGATTTTCCCCGGTTATCTTTTCATACATATCAAACAGGTTACCATACTCTTCTTTCACTACTTCTTTACCCAACCGCATCAATGTTTCTATATCAGGATTTTCTATTCCTAATTTACTAGCTTCTACTTTACCATATTTATTGATCAAATTGTATTTAAAATCTAAATAAACAGCTTGTCCGGTAGTTCCTACTCCGTAACCAGCATCACATCTTTCTTTTGCTGCTCTCGATGCTACGTCTCTTGGTACAAGGTTCCCAAAAGCCGGGTATCTTCTCTCTAAGTAATAATCTCTTTCTTCTTCAGGGATATCGTTTGCTTTTCTTTTATCCCCTTTTTCTTTAGGCACCCATATACGTCCGTCATTTCTCAACGACTCCGACATTAATGTCAATTTCGATTGATGGTCACCACTTACTGGAATACAAGTTGGGTGAATTTGTGTAAAGCAAGGATTAGCAAAGGTTGCGCCTTTCTTATGTGCTTTCCATGCAGCGGTTACATTACTTCCCATTGCATTGGTAGAAAGATAAAAGACATTACCATATCCACCGCTGCATAATAATACTGCATGACCAAAATGTCTTTCCAATTCACCATTCACTAAATTCCTTGCAATAATTCCTCTAGCCTTTCCTTCCACCATCACTACATCCAGCATTTCATGACGGGCATACATTGTTACATTGCCCAATGCCACTTGTCTTTCCAAAGCCTGGTAGGCTCCTATTAATAACTGCTGACCGGTTTGCCCTGCCGCATAAAAAGTTCTTTTTACCTGTGTACCTCCAAATGAACGGTTATTCAACAATCCACCATATTCTCTTGCAAACGGAACACCCTGTGCCACACATTGATCAATGATATTTGCACTCACTTCTGCCAACCGATGCACATTGGCTTCTCTTGCACGGTAGTCACCACCTTTTACCGTGTCATAAAACAAACGGAACACCGAATCACCATCATTCTGATAATTCTTGGCAGCATTAATACCACCTTGCGCAGCAATGCTATGTGCCCTTCTTGGTGAATCCTGGAAACAAAATGCTTTTACTTTATAGCCCAACTCTCCTAATGAAGCTGCCGCCGAAGCACCTGCAAGACCAGTACCTACGATAATGATTTCTAATTTTCTTTTATTGGCGGGGTTCACCAATTTGCAATGGCCTTTATAGTCCACCCATTTTTCTTCTAACTTACCTGCGGGAATTTTTGAATCCAACATAAATCAATTTGATAATGTGATAATATGCTAATGCGATAATTATTTTTATTTATCCAGCTTTAGTTTTTCATGGCATCGGCTGTTGTGTCACACTCTTGTACGTCCCGTTTTCATGGCAACTTTTGCGGCTCCCCCATCCGAAGGCGGGTTCGCAGCACTATTCATCGTTCTGTTCCTTACCCAACTAATGTAAAGAACTTATAACCTAACCGTTCCTTACGGAAACAGTGGGGTCTCAACTAATCCAACCAAAATAAAAACTTACCGGCATCAACGCAAATGCAAGCGGAACGATAATTGAAAATCCAATTCCTATTGCATTCAGTAAGCTTAAATATTTTTTATTATTTACACCGATGGTGCGGAATGCACTTTGAAAACCATGGAGTAAATGCCATGACAGCGAAAAGCAACCCAATACATATAACAAGACAACCCAATTTACCGAAAAGACTTCTTTCATTTTTTCATATAAAGAAATTTCAGGTCCCAGTAACCAACCCTGGTTGCTACGGTTAGGCACCCAAAAATGCGCTAAGTGCATAATAAGGAATAACAATATCAATGTGCCCAATAAACCCATGCTGCGGCTATACCATTTACTACCTTTATTGCCCATCGGAACAGCATATCCCTTCTTTCTTTTGCTTCTGTTTTGAAACTCCAGCATTAATCCCTGGATAATGTGGAGGAGAATACCAGCCATCAATCCAATTTCTAAAAGACGTGGTACAATATTGGAACCCATAAAATGAGCCCCGGCTTCAAACATCTTACCATCATCATTGGCCCAGATAGTAGCATTTAAAGACACATGAATAACAAGGAAAAGAATAAGAAAAATACCCGTCAACGCCATCACCCACTTTTTGCCAATCGAGGAAGTAAACAATTCAGACCATTTCATCAGCTTATCGTTTATTTTATTGTTGCCAGATTCTTAAACAACGATCCGGCTAGGATTGTTGCACCAGATTCATAAGCAATACTTAAAGGAGTAATCAGTTTTGGCAAAAATAGTATCAGAACATCAAATAAAACCTGATTTGTATAACTTCTTTATAAGCCAACTTCCGACCGCCTGCAACAAAGGGGTTAAATTATTAAAACAAAATATCCTTGCCAGAGAGTTTGCATGCCTCCGCTAAATCTTAAAAACAAAAAACCAGCTATTAAGGCCGGCTATGAATATAAAGTTGGATAAGGTTTAAAATTTACTCAATAGCAAGGCCAGCACTGGCATATCCGTTTATACTGTTGATTAAAGAAAGGCCGGTTGCCGTAGTTGTAAAAACAAGCAGGTATCGATATTGAGCAGTAACAGGTATTGATAAATCAGAGGTAATTCCCGAACAGGTGCTGCCAACATTGATTGTTCCCGTCAAACTCGGACTGAGAAAAACTTCTGCTCCACTAACTGGTGTAAAAAAGTTACTGATGATACTGTTACTCCTGTAGAGCTGAGCTTTTACTGTAAGATTAGTACCCAACAGTGATAAAGAGGAAGTAGAAGAAAAAAATGCTGTCAGCGATCTGATGGTTCCATCTCGGGGAACAGCAAAACCAAAATTAAGATTCAAACCAGAACCTCCGGTGATGTCAATAGAGGCTGCCGTCACGGATATTCCTGATAAAGAGGTACCAAAACCAAGTATAGCACCAGTTCCAGCCAGTCCGCCCACAACGGTTGTTAAAGTAACAGGAGCACTGGAAGCATATGGAATAATTACAGTTGCAGATGGAGTACTAATGCTCTGCCAGTTTCCATTGCTATAAACAAATTCATGGGCTTTGCCATTTGGAATATTGATGCTATTTAATATACTTGTAAAACCGCCAGTGCTATTATTATAAATAACTAACCGCTGACCTGCATTAGGTGCTGCCGGCACATTAATAGAAATAGAAGCAGTGGCAATGCCTAATATTTTGACCATGGAAGTGTTTGCAGGAACGGTAACTGCATTGGAACTTACTGTTACATCTACTTCCCGGTTGGTTATAGCCCCGTTTATATCTAAAGTAGTTCCGGGATTAGCGGTGCCTACACCAACATTGCCTGTGCCGGTGACGATAAGTTTTGCAGCAGTGCTGGTAGTATTATCACCATCTACCTGAAGCTTGGCTCCGGAAACTATCTGTGTCGGGTTCACTCCTATTTTTACTTGTGCATTTGCAAAAGATCCGCAAATCAACAAAATTATTAGTGCTGACAAATAATGGCGGTTGATTGATTTCATAGTTAATTGATGGATGGATTATATGTTGTTTATTGTTTGAGAAATTTCTGCGGAGTACCTACAATATCTCCGGAGCCATCTGTCATGTACACATAGTGCATACCTTGTTGGAATGAGCCGGTGTTTATTTTACAATTCTTGATACCATCAGTAAGTGTAATTGATTGGGTTAACAATTGTTGTCCCATACTGTTTGTAACAACAACCCAGCCTTTTCCAATAGATTGTTGTCTGTACTCCAAAGTAATTTCGGTATTGCTTTCAGTAACAATGTTTGGATATAAAATGATATAATCCTCGGGAACAGTACAATTACTACGCAGAGAAATTATATCTGTATAATCCGACAGACCGTTGTTATCAATTATTTTAAGCCGGTAATAGTTATTTCCTGGTGTTTGGGAAAAACTAAAGCTGTAAGAAGTAATACCTGCACCATTTTTTGAATCGGCTGATAATACTTTAGAATAACTAACACCATTTGTACTATGCTCTAATTCATACCTGCTTATGCTTGTTTCTTCGCTAACTGACCATGTAGCAACAGTCCTGCAATTTTTTGCTTCTTTTACTGAAAAATTTAAAAGCTTATCTGATAAAACGTATTCTGTAGAACCTATTGCCACTGCTGTGATACCTTCTATCATAGTTCCGCCCAGAATACTATTTTCAACATTTCCGCTTGCACCAGTGGTGCCACTAAGATTAATCCATTGACTTCCGTTCCATCCTACTAATCGTAATGCAGCAGCAGTGGCAAACAATGAAAGATCGGGAATACTGACAGTAATAGGAATGCCAGCACCAGTACCGGTAGTACCTGCACCCAGATTTCCTGCATTGCCAACCTGCCAATCCCACTGACCTACAGGACTAACAGTTACTATATCTGATCCAACAGCATTTAATGGATGTGCTCCTGCATTGGGAGCTGTGGGATCAAGATTTCCTGAGGGATTGCCAGCTATCCATGCTACTGCAAAAGCATCGGTATCAAGACCACTTGTATTATTAATTGTGAGAGTACGAAGATCTGTGCCGGTGCCTACAGGAAAAGTATAAACTTCATTACCATATTTTTTTACGTAGCCATTTATATTAGCAGCATCTGATGCACCGCTATAAGTAGCCCCTGCTATTGTACTAAAATAACCGGGCAAAGATGCTCTGTCTGTACTCCATGTTTGTCCCCCAGAAGTAGCCAAATTAATAGAGCTGTAATTGGCTGCTTCGCCAGTAGTAAATACATGATTTCCCTGGGCGCAAACGTTTGCAAAACTTAGCATGATTATTAAAAGTGTAGGTAAAATTGAAAGTTTCATAATTGGAGGATTTGGATTTGACTCAGGAAGATGGAGCTTGTTGAAATAATGGTTTCGCTTTTTATTTCTCCTGTTATCTGATTAGATAAAAAATGGTTTTGCTTTATAAATTAAATACTTGGCTGATTAAAGCTATGACTGGAAATAAAAAATCTGAAGTTTTTTTCAAAAAAATTTATTGCAACTAAAGGTTAGCACTTAGTGTAGTTAGTAAAACTGCGTGGCCTATATACTATAAATGGAGAATAAATAACAATTTGTAGTTGATTAACTACAATGACAATCTGGAAGAAATTTCGTTATCAATTTTTTTGAAGAGGTGAAAAGGCTTGTATGTTCTCCAGTTGTCGAGCTCCATCAGTTCTACAAACTGGTTAAGATGTGCATGCTTAAAATCATATTGTGTTTGTTCCGGCATGTTTAAACAAACTACCCATCCATTTTCGTCAGTTACTTCATCAAACAATTTTTCGTAATAATCTTTTCCATCACTGTGAAAATTCAATACATTTTCGCCGATCAGTATAAATTTAAAAATGCCTTCGCCCATAAATTTTTCCAGCACTTCTCTTTTTAATTCCATGATGTCATTCTCAATAGCATCATTCCACTCCCCTATCATTTCTATAATGACATATTGTTCGTCATAATCTGCAAGCAGCACTTTCAGGTAAAGTGTTTTACTGCCAAAGTCATCCCACTGTGGATGGATATAATAATTGTAAACCGTTTGGGAAAATTCAAACTCAGAATAAGTTCTGCCAAAAAATGGTGATCTTTCGTCTTCCTCACTGGTATAAATGTGCCGCCAATTGTAAAATGGTTCGATGTCCTGCATATAAACTCCTCAACTGCAAATATAGGATAAGAGATAATCCTTCAACTTTACTTAGAAGAGAAAAATTCGCAAAGAGAAATTATGAAAGTAAGTAATTCTTTAATAATTGAAAGTCAGCTTTGATCAGCATGCTGTTTTTTTCTTTCCCCATGATAGATCGTATAGATTCTGGTATCTCCATCTTTTTACCAATACAACTTTCGACTGCATCAGGAAATTTAACCGGGTGTGCTGTTTCCAGCACTATTCCTTTTTGGCCGGGATGATCTTGCAAATAACGTTGCAGTGATAAATATCCAACAGCACCATGGGGATCTAATACATAATTGTATTGTTGATAAACTTCTTTGATAGTTTCTATCGTTTCTGCATCGGTAATGCTATAGGAGGATAATTTATTTTTCAAATCTAAAAACTGGTATCTGAAGATTTCAAGTATCCGAAAAAAATTGCTGGGATTTCCAACATCCATTGCATTGCTGATGGTAGCAACAGCTTGTTTAGGTTTTAGTTGCTGGGTTTTCAAATACTCCGTCACCGCATCATTTATATTACAGCCTGCAATAAAATGACGAACCGGCAATCCTGATTGCATGGCCAACATTCCTGCACAGATATTTCCAAAGTTTCCACTTGGCACAGATATTACTGGTGGATTCTTCTTATCCTGCCATTGCTTGTAAGCGAAGAAATAATAGAATTGTTGTGGTAACCATCTTGCTACATTAATTGAATTAGCAGAGGTTAGAAATAATTTCTCATTAATTGCTGTATCAGTAAAAGCTTCTTTCACCATTTGCTGACAATCATCAAAAGTACCCAGCACTTCCAGAGCTTTTATATTCTTACCAAGAGTAGTTAATTGTTTTTCCTGCACTGTACTCACTTTTCCAGAAGGATAAAGAATAACAACTTCTATTCCATCCATATCATAAAAACCATTGGCTACGGCTCCGCCGGTATCACCGGAAGTAGCTACCAGCACGGTTACTTTACGCTTCGATCTTTTGGCTTTTTCACGACCAATAAAATATTGCAGGCAACGACTCATAAATCTTGCGCCGATATCTTTAAATGCTAAAGTGGGTCCATGAAATAATTCAAGAGAAGATATGTCCTCATTTATTTTCACTAATGGAGTAGGAAAGTTTATTGTCTCCTTTACTATCTCAAAAAGTGTTTTATCAGGAATTGTATTACCAACATACGGCCTGATTACATGAAAGGCAATTTCTTCGTTGGAGAAATCTTCAATTTCTTCAATCAGATCTTTCGGTAGATGGGGAATTATTGTTGGAAAATATAATCCTTTATCGGTTGCTAACCCTTTAATAATAACATCTTCAAAGTCACCTGGCGGTGAAAGTTTATTAGTAGAATAATATTTCATTTTAAACCTTACCCAGAGTGATTGACCAGATAAATGACATTATAAATTTAAACGATTTCATTTAAATATCTCTACTCCCGTTTTACTAATTTTTGTTACATACGTATTGAATTCTATACCGATTTTACTATACACCTCTGTCATTGCCATTTCTACAGCATTTGCAATGCTTTCATCTTTGCTCAGCATGAAAACGGAAGGACCGGACCCAGAGATGCCTCCCCCTAATGCCCCGGCTTCTTTGCATTTAGCTTTTACTTCCGCAAAGCCCGGTATAAGTATACTCCTGATGGGTTCTATTATCACATCTTCTAATGAACGGCCGATCAGCTCAACATCATTTTTCATAAATCCTGCAACCAGTCCTGCAATATTTCCCCATTGTTTGATGGCATCTTTCAATGAAACCTGCTGTCGCAAAATTTGCCTGGCATCAGAAGTTCTCACTTCTATCTGCGGATGCACCACTGTAACATATAAGTCCGGAGAATTCAATGGAATGATATCTAATGGATGAATACTTCGTATAAGTGTTACCCCTCCTAAAATACAAGGAGCAATATTATCTGCATGTTTTACTCCTGATGCTAATTTTTCACCATTCATAGCAAATTGGATCAGATCATCAGTAGAAAATATATTACCCAATAAATGATTGGCGGCAACTGCTGCACCGGCTGCACTTGCCGCACTGGAACCTATACCACTTCCGGGTTTTATATGTTTTTCAATTGTTACTTCAAATCCTACTGTGCCTCCCAATTTTTCCATTATGGATAAAAAAACAACTCCTGCTACATTTTTCTCTGCTTCTGTAGGTAAATTAAAATTGTCCCTGTTATGAATAGTTACTCTTGGTTCATCCAATAATTTCACTTCCATTATATCATAAGGCGCATTTAATGCCATACCTAAAATATCGAAGCCGCAAACAAGATTTGCAACTGTGCCGGGGCATTTAACTTTAATACTCTTCATCTTAAATACAATAAATCATTTTCAAATTTCAGACTCTAAAGTCCCTTTAGGGATTTAGGGTTATACTTTACTTGCCCTGATAATATCTGCAAACACTCCACTGGCAGTTACTTCTGCACCTGCTCCAGCCCCTTTTACTACCAAAGGCTGCTCTTTATATCTATCCGTATAAAATAAAACTATATTATCCTTTCCATACAAATGATATAGGTCATGCCTGGGGTCTATATGTTGCAAACCAACCGCAGCTTTTCCATTATCATAATGGGCAACAAACTTTAAAATACAATTATCAGCTTTTGCTTTCTCTACCAAACTTTTAAAATGCTCTTCCTCTTTTTCCATGGCTGTATAAAAATCTTCTACACTCCCCTGCATACAACTGGTGGGCATAAAAGTATTATTAACAATATTGCCCATCTCTATTTTTTCGCCGGCCTCTCTCGCCAGAATCAATATTTTTCGCATTACATCGGTACCGCCCAAATCAAGACGTGGATCAGGTTCTGTATATCCTTCATCTTGTGCTTGCTTTACCACATCTGCAAACTTTCTTGTTCCATCATAATTATTAAAAACAAAATTCAACGTACCACTTAATACGGCTTGTATTTTATGTACCCTATCACCACTGTGCACTAAATCATTCAAGGTTGCAATAATAGGCAACCCTGCTCCTACATTTGTCTCAAACAAAAACTGGCTGTTAAATTCCCTGGAAAGATCTTTTAGTTTTTTATAATTTTCATAAGCAGATGATGCTGCTACTTTATTGCAAGCTACCACCGCAATACTTTTTTGTAAAAACTGATGATATACAGTAGCCACTTTATCGTTAGCGGTAACATCAACAAATATGGAGTTACGAAGATTGCGGCTAATAATTTCATCTACAAATTTTTGCAGGCTGGCAGTTTGCCCATCCTTCAATTTATTTTCCCAACTATTTAAATCAATACCGTCTTCATCAATCAGCATGGTACGGCTGTTACTTAACCCTACTACCCTTACCTGCAGATGCATTTGTTGTTGCAAAAAATCAAGTTGTTGTTTTAACTGCCCTAATAATTTTGATCCGACATTTCCCGTGCCTGTGATAAAAAGATTTATTTGCTTGTAAGTGGTTTCAAAAAACTCTTCATGCAATACGTTGATAGCTTTTCTAACATCTTTTGTTGCAATGACCGCAGAAATATTCTTTTCGGATGAACCTTGTGCAATAGCTCTGATGTTCACCCCATTTCTTCCCATTGCACTAAACATACGGCCGCTGACACCGGTATGATTTTTCATACTCTCGCCTACCAGGGCAACAATGGAAAGTTCAGCTTCTATCTTCAACGGTTCTACTTTTTGCAAAGCAATTTCATTGGCAAAAGAAGCATCCACAGCTTGCTTGGCCTTATTGGCAAAGCCAGCTTCAATGCCAACACAGATCGAATGTTCGGATGAACTCTGCGTAATCAAAATCACATTTATCTTTTCACTGCTCAATGCTTCAAATAATCTTTTTGAAAAACCGGGAATGCCAACCATCCCACTTCCTTCCAAACTGATTAGTGCAATATTGTTAATACTTGAAATTCCTCGTACAATATCGCCAGTTACATTTGCCATTGCTTCAATCACAGTTCCTTCATCCGCCGGTGCAAATGTATTTTTGATCCACACCGGTATTCCTTTGCTCATTACCGGTTGTATAGTCGGCGGGTAAATAACCTTGGCCCCAAAATGCGAAAGCTCCATGGCCTCCTGGTAAGAAATTGCCGGAATGATACGGGCATTAGTTGTCAATCTTGGATCAGCCGTCATCATACCACTTACATCCGTCCATATTTCTAATACTCTTGCATTTATTGACGATGCAATAATAGCTGCCGTATAATCTGAACCACCTCTGCCTAATGTAGTCGTCACTCCATTTTTATCAGCCGCAATAAATCCAGGCAGTATATATAAAGAAGTAGTTCCGCTAGAAAAGAAATTGTTTACATTTTTATTAGTCAAAATAAAATCCACTTCTGCTGAAGTAAATTCTGAATTGGTAATAATTAATTCCCTGGCATCCTTCCAAATAATTTCTACTCCATCAGCTTTAAACTTTGCCGCAATGATTTGTGATGAAAGCCATTCTCCATAACTGGATATCCTGTCCTTAGATCTTGCAGTTAATTCCTGCAATAAAAAAATACCATTGCAGATGTCTTCTATTTCATTGCAACTTTTTTTAACCAAACTTAATAACTGGCTTTGCTGCGCCACAGGTATCAATTGTTTTACTGCATCCAAATGCCTTTGCTCAATCAACGTCAGTTTCTCTTTATACAACTCATTACCATCAGCTGCTAATGTTGCTGCATTCAATAAGAGGTCTGTTACACCACCAAGTGCAGACACTACTACAACAGTCGTATCCTTCTTTATACTTTCTTTCACTATCGCTGCTACCTTATTTATATTTTCAGCATTTGCTACGGATGTGCCGCCGAATTTTAAAACCTGCATACAATCACGGATTTAATTTATTTAAAAGATTTCACGGATAGGCGTGAAAAAATTAGTGTCTTTGTACAAGCTACAATAGCCCAGTGTTTGATATGGAAACGTACAACCCTTAACGGGTTGTTGTAGTAATAGTAGTTGTTGTAATGTTATCCATTACAACCGAAGAAATGATATGTGAATTGGTTATTACCACTGGTATTCGTTAGAAGCACAATATACACAGCAAATGCGAGATAGAAAATTATTTGGCGACTGAATCAGCTGCTTTTTTTACACTTCCGTATTTCAATAATAATTCTTTGGCTTCTTCGTAATCACTCCATTTTATTCTTTCCATCAGCATCTTAGTGCCACGGTCCACCAACTTATCGTTTGTTAGTTGCATGTTCACCATTTTATTATCTTCTACTCTGCCCAGATGTATCATCACAGTTGTAGATATCATATTCAACACCAACTTTTGCGCAGTGCCACTTTTCATTCTAGTGCTGCCGGTTACAAACTCTGCACCCACCACCACTTCTATCGGAAAATCCGCAGCAGCACTTACCGGAGAATCTGGATTGCAGGAGATGCTGCCGGTAACAATTCCTCTTTTTCTACATTCTTTTAATGCGCCAATTACATAGGGTGTGGTGCCGCTGGCAGCAATGCCTATCACCACATCTTTATCACTTATATTATATTCCTGCAAATCTTTCCAACCTTGCTCCTTATCATCTTCAGCAAATTCTACGGCAGTAGTAATTGCTTTTTCGCCGCCGGCAATAATACCAATGACCAAGCCATATGGCACACCGTATGTGGGTGGACATTCGCTGGCATCTACTATTCCTAATCTGCCACTGGTGCCTGCACCTATGTAAAACATTCTTCCACCCATCAGCATTTTATCACTCGTTATCTCTGCCAGTTTCTCTATTTGAGGGATAGCTTTTTCTACTGCATCCGGCACCGTTTTATCTTCCCGGTTAATATTGGTCAGCAATTCAATTACCGACATCTTTTCAAGGTGATGATAATTGCTAGATTGCTCCGTAATTTTTTTAAAACTCATACATCCACTCATTTTAACAGTGATAATCTATCAATCCTTCCATCGGATTCTTCATTATAGTACCTAATTCAAATTCATAACTGCTGCAAAGTTGCTGCAACACATCCTTAAATCCAAATGCAACACTACCGGCAAAACTAATGGGCAATGTCCAGGTTTCTCTATACTTACACAAATGGGTAAAGAAAAAATCATTTAAGCCATCTTCAATAATATTTTCAATCATATAATGTCCCCGATTCTCTGCCAGGAAATTTGTAAAACTGGCAAGGTAGCGGTTGGGTAAAGGTTTTTTATAAACGTTTTCCAATATCTCGGTTACGTTTGTTGTATATGTTAAATCGAAGCGACCCCGCAGCTCATCATCAAAAGTTCCATACAAATAATATTGTATTACTTTTTTACCGAGATAGGCACCGCTGCCCTCATCACCCAATACATAACCAAGACCGGGACTATTCTTCACTATTTTCTTTCCATCATAATAACAAGAATTGGAACCGGTGCCTAATATGCAAGCAATGCCCTTCTTCCTTCCACACAATGCTCTTGCTGCTGCAGTAAGATCATGGTTCACATCTATTTTTGCCCCGCTAAAGTTTTTTTTAATGGCGTCCTTTACAGATTTTGCATTAGCGGGATTGGCACAGCCGGTGCCGTAATAAAATATCTCATGGGGCAAAATGTTTTTCAACTTAGGCTTCAATTCTTTCGCCAACAAATCACTTATCTGTTCGGTATTTAGAAAATAAGGACTAATGCCCTGGGTAATGATGGTTTTCTTTTTACCATTATTCAGCAAACACCATTCTGCTTTGGTGGCGCCACTGTCGGCTATTAAAATTGTTGAAGGCATGGAATGGTTATTATTTATTTGCTACCTGTCTGATGATATATTTCTGCCCGGTTAAATCTTAACAACACTACTGCTGAGAAACAATGAACCAGAATCCGGCAACAAGAAACTTTTGGTTATTTTGCGTCAAATTACACAATAAGAGTTATGATGGGAAATAAAAAATTGCAGGTCTGGTTGCCATTAATTTTTTCGGTGATACTGATCATAGGAATGTTCTTCGGTTACAAACTGGCTGATCAAAGTGGAAACTCAAAAGGTTTCTTTGCTTCCAATAAAAGAAGTTCATTACAAGAAGCTGTTGATATCATTAAAATGAGGTATGTAGATGCGATAAATGTAGATTCTTTACAAGGGAAAGCCATACAGGAAATGATGACAGAACTGGATCCTCATTCTGTTTATTTACCACCAGTAGATTTAAAAGCAGCCAATGAAGATTTGGCCGGAAATTTTGAAGGAATTGGTGTCGAATTCAATGTTTTTAATGATACTGTTAATATAGTATATGTAATACCTAAAGGGCCGAGTGATGTGGCAGGATTGCAAATCGGCGATAAAATAATTAAAGTAAATGATTCATCATTAACCGGCAAACCGTTTAGTACGGATGAAATAAAAAAATATATCCGGGGAGAAAGAGGATCAAAAGCAATTATCCAGATCATCAGGGATAATAAATCACAAACCGTTACTGTAACCCGTGGCAATATCCCTATTTCTTCCGTAGATGCGGCGTACATGACTGATAAAACAACGGGATATATCAAGCTCAATAAGTTTACTGATAAGAGCTATGAAGAATTTATGGAAGCACTTGAAATGTTGCAGAAGCAAGGCTTACAAAGTTTAATATACGATCTGCGGGGAAATGGTGGAGGCTTTATGAATGAAGCGGTTGATATGGCGGATGAATTTTTAGACGGTGATAAATTGATAGTGTATACCGAAGGTGTGAATAGTAGAAAAAGAGAATATCGTTGTCGCAGGCCAGGTTTATTTGAAAAAGGAAAATTGGTTTTATTGGTAGATGAATTATCGGCCAGTGCCAGCGAAGTATTGGCCGGTGCCTTGCAGGATTGGTGCCGTGCCACTGTTATCGGACGCCGCACTTTTGGAAAAGGATTAGTACAGGAGCAATACCCATTAAGTGATGGCTCTGCCATGCGATTGACTATTGCCCGGTATTATACACCACTTGGCCGCAGCATTCAGCGGTCGTATGAAAAAGGAAACAAAGTGTATATGGATGAATTGTGGGCCCGTTTCAATAGCGGCGAGATGCTATCGCTTGATTCATTGAAACTACATAACAATGGCAAAAAATTTACAACCGCCTGCCGGGATACTTTGTATGGTGGTGATGGCATCACTCCTAATGTGTTTGTTCCGTTTGATACCAGTCGTTTACAACAAAAAACGTTACGGTTACTAAGTAATACAGAGTTCAACAGTTTTGTATACAATTATTATTTACAAAACAAGCAAAAAGTACAGCAGTATAAAACTGCGGGTGAATATGCCACTGGATTTAAAGTAGATGAATTATGGCTTACGTTCCTGAATAAAGCCAATGACTCCTTAAAGCTTAATACGATCGGCGCCCAGGAAAAAGATATGATACAACAAAGGCTGAAAGCATTGTTGGCAAGATATAAATGGCGCAACTCCGGTTTTTATGAAGTGCTGAATGCACAAGACCCGGTGGTAAAAAAAGCTATGGAAGTTATCAGGTAAAACAACTATTTAATGAAAAATTTCTATTCGCTTATTCTACTCGTTTGCTTCCTGTCTGTTTCGTGTAAAGGGCAAAAAACTGGCGAAGAAAAAGAACAGGTTGACTCATTCGGCTTTATTATTCCCAAAGAACCTATTGGAAATGTTACTGATTTTGACAAAATTTTTTTGCCTGCTGAAATAGTTTTTTTGGACAGCATTATTATTAATCATGAGAAACAAACTACCAACCAGATTGCAATAGTTACATACAATTTAAATGCATCACTAATTAAATCTCAGGAAGATTTCAACAAATTTTCTTTGACACTTTTTAGAAAATGGGGTATTGGCACTAAGAATAAGAACAATGGTATTGGCATATTGGTTTGCCAAAACCTCCGGAAAATCAGGATTGAGATCGGCTATGGACTTGAAAGAAAGCTGACTGATGAGGAAGCTAAAAAAATTATTGACGATATAATTATCCCTGAATTTAAAAGAAGCGATTATTTCAAAGGCGTATCAAAAGGTCTTGAAGCCATTATAAAAGAGATAGAATAGAAGCAATCCCATTGCTGAGATTGCTTCTATAAAAAATTTGCAGCAGATTTACTCTTTCTCTTTATTATCATCCCACCATTTCTTCTCCATTTTATAGGAGCCCAATAAACCCAGCCCACCACCAATAGCAATCAAGGCAAAATAAATAGGCGCATTTTCTCCATGTGCATTATAATCCCGTTGTGGCAAAACATGAAAGTCGAATATATAGGCTACTAATAAACCTGCACCGGCCCCTATAAATAATAAAGCCCATTTCAGGTTTTTATACGGGGCGGGACGATTAGCAAACTGCTTAGGATTCATTCCTTTTTCAATCATCGCCAGGTTTTGGCGGGTTTTCAGGTAATAAATTCCAAACACACAGGCAAAAAGACCTATGAACATTATTATCGGAATTAAAGCTTCTCCATTATGCATACATTCAATTTTTAATGATTAATAATTTATTGTTACTCTTCTTTAAGACTCTGCCTGTTGAAAGCAGGTTACAATTTTAAAAAACTTTTCTTTTTACCGGATTTCTTACCATTTCAGCCAAATAAGTTTACAAATCCTTAGACAACCGATTTATCAAGCGGGTTACAGCCATAAATTTTTTAACCCGTTGGCGGAGTTAATTTTCTTAGCCTCGGAGAGGCGAAATATTAGTAGAAACATAAATCATATTGAATTTGCAGAGCCCCATCGGGGCGAAATATTTTACATGTCGCCCCGATGGGGCTTGAATATGATGATTACAAATCGTTTCTACCAACATTTTGCCCCTCTGGGGCAATGAATTCCACTCTAAAAAGTAACTCCGCCAACTGGTTATTTTAATAAATATCATCTTTGAAAAACAATAGAAAAACGTACTTTGTATTGTAACCTAACCGATTATCATGTAGTCTTACCAAAAGAATGTCAACCGGACTGAATGATAATGAAATCATTAGCCAAGTGCTAAGTGGTAATTACCAGGCATATGCCGGCTTGGTGAACCGTTACCAAAACTATGTCTTTACCCTTACCCTTCGGATCGTCAAAAACAGGGAAGATGCAGAAGAAGTGGCGCAGGATGTATTTATTAAAGCATATAAATACCTGGCCGATTTTAAAGGTGCTTCCAAATTCAGCACCTGGCTCTATACCATCGTCAATAATACCTGCATCAGTTTTATAAGAAAGAAAAAATTAGTCATTCATTCTTTGGATAATGATAAAGTGTTTGAAATGGCGGACAATATTGATTCTGGCCTGAATACAAATTTGGTAGAACAAAAGTCGAGGAGAGGAATGGTGAACAAGGCGATTGCTTTATTAAATCCGGATGATGCGCAGATCATCACACTTTTCTATAAAGCAGAGCAATCGCTGGAAGAAACGGCACAAATACTGGGAATAGAAGTAAATGCAGCGAAAGTAAGACTGCACCGCGCAAGAGCAAGATTAAAAGAAAAAATGGAAACCTATTATGCAGAAGAAGTCAAAAATTTAAATTGATTTAAAACGACCTCGTATGAATACACAGCACAATATGGAAGATCGGCTCTGGAATTTTATTGATGGAACTATTTCCGCCGATGAAAAAACAGTCATTGAAAAATTACTGCAGACTGATGCTGAATGGAAAGATAAATACAATGAATTATTAGAGATAAACAAATTGCTATATTCAACAGAGTTGGAAGCTCCATCATTACGTTTTTCCAAAAATGTAATGGAAGAAATTACCAAATTGCATATAGCCCCCGCCGCAAAAAACTATATCGATAAAAAAATAATCTGGGGCATTGGCTTTTTCTTTATCGCCATGTTAGTAGGTTTTTTGGTATATGGATTTGGGCAAATGACCTTTTCCGGTGGCGAAGAATCTACCATATCAAAAAGCATCAGCAAAATTGATTTTAGTAAATTTTTCAACAACAACTGGATCAATGCATTTATGATGATAAATGTGGTGCTGGGATTGTTTTTACTCGATAATTACCTTTCTGTAAAAAGAAAATCTTTCAGAAAAGAAGGGTAAGAACTCATCATCATTCATTAGTTAAGCCTCTTCTACTTCGGAAGAGGCTTAAAATACAAGCACACGGATGACACGGATTAGAGAGATTTTCTGGATTTTTTTTGCTAACCTGGAGCATATTTTTAAATAACCTTTTACCAAATTGAATGAACACAAATTATTTTGCAAAGCAGAGTAAAAATTGGTGTTCATCCCTTCAGTCCGTGTCATCCGTGTTCCTCTTCTTTTCTCTTTTTATAACTAACAAGTGTTATCTCTCCCACTTAAAAACTTACCTTTGCAAAAATTAATGCCCCGCTATGGATATTAAGAATAATATACTGGAGACAATTGGTAATACACCGCTTATAAAATTGAACAAGATCACTAAAGATATTCCGTGTACAGTATTAGCCAAGGTAGATTATTTTAATCCCGGTAATTCTATTAAAGACCGTATGGCATTAAAGATGGTGGAAGTAGCGGAGCAGGAAGGAAAATTGAAACCCGGCGGAACTATTATAGAAGGTACCAGTGGTAATACCGGAATGGGATTAGCACTGGCGGCTGTTGTAAAAGGCTACAAATGTATTTTCGTTACTACCGATAAGCAATCCAAAGAAAAAGCAGATATACTAAAAGCGGTAGGTGCAGAAGTAATTGTTTGCCCTACTAATGTATTACCCGAAGATCCCAGAAGTTATTACAGTGTAGCAGCCAGGCTGGCGAAAGAAGTGCCTAACTCCTATCATATGAATCAATATGATAACCTGGCAAACCGCTTAGCGCATTATGAAAGTACCGGCCCGGAGATCTGGAAACAAACCGATGGAAAAATCACTCACCTTATATGCACTGCAGGCACAGGCGGAACTATTACCGGTGCAGCTATGTATTTAAAAGAAAAAAATCCTAACATACAGATATGGGCTATTGATGTGTATGGTTCTTTATTGACAAAATATTTCCGCACCGGTGAAGTAGATATGAATGAAGTGCATCCTTACATCAGTGAAGGTTTTGGTGAAGATTTTGTGCCAAAGAATTATGACATGAGTGTGATAGATTATTTTGAACAGGTAACAGATAAGGATGGTGCGGTGATGGCCAGAAAGCTGGCAAAGGAAGAAGGACTATTCTGTGGATACAGTGCTGGTAGTTGCATACAGGGTTTGATACAATTAAAAAGTAAATTAAAAAAAGACGACCTCGTTGTCTGCATCTTTCATGATCATGGCAGCCGCTATGTTGGCAAAATTTATAACGACCAGTGGATGATTGAAAGAGGTTTCCTGGATGTAAAAACTTTCAGAGATGTAGTATCATCAAGAGGCGCAAAAAGATTAATAACCGTAGAAGCCACACAAACAGTTTCAGACGCAGTGGAGTTGATGAAGAAATATGATATTGAACAAATACCGGTAATGAATGGCAATGGTCCACAAGGTGCTATCAGTGAAAGTGGTTTGTTTCAAAAAATTTTCAATAACCCCGAGATAAAAAACTCTAAAGTGGAAGATGTGCTGGAGTCGCCCTTCCCTGTAGTAGCATATGATACCCCGGTAGAAAAATTAAGTCATCTTATTAACCGGGAAAATGGTGCAGTAATGGCAAAAGATGAAGCGGGTAACTATCATATCGTTACTAAGTATGACGTAATACAAGCCATGGGTAACTAATTTATCCCCTTATTTGATCAATCATCACCCTTCACCCGAGGCATTTTAGCTTTAGAATAGTAGTTCTACGATTGTGTACAGAGTACAACTTCTTTAAATATGTCTGTGTGTTTACTAAAATAATCGGGTTCTTTTGCTCTAGAATATCATAGAGTCACCACTTACTTTTGTCAAACAATATCCAATACCAACTGAATAAAACCAACAAAATCCAAACTTAGAAAAACCAACAAAGTCCAAACGTCCAGATTGAAAAACCGAGTAAAGTCCAAATCCAAAAGAAAAACCGTCCAAAATCCAAACATCCAAAGGAAGACCAAAATCCTAGTCACCGTGTCCAAATCCTTGAAAAGATCTTAAAGTCCGGAACCCACCTGCTAGAGAAATTTAGCAGGTGGCGCGGTGAACTTCAAAATCACTATCCTCCAAATTTCTTACACCAGCTTTCGATTCATAATTTGCATTAAATATATGCATGCCTGTTTTTATTGACCAAACCGGAAGAAAAGTATCGTTGCAAGCAATTCCACAACGGATTATTTCTCTTGTCCCCTCCCAAACAGAATTATTGGCAGACCTTGGCTTAGCTGAAGAAGTAATTGGTATTACCAAATTTTGCATTCATCCCACTGAATGGTTTCGTAATAAAAAAAGAGTGGGCGGCACCAAAGTGATAGATTTTAATGCTATCCATCAACTTCAACCTGACCTGGTAATTGCCAATAAAGAAGAAAATGTAAAAGAGCAGATCGAAGAACTGGAAAAACTTTTTCCTGTTTGGGTGAGTGATGTAAATGATCTCCCCGGTGCTTATACAATGATTGACCAGGTCGGGCTACTTACCAACAAACAAGAAAAAGCAAAAGAGATCAATCAGAAAATAAATGCAGGCTTTGCTCAGCTTCAAAATAAATTGCTGAATTCTAAAAAAAGAGTCATATACCTCATCTGGCAAAAGCCATACATGACCATAGGCGGCGATACATTTATCCATGCCATGCTGGAAGCCGCAGGCTTTACAAATTTATTTGCGCAGCAAAAAAGATATCCTGAAATTTCCCTGGAGGATATGAAAGCCGCTAATCCCGATCTTATACTTCTCTCTTCAGAACCATTTTCATTTAATAAAAAACATGCGGATCAGCTATTACAATTTATTCCTTCTGCAAAAGTGGTAATGGTAGATGGTGAAATGTTTAGCTGGTATGGAAGCCGGTTATTACAAGCCCCCGAATATTTTGCCGGCTTGCAGCTACAAATAAAATAACCGACCTTCAAAATCTTTATCCATTTTTACATCGCATGAGTTTTCCCATTAACAGTAGTGAAAGAGAACAGGAAGAAGGTAAACCTTCCCGCAAAAAACCAATGTACCCGGTTGGGAATAAACTTCGGCAATACCTGAAACTACATGGACGGGAAGTGAAATTGCCGGTAACGTATAAAAATTTATTGAACTACACCTGGTCCACTCCTATTAAAGACAAAAAAGGTAACGACACTCTTTGGGAAAAACTTTCCTATGACAGCCGTGAGTGGGATTATATACGGGAAGGTCTTGTAAAGATCTATGCCATCCTGAAAACAGAAGGTGATTTTAGTTTTATCTCTCACTTGGATGTAGCAAGAGTGGATTACTGCACTTTTGGCAACTCCCACCCTTTCCGCATCCGCATCGTTAATAAGTTTAATGACAACTACGATCATTACTATATTAAAATTGCGGATGCCTCCCGGGTATATGGATTAGAATTGGAACATATCCTTTCTCCTAACCGTATCACTTTTTTTACCTGCGACAATACATTGGTGGAGGAACATATTCCCGGCATACCCGGTGATATTTTTATGCAGCAGATGATGCATGCACCCGAAACCAATAAGATAAGACTGGCAAAAGAGTTTGTAAAATTTAATGAACGTTGTTTTGTACGGTTGCTGGGTGATATGCGGAGTTATAATTTTGTAATAGACATTACCCCGGATGTTGAAGACTATCAATACCGCATCCGCTGTATTGATTTTGATCAGCAATCATTTGAAGGCAGAAAGAATTTATACCTGCCGCAATTTTTTAAAGAGAATAAATTGTTTGTTGATTTATCCCTCACCCATCTCAACAAAGAATCCATAGCCCAATACCAGTTTGAAGAAAGAACTATGATCACCTTCCGGTTGGTATCATCCCGGTACCGTATAAAAGAATTGGTGGACATAATGACTAAAGATGAAATTTCTACTCCCGAGAAAATAACGCAGCTTAAAACAGAATTGAATAACTACCTGCACACCGCTGCTTTTTCCAAATGCAGATCAATGGGTGATATCGTGAAGACTCAATTAAAACATACCCTGCAAAAAAATCTTTTACTGGTGCAAAAGAATTTGGGTAAAACCAATGATTGAATTGACCTTCTCTAACAGCTGTTAGTAACCCATAAGACACAATTGCAGTATATTGCGACTCCTTTAACGACTGCCTGTCTGCGAAAGTTTATCCTTTTTATAACCAATAAAATAATTGAATGAAAAAGTACAAAGCCGGTGTCTTGTTCGGCGAAGAACTGGAAACACTTTTAAAAGATGCAAAAGATAACCAGTTTGCGTTGCCTGCTGTAAATACCATTGGCACTAATACGATCAATGCCACATTAGAAACGGCAGCCAAAGTTAATTCTCCCGTTATCATCCAGTTCTCCAATGGCGGTGCCCAATTTATTGCCGGTAAAGGAATGCCGAATGATGCACTGCAGGGAAATATTTCCGGTGGCGTTTCCGGTGCCTTGCATATACATAATGTAGCAAAATATTATGGTGTGCCGGTGGTGTTGCATACAGATCATGCCTCCAAAAAATGGTTGCCCTGGATAAGTGGCTTGCTGGATGCAGGTGAACAATACTTTAAAGAAAAAGGACAACCATTGTTCAGCTCTCATATGCTGGATTTGAGTGAAGAGCCTATTGAAGAAAACATACATACCTCGGTGGAGTTCTTTAAAAGAATGAAGCCATTAGGCATGGGCATTGAAATAGAACTGGGTGTAACCGGTGGTGAAGAAGATGGGGTGGATAATAGTGAAGTAGAAAATTCTAAATTATATACACAGCCGGAAGATGTGGCGTACTCGTATAAAGAATTGAGCAAAGTAGGATCATTATTTACAGTGGCCGCAGCATTTGGAAATGTGCATGGTGTATATAAGCCGGGGAATGTAGAGTTGCGTCCGGAAATATTAAACAACAGCCAGGTGTTTATTGAAAAAGAATTAAAGACCGGGCCTAAGCCGGTGTATTTTGTATTCCATGGGGGCAGCGGCTCACCGCAGAGCCAGATAAGAGAAGCCATTAGCTATGGTGCTATTAAAATGAATATTGATACCGATCTGCAATGGGCTTTCTGGGAAGGTGTGCTGGATAATTACAAAAAGCATGAAGGCTACCTGCAGGCACAACTTGGCAACCCTGATGGCGATGACAAACCCAACAAAAAACACTACGACCCAAGAGTATGGCTGCGCAAAGGCGAAGAAGCTTTTATAAAAAGATTGGAAGTAGCTTTTGAAGATCTGAATTGTATTAATAGGAACGCATAGTAAGAGTTATTACTTATTTTATAAAGGAGGCAATGGTTGCCTCCTTTTTTTTATTTGAGGCTCTCATCGTTTATATCGCTGATCAGCTTTTGTTCCGGCTGTTCTCTCCAAGTCCGGCACATAGCCATCGCTGGCTGTCACACTGAGCCTGGCGAAGTGCTTCACCGTGCTTTCCGTTTCCATCCGGCAGCCCTTCAGCTATATTACATATCCCAGCAGAGTATCCATTTTCAAATTAAACTGGGTATAGATATTTTGGCTTCTTTATGTTACTTTGAAAAGTAGTCCAGGGTGTCATTGACAGCACTACCAATACAAAAAAGCGAATACTAAAGTGATTAAAATCAAGCATCAGAAATTTGTATTTTTAAGAGGAGTACGGTATATTTAATTGTTAGCGGCAAGCAGACCGCAGACCGTAGAAAAAAAGAATTATAACAATACACAGAAAAATGATGAGTAAAGAATTTAAAAATTGCCAATCTTGTGGAATGCCACTAAAACGAGATGAAAAAGGTGGCGGTACAAATGAAGACAAAAGCATTAGCAAAATGTATTGTTCATATTGCTATGAAAATGGAGAATTTATTTACAAAGGAAATAATGTTTTAGAGTTTCAAGAATACTGCAAACAGAAAATGATGGAAGGCGGACATTCAAGATTTTTTTCGTGGCTTTTTACAAGAGGTATGAAAAGATTAGACAGGTGGAAAAAATAAGCAGCAACTTTAGTAACAAGAGAAAAATTGCCTGCCGCTAACATTAGTATTGCCAATAGTGGGGCTTGACATTGAAACAATCAGCAGCAGTAATTCTGTTGTGCTGTGGTTCGGGGCTTGACGAATAAAGCCCAGCTTTAGTTCTTAATATTTAACTTTATCAAAAAGCCAGGCAGCAGTTCCGGGCGGACGAATATAAAATTCCCCACCATCGGCAATACCTGTCCGTTGCCTGCAAGCGTATCGCAACACCCTACAACATCAACCATGACATACGAATTAGAGAAAAGAATATGGACAGACAAAGACTTTGAGAATATGGGTTGGCACGACAGCAATATTTATAAAGTTCGTTTGACAGAAGATTTGGAATTAGACATTGACTATATTTTGCAATGGAATAAACCAGACCTTGAAGGGCTACCTTTTACATTTTGGGTTGCACCATCGACATTGGTTTTCAAAGGAATTAAAAAATTGACATTAGAATTTTCGACAGGTTTTGAGGACGCATTTGAAATTGAAGACATAGAAAGAGCAACTAATGAAAATGAAAATCAATGGACAATCATAACTCGACAAGGAAACTTTCAATTTACTTGTAACGGCTTTGAGCAATTTATTAGACAAGACCCATTCTTTGAATTTGGGCAGACAATTTCTTACATTAAACGTAATGGCTATTGTCTTGATAGGACAACTAACCAAGAAAACTCAATTCGCAACAGAGAAGATATTTTAGAACAAAGAGAAAAAGAGATTGAGCATTACGAAAATGTGAAAAAGAGACTTTTAAAAAGACAAGAGTTAGCACAATTGACTAAGTCCAGAGAAAATAATGAAATTGACACCAAGACATATCTTGTCAAGAAAAAAGAAATCAATGACCTTATTTTTTCTTACAGCTATTTTCTCAAAGGGACACAGTTTGAAAGTTGGGGCAGTTCCACCGAGTAGAACCCCTGTTGTCCTGAGTGTTCGAATTAAAAAATGAACGATAAAATCTACAGCAAGAATAAATAAGTATAAAAATATTGAATGGTTGTGGTTAGTCTGTGACTAACCATCGGCTTTGCTAAAAGCCGTCAAACTTTTATCTTTCGTTTATGCTGGTCTTACAAAACCTTTAAATAGCCTCTGTTGCTGTTGAGGCAGGTTATGTGCAGAGCAACTTTTTCCAGCACCTCTTTTTCGCCTGCTATAAAAACTCTCATTACTATAAAAACTTCCGGCGAAAAAGCAGTGCATCCGTGTTTTATCAATATCACGCAGCGGAGTACTAGCAGGCTGCAATTTACTATAGCTTCACTACTTTATTATTTTTTAAATTATCTTTATTTAAACTGATTGTTCATTAACAAAATAAGTAATAGATTACTTAAAATATAATATAAATGAAAGATATAGCTGTTTACTTTGAATTTAATCCCCTGGGAAATCTAAAAGTAGAATGGCAGATTCCCATGATATTACTTAAAGAAAAAAAATCAATCGACTTTGAAATTCCAGGATATAAATATGATCTCCCAAAATTTGCTGGTATACCAGTTCCATTTTCCTCAAAGGCCTTTTTATTGAATACTCGACTTATTACTCTACCTGAAAAAGTTGAATCGGAATTCAAAGACGGACTCTACGGAAGCAGAACTTTAGCTTTAGATTTGTCTGAAACAAGTAAGAACAAAGACTATTTTACATTTTCTTATGAAGTAGAAAATATTTTAAACAATGATGGAATTTATTTTGTTGCAGTATATCCGTTTAGATCTCCTTTTGTTGATAAAAATCACTCATTGATAATAAAAGCTAAGTATTCATATAACATAAGAGTTTATAAATTTTGGGAGCGATATTTTTCTCATCCCGATAATAAATCTATTAAAAGAAAAGAAAATTTACATTCAATAAAAAAAGGAGATGAAATCACTATCACAGGGATTATAAAACCCGAAAATAATTTCACTTTAAACCTACATTTAACAGGCACTCGGTTCCCTTTTTTAATAAGAAGAGACCGTTTCTGGATGACAATTTATCTAATAATAATTTTTGTATTTTTATCTCCATACCTAGTTGAATTATTTAAGTTTCTTTTTTAAATCCATGAAAAAAACTTCGAGATTGCTAATTTATTTTTTGAAACTTAAAAATTTCACCTACTTTGAAATCACCATAAAGGATAGATTAATATTGTTCATTAATCACCTCAAAAATAAATTAACAAAAAATATTCGCAGTGAAGAAACTCAGAAAATATCAATAAATAATATCTATGTAATTTCTTTGAAATTTCGATTAGATAGGCGACAGTCAATTCAAAAACGGTTTTCAAATATTCCACTTGAAATAACGTTTGTAGATGGAATTATTTATGACGCCTCCAAGGTCAATAATAATCATTTCACAAAAAAATCACTTCGATACATGTCTCACGGATCAATTGGCTGTGCTATGAGCCATATCCAATTATGGGAAAATATTGCAACAGAAAAAATCGAAAAATATTATTTAATACTTGAAGATGATGTAACTTTTGATGTAGACTTTTCGGAATCATTAGCCAAGGTGTTAAAAAATTTTCCAACAAATGCAGATATTTTTTTTCTTGGATCTCGAAACGAACGTTTAAGAGACATTAGATTCTTTACTAACTTTAATTATTGCAGATCTTTTAATTCTAGGTTAGGAGCATTTGCGTATATAATTTCTGTTAAAAGTGCTAGAAAGTTATTGAAAACTGTACTACCGATTGACCTTATATGCGGAGGGATTGACACCTCCCTTGGTATTTCAATTAGAAAAGATTTTATAACTGCGTATCAGATGTACCCAAGCCTAATCCATCATGACAATGAAAGTCTAAGTAATATTTATAACCCATCTGCAATGAAAAAAAAATTACATAGCTCAACTATTATCGAATGGCCTAATTGATGTTTAGAATTGGGAGGTGATTTCTCTGGTACTGTTGGTTTTCCCCTGATTTCTCCGTAGTCTTCCATACTATATACAAAATAAAAACTGTAGGATTATTATGCTTAGTCGTTGATTAAGTCAGCTTCATAGGGCTTATAATATCAATTAAAAGGTTAAAGAATTCAGCCCTTTCTCTTATTTTTAAGTATATAAAACCATTTTGACAGTTCAAAAAATTATAGATAATAAAGAGCAGATCTATTTGTGTGCAAAAGCGTTTAGAAATGATGCAACCGCATTAATGCAAATGCTATCCGAAAAATTTGATTTTAGTATAAATAATTGTGGAACATGGCCTATAACTATATATCAAACAAGTCGTAGCAATAAGGGAATACTTAATGAGGAATGGACATTTTATCTTCACGGCTCTCATTGCCATTTCGAAAATATAAATACAGGACAATCTGTTGAGGTTCGTTATACAGAAAAGCCTGAGTTTGGCTATTTAGATGGATTTTTCTTTTTGAATTATATGCAAACAACGGTTAGATTTAAAAATCTTGCCGACTGGTTTATCAACTCTTCAAATGTTTATATTGCCATTGAAGAATTAGCAAAGGAAGGCACATTGACAAAAAGAAATGACAGCAAACAGGGCAATTATATTCTTGCTTTATAGTAATCGTCTTAGCCACTTATGGTTGCTCCCTGTTTGCAAGCTCCCTGATTTCTATGTCTCTACCAAATAATTTTTTAATTAAATTTTCGCCTTTGTTGGTCTTCCAAAACTGTTAAACGGCCTTTGTTGTGTGTTGCGTGCCGGATATGTGCTGAGCAAAAACACCAACAAACGAATTAGAGAAAACCCAACTTAATTTTCTTCACTGCCGTGTCTCCCATCTTTATAGTTTCGGAGCCGATCCCGAAACATCGGGACAAGTTGTCTCAAAGCCCTGCCTTGTGTATAGTGGACCTGCCTTTGCTAGTTTTTCCAGAATCGTAAAACGAACTTTCGCCTTTGCCCAACAACTAATAAAGCATCGGCTAATTTTTTGTTAATTTAATCACTACGAATTTTTCCAACTTATTGTAATTCTACTTTTATCCCCTCACTACTTTTAAGTACTTAGACAATTTCAAATTTTGCTTATGAGACGAAAAATAAAAATTTTATTTACAGTACTTGGGTTCTTAATCTTTCAAACCCAAGTTTTTTCACAAAGACCAAATTATTCAGGGACCTGGAAAATCAATTTACAAAAGAGCAAATTTGAAGCAAAATGGACAGAGGGTTTGACCGAGGGTGAATTTAAAATAATTCAAACTGGAGACAAGTTTAAATGGTCAAGATATTTTATTATCAAAGACAAAAAAAGTAAGATGAAACTAAACCTGATTGCTGATGGAAAAGTGCGAAGGATAAAGTTTTTTTTATTTAAAAGTAAACTAGAATGGCAAGGCAACACTTTAAAGGTTAAAATTTATAGAAACGGATTTTCAGATGTTGTAGAGTATAAATTCGGCGAGACTGAGAATGAACTTATTATTGACGAAATATTTGTAGGCAGACCACAAGATTACCATAATCATTATGTGCTTGAGAAACAGCAACAATGACAAAACTAATTTAAGATTATAATTATTGAATTCTTCTAAGTTTATTCTTCCTTGCCAAGTCTTCAAACTTTATAATTTCGTAGCCTATATCTCACATTTACTCTTCAACATAATATTCTAACCATACCTCAAATTATTTATCCCAACTCCCTCTGCCCTAGTGTAAACCTTTCTCCGAACCAACCGCCACCCCTGTAAATCGCTACCGGTATCAATCCCTAACTCTGTAAAGCTTTTTCAGTACAAGACAAGCCACCCAACCCCCGGGTAAAAGCATAGATGTGCCGCAGATGTGCCGTAGATGTGCCGCACATAAGCCGCAGATATGCCGCACTATAATAGAACGGCATATCTTGGGTATATGAGTGTAACAACCCCGGGAAATATCACCCGTTTCTCGTCGATTATGCATAACCTATTACATTTCTCCCTGCTGAATGATGCCCGTTTGTGCCAGATTTTTTGTTTCCACCTGCCTCTTTATCTTTGCGCCGAACAGTTGTTAGTTTACATAAAGGCTACCAACCTTATCTTATATCTTTTAACTATTAATAGCTTGTCATGGCTTCTAAAAAATTGACCGAATTGCTTGGCGATAAAGCTGAGTACCTGCTCAACCATCAATCAAAAACAATTTCAAAAGAACAATTGCATTTGCCCGGGGCCGATTTTGTAGATCGTATTTGGATCAACAGTGATCGTAACCCACAGGTATTGCGCAACCTGCAGAGTATGTACGGGCATGGTCGCCTTGCCAATACCGGTTATTTATCCATACTTCCTGTGGACCAGGGAATAGAACATAGTGGCGGTGCTTCGTTTGCAAAGAATCCTATCTACTTCGATCCTGAAAATATTATTAAACTGGCTATTGAAGGCGGTTGCAATGCAGTGGCCACAACGTATGGCGGTTTAGGTTTTCTCGCCAGGAAATATGCGCATAAAATTCCATTCATTGTAAAACTGAATCACAATGAGTTCCTTACTTATCCCAATAAGTTTGATCAGATCATGTTCACTTCCATCAAACAAAGCTGGAACCTGGGTGCCGCTGCGGTAGGTGCCACTATTTATTTTGGCAGTGATGAATCAGCCAGGCAAATACAGGAAGTAAGTAAAGCATTTGAAATGGCGCATGAATTAGGTATGGCTACCATTCTCTGGTGCTATCTCCGCAATCCGGCATTCAAAACAAAAGAAAAAGATTTTCATGTATCGGCAGATCTTACGGGACAGGCCAATCACCTGGGTGTAACGATAGAAGCAGATATCATCAAACAAAAATTACCGGAGAACAATGGAGGTTATCTTGCCTTGAACACCAAAGAATCGGCCTACGGTAAAAATGATAAAAGGATATATGATGAATTGACCACAGATCACCCCATTGATCTTTGTCGCTACCAGGTAGCCAATTGCTATATGGGCCGTGCAGGTTTAATAAATTCCGGTGGCGCATCATCCGGCGAAAGTGATATGGCTGAGGCAGTAACCACAGCCGTTATCAATAAAAGAGCAGGTGGCATGGGGCTTATTTCTGGTCGCAAAGCTTTTCAACGTCCTATGAAAGAAGGAGTTGAAATCCTAAACGCAATACAGGATGTATATCTTGATAAAGAAGTAACTATAGCTTAAGAATTGTAAGGACGATTAATCAGCATTCTTCATTTACCAATCATCATTTTTGATGCCGTTAAAATGTAGTCACGGGTAAAAAGTATATCTTTATCACGGCGAATTAATTAAAAAAAATATATAAATGAAACTAATACAATTTTTACCCGTGGTTCTTTTTTCGGTAGCAGTAATTGGATGTGATAACTCTTCCAAAGAAGATAAAACTTCTAGTAAAAAAGTAACTGCTCCAGTACCAGCACCGTCTACCACTTCAATATCTACTCCATCTACCAATACGGTGGAGCCAATAAAAACTGAAGTAACACCACAAACGGCTACTACAATAAAACCTACTCCGGGTGCTACCGTAGTACAGCCTATTGCGGCTCCTGTTAAAAGTGCAGCTGGTCTTAATCCTGCTCATGGTCAGCCAGGTCATCGTTGCGATATATCTGTTGGTGCTCCACTTGATAGTAAGCCCAATCAGGCAATACAACCAACTTTACAACCATCTATCAATACTGCTCCGCAAAAAGTAGTGACGCCATCAGTATCACCAATCAACATCCCATCTGCCTCTCCAGTTGCTACTGCTCCGGGCATGAATCCGCAGCATGGACAACCAGGTCATAGATGTGATATAGCTGTAGGAGCTCCATTAAATAGCAAGCCAACTCAGTAATATTTTCTACAAACTATTTTATAATACATGCATTTAATCTAAAAAATTAAATGCATTTTTTTGTTAGTACCAGAAAATACATTTTGCAAACGGATAAAACGGATCGGATAGATGAACACAGATTATTTTGATAAATCAAAATCCTAGATTTTTGCGTAGCGAAAAAATCCCTGTTTGGATGTTTAGTCTTTTGAAAATTAATAAACTTTTAATCGGCAAATTCTAATGCCTAATTGGTATATTTTTGATAAAAGCATATCATCATGGTCTCCTACAACACGAAAGATTGGTTTACGTTTATTTTTCGTTTTCATAAAGCAGATACTTTTCGCCAACTATTTCCCTTGATAATTGGCATTTGTATTTATTCCGGCATTATTGCCTGGCTGGAACTGGAGTATTGGCAATTATCAGAAAAAAGTTATGTTAGAAATATTCCGGTGATGCATAGCTTGCTGGGTTTTGCTATTTCCATGTTGTTGGTTTTTCGTACCAATACTGCATATGATCGCTGGTGGGAAGGAAGAAAACTCTGGGGCAGCCTGGTGAATAATAGTCGCAACCTTGCTATGAAGCTACAGGCAATACTTCCTGCAGAAGAAACTATGCAACGATCTTTCTTTAGAAAAATAATTCCTGCTTATGCATATGCACTGCATAATCATTTGCACAAAGAAAAAACAAGGATAGAATTATTTGAGGAGGAAGAGCATAAACATTTATTTCAAAAAATAGATCATGAAAAACATATCCCTAACCAGGTAGCTTTATTGATGTATCAGCATATTCAGCAACTGTATGTCGAAAAAAAATTAAGCGGCGATCAATTATTATTTATTAACGCAGAAATTCAATCCTTCACAGATATATGTGGCGCCTGTGAACGCATCAAGAATACACCGATCCCCTTTTCGTACAGTGTTTTTATAAAAAAGTTTATTTTCTTTTACATCATGACGTTGCCATTTGGCTATGTATTTCAGTTGGGCTTTTATGTTATCCCGGTTGTTGCTTTTATTTTTTATGTATTAGCCAGCCTCGAGTTGATAGCAGAAGAAATTGAAGATCCGTTTGGTGGAGATCAGAATGATGTGCCAACCGAGACGTTGTCAAAAAATATTCATCGGCATATTAATGAAATTATTTAATTTAAGGGTATCTCTAAGCATCACCTGTTAATCATCTTCTTTATGGAAGAAGATGAAGGGTTTTTAGAAAATAAACAGGAAGGGCAACTATATTTATGCTTTTACCGTTAATAAAACCATCAATCTATTTTTTTATAAAATTTGATATTAATGAAAAATGCACAACTGATATTAGCAATGTTTACATTTTGTATAATAGTGGCAGCATCCTGTAGCAAGGATACTCCAGACAATGGAAATACATCACTGGATTGCAGCACTGTCACCAACAAAGCATTTGCTGCAGATGTAAATCCTATCATCCAGGCAAGGTGTAATGTACCGGGTTGCCATGCAACCGGAAGCACTAATGGGCCTGGCCAGTTAACTAATTATAATGATGTATTTAATGCCCGTTCTACTGTTCGTTCCGCCGTAGCTTCCGGCAGAATGCCACAGGGCGGTAGTCTTAGTACTGCGCAAAAAAATTCTATTCTTTGCTGGATAGATGGCGGTGCTCCTAATAACTAACCTGTCTTTTATCAATGCCACTTTTCCTCTTTTCCCTTGATAATGAGTGACTAATTACGAACTCAAACAATCCCTATATTTGCCATTCAACATCCGCTTATGGCAAAACAATTAGAAGACTTTGATGCTAACCTGGCAGGTGAAGAAGGTAAAACTGAAGAAACGAAGAGCAGTTGGTTTAAACGCATCAAAAAAGGCATCAATACTAAGACATCTGAAAAAAAAGAAACTCCTGAAGGACTTTGGGTAAAATGTCCGGATTGTAATTTCATTTGTACCGTATCGGAATTACGGGAAAGTCTTTTCGTATGTCCCAAGTGCAGCTTTCATCATCGCATCAATAGCAGTGATTACTACGAGATATTGTTTGATAGTAACGAGTTCACCGAGCTGTTTGATAATATCCGCAGTAAAGACTACCTGGAATTTACAGACCTGAAGCCTTACAAAAAAAGATTAGAAGATATCTGGAGTAAAACAGATCTAAAAGATTCGATGCGGGTAGCTGTGGGCAAAGTGGGCGGAAATGATATTGTAATAGCCTGTATGGATTTTGAATTTATCGGCGGCTCATTAGGCAGTGTGATGGGAGAAAAATTTTCCCGTGCGGTGGATTATGCCATTGCGCATCGAATGCCTTATATGGTGATCAGCAAAAGTGGTGGTGCCCGGATGATGGAAAGTGCATTCTCTTTAATGCAATTAGCAAAAACCAGTGGCAAGCTGTCGCAATTGAGTGATGCTAAACTTCCTTATATCTCTTTATTAACCGATCCGACATTTGGCGGCATCTCTGCCTCCTTTGGTATGCTGGGCGATTTGAATATTGCAGAACCGGATGCATTAATTGGTTTTGCAGGGCCGAGGGTAATTAAAGAAACTATTAAAAAAGATTTGCCGGAAGGATTTCAGCGAAGCGAATTTATATTGGAGCATGGCTTCCTGGATTTTATTGTTCCCCGGAAAAACTTAAAAGATAAAGTGGCTACTGTGCTTACTTTATTTAAAAATTAGTTTAAGATAAAAACGCTAACAAAAGAGGCTGCATCAATTGCAGCCTCTTTTGTTACACGAAAAATACTATCGAAAGTGCCAACATGAATTTATTCCAAAATAAAATTCAAAAGTATAATTAAAGTAAGAGGTATTTTTGCTGGCCGCCAACAGGCTGTTTATATTAATTACTATGTCGGACTTTAAAAACAGGCAAGCTTATCATGAATACTTCATTGATGCAAAATATGAAGCAGGAATGGTATTGCTTGGTACAGAAATAAAATCGATGCGAACTGGAAAGGTTAGTTTTAATGATAGCTACTGCCTTATTGCTGATGGTGAGGTTTGGTTAAAATCGCTGAACATCGCCCAGTACAGCCATGGCACTACTAATAATCATGATCCTGTAAGAGATAGAAAATTATTATTACATAAAAAAGAGATTAACAAAATTGTTGCAAAACTAAAAGAGAAAGGCTATACCTTGGTACCACTCCGGATATTTATGAATGCAAAAAATATTGCCAAAATAGAAATTGGACTGGCAAAAGGTAAAAAATTGCATGATAAACGGGAGAGTATCAAACAAAAGGATGTGGAAAGAGAAATGAAACGGTATATAAAATAAGAATTTATAGAAGATCGTTCAATCATGGACTAATTTTTGACGTTATCATCACAGCATGAAAAAAATATTACTGTTTGCTTTATTATTTCTCTCATTATCCGTTCATTCCCAAACAGTTTTCGGCTATTGGTATGGAAAAGCGAACGTAAAAATAAACAGCTCTGCTAATAATTATTTAGTAGAACTGGTGCTTCTGCCAGAAAAAAATTACGTTAAGGGTATTCTCAATTATTATTTCAAAAATAGCTATCGCAGCCTGCAGGTAAAGGGCAACTACAATGCTTCTACCAGGCAATTAAGTTTATACAATATTCCTGTAACATATTACGGCTCTATTGCTACAATGGAAGTTGATTGTCCAATGAATTTGGCGGCTGTATTAAGAGTATCGCAAAATGGATCTAACCTGGTCGGTTCTTTTATTTCCCTGCCGGATTATAAAAGAATGTGTCCGGATATAAAGTTTGATCTATCGTTGAATGCAGATATAAGTAAAAAAGATTCGGTGCTGAAAGCCATCAGTGAATACAAAGAAAATAATCAGGTGTGGAAACCACAGATAGAAGATACATTGGTTTCAGTAAATGTAACACCAAAGAAAGTAGTGAACTATGTTACCGAAAAAGAATTTACCGAAAGGCAAAGTGTAGTTACCAATGAAATTGAAGTAGAGTCAGACTCACTGCGGGTTAGTATTTATGATAATGGAGAGGTAGACGGCGATATCATTTCCATTTTTTACAACAAGCAGTTAATATTAAACAGTCAGAAGCTAACACATAAATCTATTCGTATACAACTGTTGTTGGATAGTACTAAAGTGTTTAATGATATTTCGATGTTTGCAGAAAACCTTGGCTTAATTCCACCTAACACTGCATTGATGATTATTGATGATGGGAAAAATAAATATGAAGTAGGTGTTTCCAGTAATCTGCAAAAAAATGCTACCATCCGGATCAAAAGAAAAAAGGAAGGTCCTAAAACTTCTAATTAAAGTTTAGAAAGAGAAAGAAAGTATCGTCTTGTTTTTGAGAAGATAGTTTTGTAGCCATTCAATTTTTTCTTCCGGCAATAATACTTCTACTGATATCTCCACTTCATTATCCTTGTGAGAAATTTTCTTTTCGTCAATCCCTATTCCTTCATTTTTCATCCCGGCAAAAAAAGCTTCCTTCATGTCTACATTATCTTTGGCAAAGACCACTTGCAACTGACGGGTCATTTTTTTTGCCCGAAATAAACGGTTAATAAAAGGAGTGCTAAAAATAATAATGAGGGATCCTGCCATAAAAGTGGCAGCAAGATAAAATTCTCCAAAGCCAATTGCCAAACCTACAGCAGACGCCAACCATATAATGCCAGCAGTAGTAAGTCCTGAAATAGTAAATCCATCTTTGAAAATAGCACCGGCTCCGATAAAACCAACTCCACTTACCACATAGGCGGCAATTTGTGTAGGGTTATTTTCGCCCCCAATTTTATAAGAAAGTATTCCAAACAAAGTGGCACCTAAACAAATGATGGTAATTGTTTTAAGTCCGGCCACCTTATCCTTGAGCTCCCGTTCAAGACCTAGTATAATGCCTGCACCAACAGCCATCAATGCTTTATACACATCCAATATTTCCCAATGGTCTATCATGATAATTAATTACCCAAACAATTCTGGTTGATTATCGGCTGCTTTCGGTTTCACCCACTCCATTTCTGTTGACTTGCTATAATCAGCCAATTTGGTGCCAACGGTTCTGTAGCCAGTTACTTCTGCGATTTTGGCAATTTTCAATTTTGCTTTTCTTATTTGTGCACCTCTGCCCTGCTGCATAGCCAGTATCGGTTCATCATCTGTTGTTACAGCCTCTACATAATTGCCATCACCTTCTTTGATAAAAAGGAACTTTGTTTTTAAAGTGCTTGTTTCAATTTTGAAACGTTTCACCATGTATTGTTTCTTATCATTATCTACATATACTGCTGTGATAATTTTTTCCGGATAATATTTACCGATATGTAAAACTTTATCCGGATCTATCTTCTGCGTCATCTCCTGGTCGGTGATCTCATAATTACCATCGGTGTATAAAACCAAAATCCGATCATCCGGTTCAAAACTTCCGAGGAAAATTCCTTTTTCCTCTGCACTCAGGCGACCAAATTTTTCATCAAACCATAGTTTTCTTCCGCTGAGAGTGGCCTTCCCTGCTTCTTTAAAACGAACAGATTTAATGGGATACTTGGTAATAGTATTTCCCATGCTGCTGCGGCCTTTAATCTCTAATTCAGCAAAACTAAATTCTAATTCTTTTTTATGTGCTGCACATCCGGGAGTCAACGTAATTTTTACTACCTCTGCTTCTCCATTTGGATTTACACTCAGGTAATGAACTTTGCTTTTCTCATCGCCTTTGGTAAGATCGTATTCCTTATCTCTGGTAACCCCGGTTACATTAAATCGTTTTGCAAAACTCTTACCACCTTTTCCATCTGCATAGATCATGTTGTATGTGGTTCTCTCATCATTCTTCTGGAATACAGCGGCATGCAAAATATCTTTACCGATAAATGTTTTTTCGGAAACCTTTACCACTTTCATAATGCCCCGTTTGGCAAAGACAATTATGTCGTCAAGGTCAGAACATTCAAACAACAATTCGTCTTTCTTTAATCCGGTTCCGATAAAGCCTTCTTCTCTATTAACGTACAACTTGGTGTTGGCAATGGCTACACTCTTGGCTTCTATTATTTCAAATTGTTTGATCTCTGTTTTTCTTTCACGGCCTTTGCCATATTTCTTCAATAGATTTTCAAAATATGCTACTGCAAAATCAACAAGGTTATTCAAATCATTTTTCACCTGTTTGATGTCAGCTTCCAATCCTTTGATCTGTGCATTCAGTTCGTCAATATCTAATTTATAAATACGACGAACGGGTTTTTCGGTAAGCTTAATAATATCTTCCCTGCTAATATCTCTCTTTAATTGTTTTTTAAATGGAACAAAGGCTTTATCAATTCCATCCAATACCTTATCCCATGTTTCATGTTTTTTCTCCAGTTCCTTATATATCTTTTCTTCGAAGAATATTTTTTCCAATGAAGTGTAATGCCATTTCTCCTGCAGCTCATTCAATTTTATTTTCAACTCCTGCTCCAGCAGGTCTTTGGTTTTATCAACCGACAGTTTCAATAATTCCTGCACACCAAGAAATTGTGGCTTATGCTCTACAATTACACAGGCATTAGGCGAAATAGAAATTTCACAATCAGTGAATTTATATAAAGCATCAATCGTAATATCGGGAGAAATACCCGGCGCCAGGTCAACCTGTATTTCTACATCAGCAGCGGTGTTATCGGTTACTTTTTTAATTTTTATTTTATTCTGATCATTGGCTTTTACGATGGACTCCATCAACTGAGTAGTGGTAACTCCATAGGGCACACTTCTGATAGCCAGGGTTTTCTTATCAACTTCTTCAATATGTGCTCTTACTTTTACTTTGCCTCCTCTTTTTCCCTGGTTGTAATCTGCAACGTCTATCATTCCACCCGTCAAAAAATCAGGATGTAATTCAAATCTTTTTCCTCTTAAATGTTTTATAGCAGCCTCTATAATTTCACAGAAATTATGTGGAAGAATTTTTGTAGAAAGCCCTACTGCAATACCATCTGCACCCTGCGCCAATAATAATGGAAACTTCATTGGCAAATTAACCGGTTCATTTTTTCTTCCATCATAACTTAGTTGCCATTCGGTGGTCTTAGCATTAAATGCAACTTCCAAAGCAAACTTGCTCAGTCTTGCTTCAATATAACGGGCGGCTGCTGCATCATCACCGGTTCTTACATCACCCCAGTTGCCCTGTGTGTCTATCAGCAAATCTTTTTGTCCCATGTTCACCAACGCATCACCAATACTGGCATCACCATGCGGATGATATTGCATGGCCTGACCAATAATGTTCGCCACCTTATTATAGCGGCCATCATCCATTTCCTTCATAGCATGCAGGATGCGTCGTTGCACAGGCTTTAATCCATCTTCAATTGCTGGCACGGCCCTTTCCAAGATTACATACGAGGCATAGTCCAAAAACCATGTCTTATACTGGCCATGCAAGCCATTATCATTATTTCCTGTTTCTGATAGTTTATTTTTTGCTGCACTCATATGCTTCTATTGTTCTGCTTCCTGGATTATTTGTATTTGCTCTGATTTTCCTCCACCCAACTTTACATCAAAATCTTTCCATCCTTTATTTACATCACCCGTAACTTCTATTTTTCCTTCATTTATTAAATGCTTCATCCGCCACATAATAAATATATCGCCGGTTTTTATTTTCATCCGGTGCAAGGTGTTGGATAAAACCCTGGTTGCTTTTTGCCATTCACCCGTTAGATTCTTTAAAATCTCACTATCATAAAAACTCTCTTCTTTCCCGGCAATCTTCTTTCCTCCTTCCAGTATTCTTACCATTGCATTTTCCTCTGCAATTTTTCTCCATTCATCGGGATCTATTTCAAACTCACTTAGTGTAATAGGCCGGGCCAGTTTTTTTGCTTTTACAAATTCTTTTGGCTGTATTTCATGCAGCCATGATGGATAAAATATCAAACCCTTCTCATTAATAAAAGGAAGGTTATTCAGATATAGCACCATCACTCTTCCCTGGTATTCTTTAAACTGGGGCATCAGCCAAAAATATCCACTCACATCATGCTGGTTCTGTGCCATCCATATCCATAATTCTTCTTCCGGGTTAGCATCCAATTTTTCTTTTAGTTGCTTCACCGTTTCTCTGTCATCAAAACTGCCGACCAGGTTATCTCCATATGGTGATCCTTGTGACAAATTTTTCCACCAATCTAATCTTGCCTGCCAGCCTTCTTCAGTATCTACATTTTGCAATGGGCCTACTGCAAAATCATCTTTGATCTGCATTACATCACCAGCCAATGTTTCATCCATCTCAATTACCTGCTTCATCAGGTCTACTTCACTTTCATTAAAAACTATGTGTATCATTTTGTATTGTTATTTCTATTTGGCGTAATTATATAAAAAACACAAGTCGTAAAAAAATTGCGTACAAAAGGAATGGCTTTGATGATTGCTGATTGCCTCTTTGGTTTCCAACCAAATTTCCATTCATAAATTGGATTTATTAAGTAATGCCTCTTATTTACAAAATCGTAACCTTTCTGTGCACATATCTTTTCAAACCGCTCAATACTGATACCGGTTTCTTTTATCTCCATCATTTCGTCCACATTCTCTTTTCGGTTTTTTAAAATTCCTTTATACAAAAGATTTGGCAGCAAATGTATATAAGGCAATCTCGAA
The DNA here is from genome assembly GCA_031397865.1 of Chitinophagaceae bacterium. Taxonomy (GTDB): domain Bacteria; phylum Bacteroidota; class Bacteroidia; order Chitinophagales; family Chitinophagaceae; genus JJ008. Next base: position 87,436 of record JANNMN010000027.1, read on the forward strand.
ATTTTTGATTTGCATATCTGCTGGTGCCCGCCAAATGGCATATACCAAGGTGGAAAACCAAAGAAAATAATCCCACCTGGCCTGTCTGCCGACAAGGCAGGTTTCAAAAAATTTTTCATCCAGCCAATTAACTTTGCCTGGCCATGTATATGTTCGATTACATCCTTCAAAACAATAATATCGAACAAGCCATTGAAATCTTTCAGCACATCCACTTCATAAATATCCTTCACCACAAACTTTAATCTTCCCGCAGCAATATCTTCCGGTAAAAATTTTTGTGCATCAACAATTCTCGTCGCATCCATCTCCACTCCCACACCTTCGCATCCCTTATTGATGAAAGCTTTTAATACTCCACCTTCACCACAACCGATTTCCAACACTCTCATTCCTTTTTGTATTGGAAATTTTTCTTCAATAAATGGAATTACATACTTCTCCGCATTCAAAACCTGAATGTCAAAGTATCTTTTTCTATCGCCGTGAAATTCGAACACTTTGTAATTAAAAATTAACAATTAATAATTTCTTTCCCCTTTGGAAGAGTTTAATATAGCTGTCAGTAATTTTAATAACTCTTCGCAATCGGTTACGAATGAATCTGCGAGTTTATCTTCTAAAATTTCACTTTCTTTCAATAATCTTAGCCAATACCTCGTCTCCCTTGCTTCTTTATAAGAAATCTGCATCTTATTAATAAAATCTTTTCTTGATGCCCCGCCAACAGCTTCTTCTACATTTGCCCCAATTGATGTTCCACTATTCAATAACTGCGAACACAAACCCAAATCAACTTTCTTTTTTCTTAAGTGGAGATAAAGTTTCAATATCCTTAATCCAAAAGCATAAGACTTATCTAGTATAATATTTTCCTGCTTCATAAAATATAACCAATCATCATTTAACCTTTCTAAGCCTTTATTAACTTCTTCATCTATGAAGAATTATTAATTATTAATTCTTAATTATTAATTGGTGTATCCATTTCTACTTTCAAATTATTAATAATAAACTCCTGCCTGTCCGGTGTATTCTTCCCCATATAATATTCCAGCAATTGCTGTATATGTTCTCCCTCTTCCACTCTCATCAATTGCTTCCGCATACCGCTGCCGATAAATTGTCCAAACTCATCCGGACTAATTTCTCCCAATCCTTTAAATCTTGTTACCTCCGGTTTAGGACCAAGCTTTACCATTGCAGCTTGCTTCTCCTGTTCGCTGAAACAATAAATAGTTTCTTTTTTATTTCTTACCCGGAACAATGGAGTTTCCAGCACATATACCTTTTCATGCTTTACCAGGTCCGGAAAAAATTGCAGGAAGAATGTCATCAGCAATAAACGAATATGCATCCCATCCACATCAGCATCCGTAGCTATTACTACATTATTAAAACGAAGTTCTTCCAAACCTTCTTCAATATTCAGTGCATGTTGTAATAAATTAAATTCTTCATTTTCATACACTACTTTTTTTGTAAGGCCAAAACAGTTTAGCGGTTTTCCCCGCAGACTAAAAACTGCCTGTGTCTCCACATTTCTAGCTTTAGTAATAGATCCGCTTGCACTATCACCTTCGGTAATGAAAATGGTGGTCTCTTTTTGCTTCGCTACGAACAACTCTTTTCCTTTACCCGGTGGTTCATCATTCAAATGAAAGCGACAGTCTCTCAACTTCTTATTGTGCAGGTTTGCTTTCTTAGCTCTTTCATTAGCCAATTTGCGGATCCCGGACAATTCTTTTCTTTCTCTTTCACTTTGTTCAATTCTTTTTTTCAACGCATCAGCAGTTCCAGGATTTTTATGCAGGTAATTATCTAATTCTTTACCCAAAAAATCCTGCATAAACTGACGCATACTTTTCCCTTCGGGTTCTATGTTTATGGAACCCAACTTGGTTTTTGTTTGACTTTCAAAAACCGGCTCCACAACCCGAACAGAAACCGCCGCTACAATACCAGTTCGTATATCCGATGCATCATAATCTTTCTTGAAAAAGTCCCTGATTGTTTTTACATAAGCTTCACGAAAAGCCTGTTGATGTGTACCACCTTGTGTAGTATGTTGTCCATTTACAAAACTGTAAATATCTTCTCCATATTCGTTGGTATGTGAAAGGGCAATCTCAATATCATCGCCACTTAGATGTATTATCGGGTAACGAATCTCATCTTCATTGGTTTTGCGTTGCAGCAGATCCAGCAAACCATTTTTACTAAGAAATGTTTTCCCATTGAAAAGAATTTTCAATCCAGCATTCAGAAAACAATAATTCCATATCTGGTTTTCTAAAAACTCCGTGTGAAATTTATAATTGATAAAAACAGAAGCATCCGGAATAAAAGTTACCAACGTTCCATTCTGTTCGCCGGTCTTTGCTTCCTTATGTTCTTTTACTAAAACACCTCTTTCAAATTCTGCCGTCTTTTCTTTTCCTTCCCTTACTGCAGTCACTTTAAAATAATCACTCAGTGCATTTACCGCCTTTGTACCCACACCATTTAGTCCCACTGATTTTTGAAAAGCCTTACTGTCATACTTCGCACCGGTATTTATTTTACTCACCACATCCACTACTTTTCCCAGTGGAATACCGCGGCCATAGTCACGGACAGTAACAGTCTTTCCTTCAATGGTTAGTTCAACTGTTTTTCCATGACCCATCGTGTATTCATCAATACAGTTGTCCATTACTTCCTTTACCAGTACATAAATACCATCATCGGGGGATGAACCATCACCCAATTTTCCAATGTACATACCCGGCCGCAACCGGATATGCTCTTTCCAATCAAGAGATTTTATACTTTCTTCGTCGTACTTAAAAAGGTCGGTCGTTTCTTTTTCTTTTGCCATTTCTCACTTCGTTTTTCAGAGATATTTATTTGGTCATCGTTCCGTTCAATGGTCATCACCTATACAAAAAAAACTAAAGGGTGTGGCCTTTATACTCCCACAAAAAACCTCCCAATCGGGAGGCATTGGGTGCTCTTGGGCAAATATAACAAAAGCAACCCTGCCTAACTGATTCGTAGTTATTCACAGATGGGGAAAAATCTTGGTATTCGTACAATTTTTCCGGCAGTAAGAAGTTGACTATCTTAATAACCTAAACCAACTAAATGCCTCCTAACACCTTGTTTAAAAGAATAGTGCTTTTGGCTTTCTATCTTCTTTTTCTACCTGCTTTTATTAATGCACAAGAGAAAGATGAAAAACTGGCTGAACAAAGGAAACTGGAGCAAAAAATATTGCATTCCGAAAGCGTTGCTGAAAAAATTCAAAACACCAGCAGGCTGGCTGCGTTTTATTTCACCCAAAAAAATAATGTGGCCGGCGATAGCCTGATTGATATTATCACTTTGCTGGCAACTAAATCCGGCAAGAAAGAAGATATTTTTGCCTCTTACCAGTGGAGTGGAAATGCTTACCTATCCTCTGCTAATCGGGATAAAGGTTTACCCTATGCACAAAAAGCAGTGGACTATGCCACTAAAGAAAAAATGGTAAATGAAGAAATAATTGCTTTGCTGAACCTAGCAAGGCAATACACATTACCGGGTTCCGATTTTTCTAAAGCAAATGAGTATTTTAATAGAATTGACTTAAATAAAAACGGGGTACACGACAGTTCCAGGTATAATTATTATTACAGGAAATCTGCTTTCTTTTTTAATCAGAAAAAAATATTAGATGGAATCAAAAACCTTTTTACAGCAAGAAATTTTGCTGAAAAAATTAATGACCCGAAAAAATTAGGACAGGTCAATCAATTCCTTGGTGATAATTACAGCCAGGTTAAAGAGTATGAAAAAGCAATTTCTTATTATCATATTGCCAAAAAATATTATGAAAAAATTAAAGACACCACTTCTCTTTTGTTTGCAGATAATACTATCGCC
>JANNMN010000036.1:0-5034 GCA_031397865.1 Chitinophagaceae bacterium
TAAATCGAAAAAATTAATTGTTCTTTTGTTTGATATTTATAACATTTATTATTTTATTATTATTGTTATTGTTATTATTATTATGACTTCTAAAAATGGAAATTTATAAACAAAATATTTAAAAAAGTAAATATTAATGAATATTTTCTTATATTGTTTTATTAATAACAATATTATCAACCAGGGCCGATGGTATCACGTCAAATGAAAATGCTTTTTTATCAGGCTCGGTACTTGGCAACTGTGCATTATTGATAACTGCAGAATTATATCGATCACTTAATCCACGAACGATAACAAATTTTCCATCCTGAATACTTGTACCGCTCACTCTTTTCAATACTTCACCAGTGTTTTTATCTGGTGTGCGGCGGATAAAATCAGCAGCCAGCACACTTGAAAGGGCCGTATTATTTTTTTGCAGCGATAATAAAGCCGAAGTGTTCTCTAATTTCCGGGAAGAAGTTTTAATGACTACTCCTGTCAGGTTCGTCTTATCTTGTAATACAATTTCCAAATAGTTTTCCTGGTTGGCAGTTACATCAACATCAGCAATTTCTTTGGTCTCATATCCTGCATTAGAAACAGTGACGGTGTATTTTTTGCCAATTTCAAGCACTATATAAAATTTTCCTTCTACATCGGCCTGTAGTTGCTTTCCACCTGTTACAATGATTGTTGCACCTGGCAGTGGTTCATTTTTTAAATTAATAACCTTACCGCTCAATTTTATAGATTGGGCATTAACAAAAGAAGCAGAGATAAAAAGCATTAAAATCAGTATTCGCAGCCGGATGTACATATTCAGTTATTTCCGGCAAAGGTGTGCCCGCCAGGTTACTGATATGTTACCGCCATGTTAAGCAATTGTAACGTCAATATTACGATAATGTTAACTGCAATTAGAACCTGAACTGGAGCCTGCAAGCCAGTATGTTATACCAGACAATCAGAATTTGTATCCTTTGATTATCTCTTTTACAAGATACCTAAGTTCCGAAAATATTATCCCCATTTCATTATAGTGGGCCAATCTATGCAAGTTTAAATTTCTTAACCAGATTACAGGGTGTTAATTTAAAAAATCTTTTACTTATTTAATAACTATGTTGTGCTCAAAATACCTTGAATCCAAAATCTGATTATTGAAATGTTACCTTAACTTTATTTATATATTAAGTAATTATTAATTTTTTATACTTCCGCTACCCCCAAAAAAGTACCCGGTAAATTCGCAAACAATCCCGTCTTTGACGGACTTAAAACTAAAATCAATGGCTGGACTAAATTCTTTTCTGAAAATCTTCACACCGAAGAACAGAGTTTTTTATGAACTCTTTGAAAAAGTAGCAAACAATGTAGCAATCATGGGTACTACCCTGAAAGCAGTAGTGGCAGAACCAGACTTTGACAAAAGGGCGGCACTGATCACCCAATTGGAAGATCTGGAACATGCTAATGATGAGCTGACACATAACCTGTTTACAGAGTTAGGTCGCAACTTCATTACTCCATTTGACAGAGAGGACATTCACTATCTCGCCACTTCGCTGGATGATATTGCAGATTACATTTATGCTGCCGGTAAAAAGATAAACTTCTACAGGGTAAACCCTAATGATACCGGTATGCAAAAATTTGCGGAGCTAATAGAACAAGGTGCTGCCCAGGTAAAAATTGCCGTGGTAGAATTGCGAGATATGAAAAATATGCGCAACATCACTGAGGCATTGGTAAAAATAAACAGCATTGAAAACCAGGCTGATGATGTATTTGATTTTAGCATTGAAAAATTGTTTGCCACAGAGCCTGATGCAAAAGAAGTAATTAAGAAAAGAGAAATTTACCAGGTAATGGAGATTGTGACTGATAAATGTGAAGATGCAAGCAATGTGATAGAATCTATCATCATTAAATATGCTTAACCTAATTAGCTAATTAGCTGATAAGCCAGTGTGCTAAGGGGAAGCTTTACTGCATTTCAATTAACACATCAGCACATTATTACATCAGCACATTTGTAATTTTTATGACTACTTTTCTCATCACCATTATAGTTCTGGCTTTAATTTTTGACTACATCAATGGTTTTCATGATGCGGCCAATTCAATAGCCACTGTAGTTTCTACCAAAGTGCTTACTCCATTCCAGGCCGTACTTTGGGCAGCATTATTCAACTCTATAGCCTTTTTTATTTTTAAAGATCATGGTGTGGCAGATACGGTAGCTAAAACTGTAAAGTCAAGCGAAATAGAAAAGAGCATTATGATGGAGGTTATATTTTCTGGATTGATAGCCGCCATAGCCTGGAACCTGCTTACCTGGTGGTTTGGCATTCCATCTTCGTCATCTCACACATTAATAGGTGGTTTTGCCGGAGCGGCAGTTGCAGCAGGCGGATTTAGTGCAGTCAATTCATCCATCGTCATCAAAACAGCCACATTTATTTTTGTGGCACCTGTTGTGGGGATGCTAATGGCTTTCATTATGTCGCTTTGGTTTTTAAGTTCCTTTAAAAAGGGATGGACATCTAAAATATTTTCCATTCTTGTTATCATTGGGGTTATTATATTTCTATATTTCAATATGGAATTTGACAGAGAAAAAATTTCTAAAAAAACTGACTATGAAAGCTATATAGCCCAGGTAATTTTCTACGCCAGAAACTTTAAATGGATTTTATTAGCATCCATATTACTGATTATGGCCTTCTTCTCCTTATACTTAAGCAGTATGAATGCTCACAAGGCGAACCAGTGGTTTAAAAGACTACAATTGGTTTCTTCTGCAGCATTCAGTATTGGCCACGGAGGTAATGATGCACAAAAAGTTATGGGTATCATCACTGCTGCCTTAATTGCAGGAGGAAACATTACAGAGTTCAGTCAGATGCCGAATTGGGTACCAATAGCCTGTTATGCCGCCATTGGTATTGGCACCATGAGTGGTGGATGGAAGATTGTAAAAACGATGGGTACCAAGATTACAAAGGTTACTCCATTTGAAGGGGTGGCGGCAGAAACTGCAGGTGCACTTACCCTCTTTATTACCGAAGCATTAAAAATACCTGTGAGTACGACACACACTATTACCGGTGCTATTATGGGTGTGGGTGCTACCAAAAGATTATCAGCGGTAAGATGGGGTGTTACTTTCAATTTGCTTTGGGCATGGATACTCACCATTCCTATCAGCGGATTATTAGCCGCAGGAGTTTATTTCATCGTAAGGTTATTTTGATTTTATAAATAAATTTATTTCAATAAAAAATTCCTGATTTTTGTCAGGAATTTTTTTATGTCTAAAATTTTAGTAACAGGAGGCTGCGGATATATCGGCTCTCATACCATTGTTGATCTGATAGAACATGGGTATGAAGTGATATCGGTTGACAACAACACCCGGTCCAATCCTGCCATACTAAAAGGCGTAGAATTAATAACTAAACGAAAGATTAAAAATTACAAAGTTGACCTTTGCAATTTTGATGATACTTTTGCTATTTTCCAGGAAAACATAGATATTACCGGCATAATACATTTTGCCGCTTACAAATCAGTAGGCGAATCGGTAGATAATCCTTTACTATATTTTGAAAACAATCTTTCTGCACTTATCAATTTATTAAAATGTGTGCAGGAATTTCATATACCACATTTTGTTTTTTCCTCTTCCTGCACGGTGTATGGCAACCCGGATGAAATACCCGTAACAGAAAAAACTCCACCCAAACCTGCTGAATCACCATATGGATACACCAAGCAAATGAGTGAGCAGATCATAAATGAATTTGCAAAAAGCTCGGGTACTAATTGCATTTTGCTTCGATATTTTAATCCGGCTGGTGCACATCCATCTATTCTTATCGGTGAAATGCCCATTGGTGCTCCGCAAAACTTAGTGCCTGCTATTACCCAAACTGCTATTGGCCGTATTCCAAAGTTGTTGGTGTACGGAAATGATTATGCAACAAGGGACGGCTCCTGCATACGGGATTATATACATGTATGCGACCTTGCCAGGGCCCATTCCCTTTCATTAAAATATTTAGAAGCTGGCCGAAACAAAGGCCTCTGCGAATTATTTAATCTTGGTAGCGGCAATGGTGTAACGGTATTGGAAGCCATTCATGCATTTGAAAAAGCTACTGAACAGCAATTGAATTATGAAATAGGCCCTCGCCGCCCCGGCGATGTAATTGCAGTATATGCTAATAATGATCTGGCCAAAGAAATACTCGGCTGGAATCCTCAATTTTCTCTAGAAGACATCATGGCTACAGCCTGGAAATGGGAACTACGATTGAAAGCTGATGAAACGGTGTTTACCAGTCAGGCGGGTGAGTTGAATTAAAGCTAAGTGGGTGAAAGAGAAAATGAGGTAAAGAGTTTGAGCAACATTTTTGCCTTTTCAGTTTTTCCTCCTTTTCTCTTTTATTCTCTTAGCTTATTGTATTCTATTTTCCACTCTTAGCTTACATTTGCTGCACTTAAAAACTCCCTCATGTCATTAAAGGAAATTCAATCAACCGGAAATAAAGATACCCGCAGCGGTTTTGGGGATGGTATTGTAGAAGCGGCCAGAAAAAATCCGAATGTGGTAGCACTTACAGCAGATTTGTTAGGCTCAATGAAACTTCAGCAATTCATTAAAGAATTTCCAGAACGTTTCATACAGGTAGGTATTGCAGAAGCCAATATGATTGGTATTGGTGCCGGGTTGACCATTGGTGGAAAAATTCCTTACACTACTACGTTCGCTAATTTTTCAACTGGCCGTGTATATGACCAGATACGTCAATCAGTAGCGTATAGCGGAAAGAATGTAAAAATCTGTGCTTCACATGCCGGATTAACATTAGGTGAAGACGGAGCTACCCACCAGATATTAGAAGATATTGGGTTGATGAAAATGTTGCCAGGCATGACAGTGATTGTGCCTTGTGATTATGCACAAACAAAAGCTGCAACGATGGCCATTGCAGATTATCAGGGACCTGTTTATCTCCGCTTTGGAAGACCTGTTTGGCCCAT
>JANNMN010000004.1:0-75478 GCA_031397865.1 Chitinophagaceae bacterium
GCCATCCGCCGCACCAGCAAGCACTGCTGGTAGTCTTTTTGGCCGAGATAAAGATTGTCAGGCATAACAATTTTCAGTAATCGCTCCATGACCATACATACTCCCTGGTAGTGGCCCGGGCGGTATTTCCCCTCAAGCACTCTTTCTAAAAAACCAAGCTCATATTTTTTTGCATGGTTAAACCCTGAAGGATAAATTTCCTGCACTGATGGAATGAACAGCAGATCACATCCTGCTGCTTCAAGCATTTCTATATCCCGCTCAATCGTTACAGGATATTTTTCAAAATCCTTTGGGTCATTAAACTGGCTTGGGTTAATAAAAATGCTGGAAACGGTTAGGTCGTTCTCTTTTTTTGAAAATTCAACCAGGGAAATATGGCCGGCATGTAATGCTCCCATTGTAGGAGCAAAACCGGTGCGTTTCCCGTTTTTTCTCTGAGCATCAGTGTATTCAGAGAGTTCAGTGGCTTTTTTAAATAAAATCATTTATTGGCTTGCTTAAAATGACGAATAGAATTAGATAAAGGCTTTTCGCTATAAAATGGCTACATTTGCAGCCTTTGAAAAAAGGCTTCTGATTTAATACAACGTAATATGTCAGCAAAGAAAAGAATTTTATTTATTGCAAACGAGATGTCACCCTACCTGGAGCTGACAGAATTTTCTGAGATTGTAAACAAACTGGCCATCAAAGCAAATGACAACAATCTTGAGGTCCGTTGCATAATGCCTCGTTTTGGTATCATAAATGAACGCCGCCACCGCCTGCATGAGGTAGTAAGGCTTTCTGGTATCAACGTTTCAGTAGATAATGATGATATGCCATTGCAGATAAAGGTGGCTTCATTACCAAGTGCAAGGCTACAGGTTTATTTTTTAGACAATGAAGAGTTATTTAAAAGAAAATTCGTTTTTCATGATGAAAATGAAAAATGGTATGATGATAATGATCTTCGCACCGTATTCTTTTGCAAAGGGGCATTGGAAACCGTAAAGAAGTTTGGCTGGCCGCCTGATATTATTCATTGCAGCGGCTGGATGACTGGTTTAATACCTGCCTATCTTAAGACTATCTATAAGAAAGAACCAGTATTTGCACATAGCAAAATAGTATACACTATTGGTCAGAATACTTTTAAAGAAAAATTGGGAAGTGATTTTATTAAAAAAGCTCTTATCCATGCTTCATTAAAAGAAAAAGACCTGGAGGTTTTTAAAGATGGAACTAATACTGCTATGTTCCGAGGTGGGGCCACTTTTGCAGATGCCATTACTTTTGGTGCTGAAAAAATAGAAAAAAAGCTGGTGGATGAATTTTCTAAAGTGCGGGGAAAGAAGACTTTGCCCTTTAATCCTGAAGGAGATTTAACAGACTATTTACAACTGTATAGCGACCTTGCAGGCAAATAATCAACCTTAATTTATTCCCTTTTTATTGGAAAGAAAATTACTAACCCTGTAATATTTACTTGTGAACAAAAGAAAAATAGTTTTATCATTTATAGCAATCGTTACCACGGTTGCTATTGTATTTTCAGCTTGCAGAAAGATAAATGATGCCACTGAATTGGGTGGCGACCTAATTCCCCCGGTTGATAATATTACCACTTTTGATACATTGATAGATGTGCAGGCTTATAATGATACGTTTGGACTTGTAAATGATTCTCAGCGTTTATCAAGGTCGGACGAACATTTTTTGGGGTTAATAAATAATGATGTTTTATTTGGTAAAACTGATGCCAGGCTTTTTGTGGAAATAAAGCCTACCACTTATGGTGTTTATCCATTTGCCCGCAAGGATAGTGTGAATATCGACTCCATAGTTCTTATTTTAGATTATGTTGAAACCTATGGCGATACTATTACACCTCAAACATTTAAAGTGTATGAGATAGACCAGTCGAATGACTTTCGATCAGATTCAAACTATTTAATAAGAAAAGAAAATTTCACTTATAATACATCTTTACCGTTAAGTCTACCAGGGCAAACATTCGTACCTAAGAATTTTAATGATTCTGTAAAAGCTTTCAGGGATACCACCGCTAATCAGATCAGGATAAAGCTTGACCCTAATTTTGCCAGTCGCTTATTTAATTATGACACGACGAATGCATACAAATCTGATTCAAGTTTCAAAACGAAATTCAAAGGTTTTGCAATCCGTTCTGAAACAAGTGGAAATGCAATTGTAGGTATTGACCTTGGAGGTGCTAATACTAAGCTGGCTATTTATTATAATTATGCCAAAGTAGTAGGCAACAGGCCGAGAGATACTACGGTCAATTATTTTTTTGTTACGACACAATCAGCAGCCGCTAATTATGTAAAGAGAGATTATACCGGTACTCCATTGCTTGCTTCTCTAAACAATGGCCCAGCACCCGATCCAATAATTTATATACAAAATACACCAGGTACGTTTGCAAATTTAAAAATACCAGGTCTGTCTAATTTAAGTAATAGGGTAGTGCACCGAGCAGAGTTAATAATGGAGCAGCTTTATGATGTTAGTGATAGTACATTCCCTCCACCTGAATTAATGTACTTAGATGCTGCTGATCCAACGATTACCACTAATTATAAATTCAGAACCATTCCATACGATCTGTTATTTCAGCCCAACTCTGGAGCTCTTAATTATGGCCCTTTTGGTGTAATTCCAATCATTACTACAGACGGTACAGGCAATAAAATCAGAACCTGGAAATTTAATATATCAAGGTATGTGCAACATATATTAACCCGTACACAAACTTCATATGATCTGAGGGTACTATCACCTTTTTCAGTAAGAAGGGAGATATACAGTGGTACTTTGCCCGATCCTTCTAATCAGGAGATACCAGTCTTTCTTAATTCAAGTATCGCTAAAGGAAGAATAAGATTGATTGGTAACACCGGAACTGGTGATACCAATCCCCGCAGGTTACGTTTGAGAATTGTATATTCAAAATTGTAGAATAGTTATTAAGATATGTTTAAAAGTCTTCTTGCCACAAGCAGGAAGACTTTGTTCTTTAATAGGCCTGCCCTTATCTTTGCACCTCAAAATTTTTTATACATGCCGTATTTATTTACCTCAGAATCTGTAAGTGAAGGACATCCAGATAAAGTAGCCGATCAAATATCTGATGCACTCATTGATAATTTTCTTGCCTTTGATCCGCAATCTAAAGTGGCTTGCGAAACATTGGTAACTACCGGACAGGTAGTACTTGCTGGTGAAGTAAAATCAAAAGCATATTTAGATGTGCAGGAAATTGCCCGTGGCGTTATCCGCAAAATAGGATACACCAAAAGTGAATATATGTTTGAAGCAAGTTCATGTGGTGTATTATCTGCCATTCATGAGCAATCTGCAGACATCAACCAGGGTGTAGATAAAAAGAAAAAAGAAGAGCAGGGTGCCGGCGACCAGGGAATGATGTTTGGCTATGCTACCAATGAAACAGATCATTACATGCCACTCGCATTAGATCTGGCGCATAATCTATTAATTGAATTAGCCGCTATCCGCAGAGAAAAGAATTCAAAAATGCCTTACCTCCGTCCTGATGCTAAAAGCCAGGTAACCTTGGAATATGATGATAACAATCAGCCGGTTCGTATTGATGCAATTGTAATATCTACCCAGCATGATGATTTTGACAGCGAAGCAAAAATGCTCGCCAAGATCAAAAACGATGTGATCAATATTCTTATTCCAAGAATAAAAGCGAAGTATAAGAAATATGCAAAACTTTTCAATAATGATATTAAATACCATGTAAATCCTACTGGTAAATTTGTAATTGGTGGGCCACATGGCGATACAGGATTAACAGGTCGTAAAATTATTGTTGACACTTACGGTGGTAAAGGTGCACATGGTGGTGGAGCATTCAGTGGAAAAGATCCTTCCAAGGTTGACCGTAGTGCTGCGTATGCTACAAGACATATTGCTAAAAACTTAGTAGCCGCTGGTTTATGCAGCGAAATACTGGTTCAGGTTTCTTATGCCATTGGTGTAGCACAGCCTACCAGCATCAACGTAAATACTTACGGCACTGCCAAAGTAGATATGACAGATGGTGAAATAAGTAAGATCGTAGAAAGTGTATTTGATATGCGTCCATACTTTATTGAGCAGCGGTTGAAATTGCGCAATCCTATCTACAGCGAAACTGCTGCTTACGGACATATGGGAAGAAAGTCTGAAGTTGTAGAAAAGACATTTACTTCTCCTGATGGTAAAAAAGTAACGAAGAAAGTGGAATTGTTTACCTGGGAGAAATTGGATTACGTAGGTAAAGTGAAAAAAGCATTTGGATTGAAATAATATCACCCAGACCTCTTTATAAATGGAGAGGCGGCAAAGACCCCGAAAGATTGGAAAATCATTCGGGGTTTTAATTTTCAGTCTTTCAGAGCCTCAATGGCAAAACCTTTATTTTTGATAAGTGAAAAATTTCAGACAACACCAACAAAGACCTAAGAAAAGTTCTCTGGTAATAGGAAGAAATGCTGTTATAGCCGCCATGCAAAATGGCCAGCATTTAGATCGAATTTATATAGATAATAAAGCGGTAGGCAATGATGTAAGCGAAATTAAAAATTTGGCTTCGCAAAATGGAGTACCTGTAAATTTTGTGCCTCAAGCAAAGTTGGATGGATTTAATATAGGTGGACATGAAGGATGCGTAGCACAGATTGCAAAAGTGCAATACCAGAATTTGCAGGATGTAATTTCGTTTGTAATTGAGAATGGTGAAGTTCCCTTGTTCCTGATCCTTGATGGCATTACCGATATTAGAAACATTGGAGGTATTGCCCGAACAGCCTATTGCATCGGAGTGCATGCAATCATTATTCCTGAAAAAGGAGTAGGAGCATTGAATGAAGATGCAATACTTACTTCTGCTGGAGCATTGGAAAAGATAGCTGTGTGCAGGGTAAATAGTTTAATGAAAACGGTTGATGATCTGCATTTGAACGGCATTAAAGTTTTTGCCACAGAAATGACTGCTGCAAAAACTATTGCCGAAGTAGATCTAAGGGAACCATGTGCCATTGTAATGGGCAGCGAAGACAATGGCATTTATCCTGCATTGATGAAGATATGTGATGAAAAAATAAAGATCCCGATGGCGGGGGATTTTGAATCACTCAATGTTTCCGTTGCCACAGGAATTATTTTATATGAAGCAGGACGGCAGCGGATGCGTTAATCTGCACTCACATTTTTTTTTGATCTGTTTTTCCTTCGATAGAAAATATAAGTTATCAGCATACAAATAGCTGCTCCTGTGGCTGCCAGAAGAATATCCTTGTGTGCATCCCAAACATCTCCCTGGGTGGCCACATAGGTTTCACCAGTTTCTTTTGTTGTAACTTCTGAAACTCCCCATTCTATCAATTCAAAAAGAGTTCCGAATGAAAAAGCTATCTCAATGGGCAACAACCAGGAAGCCTTTGTAGAAACTTTAAATTTATTGATCAATAATTCTCTGAAAGGATAGGCCATAAAAAACCCAAAACTAAAATGTACAATTCTATCATAAGGATTGCGCCAAAGCTGAAATGTATTTTGCAACCAGCTACCAAAAGCATTTTGTGTATAGGCATAAAATGCTCCGTATAAATGAAACATTACAAACAAAAAGATACAGAGGTAACTCAGATCACTGAATTTATGCCACTTTCTTGCAGTAATAAGTACTGACAAGCATATTACTACGAGTATATTCTCTATCATCCAGTCTTTCTGGTCAATACAGTTATACCAACCATATATCCAGTAAGCAACAAGCATGATTGAAAGTGACCAGAACAATTTGTTCTCTTTCAAATTAATTCGTTCTAGTGAACTTGTAGTTGTGATGTACATATTGAATATTTTAGATTAAGAAAAAGAAGAAACTACAGACTTGTGATCCCCCTTGCCCATTTTTTTTAGATAACTGTAATGCGAACGTATAGCATCAGTGAAACTTAGTTGATTATAAGGCATGCCAAACTCTTTTGCTTTCTCCTGTATTAGCTTTGAAATTATCGGGTATAAAGTATGAGGCAACTTTGGATATAAGTGGTGTGCAGCATGAGCATTAAATCCACCCAATAGTAAATTGCAGGTTTTACTAAGCGGTGCATAATCAAGTGAAGTGGCAAGTTGATGTGTATAGTAGTCATAGGGTAATTCGCCGGTTTTATCCATAACAGGAAACTGTGTTTCCATACACAGATGAGTGGCGATCAATACATGAATAAAGAGCAATGAGTTAACCATGTGCATAAGAAAGAATGCAAGTAAAATGGCAGCAGGAGAATGTCCCAACCATACAGGGATAAGTATTAGCATGGTGATATAGGCTAGCTTCCAGGAAATGAACAATAATATTTGGTCAACAGTGTATCCATTATTAACGATATTGGCGACTCTCTTTTTAAAAAGATAAAGAATGTCTTTTACAAGAAACCAATGTAGGGTATAAATGCTATACACGGCTATTGCATAGAGGTGCTGGTATCGCTGATGCTTTTTTAGCGGATGTTGTGGTGATAACCGTAAAAAGGGATTATTATCAATATCAGCATCACAACCATCCACATTAGGAAAAACATGGTGAGAGGAGTTGTGCCTGATCTTCCATAGCCAGGCACTGGTGCCCTGCATATTAAAAGAAACATGATATAGCAGGGAGTTTATGAATTTGTTTTTGCTGAATGTACTATGGCATGCATCATGCGAAACATTAAAGCCCAGCAATAAGCCGGAGATTCCTACAAAGAGATAACACAAAATAAGTCTGCCAGTAGTGGGGTCGGCCTGGCTAAACAAGAAAAAATAAGAACAGATATGCAACAGCAGATAAAAAATCATTTTCACCCAAAGAGTTTTTTTTGCTTTTTTTAGCAAACCTGTCTTTACTAACTGCTCCTGTACTTCTTTGTTTAGTGATTTGAAAAATTGAGAAGATGAACCGGCATTGTATTTTATCTTTTTCATGCTGCATCAGTTTTACATAAAATTAGATGCAGTAATGCAGGTCTGTAAATGGGATATTGCCGGGACTAGCAGAGAAATTGTGGTATTCAAGAAAAAATATTTAAGAAAACCTAAACAGTTGGCGGAAACAATAAATATGGTTAGATACCAGTGCTGGTTTATGGATAATCATTAAAAAGCAGAAGCGGTTTACGGATTTTCCGTAATTTTCTTTCTTCAAAATGGAAACAACTACAGTACAACAGGAACTTTTCTTACGGCTAAAGCAAATACTTCCTTCCCATGTATCATTGGCGGCAGAATTATGTGATCTGCTTGGATTAAGTAACGATAGTGTTTATCGGCGCATACGGGGAGAAAAGCCGATAACTATTGATGAGCTTAAAAAAATTTGTGAGCATTATAAACTTTCTCTTGATCAGTTGATTCAATTAAAAACAGAATCTGTTCTCTTTAATGCTCCGGGATTGAACGGAAGTTCAAATGATTTTGCAGATTATATGAAAGCCATGCTGGCGCAGTTTAGATACTTTAATTCATTTAAGGAAAAAGAAATTTTTTACCTGTGTAAGGATGCACCCATTTGGTATTTTTATTTATTTCCTGAGCTGGCTGCGTTCAAAACTTTTTTTTGGTCCAAGACTATTAATAATCAACCGGAGCTGACCGGCAAAAAATTTTCTATAGCAGCTTATCCTTATACTGAATGTTTCAATATTGGTCAGCAGGTATTAGAAGAACATAATAAAATTAATTCTGTGGAACTCTGGAATCTTGAAAGTATTCACAGCACCATCAATCAAATAGCTTATTACCGGGATGCTGGGATATTTGAATCAGATGAAGATTTGAATCTTGTCATTACTTCCTTTAATCAATGGCTTGATCACCTGGAATTGCAGGCTGAAAAGGGATGTAAGTTTATGCCCGGTGCAGGAGATGCAGGTCGCCGATCAACTTTGCAGTTTTTCATAAATGAATTGATACTTGGCAATAATACAATGGTGATAAAGCTGGACAACAAAGAACTTTCCATGGTTACTTACAGTGTATTCCAATATCTTTTTACGGATGATATACGTTTTTCTGCCAAAGTCATGACTTCATTTAATACTTTGCTTGGCAGGTCTGCTCTTATCAGCAAGACAGGAGAGAAAGAAAGGATCCGCTTCTTTAATATCTTGCGGGATAAAGTGAATACATTGAAAAAATAATTTTACGTCTTTACCTTTACTACATGAACAATTCTATAGTGAAATTGATCGAATGCCCCCGGGATGCTATGCAGGGCTGGAAACCTTTTATACCTACTGAAAAAAAGATCGAATACATAAACTCTTTATTAAAAGTTGGATTTGATACCATTGATTTTGGAAGTTTTGTTTCCCCTAAAGCTATTCCGCAGATGGCAGATACTGGTGAAGTAGTTGGGGGTTTGGAGTTGGGGGTTGGAAATACTAAACTATTAGCAATTGTTGCAAATATGAAAGGGGCAGAAGAAGCTAGTGTGTTTGAACAAATCAATTATCTCGGTTTCCCGTTTTCTGTGTCTGAAACTTTTCAGCAACGTAATACCAATTCGTCCGTAGAAGAATCTTTGGAAAGGGTAGAAGAGATACAAAATCTTTGTATAAAAACGGGGAAGCAATTAGTGGTCTATATGTCCATGGGATTTGGCAATCCCTATGGCGATCGTTATTCTGAAGAAATTGTTTTTGAATGGGTGAATAGATTAGTGGCCATGGATATTGGTATCATCTCATTAGCAGATACTGTTGGTATCGCTACTGCAGAACAAGTGTATGACATGACTGAATACCTGGTGGATTCATTACCCGGAACTGAAATCGGTGTTCATCTGCATTCAACTCCTTACAACTGGAAAGACAAACTGGAAGCTGCGGTAAAAGCAGGATGCAAAAGATTTGATGGTGCATTAAAAGGAATTGGCGGATGCCCCATGGCAGATGATGAACTGGTGGGTAATATGGACAGCGAATTGATGATTAATTATTTCCAGGAAATACGACTGATGGAAAATTTAAATACAGATGCCTTAAAAGAAAGTCTGCGAATTGCTGGCGAAATTTTTAACATCAAACCATAACATACTCCACTTCTGTTTAAAGCAACAAACCTTAAAGCTGAAACTTTTTTATGGATCTAATGTTGAATATTGATTTGAAGAAAATGGAACCTTCTATTAATTATCAGCAAAAAATTATGCTGACAGGTTCTTGTTTTACAGAGCATATTGGCAATGCATTGGGCGATTTGAAATTTTCTGTTTTGCAAAACCCAAACGGAATTCTTTTTGGACCAGATGCTGTTTGCAAAAGTTTACTTTCTTATACTACTAATAAAAAATATTCAACTGAAGATTTATTTCTGCAGAATGAAGTGTGGAATAGCTGGCAACATCATAGCCGATTTTCAAATATTGATAGTAATGAAGCGGTACGAATAATCAATGAATCGCAACAACAAGCTCATGATTTTTTAAAAGAAGCAGATTGGTTGATCATTACCCTCGGCTCTTCCTTTACTTATAAGCTAACATCGCAAGCCGATATAGCATCATATACTTTAGAGGACGCCGTAGCTAATTGTCACCGGGCACCTGCCAGTTGGTTTACAAAAGAAATGCTGGAGATTGAAGACATTAAATTAATGCTGGATGATTGCCTTAAAAAATTAAAAGAATTTAATCCAAGATTGAAATTCATTTTTACTGTTAGTCCTGTACGGCATATACGAGATGGAGTGGTGGAGAACAACCGCAGTAAGGCAAGATTAATTGAAGCCATACATTATGTGGTTGCAAAATTTGAACATGCAAATTATTTCCCGGCCTATGAGTTAGTAATTGATGTGCTAAGGGATTACCGGTTTTACGATATAGACCTGGTACATCCTAATTATCAAGCTACCGAATTTGTTTTGGAAAAATTTGGCGAAGCTTGTATTGATTTCTCTTCGCTTCAATTGATGCAGGAAATAAAAAGAATTGTAGTTGCCAGGAAACATAAAGCTTTTCAGCCTGAAACTAAAGCACATCAGCAGTTTTTAAATTCACATTTTGAGAAAACTACAGAATTGCAAAAAAAATATCCTTTCCTGGATTTGAAAGAAGAGTTGGTGTATTTTTCTCAAATGTGATTATAGAGCAATGTTTATCCGGTTAATCAAATTAATTATTACTGTTGCTTTCTGGCTGCAGGCATTTGCTGCGCCAGTTTTACTAATGGGGCTTATTGCATTGGCAATAAATTCTTCTGCATTAATTATTCCTTTACTTGCTCTTGGAATTCTGGCAGGTGTTATTGTAGCTGAATATATCCGACGGAAAATTGGATTAGATGTTTTCTTTGGTAGAATCTATGGTCCTAATGAAATGGATGATAAGCAGAAAGAAAAATAGTCAGTATTTATATTTTGTAATCATATTGCTTTTGCAAAAATTCTTCCAGCGATTTTAATAGCATAAACTGATTCTTAGCCCTGTGAAAATTATGGTCTGGGTAATTGATCTTATAGTACACATCACCATTCAGATAGTCAGTTAAGAATCGGAGTGCCTGCATATATATCATCAGCAAGCCTGCATGATGAATGTATCTTTTTTCTGCATCGGTTAGTTGATTGGCCATTTCCATCAGGTAGCCACTGATGATGGCATCATAAAAAGTTTTCCTGATTTTTATTTTATCAAAATGGATGCTGTTCTCATCTTCACTACAAACCATACTTCGTATCATATCTCCCAGGTCAGAAAAAAAATAGCCCGGCATGGTTGTATCAAAATCCACGGGACAAATCACTTTGCCTGATTTCTGGCTGAATAACACATTGCTGATCTTGGCATCATGGTGCATTACTCTTTTTGAAAATTTATCAGACTCAATAATCAGTTCGTAAAAATGTTTATAACGTTCCCTTTCCTTGAATTCATTTATCAAGGGCAAAGCTTTAGCTATTCTTTCATATAATTCAGTATTCAACGATTCTTCAAATTGCTGATACCGCAAAGAAAGATTATGAAAATCAGGGATGACAGTTTTTAGCATCTCTACATTCATTTCACCATATGCTGCCGTGAATTCTCCAAACGTTCTGGCCACCGCTTTTGCCTGTGCTGGTTTTGTTGCAATAGATACAGAAATGGAATTCTCAATAAACTCAAATGCTCTCCAATAATTACCATCAGTATCTATAAAAAGAGCAGATGTTTTATTGTAAAACTGTGGCGCAGGTAATAGCAGGCCGGTAAATTCAAATTCAGCATACTGCCACAGGTTAATATAATTAGCCTGCACATCTTCTGGTCTTTTAAAAACTTTCTGATTAATTTGTTGCAATAAAAAAGAAACAGACAAAGGACTTTCTACTTTATAAGTATGGTTGATCAATCCGCCATTAATAGGAGTTACTATAAATTCAGAAAAATCCTGGTCAACAGTTGGCAGAAAGGAATGGTAATTCCCAAATGCAAGAACAGCTTCCTTATAATTTACGTCAATCATTAAATTGTATGATGTACAATTTTTAACTCTTTACTTAATGTATTCTATCACCCCGCACTTCTAATTGTTGAATAATTTCTGCTTCATGATCCAGCCATTCCTTCCATCGGTTTCTTACTTTTTCTTTATCTACATAAGTTTCGGCCAGCTCAATAAACAAAGTATAATGCCCCGCCTCACTTTCCATAAATCGCCGATAAAATTTTTGCATGTAAGCATCTTCCAATCCTTCGCTAAGTCTTTTAAATCGTTCGCAGCTCCTTGCTTCTATCAAGGCCATCGTTAACATCTGGTCGAGAAATCGGTCGTTGATATGTCCACCTTTTTTTTGAAACTGTAGCAATGCATTTACATAATCATCTTTTCGTTGCTTGCCTAATTGTAATCCTCTTTTATGTAATTCTGCCAGCACTAAGCGGAAATGTCCCCATTCTTCAGTAACGATGGGGGAGAGTTCTATCACCATTTTTTCTCTGTCACTATATCGTTGAATAAGAGAAATACAAGTAAGGGCAGCTTTCTGTTCGCAGTAAGCATGGTCGGTAAGTATTTCTGCCATTGATTTTTCAGCAAGATTTACCCACCTTGGATCGGTGGGAAGTTGCAAGCCGAGAATGTTCTTAGTGTCTTGAGAGATCTCCATTGTGTTGCAATATTATGCCAAAGTAGAATTACATAAAACGAAAAATATGCAGCATTCAGAACAATTGACTTCAGCATTTCACCAATAAAAAATCCGTCCCGCTATAAGCGAAACGGATTTTCATTTTTTTAGTTTTTTGTATTTACTTCTGACATATAGTATAATAAAATCCAACCGTGAATCGGTTACCTAATGTACCTGCATCCAAACCAAACGATGATGTTTTATTTTTTACATTAGAACCTACTTGCTCAGATGTGGTATGGCTGTAACCCAGAAAACCAAATGATCCAATTGTGGTAAATCTTTTACTAATGGCATATCCAAATCCTGCATTAATGTTTGCTCCGAAATTGAATGTTTCTGATTCATTGGTAAAGTTGCCAAGTGTGTATTTGCTCTTACCAGGGGCTGCGGTAACACTAACTCCGACAAACGGTTTAAAGGCTTCTTTTCCAAAAAAGTAGCGGCTGTACAGAGTAGCTCCATAACTATTATTTCTACTAATGCCTGGATTCGGAGTGTTCTGATCATCAAATTTAGAACCGACTAAAGTTGCACCAATACCTACCTGAACACGGTCTGTAATAAAAGTTCCGATTTCAGGCGAAAATGTCCAGGAAGTGCTTTTACCTTCCTCGGTGGTTACGTTATTCGCTTCTCTTTTATTTTGTGAACTGGAAATGCCCACATTTCCACCCAAATACCACGAACCTTTTTGTGCTGTTGCTGAAATAGATACCAAAGTGAATGCGGAGAGCAGGATTGTTTTCGTTTTCATACTTTTGTTTTGTGTTAAATAATTGATTTAGTGGCACAAAGCAAACGATATGCCGGGTAAGTATTTTTAAGAATTTTGTTAAAAGGAGAAATGGAATTTTGCGATTTATGCCTTACCTTTGCCGACTTAAATAATAGATATTAAAATCGGATGAAACCAAAGGGAATCCTTTGGAAAATTTTTAAAAAACTAAAAGATGCCTCTAACTAAAGAAAAAAAAGCTACTGTTATTAAAACCTTCGCCGGTTCTGAAAAAAACACCGGTTCTACTGAAGCTCAGATTGCCCTGCTTACTGAAAGAATTACCCAGATCAGCGGACACCTGCAGCAGAACAAAAAAGATTTCTCTACTCACCGTGGTTTGATGAAATTGGTTGGTGAACGTAAAAGCTTATTGAGCTATTTACAAAAGCACAACCTTACTGGTTATCGCCAGTTGATCGAGAAACTCGGATTGAGAAAGTAAAACCCTTATCTGCCAGCTGGGCGGACTTGGGAACAGTCTTAATTTTTGAGTTTCATTATCACTTCGAAACTTTCAATTTTATATAAGCTATTCCCAATGTCTTCCGGATGTTGGGAATAAGTGTTTTTAGACTTCTATGATTTTCGTTGAAATGATCCTTTTCTAAATTGCTCAGTAGAATTACCGAACGATGAAAAGTGCGACGCAACAGACGATGATAGTAGTACTACTGCCGGGTAAATAAAATTTATCTTCAAACAGTTTGGGTGCTTTTGACCTCACCGTTGATCCCTGAACTACAAACTTTTAAAAGTATGCTTTCACAACCATTACAATCAAAATTTACGATAAGTGGTGACCGTGAGGTTATCATTGAAACAGGCCGTTTGGCCCGCCAGGCTGATGGTTCCGTAACTGTTCGCCAGGGCAATTGTGTTATTCTTGCAACT
The DNA here is from genome assembly GCA_031397865.1 of Chitinophagaceae bacterium. Lineage (GTDB taxonomy): Bacteria > Bacteroidota > Bacteroidia > Chitinophagales > Chitinophagaceae > JJ008. The sequence goes on from JANNMN010000004.1 coordinate 13,856, forward strand.
GTTGTTGCTAATAAAGAACCGAAAGAAGGACAAAGCTTTTTCCCATTGTCGGTTGACTATCAGGAAAAATTTGCTTCTGCAGGTCGTATTCCAGGTTCGTTTTTCAAAAGAGAAGCGAGACTGAATGACTATGAAATTTTAACGAGCCGTCTGATAGACAGAGCTCTTCGTCCATTATTCCCGGAAGATTATCTGTGTGAAGTACAGGTGTTGATTACCTTGATCAGCAGCGACCCGGAAGTAATGCCTGATGCACTGGCTTGTCTGGCTGCATCTGCTGCATTAGCCGTTTCAGATATTCCTATTATGGAAATTATTTCTGAAGTACGAGTTGCCCGTATTAATGGCGAATATGTAATCAATCCTTTCCGCAGTGAATTAGCGAATGCTGATTTTGAATTTATCATTGCTGCTACCAACAAGAACATTATGATGGTGGAAGGAGAGGGTAAAGAGTGCCAGGAAGAAGACCTTATTAAAGCAATTGAGATTGGCCATGATGCCATCCGGATACAGGTGAAAGCACAGGAAGAACTGAGAGCTTTAAAAGGAATTACTACCAAAAGAGATTATGCTAAACCTTTGCATAATGAAGAATTGAGAGAAAAAGTAAATGCTTTTGGAAAAGAAAAAGTATATGAAGTAGCAAAAGGTGCTTTAGCTAAACATGACCGTTCAGACAAATTCAAAGCCATTCAGGAAGAACTGATGGAATACCTGAAAAAAGAATACATACGGGAAGAAGGTGGAAGCTTACCAGAAGATGTAAAGAAATGGGCTAAGACTTACTATGCCGATTTGCAATATGATGTGGTTAGAGATATGATTTTGAACGACAAGGTTCGTTTGGATGGTCGTAAGCTGGATGAAGTTCGTGGATTGAATATGGAAGTAGATGTATTGCCTTCTCCACATGGTGCGGCATTATTTACAAGAGGTGAAACTCAATCGCTTACAACCGTTACTTTAGGAACTCCGTTAGATGCTACTTTGCTGGAAAGTGCAGCAGTTTCTGACTATTCTAAATTTTATTTACACTATAATTTTCCGCCGTTTTCAACTGGTGAGGTAAAAATGATGAGAGGTGTTGGCCGCAGAGAAGTGGGTCATGGCAACCTGGCGATGCGTTCATTAAAAAAGATGATGCCGGGTGGAGATTTTCCTTATACTGTTAGAGTTGTTAGTGATATTTTGGAATCAAATGGTTCGTCTTCTATGGCAACTGTTTCTGCAGGTTCTCTTGCATTGATGGATGCCTGTGTTGCCATTCCAAAACATGTATATGGTGTAGCAATGGGTTTGATAAGCAAAGGCGATCAGTTTGCTGTGTTGACAGATATCCTGGGTGATGAAGATCATTTAGGTGATATGGATTTTAAAGTAACAGGTACAAGAGATGGTATTTGCGGTGTGCAAATGGATATTAAAGTTGATGGTCTTAGTATGGATGTTATGCGTAAAGCATTGTCTCAGGCTAAAGAGGGTCGTCTGCATATTTTGGATGCGATGTATGAAACCATCCCTGCAGCCAGAAGTGATGTGAAACCACATGCACCTAGAATGGTGAAGTTGTTTATTGATAAAGAATTCATCGGCGCAGTGATCGGACCAGGTGGTAAAGTGATACAGGAAATACAAAGAGAAACAGGAACAACTGTGAACCTGGAAGAGAAAAATAATATGGGGGAAATCAGCATCTTTGGTACGAAGAAAGAAGGTGTTGATAAAGCGGTAACCTGGATTAAAGGAATTACTGCAGTGCCTTCCGTTGGTGATGTATACGAAGCGGTGGTAAAATCAATCATGCCTTTCGGTGCATTCGTTGAATTTATGCCGGGCAAGCAAGGATTGGTGCATATCAGTGAAGTAAGTTGGAAACGTTTAGAAACACTGGAAGGATTAGTACATGAAGGTGATGTGATGAAAGTGAAATTGATTGGTACGGATCCTAAGTCTGGTAAATTCAAATTATCCCGAAAGATTTTGATGCCGAAGCCTGATGGCCAAGGCCCAAGACAAGAGGAAGAACAGAATTAATTTTTTTATCAAAATAATATTCAATAGCCTCACATGTTGGGGCTATTTTTTTTGAGCCACGAACCTGTATTCATTTTCTAAATTATGGCAAACTACATACAAATAGAATTTCAAAACATTTCAACTGTGCAATCTGATTTACTCATTGCCCAATTAAGCGAAATTGGTTTTGATGGTTTTGAAGAAGAAGAAAATTGTCTCAAAGCATTTATCCCAACCCATAGTTTTATAAAAGATTCGGTGAAAGAAATTGCAACAGGTCATGCTCTTGCTTTTACCGAATTAACAATAGAAGAAACGAATTGGAATGCTGTATGGGAATCAAGTTTTGAACCGGTGGTTGTGGAAGATTTTGTTGGTATCCGTGCAGATTTCCATGAACCTATAATGGGAGTGGAGCATGAAATTGTTATCACACCAAAAATGAGTTTTGGTACCGGTCACCATGCCACTACATTTATGATGATACAACAAATGCGAGAGATTGATTTTATTGGTAAAACAGTTTTTGATTTTGGAACAGGCACCGGCATCCTTGCCATTCTTGCTGAAAAATTGGGAGCAGCAAAAGTGTTCGCCGTTGATTATGATGAATGGAGTATAGAAAATGCTGAAGAAAACTTAAACAGAAATCATTGCTCCAAATTTACTTTGCATAAAGCTGACCATGCAACAGGTGAGGAGGAGTATGATATTGTATTAGCCAATATTAATAAAAATGTGATTCTTGATAATTTTGTTTCTATAGCTGAACAATTGGCCCCTTCAGGTATTTTACTTTTAAGTGGATTATTGGCAGATGATGAAGAAGATATTCGTAAAGAAGTAGAGAAAAATTCTTTATCAGTTGTTAAAATTTTGGAAAGAAATAAATGGATCAGCATAAGGCTTACACATTAAGCCGAAGTTTTTTCTGTATTAATTTAAAGTTAGCAAGTCTTCTTTTTGCTTATTTTTGTGTTCCACTTTTCTTTAAAAAGAAAAAGTGCAACAAGGTTCTATGAACGAACTACTTCTTATTGTTTTGGCATATCTGATTGGCAGCATACCAACTTCTGTTTGGGTAAGTAAGCATTTTTTTGACATAGACATCCGTGACTATGGCAGTGGGAATGCCGGTGCTACAAATACCTATCGTATTCTTGGTCCTAAATGGGGAACTATTGTGATGATCACCGATATGATCAAAGGTATCATTGCTGTTAAGCTTGCATTGTTATTACCAGAATATGCTGACAGCGAAGTAAATCTCCAAAACCTTCAAACAGGATTAGGTTTAGCAGCAGTGATAGGTCATATATTTCCAATATGGGCAGATTTTAGAGGTGGAAAAGGAATAGCTACTTTATTTGGATTGGTTTTAGGTATATCGCCGTGGACCGCACTTAGCTGTGTGGGTATTTTTGTACTCGTTTTGTACCTTACAAGGTTTGTTTCTTTAAGTTCAATTCTTGCAAGTATTGCTTTTCCATTTTTTATTTTAGTAATATTTAACGTAGATAATCCTGCTTACAGAGTTTTCGCTATTGCAATAGCCTTAATGGTTTTACTCACTCATCAAAAGAATATAGGCCGCTTACTCAAAGGAAGTGAAAGCAAAGTTCCTATCTTAAAAAATAGGGATCGTCGTAAACAACGCAGAAGAGATGCCCGCCACAATAATTCCTCCGGACTATCCGTCTAAAAAAAGGAATTATATTATAAATAATCTTTATCTTAATTCTTAAATTTTTTCAATTATTCCAAATTGGTATAATGATTGAATATTCATACCCAAAACTCATTAAAATGATAAGAAAAATCACATCGCTATTTGTACTCTCTGCCTTTTTGGTAGCTTGTTCAGAAAATGCACTTTCAGGAAAGAAGCAACTTACACTGTTGCCAGAATCAGAATTACAAAACATGGCTGTTCAGGAATACCAGCAATTTTTATCTAAAAATAAAGTTGTTGCCTCTTCTAATAACAGGGATGCAGAAATGGTAAATAGGGTAGGAAATCGCATAGTAAGAGCAGTAGAAACATATTATGCCGAAAAAGGACTGAGTGAAAAACTTGCCGGTTATAAATGGGAAACCAAATTAGTAGATGACAAAGCCGTAAATGCCTGGTGTATGCCTGGTGGTAAAATAGTAGTTTATACAGGCTTACTTCCTGTTACACAAAACGAAGCTGCTTTGGCTGCCGTTATGGGACATGAAGTATCTCATGCACTGCTACAACACGGAAACCAGCGGATGAGCCAGGGATTGTTGGCTACAGTTGGCCAAGTGGCTTTGGCAGTTGCAGTGGCTGATAAACCGCAGGAAACTCAAAACTTATTTTTAGGAGCATATGGTGCAGGTGCACAAATAGGTGTATTGTTACCATTTTCCCGTAAACATGAGTTAGAAGCAGACCGCTACGGATTGATCTGGACAGCAATGGCCGGATATAATCCAGAGGAAGCAATTGGTCTTTGGGAAAGAATGGAAAAACTATCTAATGGTCAAAAACCACCTGAGTTTTTAAGTACTCACCCTACAGAGGGTAGAAGAATTGACCAGATCCGTAAATTTTTACCAGAGGCAATGACTTATTATAAACCTGTTGGTAGATAATTTCTATAAAACTTGTAAAAATCCCGTTCAAATTCCAATTGAACGGGATTTTTGTTTAAGAAATGCTTTCAAGACAAAGCATTTTACCTTACCTTTGCTGTCCCTGCTTTGAGAACTCTGTCAGTTAACTCCGAACCACGCAACTGACTGAAACCTTTTAAAATAGCTTTCAAGTATGTTACAAACTGTTTTTGAAAAGTTACAATTGGCAGATGAAAAGAACCTCTTAATCCAGGGTTTGCCCTCCTCCATCGAGAAACAATTCAGCAAATTATCCTTCTGTAAAAACATGACGCCGTTATTAAAATCACGGAAAATTGATTTTGCACTGGTATTCGCCGTAAGCGAAACACAACTGAATGGTATTCTTAAGGATGTGATGCCCTCTTTAAAAGAAGGTTCTAAATTCTGGGTTGCTTACCCAAAAACCACCTCAAAAATCGTTACTGATCTAAACCGTGACCGTAGCTGGAACCGCCTTACAGGCGATGGCTATGAGAGCATAGAAAGAGTAGAACTCGACCATGTGTGGAGTGCTATGCGGTTTGTAAAAGGCGATGAAAATGTAAGAGATGGTGAAGTAGCTATTTCCCGCAAAAGGGAAGCAGCTGCAATGGCTGAATAAGCAACAATTAATCATTAAAAAACGTATTTAGGTTTGTTACTCCGGAATTTATCGGATAACAAACCTTTTTTATTAAACTCTTTTTAAATTTTAGATAATGGCTTTCTTAAATGTGGAGATAAAGGCTAAATGTATTGATCCAGCTTTTGTAAGAAATTACCTGGTAGTTGCTAATGCTATTTTTAAAGGAACCGATGAACAAACCGACACATATTTTAATGTACCGAATGGCAGATTAAAACTGCGGGAAGGAAATATTGAAAACAACCTGATCTTTTATGAAAGAACTAACCAGGCAGGTCCAAAAAATTCTCATTTTAATCTGGTGAAAGTAGAAGATGCTGCTGGTTTGAAAGAAGTATTGACAAAATCAACTGGTATAAAAGTAATAGTGAAGAAGAAAAGAGAAATCTATTTTATCGAAAATGTAAAGTTTCATATTGACGAAGTACCGGGTCTTGGTTCTTTTGTAGAGATAGAAGCTGGGAATATATTAGCCGATCTATCATTGGACAAATTAAAGGAGCAATGCAATTTCTATGTTGCTGAATTGCGAATTCAAGAAAAAGATTTGATTGAAATATCATATAGTGATATGCTGTTGAATATCTAATTCTAAACTTACCTGATAATTACTGCACCCATTTTTTTTGTTAGCTCCATCTCCATTTGTTTCAGGTGTTCATGTGTCTGATGCAAAATATTAAATTCTTCAGGTGTATGTTGCTTTTCCAGATCCAGCTGATTTTCCAGCAGCATTCTTTTTATTTTACGAAGTTTAAGATAATTAACTGCCGATTCTACTTCTTCATTAGTTCTGTCTTCATCAATTTTCAGAAATTTCATTAATTGGTCTTCATTATCTTTCCCCAGTGTCTTCATAAAATTGTCATAGCTCTGCTCAAATAATTTTTTCTGATATCCACTGGATTGGCTGTATTCTTTTTTCCATTGCTCACTTTCTTCATAAGGAAAATTGAGTAACGATACCGCAAAAGCACTTAGCTTATTATCAGGATGATTAATGAAATAACTTCTGTTGGCTGTTGCTTGTTTTGTTTGTAGCAACTCTTTATATACCCCTAAAAGATGGATGACGTCGGTATTATCAATAAGACTCTCATCCACCATTTCATCAAAAATATATTCTGCCACTAATTTTTCATCATTCCATTTTTTAATTCCATACTCCAGCAATATCCTTGCTACCTCTCTTTCCTGCAGTTCATCTTTAAAAAGCAGGTTAAAAGTAGCATCATCATAATTTGTTTCTTCTGCAAGCTTAGCATTTTGCTCAAGAGCTTTTGCTTCTTCAAAAGGCAACTTTCTTTCCTGTGTCGAAATCCGATCCCTGATAAATTTATTTACCAGTGAATGCATACCACCTTCATCTATTTTCAGGATTTCGGAAAATTGCTTGATGTAATCCTGCTGCTTGGTAAAATCTTCAGCTTTATTGATACGGGAAATGGTTTCGGCCATTTTATTCACTACTTCAGACTTTTTTACAGAATCGTTTCCCGCATCCTTTAATGCCACCTCCAGCTGAAATAGCATAAAATCTTTCTTATTCTTTTGAATAAAATCTATAAATGCAGAAGCTCCTACTTTATTTACATAACTATCAGGATCTTCTTTATCAGGTATCAAAACCAGCTTAACATTCAATCCTTCTTCAAGGGCAAGATCCAAACCTCTCAATGCAGCTTTTACCCCAGCAGAATCACCATCATAAATGATCGTAAGGTTATTGGTGTATTTTCTAATCAATCTCAACTGATCAGTAGTGAGTGAAGTACCGCCCGAAGCCACTACATTTTCTATACCTGCCTGGTGTAGTGATACAACATCTGTATATCCTTCAACTAGTAAACATTCATCTGCTTTGTCAATCGATTGCCGTGCAAAGTAGGAACCATAAAGAATTTTACTTTTTAAGTAAATCTCATTCTCAGGTGTATTGATATATTTTGGCGCCTTGTCATTACTCTTGAGAATTCTTGCACCAAATCCCAACACCTTTCCACTGTGGTTATGAATCGGAAAAATTACCCGACCACGATAATTATCTACCAGCTGATCATTCCTGTTGGCACTCAAGCCAGCTTTAATTAGCAACTCCGCATTATATTGTTTCGCAATTGCTTCTTTGGTAAATACATCCCGTTGTTCTGGCGAATAACCTAACTGAAATTTTTTGATGATATCTTCTCTGAAACCTCTTTCTTTTAAATAGCTTAATCCAACATCTTGCCCTTCTTCGGTTTCAAACAACATTCTTGAAAAAAATTGCTGTGCAAACCCATTTAATATAAAAAGGCTGTCTGCTACCAGTAATTGCTGTTTTTGTTCATCGCTTTGAAAAGTTTCTTCTATTTCAATACCATAGCGGTTGGCCAGCCATTTTAAAGCTTCAACATAGCTGTATTTTTCATGCTCCATGATGAAGCTGATGGTATTGCCACTTTTACCACATCCAAAACATTTATATAATTCCTTTGCAGGGGAAACAGTAAAAGAAGGTGTTTTTTCGTTATGAAAAGGGCAGAGTCCCAGATAGTTACTGCCCCTTTTCTTAAGTTTTACAAAGCCTCCGACGACATCAATAATGTCGAGCCGGGCAAGTATCTGCTGTATGGTAGATGGAGATATCACTTTTCATTTAATCCTAACTGCGAATATATGTTTATCAATGTTTTCTGGCTGAAAAATCACCTATTTGTGGTATAGGAGATAATTTTCAAATATGTACATTTAAGTTTAAAAATAATTATTATGCTTAAGTATTTCATTATTCTGATTTTACTTCCAGCATCATATCAGGCATTTGCCCAAAATGTTGGAATAGGTACCTCAAGTCCTAATGCAACCGCCTTATTACATATGAACAGCACAAGCAAAGGTCTATTAATACCCCAGGTATCAATAGACAGCCTGAAGGATGTCACCAGTATTCCAAGCCCAGCTCATGGATTACTAGTTTTTAATACTACTCAACCGGGTGTCAGAAATGATATGGCGAGAGGTTATTACTACTATAGTACAAATGCTTTAAGTTGGGTAAGGCTATCTGATAATCTTAATGATAATGTTTGGCAAAGCGGTGGCTCGTTGGGAATCAAATTGAGGGATACTGCTGATGGGGTTGAGATGATGGATAATTATATCGGTTCATCGATTAACTGGTCGCCAAAAGTTAAAGTTTTAAAACAGATTGATTCTGCTTTATTAAATAGTAAGAATAACATGAACGATCTTGTATTGACAGGGATAAACAGAAAAATTTTAGCAGGCTGGGAATTTAGACAAAAAAATTCTATCATTTTTGAAAATGGGTATTATGCCACCAGCACCTCTACGTCAGCTGTTACCCAAGTAGCTGCTATATCTGGTTACACTGAAAATCCTGGTACCGCAAATGCTTCTGATAACCGGTATAATGGTCTGGGCTTTTACACTTTTGCTACACCTCAGAATACTGCGGTGGCCGATACTCCTACTTTGGCAATGCTCTATCATAATGTTGGAATAGGTGCTTATCCTACAGATATTAAAAATGTAACAGAAGGCCGCTTACAAATCACTGGTTTCAGTAATGGAGATCAATTATCATTAAGACATCCTTCCAGCATCAATTTAAAATGGGGATTGTATGTAAGTGCTATTGATAGTTCACTTAATTTTTATTCTAATGGTTCGTTGCGGGCTAATATCGATAGGGTAACGGGTGTATATTCCGCATTGTCTGATCGAAATCACAAGAAAAATATCCGGCCTTTATCACCTGTATTAGATATTATCCGGCAATTATCAGTCTATAGTTATAATTATCTTGACAGTAAAGATGAGGATAGAAGAATGATAGGCCTAATGGCGCAGGATGTACAACCTTATTTTCCGGAATTGGTTTATCAACGTTATGACAGAGAAGTATCCAAACCTGTGCTGACGATGGATTACAGTGGTATGGGTGTGCTTGCTATAAAAGCAATTCAGGAACAACAAAAAATGATTGATGAATTAAAACAGCAAATAGCTATTGCTAAATCTACTGAAACTCTTGAATTGATACAAAAGCAACAGGCAATAATCATGGAACTGACAAAACGTATTGAGCAATTGGAGAAAAAACAATAATAAAAATTGTTTTAAAAAAATATAAATAGGCCCGGGTGTCATTTATTTGATACCTGGGTTTCTAATAAATCACCCAATGGGGTGAATAAACTTTATATTTAACCAATAGTTTTGTACCGGATAAACTTTGTAGATTTAGAATCGTTTTACCCGGTGATAAAAAAACTTTTCATATTACTGTTACCTGTTCTGTTTTTTTTTGGTGCAATTGCCCAAACCAAAACAAACCAGGTGTTGTCATTGCCCCCCGAAGCCCTGATGGCCGACTCCTTTGATTTGGTAGCAAGAAAATTAATGTTCGGGCTTAAATACGACAGTGCAAAATTTTATTTAGACAGGGCAAAGGAACTTGCTTTACAAAGCGGCAACAGTAATATAATTGCCCGGTGCTATGTTGATTATGCAAACATGTATAGCATGCAGGGAAAGCATAAAATGGCTGAACAGTATATACAAACGGCAGCGCCTTACCTACACGTAGCAGATAATTATGAGGTGAAAATTAATGGCCTATTACTGCGGGCAACATTACACATGGTGCTTGGTAAAAAAGACTCCGCTATTTATTATTACAGAAAAGGTGAGCAGTACAATGCCGAAAAAATGCCTTACCGGAATTACCTTGTATATATGTCTCTTGGAGAACTGTATAACCAGATGGATGATTTTGCTGAAGCCGAAAAAAATTTTCAAAAATCATATCAACTAACTGTCAATAAAGAAGGCAAACCTGATCACATATACCTGCTTGCCGTTTTTTTGAATTTTTATCTTGCAAAAAATAAACCTGAAAATGCAGGGCATCTTATCGAAGAATATAATCAACTGGTGGAAGAGAGAAAAAGAAAGAATATAAAAGATCCGCTGCGGGATATATTGATGGGTGTTACGGACAGTAAGCTCATGAATAGTGCGGAGTTTATGAAATCTGTAAAAGAGAAAAGCAACAACGCCGGCATGCTGCAACAGGCAATGATAGCCAACAATTACCTTATCAGGTATTACGAAAAGAAAAAAAATTACGACGAAGCATTGCAGCTTGCCGCCGATGGGGAGGATATGGCTGTAAAGACGGGGGGCATCTATTCAATATATGAGGCAAAGAAAATAAAATTTGGCCTGTTAGAAAAGACCAGGAAATACCCCGAAGCAAATGCATTGGCCACAGTTTTATTCGATTTAAAAGACAGTATGCTGCTGCTGCAAAAAAGGGAACAGCTTTATGAACTGGAAACAAAATTTGAAACCGAAAAAAAGCAAAAAGAAATAGAACTGCTTACATCCAACAATAAACTGAATGAAAAGGAAATTGCATTGCTGCTTGCCGATAAAAAAATGGCTTCATTACTCTTACAGCAGGAAATAATGCAGCGGGGAGCCTTAACAAGGGAAAACCTTCTGATGGATTCAATTGTTAAAAGCGAAAAAGCCTATAGCGCCTTGTTGTCAACCGAAAATGAATTTAAAGCAGATAAATTGCATAAAGAAAAAGAACTGATGCAGTCGCTTACAAGGGAAAATATATTGAAGTCAAAACAGGTTAAAAAAGAGAGACAGAATAAAACGTTATGGGCAACAGGTGCCGGGCTGATGTTGTTATCCGGTATTTCAATTCTTGCTTTATACCGCAAGCAAAGAAAGAAAAGTATCATTATTCAAAAACAATCAGCCGACCTGGAAGTGCTGATGAAAGAAATACATCACCGGGTAAAAAATAATTTACAGGTAATAAGCAGCCTGCTTGATTTGCAAAGCTTGACGATTACCGATAATCAGGCCAGCGAAGCGGTAAAGGAAGGGAAGAACAGGGTGCAGAGCATGGCTTTAATCCATCAGAATCTTTACAGTGAGGGAAATATAAAAGGCATACGGACAAAAGAATACATCAGCAACCTGCTGCAAAGTCTTTGTGACTCTTACAATATTACCAACGATAAAGTAAAAGTGCACATGGAGATAGATGACCTGAACCTTGATGTGGATACGATGATACCCCTAGGGTTAGTATTGAACGAACTGGTAAGCAATTCCCTCAAATATGCTTTTAAAGACGGGCGGAAGGGAGAATTAAGTATTCTGCTGGAAGAAAAACCAGAACACCTGCTGCTGCGGGTAAGTGATAATGGTACCGGCTATCCTGAAGGAATGAATGCAAAAGAAGGCAAATCTTTTGGCATGAAGATGATAAGGGCCTTTGCACAAAAGCTAAAAGCCAAACTGGACATTTATAATAACAACGGAGCGGTGGTAGAAATGCAAATAACCAAATACAACCTGGCATGAGCAAGTTAAGGGTGCTGATAGTGGAAGATGAGCCGGTGATAGCGGAGAACATCTCCATGTACCTTGACAATGCAGATTTTGAAGTAAGTGGTATTGCCTACGACAGTACCGAAGCAAACGAGCAATTACAAAACAATACCCCCGATGCTGCTATATTAGATGTAAACCTGGAAAGCAAGGAAGACGGAATTGATATAGCAAGGCGCATCAACCAAAAATACCAGATACCCTTTTTGTTTCTTACTTCTTATGCAGATAAAGAAACGCTGCAACGGGCCAAAGCTGTAAACCCGAGCGGCTATATTGTAAAACCGTTTAATGAAAAAACACTGCTGGCTTCATTAGAAATAGCCATCAGCAATCATGCTGCCGAAAAAAACCATGATATGCCCAAGCTGAGCTTTGAAAAACTAAACCGCCATTTGCTTTCACCTCTCAGTGAAAGGGAATTTGAACTGGCACAACTGCTATACGATGGCATTACCAACACACAAATAGCCGAAACGCTTTTCATCTCTGTAAATACGGTAAAGACTCACCTGAAAAATATTTACCTGAAGATGGATGCTACCAGCCGGATACAGGTAATAAAACAGCTCCGGGAGCTGATGTTGAAATAAAATCACCCAACCGGGTGATAAAATAACCCGAACTACGGCTGATTTTTATAAACTAAAAACAGCCATGATGCGTAACCATTTTCTGTTTGTACTATTTGTTTTAACAAGGACATTTACAATTGCTCAAAATGTAGGTATTGGTACTAATAATCCCAACCAAAAAGCAGTATTAGAAGTTAGAAGCAGCAATAAGGGATTTCTGCCTCCAAGGATTACTGAGGATTCAATGATTGCAATGGGAAATGTTCCTGAAGGTATGCTTGTTTACAATACTTCAAGAGATTGTATAATGCTATTCAGTAAATCAAACTGGCGATGCCTTTCATCAGGTTCTGCAGACAAATTTCAGCCAGTTACCAATAATTATTTTACCGGTGCCGATTCAAGCCTTTCAAGCGAAATAACGGATATGGCTGAAGGTATAAATAATACATATTTCGTTACAGGTACCTTTTCTGGTGCTAAACTTAACCTGGGAAATGGAATCGAGCTTTCAGCTGATCCTTTAGTATCAGTGGCCATTCATGCATTCGTAGCAAAATTTGACAGTGTAGGTAAATGTATTTGGGGCACAAAATTACTGGGGGGTACAAATGCTACTGAAATTTTACCAGCTAGTATTGCACTTGGCAATTCAGGTGACGTTTTTATTACCGGAACATTTAACGACAGCATTTTTCTTTTTAATTCAAATGGAACTTTTTTTAACAGGCTGGGAACTGATGTTTCTGGTGACTTTGATATTTTTATTGTTAGGCTGCAACCTGACGGGCAGATAGATTGGCGCAGAAGAGAAGGTAATAATGGCGGCAGGGATGAAGGAAAAGCAATAAGATTCTCGTTTGGCCAATTGTTTGTAGCAGGTCAGTTTCACGGCTCTCAGACATTCGGAAATACTACTCAGATAAATTTAGTTTCTAATGGCGGATTAGATGGTTTTTTTGTGAGATATGATGCCGCAACAGGTTCTGATTGTACATATGGAAAGAGTATTGGCGGAGTTTCTGGCGATGACGTAGTCAATGATATATTTATATCAGGAACTTACATATATGCTACCGGTTCATTTGAAAATTCAATCACCATTCAGATATCAGGTGTTCCCCCTGCACCAGTTTCCTCACTTGGAGGAGCAGATATGTTTACAGTGAAGTATTATATTGGTGGTTTTCCACTTGCAGAATGGGTTTTATATGGCAGGGGAAATGGTTATGAAGCAGGTACAAGTTTATTGGTTGACCAGGTACAGCTGTATGTAGCAGGTGTGTTTGGCAGTGCTTCCACTTCTTTTCGTCATGATGGGCCTTTTCCTGTTACAGAGCCCCCAAATATCAGTACCCAAGGTTCTACAGATGGTATGCTTTTTCGAGTAAACGCATTTACAGGGGCATTTTCCCAAGCTGGGGGACAAAATAATTCATGGATTGCTACTTTAGGTGGCAACGGAGAAGATGTTATACGTTCATTAGATGTGCGAAATTCTTACTGTATGGTTACCGGTGAGTTTAGAAATAAACTGGAATTTGCTAATGGATATCCACTATACTCCTCCGGTGGTACAGATGGCTTTGCTGCCACTTTTACAGTTTTAACCGGCGATTTGGTCAAAGCCACTACTGCAAGCAGTTTGTATAACGATCGCTGCAATAGTGGTATTATTAAATCAAATACAGAAATTACAATTGTTGGTAGTGCTACTCAACCTGCTTTGCTAAACGGGGTGTCTTCCAATAAACCTTTTTCAGAAATACCACAGGCCTATTTATGGCTGATGAAGTAAGTCTTTCTTAGAAAAGAACCGCATATAATTCACTCGTTTAAGTAAACCTGAACCATTTATTATAAGGATTTCAATTAATAAAGAAATAGCATGAAGAAATTACTCTTTTTTATCCTGCTAGATAGTGTGTCCTATGGCACTTATGCACAAAATGTAGGTATTGGAACCATTACACCTGCCGCCAGTGCCCAGTTAGATATTACAAGCACTACCAAAGGCCTGCTGATACCAAGAATGACAAAGACGCAAAAGAATACTATTGTTTCTCCTGTCACGGGTTTATTGGTTTATCAAACCGGCCCGGATAGCAGCGGCTTTCATTACTATACAGGCAGCAGTTGGCTATGGTTAGAACCAATAAGCACAAATGCATGGAAAACCACTGGTAATACCGGAACAGATACGGCGGTAAATTTTATTGGTACGAAGGATAACATGCCCATTAGATTTAAACAAAACAATACCTGGCTTGGCCAATGGGACTTAAATACCAGTAATTATTTTATAGGACAAAATACAGGACAAAGGGTGACATCTGGAAATCATCTGGTTGGTATCGGTGATAGTGTTCTTTTACTTACTACCACAGGTGGTAATAATATCGGCATCGGCCTACATTCGCTTCGGAATAATACATCTGGTAATTTAAATATAGGGATAGGAGTAAATACTATAAGAAACATATCAACTGGAAATAGAAATACTGTGGTGGGGAATAATGCTGCACAGCAAATTGTTTCCGGATTTGATAATACAGCCATTGGTTACAGCTCTATGTCATCAACAGGCACTTCGATTACAGGTAATACCGCTCTGGGAAGCCAGACAATGTTGGACATGCAGGGAAATAATAATGTTGCTATAGGGCTTCAATCTCTATTTTCAACTACTACTGCCAATGAAATTATTGCCATTGGTTATCAGGCGTTGTATAATGGAACATCCGGCGACAGAAATATAGCCATTGGAGAAAGGGCCATGTATAATGGTAATCCTTCCGGTTCCAATAATGTGGCGTTGGGGGCTGTGGCCCTTTTTAATTTATCCTCTGGAAGCTCAAATATTGGGATAGGTGTCGGTGCTGCCGGTTCTCTAACATCAGGGTCAAGTAATATTGCCGTAGGGCCTAACGCTTTAGAGAGTAGTATAACAGGCAATAACAATGTTGCAATTGGCCAGTATGCCTTACGCTACAGAGATGGCTTTGGTAATGTGGCTATTGGAAATAGTGCCGGAGGAAATGGTGTGCCTGCAATTCCGGAAACTGCGAATTTCAACACCTTAATTGGGCATGTAGCTGGTGGTAGTTTATTGGGAGACGGAAATATTTTTATTGGCTATAATGCCGGTTCTAATGAAACCAACTCTAATAATAAGCTCATAATACACAATAACAGTTCTGCATCTCCATTGTTATCTGGCAATTTTCTATCCCGCTATTTTCTTACCATGGGTTATTTCCAGGTAGCGGATAGCAATGTGTTATTTAATGCAACCGGAAATATACCTGTAACAGCAACGAACCCGCCAACCACTAGTGGTGGCAGAAGAACCATGTGGTATGCTGATAAAGCCGCCTTCAGGACTGGCTATGTAAGTTCCACTAATTGGGATAAAGACAGTATTGGCAATTATTCATTTGCAGCGGGTAATGATGTAAAAGCAAAAGGCTCTTATTCTGTAGCAATGGGAAATAATACTCAGGCACTGACAAGCGAAAGTTTTGCAATGGGTAATAATGCCGTTGCCACTGGATTAGGAGCAAGAGCCCTCGGCTTAAATGCTTTGGCCAATGGCGATCAATCAACTGCAATTGGTTTTAATACTACTGCGAGTGGTACCTATGCTGCTGCATTAAATTCCAATACAACTTCAAGTGCAATTGCATCTCTTGCTACCGGAGGCTTCACCATTTCATCTGGCGATTACTCCTCGGCACATGGACGTTTTACCAAATCAAAATCATATACAGGTATGGTAATTGGCACCTACAATGATAGTACCAATGCGGCTAATCCCTCGGGCATCAATGCAGCAAACCGTTTGTTCCAGATTGGAAATGGACTGGCAGATAATTTACGTAACAATGCTTTCACTGTTTTACAAAACGGTGCAATTGGATTTAATACGGCGTCACCGGTTGCTCTAATAGATGCAAATGGTGATTTAGCCTTGCGGCAAAATGAGATAACAGTGGTTAATGGAGTAAACGATGATGTAAGTCCCGGTACATTCAGTTTTATAAAAATAGCCGGGCCTACAGCTGCCTTTTCATTATCAGGATTTACCAATGCGGTTGACGGAAAAATCCTTACCGTAGTAAATCTTACCGGACAAAATATGACTATTGTAAATCAGGTGGGTAGTACTTCAGTACCAGCCAACAGGATTAATACATTAAGCGGTGCGGATATTGTAACTACAGGCAACGGTTCTGTTACAATGCAATACAGTAGTGCAGATAATCGCTGGATGGTAATAGCTGTCAGAGATTAAAATCACCCGGTTGGGTGAACGGGCAATTGATTAACAGGCAGAAATTTACTGTATCAACCATAAATAATACGATATGAAATTTTCTTTTCTCACACTGTGTTTGGGTTGCCTTTTATCTGGTTCTGTCATCGGTCAGTTGGTAGCTACCGTAAACCTAACCGGTGATACTAAAATCGAACCGGGTGTCAACAACAGAATTACCATTAGCGTTAAGAATACGCAGAATGCAGCCATTCAAAAGTATCAAAGCGATTATGTAGTTGTATTGATATATAAAGGCTCGGCTACAGAAGGGCAGGCCTTCAACAGATCGGTGGTGATGCAGGAACCCCTGGCACCTAATGCCACCCGCAATTATGATATCAATTTAACAGGGCCAACACTTCCCGGCGAGTACGATGTGGAGGTATACGTAAAATGGGGAAGTAAGATTGTAAGCAATATAGATAAAGCAGTGATGGTGGTTGCTGAGAAATATGAAGTTTCCATTGTTCCTAAAGTAACTTCCTACTATATAGAAAGGGGCAGGACAAGACATATTGATTTGCGTTTCACCATTACAAATTCTGGTAACACGGCCTGGCCAGAAGGGAAATACAGCCTTGACTTTGATGCGGGCACATCACCTAGTGGTGCCAGTGCAGCAGATAAGAAAGTATTTGATAACGACCCCAATGAAGTCGAATTCTGGGATATGGAACCGGGCGCCAGTGAGGTGTTTGATATACCACAGTTTGCCCCGCCATATTCAGATGGATCGTACAGTTTTCGGGTAACCTTGCTGCTCAACGGAAAACCTTTTGAAGCAGAAGGGAATGGTAAAAATATTACACTTAAGATAACTGTTAAATAACCTAAACTCAGCAATATGAAAAAGACAATTTATTCAGTATTGATTCCTTTATTGATCTCAATATCAAGTTTGGCGCAATGGCCATCAAATGTTACTGTCGTTAATATGGACGAAAAAGACTCAGTAACAGTACAAGGTGATTTAGCAAAAGGT
The DNA here is from genome assembly GCA_031397865.1 of Chitinophagaceae bacterium. GTDB lineage: Bacteria > Bacteroidota > Bacteroidia > Chitinophagales > Chitinophagaceae > JJ008. The sequence goes on from JANNMN010000004.1 coordinate 31,441, forward strand.
GCTTTAATGAAAGACCTAAGCTGGGCTTGGAGCAGTGCCAATGCCTGCTTTCCGGGCACACAGGCCAATAAGTTTAAAGGCAATCATGTATTTTTTGCCGTAACAATGCCCAAACAATGCGAAATGTTCATAAGCGTTGCACCTACAGATGCCAATGGCGATTTAAGTATCTATGCTTATCGTATTGGCGCAGCAGATTATAACCTTGTACCAAATCTTGGCAGTTGCATTACCTGCGAAGCAGATCATAAATGGGATGGTAATTGGAAAGGCAAAGTACAAACCAGCGAACGAAAAGTAAGTTTTCAAAACCCGGGACAGGAAAATTATAATATTTTGATAGGAGTATCTGCGCCAAAAGGCGTTACTGTGGGGCAGTTTAATCTGAAAATTAAATTGATACAGTAGAAGATTAATTTTCATGGTTAATATTAAGTTTTCTTAAAGCAGCCGCATTTATTGCGGCCTTTTTTAACTATTTTTCTCGTTGACTAGTAAAACTGAAAATGATAAATTTTTCATTATTAAAGGGTAGCTCTATTCTCATTTCTTCGCTATATAAAAATTGTCAATACCATCTTTTACATTGAGCCTGCCAGGTAGCTCGTTATCTGGTATCTTTAGAAATCATTATAGTACACCAAACATATAAAGACTACCTTAAAGGGTAATAACTAGTACAAAGTTTTCCACAAAATTTGTAATCAGGAAATGATTTAATGAAATTGAAGCAATTTTAATCATATACATTATTACTAAGCCCATCTTACAAGCATGAAAAAAAGATACTACTTCCTTATATTTATTTATTTCGTAGAAGTAATGAATGTTAACGGCCAGTTAGCTTACAACGACTCTTTGCTTCTTGTTTTTAAAACTACTACCCAGGATTCTATTAAGGTTAATACACTAAACAGCCTTGCTGTCCATTATTATGATACCTATCCAGATTCCAGCCTGTACTATACAAATGAGGCATTAAAAATCGCTGTGAGAAATAATTTTTTACCGAAGCAAGCCCAATTATTTCAAACGATGGGTATTGCGTATGATTATAAAGGAAACTTAGATTCTTGTCTTTTTTTTTTAGATAAAGCATTAGCAATATATAAAAGTCTAAATCTGCCGGATAAGCAATCACATGTAATATCTGACATTGCATTAGCCTGGTTTTATCGGGGAAATTATGAATTAGCAATTCGTAATCATTTAGCTGCTTTTGAACTTCGAAAAGAGTACGGAAACAAAAAGTTTATTTCCATTTCAATGAATAATCTTGGCCTGGTGTCTAAGGCAAGAAAGGATTATGCCGCTGCTATTAATTATTATAGGCAATCGTTAGTTTTAAAAGAAGAAATAGTGGATAAACAGGGAATTTTAAACACCACTATGAATATTGGCAGTTTATATCAAAGCAGGTTAGTATATGATTCTGCGTTTTATTTTGCTGAAAAAGGATTGAAAATAGCTCAGGAGCTAAATGTAAAAAAAGATATAGGTAGTTGCCTTGCAAATATGGGTGATGCCTTGCTAAATCTTAACCGGGTGGCTGAAGCAGAAAAGCTATTGATAAAAGCAGAACAGATTGCACTACCAATAAATCATACTCAATGCCTTACAACCATTTATCATGCAATGGGTAACATAAGGGTAAGGGATGGTAATTACCCAGAGGCACTTTCTTATTTTCAAAAAGGTCTGGATATGTCCGCATCTAATGGAAGACAAGAATTAATGCAAAACTTTACTGATAAAATGGCAGAAACGTACCGGTCTTTAAAATTGTATGATAAAGCCTTACAATTTAAAGATAGCAGTACGGCCATTGCAGGCCGTATATTGAATGAAGAAAACCTTCGGCAGATAAATGAAATGACCGTTGTTTATAAAACCAATGAAAAGGAAAAGCAAATTGTATTATTGGATGTTGAAAATAAATTAGCTGCAACCGAGGCTGGGCGAAGCAAAAAAGAAAGAAATTATTTTATTGCTGCATCGTTATTATTTCTTTTCATGGCAGGTTTTGCATACAAGGCTTATGTTGCCAATCGAAAAAAGAAAGAGGAACTCAATATAAAAAATTTAATTATAGAGAAGGCGTTATCGGAAAAGGAGGTGCTGCTAAAAGAAATACATCACCGGGTTAAAAACAATCTACAGATTGTATCTAGTTTACTTAGTCTTCAGTCGAATTATATAAAAGATGAGCAGGCATTGGATGCTGTGAAAGAAAGTAGAAACAGGGTAGAAAGTATGAGTTTAATTCATCAAAATCTATATCAGGAAAATAATTTAACCGGAATTTATGTACAACAGTATATTGGCAACCTTTTAGACAATCTTTTTTATTCCTACAACATAAAACCAGACAATATTAAACTGGTGAAGGAAATAGATCCTTTATTACTGGATGTGGATACAGTTATTCCGATTGGATTAATTTTAAATGAACTGATAACAAATTGTCTAAAATATGCCTTTCCAAATAATAGAAAAGGGAGCATTAAAGTAATGCTTAGTATCGTTGAACATAAACTTATACTCTCTGTGTATGATAATGGAATAGGACTGCCACAAGACTTTGAACAAGGAGTAAAAAAATCATTTGGCCATAAAATGATCAACGCATTTCTGCAAAAACTAAAGGGAGAAATGAAAATGTACAGTGAGGATGGAACAAAAGTGGATATTGAAATAGCTAACTATATAAAAATATAAAATTGAGCGACGTTAAAATTTTAATTGTAGAAGACGAACCGATCATTGCAGAGGATATTGCATCATTGTTAGAAAAAAATGATTTTGTGGTATCAGCAATCGTTTACAACAAAGAAAGTGCACTGCTGGAGTTGGATACAAATTTGCCAGACCTGGTTTTATTGGATATTAATTTAAACGGAGAAATGGATGGTTTATTAATTGCAGAAAAAATAAATGAACACCTTAATATTCCGTTCGTTTTTATTACTTCTTATTCTGATAAATCTACTCTGGCAAAAGCAAAATACACAGAACCCTCCGGCTACATCGTAAAACCTTTTAATGAAGCAGGCTTGTATTCCACTCTGGAAATAGCTTTATACAACCATGCGCAAAAAAATAAACTAAAATTTCCTGCACTTACTCTGCAAAAAATAAACAAAAGCCTAAAAGATACTGTTTCAGAAAGAGAGTTCACTTTGTTGCAATTAATTTATGATGGCAAAACAAATAAACAGATTGCTGAAATGTTGTTTATCTCTTTAAACACAGTAAAAAAACATATCAACAATACTTACCTAAAATTAGATGCCAGCTCCAGAGCATCTGCCATAGCATGCCTTCGGAGGCTTATGACAGATAATTAAAATCACCCCAAAGGGTAATATAATTTTTCTTCAAAAGATTAAACTTTATATCCTCATTATTTCTAGAGGTAATGAGAAATATAAAAGTTAATACATCTTTTTATGAGAACTATTATCCTGATTTTTTTTATAAGTTTTTTCCAATCGATTAGTTATAGCCAGCCAACCACTGCTACTGTACAAAAAGATGTAAAGAATGATCTTGGCGCAAACTGTTTATCAGTTAAAGTTGGCAGTGGAAATACATCTACAGAATATGTAAATGGCGGTTACAGCACTTTTTATAGAGTAAGTGTAAGTGCTACTTTTAAAACAGACTTGCCCGGCATTACCAAAATAGCAAAAGGTGCAGCGAAATATGCAAAAACAGGTGGAGGTAAATATACTTACAGTCAATATGCACCAGGCACAGTAGAGTACAATGGTATGCCTGCTCCTGATACTTCAAAAATAAGGGCATTAATATTATCTATGTCTGACTATGGACTTATACAAGCAACTTTTTTAGATGATGTTATTAGTTTCAGTTTTTTAAAATTGCCAGAGCCGCTGTGGCATACACCTCTGTCAGTTTCGGTACCAGTAAGTTTAGTATTTACAAGAAGAAAAACCAATTTCGAACTTGAAACTGTAAAGCGACCCTACTTGCTAAGACTGTATAGAAATACTGCCAGTGAACCATGGACGAGTGTAGCATGGACAACACCTGATTACAGAATGCAAAATATTAAGGAAGAATCTTTAAGTGTGGAAACTATGGGTGAATACAAAATAAGTAAGATGACTTATTGGGTAGAAAAAAGCAGAATAAAAGAAGCAGAAAAAATAGCAGATGCAAGACCAAAAGTAGATATCCCCACCGTAAATAATATAAGAGACGTCTTTAATTGGTATCATGGATTACTGATGGAAGGCGACTATGCAAAAGTGGAAGCGGCCACCATTCAATTATTTCATCCCGATTTTATTGATAAACGTACAAAACTTTTAGACGCTAACGCAATACTTATGTTAGATAGATTAAAGAAAGCACTTACAAACGATTTTTCCACTTACAATAAGCAATACTGCACAATACCTGTTTTATTTGAAGTAAGTGATACAGAGATATCCTGGTGGAATAAGGATAAAACCAGGCCAACCGTTATACAAATTAAAAATGAAAATGACAGGTGGTACATATATAAAGTGGCTGTAAACGTATGGGGTTTTTATGATGAAGCAAAAGCCAATGCCACCATAAATGCAGTTTGTAAATAATTTTTTTGCAAATTGATTTTGTAAACAACATAATTCCATAAATAACTACACAAACTAAACGCATGAAAAAACTGATCTTTTTATCGCTATTCTTTACAGTGTTTTCTGTTGTAAATCTTACTGCTCAAAATGTAGGTATAGGCACAGTAACACCTGATGCATCTGCACAATTGCACATACAAGCAAGCAATAAAGGTTTGCTAATACCCAATGTAGCATTAACTTCTCCCACAGATGTAACTACTATTGCAAGCCCGGCAATTTCACTATTAGTATTTAATAGCAATGCTACATTACCAACCGGGACCGGTTACTATTACTGGAGCGGAACACTATGGCAAAAGCTCATTATTGGCAGCGATGTATCCGCCTCTGCCGGCTGGAACCTGACAGGAAATGCAGGTACAACGTCAAGTAATTTTTTAGGAACTACCGATAAAAAAAATCTCCGCTTTAAAGTAAACAATCAACTGGCAGGCGGTATAGACACTTTGGAAGGTAATCTGTTTATGGGAATAGGTGCTTTGTCCGTCGCTACCTTCAGTGCAAATAGAAACATAGCTATGGGTACAGGTGCATTAAATAGTTTTTCTGTCGGCGATAATAATATAGCTATTGGCGATTCTGCAGCAGCCATGGCTAACTTGGGCACTGAGGGCATTGCTATTGGCTATAATGCCATGAAAAAAGCCACTAATATCAATGGTAATATTGCCATTGGCTCCAATTCGTTATTAAATAACCAAGGGTTTACTAACATCGGTATTGGATCGAGTGCTTTGCGTTTTAATACTACCGGTAGCGACAATATTGGTTTGGGAGAAGGTTCTGCAGGGAGTAATACAACGGGTAGCAGCAATATTGCTATAGGTAAAACCGCCCTTACCGCTAATTTATCTGGCACCAATAATATAGCCTTGGGTAGCGGTGCTTTATACAATAACCTTGATAATCGTTTACTAGCCATCGGCGACTCTGCATTATATAATCATAATGGTGGCAACGGTGCTAATATTGCTGTAGGTTCCAAAGCACTTTTTAACAATACTACCGGGGCTGGTAATACTGCCGTTGGCTTCCAATCGCTACTGGCAAATAATACTGCAAATGATAATACAGCAAATGGTTTTCGATCGCTTAGTAGCAACACCACAGGTAATGGTAATACCGCCTCTGGTTCGCTGGCTTTAAGGTTTAATACTATTGGCCGCAGCAATGTAGCAATTGGCACAAGTGCCTTGTTTAATAATACGTTTACAAGTAATATAGTAGCCATTGGTGATAGTGCTTTGTATAGTAATGGTATGGGTGTTGCACCAGGTGGTGAGGAAGAAGCTACTAAAAACACAGCAGTCGGTTCTAAGGCATTATTTGCAAATACTCAGGGTGCTTCAAACACAGCGATTGGTTATCGTTCAATGGTAAACAATATTACTGGAGGCAACAACAGTGCCTTGGGTGCATTTGCACTCTTTACAAATACCGCAGGCAGTTTCAACAGTGCTACCGGTCTAAATTCGCTATCATTAAATACTAATGGTTCTTTTAATACCGCAAATGGCTATTATACACTTGGTGAAAATACTACAGGCGGAAATAACACATCCAGTGGCAGTTTTGCACTTGGCGCAAATAAGACAGGCAATAATAATAGTGCTTATGGCTACGAAGCAATGAGACTAAACTTTCATGGTTACAGTAATGTGGCAATAGGGGTGAGGGCATTATATAGTAATACGAATGCAAGCAACCTGGTAGCCATTGGCGATAGTGCTTTATACAATAATGGTGTTGGCGCCTCAGGCATACAGTCTTTACAGAACATTGCTATTGGGTCTAAATCATTGTATGCAAATACGACAGGCTCTAATAATACTGCTAACGGATTTCAAGCTTTGATTTCTAATACAACTGGTAGCCGGAACATTGCGGTAGGTGGAAATGCATTAAGTTCTAATTTATCGGGTAACAGTAATGTAGCAGCAGGTAACGATGCACTAAGTAAAACAACAAGTGGCGAACAAACTGCAATTGGCGATAGTGCCCTTGCAAAAAATACTACAGGTTTCCAAAATACAGCTATTGGTTTTAAAGCTCTTCTTACCAACACTACTGGTTTGCAAAATACAGCCATCGGTTACGATGCATTGCGTTATCATTCGGCATCCGGAGAAGATAATACAGCAGTGGGTGCAGAGGCCATGGGCAAAATTACCAGCGGCGATAATAATACAGCCTTGGGCGGATTTGCTATGGGACAGGCTACTGGCGGAAGCAGCAACACAGCAATAGGTGCTTTTTCATTATTAAAAACTACCACTGCCAGTAATAATAATGCATTGGGTTTTTCAACTTTGCAGGCAAATATAACAGGTAATAGAAACCTTGCGGCAGGAACAAATGCATTGTACTCCAATACATCTGGCAACGCTAATACAGCAATTGGAAATGATGCTATAAATAAAAACACCACTATCTCCAATCTTGTAGCAGTTGGCGATTCAGCTTTATACAATAATGGCACAGGTGCCACCGGTACACAGGGAACACAAAATACTAGTATCGGGTCAAAAACCTTGTTTGCAAATACTACTGGTGAGAGTAACACTGCATTGGGTTTTCAATCGCTTAATGCAAATACAACTGGTAGCGGTAACGTGGCTCTAGGTAACAAGGCATTGAGCAAAAACACGGTATCTTCTCACCTTGTGGCAGTTGGCGATTCTGCATTATACAATTTTAATGGAAGCCCCGCCGGAGTGAATACTGCTGTTGGTTTTAAAGCATTGTTTAATATGAATGGTCAGGGTAATACGGCAATGGGTAACTATGCACTTGCATCAGGTACGGTAGGTAATTTTAATACTGCAATGGGAGATAGTGCCATGGCCAATAATGTCAACTCATCGAACAATGTAGCAATAGGATACCAGGCACTTACCAAAGTACAGTATGGCAGTGCTAATGTGGCTGTAGGTTATAGAGCAATGGAAAACAATACCGGGGATCCACTTATTTTATCTGGTGACAATAATGTTTCCCTTGGTTATGAGTCGCTAAACTACAATACTACAGGAAGTAATAATGCCGCCCAGGGATACAGAGCACTCAATTCTAATACCACAGGCAGCAACAATGTGGCTATAGGTAAAGAAGCACTTTATAATAATAGCTCAGGAAGTAACACCGTAGCTGTTGGTGATTCTGCCTTGCTTAATTCATCTGTAAGTAATAACACTGGCGTCGGGTCCAAGGCATTATATACTAATACAACGGGTGCTAATAATACTGCCCTTGGATTTCAATCACTTTTTACAAATACTACTTCGGCTGACAATACAGCCATTGGCTATAAAGCTTTGTATGGTAACACTGGATTGTCGAATACTGCCATTGGTAAAAATGCTATGATAGGTCTTTCAGGTTCAAATGCCGGTAATTTCAATGTGGCCGTTGGCACAGATGCGTTATACGAATACTTTGATGGTTCTCACAATGTGGCAGTAGGAGCAGGTGCTTTAAAAAATGGTGCCATGATTACTTTCACCACAGCTATCGGGGACAGTGCATTGTTTTCTATTGGTGCAGCCATAGGTCCGTTGTCGTATAGCACTGCTGTTGGTGCAGGAGCATTAAAAAATGTTGGTATTGGCTTTCAGAATAATGCATTTGGCTATCAGTCTTTATATAATAATATCGGGGGCAATTATAATATTGCTATTGGTAATAAATCACAATACACAAACGATAATGCCGATAATAATGTATCGATAGGGAATGCCAGCTTATTTTCTAATGCCAGTCAGGATCATAATGTAGCTGTTGGGGACAGTGCATTACATAAATCCATTGGTGATGGACCGAATGGCCTTCGCAGCACTGCTGTTGGTAGCAAAGCACTATTGAATAATACGACTGGGTTTAATAATATTGCGATAGGATATAATACTCTCCCCACCAATATTACCGGCACCCGGCTTACCGCCATTGGATACAGTGCAGATGTAACTATTGATGGTTTAAACAACTCTACAGTTATAGGCTCTCAGGCATCAGTATCTGCCAGCAATACCATGGCTTTTGGCAATGCCAATGTAAACGATTGGGTGTTTGGAATACCCACAGTTACTGCTGCTACACATGCCCTGGAAGTTGGCAGCGGTGCAGGCAATGGTAATGGTGCCTTTCTTACCAATGGTGGTGTGTGGACAAATGCAAGTGATATAAATAAGAAAGAAGATATTACTAAAATAGATGGAGCAGAATTACTCAAAAGAATTGCTGCTTTATCTGTTACCAAATGGAAATACAAAGGCACAGAAGAATATCATATTGGCCCGATGTCACAGGATTTTAAAGCTGCTTTTAATGTTGGGGTAGATGATAAAAGTATAAGCACTATTGACCCTGCAGGTATTTCTTTAGCAGCCATACAAGAATTGATAAAAGAAATAGAGGCATTAAAAAAGCGGATAGCGGTTTTGGAAAGTAAATAAATAATTAGGGATGATGCCTGTAAAAAATAACAATGCTGCCAACTAAAATAACCAATATTGTTTTAACAGTAAACCTACTACTACTGTTTGCATGTAACACGGTACTACAAAAGGAAACTGTTTTAGATGAGCAAGTGTCATTTACAAAAGCTGATACAGTTGCATTAAAAGTGGCTTTACAGCAAATAGACACCGCTAACAACGAAGATTTTGCCATACTGCTTAATGTAATCCGGCAAAATGTTGTACGTATTGATTCAATTGCAAAATGGACTTCCACAATAAATAAGGAGCTTAACGAATCACTTGAAGGCGGCGAAGCAACATTTTATTATATAAGTAATGGGTTAGAAAAAATTGTAACACAGCATTTTGGTGAGACCTTTCAAAAAATGACAGGTTACTATTTATTAAATGGACTACTTTCTTATGTATTTGAAAAAACTTCTCAGTACAATCGGCCTATTTATTACGATTCAGTTTCAATGAAGGAAAATAACGATAACCAGATTTTCGACTTTAAAAAATCTGAAATAGTTGAACAGAAAAGTTATTTTGACAAAGGGAAACTAATTCATAAGTCAATCAAACATAACGGAAGCTCTCCTTTAGCCAACAGTAATTTATTTCAGGAACAAAAGCGAATTCTGGAAGTCTATAATAAATTTAAAACAATGACAAATAAAAAGTAAAAGGATGTGATTTTTTTAGAACTGTAAATGCTTCTTATAAACTAGTAAGAAAGAAAAATGGGGAATGTTTGGTAAAGGGAATATAAACAATTGCATTATGACAGAAAAATTTATTGCCGTAAATACTAATTCAGGAGAGTTCCGGTTTTCCCCAATTGAAATTATCCGTTGCCAGGCCAGTAATAATTATACATGGTTTCATCTTACAGGGAAAAGAAAAGTGCTGGTGGCAAAAACTTTGGGGAAATATGAACTGGCGTTGACAGATAACAATTTTATAAGAATACATCGAACTGACATTATTAATAAATTATACATCAGCAGGGTAGATAAGTATGGTGCTATATGGCTAACGGATGGAACCTGCCTAACAGTAAGCAAAAGGCGGAGAAACATTGTTTATCAAACATTATTAAGAGCTTAATTATTTTTAATAACCAAAATCAGATTTATGAAAGTATTATTTATTCCCATTTTAGTATTGCTAGTGGCTTGTTCAGATAGTAAGGAAAAAAATACAGCTTCAAAAAAAGTAGAGGAACAACCCTCAAATATTTCTTCTAATAATTCTACTGTAGAAAATTCTAATCAGGATGAAGACATAATCAAATGGTTAGTAGGAAAAGAATGGAAGGCTGAAAAAGAAGCAGCACCCTTTTCTATCTTTAAAGTTTATTCCATAGATTCCGCAGGCTATAGTATAGGTACCTATCACTGGTCTTTTAAAAAAAGTCGCCTTGAAATGTTTGGTGCCGGATGGCCTTTTATAAAGGTTAATGACACCACATTTACTATTTATGTGGAGCCTACTCAAAAAACATATGCCTATAAATTTGTCAGGAGACTATAGACACCTCATTCATCCTATTAGCAGATAAGTTTGCCACAACTCAATAATGATTATTTGATTTTTATTTTATCGACTAAACTTTTTTGAAGACCTCTTGTCTCACTACAAATAAATTGTATGAAAAAAAATAAGTATCTCTTTACTATTACACTAGGCTTAATCGCAATGATGAATATAGCCCAGGCACAAAATCAGTCTGGAATTGATTCTACAGGATTGCCCGGCGATAATTTTAGCCTGCAAGGCGCATTGCAAATGTTTCAGAATGCAACCTCTCCCGAAGCTTTCGAAGAAGCTATTAATAAAGAAGGAAATCATATAAACAACCTTGACCTAGATGAGGATGGCAATACAGATTATGTGCAGGTGATAAGTAAAATGGAAAAAGATGCTCATATTTTTATTTTACAAGTGGCAATTTCAGAAAAAGAAACTCAAGACATAGCTGTTATTGAACTAGAAAAAACAGGTACCGAAACAGCCATGATTCAGATAGTGGGAGATGAAGATATATATGGTGAGCAGGTAATTGTAGAACCCAACAGTGGTGATGAAGCAACTTCCTTTGATTTTATTAATAACAGTAATCTGAGTGGCCCCAATGTTTCATTTGAAAATGCTGAGCCAATAATTATAAATGTTTGGTTATGGCCATCCGTAAGATTTGTATATGCTCCTGCATACCGTCCCTGGGTTTCTACATGGCGTTGGAATCATCATCCCACCTGGTGGAAACCATGGAAACCTTACCGCTGGAATGTGTGGCATCCTTACCGGGCACATCATCACCAATCGTTCGTAGTAGTCCATACACACAGAGGAATTCATGCACATAAAGTATATAGTCCTTACCGGTCATCCTCTTCAGTAGTAAGAAGCCGTCATTCTGCATCTGTAAATAATTACAGGGTAAGCCGTACAAAAACTTCTGTAACAGGGCCCAGAGGCCATACCACAACAGTAAAGAAAACAACCGTAAAAGGGCCAAGGGGTAATAAAGGGACAAAAGTAAAAGTGACGAGACACCGATAAGATTTTTCGCAATCAATATAAAAATACACTGCTCCACAGCGGTGTATTTTTTTTATTATGCAGCATTTCCCTATTAATTAAACTCTACGTTACTTTACCAGTCCATTGCAAACAAAACCATTTTTATGAGATTCTCCATTTTGCTGCTTTTTTCCTGTTCCATTATTTTATTTTCCTGCGATCCACAAAGAGTAAATAATGGAACACAGGAAGGTTACGTACCGATTTACACCAATAATCTTGCATCTATAAAAACTATTACCACCGGTGCAGCCAGACCTACCGTTAATGCTGGTAAAATTTATACCCTGGGAAATATTATTTACCAGGTAGAGCAGGACAGCGGCATTCATGTTATAAACTATTCTACTCCATCAGCTCCACAAAAGCTCGGCTTTATCCGTTCTTTTTTGTGTAAAGAAATATCGGTAAAAAATGGACTGATCTACACTAATAACTTTAACGACCTGGTGGTGATAGATGCTACCAATATTAATAATGTAAGAGAAATTTCTCGTACACCTGGGGTATTTCCAGATCTTGCTTTACAATATCCGCCTAAGCCTGCCAACAGTTTTTCTACCATTTATTTTGAATGTCCCGATCCCGAAAAAGGAGTAGTGATAGGTTGGGAGAAAAAAACTATTAATAACGCAAAATGCTGGAGGTAATTAACCATGAAAAATATTTTATTTATTATAGCCATCGCCACTTTATCTTTTTCACAGGGATGCACTAAAGAAGGTGCAGCCGATGCGTCAAAAGCTTCAGGTGCCGGTGGATCAACCGCCCGTTTTACTATCATTGGAAATTATTTATATGTAGTAGATAATACGAAGCTTAAGGCATTTGATATTTCTAATCCTTCTGCAGCTCCGGTTTTAAAATCAACCACATCTGTTGGAATTAATATAGAGACAATTTTTCCTTACCAGGATAAATTATTTATTGGCTCATCATTCTCCATGCATATATTTTCTATCACCAACCCTGAGAATCCGGTAAAATTGGCACAGGCCGATTACATAGTAAGAATGAGCTGCGATCCGGTAGTAGCAAAAGATAGTACCGCATATGCTACGTTGAATTCTTCGGGCCCTTGCGGTGGAGGTATGAGCCAATTGGTGGTATATAACATCAAAGACATTACAAGACCACAGTTGATGACAAATCTACCTTTGAACGGTCCTTACGGTCTTGGCATAAGTGATAATGCCTTGTATGTTTGTGACGGGCAAACAGGATTGAAAGTTTTTAATATCAATTACACCTACAATCCTCAGCTTTTAAGAACTATTACTGGTGATACATTCTACGATGTAATTCCTTATGGCAACACACTGATATGCCAGGTAAGTAATGGAATTGTTTTATATGATATCAGCAACCGCCAACAACCCGTTTTTGTTTCAAGGATTTTATAATAAGCGAATGAAGAAAATAGTTCTGTACGTACCTGCCATACTGTTTTTGTTTTTATCCATCTCAATCTTTGCACAGGAAAACAAAAAAGCAACCATCAATTCTAAAACCGGATTCAATCTTAGAACCAGTCTTACAACTTTTTTAGAACCGGATGGAGGCATAATGCTTGGACTCGGTTACAGATGGAGTAACCGATTTTCCGCAGCCGTAGAACCGAGTTGGATTTTTTACACAGGTGTACTTTCCGCTAATGAAGGAATAGAAAAACCTGCCGGAATCAAACTAAGAGGAGATATCAAATACCATTTTCCCAAAAGAAATGAAAAGAGTATAGATTTTTTTATCGGTCCTGAATTCCATTATAAATCAGTGACTAGGAAAAAGGAAGCCGTTTTCGGAATTAATTGCCAGAATGGGCAATGTGCTTACTTTCAGCAAGCATTTTATACGGATGTGAAAGAAGAATATGGAGGTTTTATAAAAGCAGGGATGCTGGTTAGATTTCCCTTTATACAATCTGACAACCTTTTACTTGAAATATTTTTAGGACTAGGTGCAAAGCAATATAAATTCAGCCAGAAAGATTTGCCAATAGGAGGTTCATTTCAAACTCCACCTACCAGAGGTCCTTTTTGGCAAGAGGCCAATGAATTTGGCCTACCTACACTACCGACTGGATTTAAAGTAATATTTCTGTTGTAGGGTATTATTTGAACTTTGGCTGTTAATAAAATAAGGTCAATATTATTTGTTTTCTCCCAAAACTGTTTTACTTTACTCACGGTTTTTAGCAAGCCATTATCAATCCAACACCCCAGGGAAAAATGAAAAGGTTCTTTATTTTCTAATCTTTAAATTAAATCCCATGGTTCAGGTAGACATCTCACAGCTCACCCGGGAGTGCAGCAGCTGGAGAGAAAAGCTTCGTAATTTTCGTGAAGAATTCACCAATGACGAAACAAAACTCCGACAAGTAGCAGGCCAACCACTTTCTAAAGAACAGCTCCAACTAGTAGAGCATCTCCACAACCAGTTTCACATTCAGCTTATCAACATTCATGATCTCAAACAGTCCGTCAAAGTACATGACCGTAAAATGAACTTTGAAATGGCTGCATTTAATGGCACGGCGAATGAAGACACACTTAATCGTCATGAGACATTGAATGAAGAGTACCAGGCATTGGAACAAACATTGAACAGCCTGCGATCTGAGTTTAATGAATTCTTAAACCGAACGTAATAATTACCGGAGTTAACAGGCAATTGACAATAAGCAATCCTATTCCCGATTTTAATTTGACAATTATTAATTGTTGATTGCTATCTTATTTCCCATTAAGATCAAAGACAAATTATTTTCTTACTCTTAAATTGGATTGTCATGCCAGAATTTGATACATCACATGTAAAAAATATTGTCTTGCTGGGCCATGCCGGCTCCGGTAAGACCACATTAGCGGAATGCATGCTATATGAAGCAGGCCTCATCAACCGCCGCGGCAACATTGCCGAAAGAAATACAAGCGGAGACTACCATGAGTTGGAACAAGAGAGAGGTAATTCCATCTTCAGTAAACTATTACATACAAAATGGCGGGGCTATAAAATAAATATACTCGACACACCCGGCTATGATGATTTTGTGGGCGAAGTAATTTCTGCATTGAAAGTAGCGGACACCGGGGTGATGTTGCTGAATGCAGTAATGGGAGTAGAAGTTGGCACCGATATCATTTGGGATTATACTGAGAAATTTAAAACCCCAATGATATTTGCGGTGAATAAACTAGATGATGATAATGCTGATTTTGATAAAACAGTACGGGAAGCAAAAGCCCATTTTGGAAATAAAGTTGTTGTAGTACAATACCCACACCAGACTGGGGCTGGCTTTCATGAAATAATAGATGTGCTGCGCATGACGATGTATAAATTTAAAGATGGCGGCGGCAAACCCGAGAAGCATTCTATACCAGAGGATGAAAAACAAAAAGCAGAAGATCTGCACAAGGAACTGATTGAAGCCATAGCCAGCAACGATGAGTCGCTGATGGAAATATATTTTGAGAAAGGCGAGTTAATGGAAGATGAAATGAAAACGGGAATGAAGAATGCAATGATCAATCATGATCTGTTTCCTCTTTTCTGTCTTTCTGCAGAAAGAAATATGGGCAGTGGTCGCTTAATGGGTTTTATAGACAATGTTTGCCCCAGTGCTAATGAAATGCCGCCACAAACTACAAAGAGTGGAGAAAAACTTACCTGCGATGCGAATGGCCCAGCTTGTTTATTTATTTACAAAACAATTTCAGAACCACATGTGGGTGAAATGTCTTTCTTTAAAGTATACTCCGGCACTATAAAGGTTGGAATGGAACTGGAAAATGAAAGCACCAACATAACAGAAAAAATAAATCAACTCTTTTTAGTGGAAGGAAATAAAAGAGCCCAGGTGCATGAACTGGTAGCTGGTGATATTGGAGCTACTTTAAAACTTAAAAATACTCATGTAAATAATACCCTGCATGCAAGAGGAAAGAATTATGAATTACCTCCCATTGAATTTCCTGCATACAATATGACAGTGGCCATTGAATCATTAAAAAAAGGTGAAGAAGAAAAACTTTCCCAGGCATTGCATCAACTGCGGGAAGAAGATCCTACTCTAATAGTGGAAGTTTCCCCGGAATTGAAACAAACACTTATCCATTGCCAGGGAGATATGCACCTGGCGGTAGCCAAATGGAAAATAGAACATCAGCATAGGTTGGAAGTAAAATTTGTAAAACCGAAAATTGCTTACCGGGAAACGATTCGTAAAATGGCTGATGCAAATTACCGGCATAAAAAACAAAGTGGCGGAAGTGGACAGTTTGGTGAAGTGTTTATGCGTATAGAACCATGGCATGAAGGATTAGCAGAGCCAAAAGATTTGAATGTAAGAGCAAGAGACACTCATGATCTTGAATGGGGTGGCAAACTTGTTTTTTACAATTGTATTGTTGGCGGTGCTATCGACACAAGATTTCTTCCATCTATATTAAAAGGAGTAATGGAAAAAATGCACAATGGTCCGCTTACCGGTTCCTACGCAAGAGATATAAGAGTATGTGTGTATGATGGTAAAATGCACCCGGTAGATAGTAATGATATATCTTTTAAGATTGCAGGGCTCCAGGCTTTCCGCCAGGCATTTCAGCAAGCTGATCCGCAAATACTGGAACCCATCTACCATGTGGAAGTGCTATGCCCGGATGATCTTACCGGCGCAGTGATGGGTGATCTCCAAAGCCGCCGTGCAATAGTAGAAGGAATAGATAGTGAAGGACATTTTCAAAAAATATTAGCCAGGGTGCCATTGGCAGAAATGGATGGCTATTCATCATCCCTTCGTTCAATAACACAGGGCCGGGCAAAATTCAAGATGAGTTTTACTGCCTATGAAGCTGTGCCTTTTGATTTGCAACGAAAATTAATTGATGAATATAGTAAGACGGCGAAAGAAGAATATGCCTGATAAATTTAGTTTTTAAATTATAAAAGTCACTTATATGGTGACTTTTTTTGTGCATAAAATTATTATAACAAGAAAGTAGAATTAATTTACTGGCATAATAATTTAATACTACCCTTTGTAAACATGCCGATAAACGGCGATTCTAAACATTAATCACATAATTATGCATTTAAAAAATTGTATTGCAATGGCAACATTGGTTGTTTTTGCTACATCATGTGGAGAAAGTTCCACAAAAACTACTGACACTGCAGATACTGTAGTTGTTGACAATAAGTTACCAGAAAATGTATCTCAACCTTCTCCGACAACAGGAACTGTAGTTGTGCCTGAACCAATTAATGCTACATTCACAAAGAAGTACCCGAATGTTACAAATGTTACCTGGAATCGTTACGAACCAGTTGATAATATTGATTGGGAATGGTCTGGTTGGCCACGTATGGATACTTCTGATTACGTAGTTAGATTTAATATGGATGGTAATGATTATTGGGAATGGTATGATCAGGATAATAACTGGATAGGTACAGTATCATCTTATACCGATTTTGCTGGTTTACCTGCTGCTGTTAACAAAACTATCCAGGCCGATTTTGCTGGTTATACTATTGTTTCAGTAGATAAGGAAAATGATAAGAACAGAACAGCATACGAAATAGAAATGGCAAAAGGCGAAGACAAAATAAAAGCCCTGATTGCTGAAAACGGAACCGTTATTAAGAAAAAAGGTAAAGTGGACGGTGATAAAATGAAAGAAAAGAATATGTAATGCCATCTTGATTTAATAAATAGTCCAAAGGACTATGTTTAAATCTTAGATGCTATTATGCCGATAGAAAAGATGTTAGACTATTTAATAAGAGAAATCGGCATGTTTTTTTTGTAAAAGGATAATTGAAAGTGAATGGCACCTATAAAGGTGCCATTCCTTTTTTATTATCATCGTATAATACTGATTGGAGTTTTAAAAAACTTAGAAGCTACACCCTCACTGTATCATTACTTCATTAATTATCCGTTGCCCCAAAGCTTCATTCACCCTTTGTTTTATTTTTTCTTTCTGATAGATCAATTCATTCTTTAGCGGGGCTACGTTGGTGGTGATAATCAGTTTATCACCGATGATCTGGAGTTTGTCGGTGTACCTCGCCACAGTTTTTCCCATTATTTCTTCCCACACATCTTCTATTTGCAATGCCTGTATGCCACCTTTTATCCGGCTGCCTTCCAGAAATTTTTTCATCGCATCACCCAAAGAATATTCACCCATGTTGTAAAGTTATCAATTTAATAACTAAAGCTGAATCATCTCGAAAGACACATTCAATTTCGCAAGATGCTGGCGAAGTCTTTCTTCATTGGTATCAGTAATAAAAACCTGACCATCGTTTTCTACACAAACTTTATCCAGCAGATTACTAATGCGGTCTTCATCCAGTTTTTCAAATACATCATCCAGCAGCAAGAGAGGAACAAATCGTTTTTCTTTTTTTAGTACTTCCATTTCAGCCAGCTTCAATGCAAATAATAAACTTTTTCGCTGGCCCTGTGAGGCAATGCTTTTAAAAGATTGTTTGTTCATTTGTATATCCATATCATCCCGATGAATACCAGAAGTAGTTCGCTGGGCAAAATAATCTTTTTGCCGATTTATTTTTAGTAATTCAGAAAAGGAAGCCTGCAGCAATTCACTTTCATAAAATAAATGGACATCTTCTTTATCAATATCTGCCGGTTGAGCAATTTCATTATACAATCGCTTTGTAATGGGAAGAAATGAAACAAGAAATGTTTTTCTTTTTTCAAAAATAAAATCACCGGGTTTTGTTAATTGCTCATCCAGTACATCCAGCAATTCAAAATTTCGGCCGCCTGTTTCTGCAAATGATTTTAATAAAGAATTCCGCTGCTCCAGTATTTTTCTATAATTGATCAGATGCTGCAGGTAATCAGCATCAAACTGTGATAATAATGCATCAATAAATGTTCTTCTTTCTTTACTATCGCCGGTAATCAATTCTGCATCATCCGGAGCTATAACTACACAAGGGTAGCGGCCGATATGATGAGAGAATTTTTCATACGCATCATCATTGATGGAAAATTCTTTTTTACCAGTTTCTCTTAAAATACAAACAGCTTTTTCTGGTTTGTCATGCAGTAACAAATTTCCTTCTATTCTGAAACCGATATTACCGTGCTGTACATTATTTCCATCCAGCCGGGTAAAATAGCTCTTAGTAAAGCACAAGTAATGAATGGCATCGAGCAGGTTGGTTTTGCCCACACCGTTTTTGCCACAAATTGCAATTATCCTTTCTGCAAAATCGAAAGAACGATGGCTATAGTTTTTGAATTGAAGGAGTGATATTTTTTTTAGGGAAAGCATTTTCAGTCTGCAATATAAGACCTCACTTTTAATGAAATTTCTTATTGAATGATTATGGACCTCACCTACTCCCTATTATTCATCGGGAAACCGGGCACAGCCCTGGCCTTACAACGACTCTGCTTATTTTCAGTTACTCAAAATAAGCAGGGACTGTGATATGATAGCCCTCTCTGGTAGGAAAGGGTCGGGGTGAGGTCTATAAAAGATGCCATTAAAAACGGGACGTACAAGAGTGCGACGCAAGGGACGATGATCAGGGAACCGAAGCTGGCTAAACAAAAAATTTGCGCCTCCGCCTCTCTGCGGTTTGAAATGCCTTTCGCCCCTGATTACCCCTTCAAAATCACTGCTTTAAAATTCCCTTTTTCCCCTTATTTTTGCGTCCCGTAAAATGGGTTAAACTAACAACAAATTCTGCGCCTGTGGCTACCAAATTTTCGAAAGAAACATATCTCTACTGGTACGAGTTGATGCAGCTGATCCGTCAGTTTGAATTAATGTCCGAAGAGAAATATAAAATGGATGGAAAAATCCGTGGCTTCTTTCATGCCTATGTTGGGCAGGAGGCTATTGCCGCTGGTTGCATAACGGCTACCCGTCCGGAAGATTTGATGATAACTGCCTACCGTGACCATGGATTGGCGATTGCCAAAGGTGTTCCTGTAAATAGTTGTATGGCCGAATTGTATGGCAAAGCCACCGGTTGCGCCAAAGGAAAAGGTGGCAGTATGCACTTTTTTGGTAAGGATGTAGGATTTTTTGGTGGGCATGGTATAGTGGGAGCACAGATTGGTACTGGTGCAGGTTTGGCATTTGCGGAGCAATATCGTGGTACTGATAATGTGGTACTTACTTATTTTGGTGATGGTGCTGCACGGCAGGGTATGCTGCATGAAACTTTTAACCTGGCGATGCTGTGGAAGCTGCCGGTTATTTTTATTTGTGAGAATAACAACTATGCTATGGGTACTTCGATAGAACGTACCTCCAACGTAATTGATATTTATAAATTGGCTGATGGATATGAAATGCCGGCTGATACGATTGATGGAATGAGTCCCGAGGCTGTGCATGAAGGAATAGGCCGGGCAGTAAAAAGAGCAAGAGAAAAAGGCGGTCCAACTTTAATTGAAATTAAAACATACCGCTATAAAGGACACTCAATCAGCGATCCGCAGAAATACAGAACTAAGGAAGAAGTGGATGAATACAAAGGCAAAGACCCTATTCAGATGGTATTGAAAACTATCATGGATAATAAATTTGCTACACAAGAGGAGATTGATGTTATCAATAATCGGGTAGATGATATTGTAGCGGAATCGGTAAAATTTGCAGAAGAAAGTCCGTGGCCGGATGATAGTGAAGTGCTGAAAGATGTGTATGTAGATAAGAACTATCCCTTCATTGTTGATTAAACCCCAGCCCCTAAAGGGGAGTTTGAAATAATCATTTAGAACTAACAGTAACTATATATTTTAAAAGAAAACAAGCATATGTCAGAAAAGAAAATTATTCAGGAGCAGGATGGCAGTGAAGCAGTAATTGCAAAAGCTAAAGACTTCTGGGGTAAATATGGAAAAATGCTAACCATAGCCAGCGTTGCTGTGATACTGGTAGTGGGTGGCTGGTATATTTATAAATCTTATTTTAAAAATCCGAAGGAAGCGAAAGCAGCCGATGCCATCTTTAAGGCAGAAGAATATTATCGTATGGACTCTGTCAATCTTGCCTTGAACGGTGATGGTCAGAACCTGGGCTTTTTGAAAGTGATTGATAAATTTGGTGGCACTAAATCTGCCAACCTTGCTCATTATTATGCAGGCAGTTGCTATATCAAATTAAATGACAATGAAAAAGCAATTGCTCAATTGAAAAAATTCAGCACTGATTCAAAATTAATACAGGCAAAAGCATATCGCTTGATGGCAGATGCTTATGGTGATCTGGGAAAAAATAAAGAAGCTTTTGATTATTATAAAAAAGCTGGTCATCATTTTGAGAAAGATTATGCAGGCTCTGCAGAAAATTTATTTATGGCAGCCTACCTGGCGCAGCGTACTTTGAATGATACTAAAGCTGCTACAGAATTGTACAAAGAAATTATGGATAAATATCCCGGAACAGAACAGGCAGGAAAAGCCGATACTTACCTTGCACAAATGGGAGTTTACAATACCGAAAATTAATTATGGCATCAGTTAGCAACAGCAACTTATTAAATACAGACACAGGCATTCTACACAAGGATGCCTGTATCGTTTTGGTGAAGTCCGAATGGAATGCAGCAATCGTTGATCAATTAGAAAGAGGTTGTATAGCCGCATTAGAAAAAAAAGGAGTGCAAAAAATAATAGTAATCACTGTGCCCGGTGCAGTAGAAATTACATTTGCCATTAAAAATTATTGGGAAAATTGTAGCAAGAAAAATAAGCCACATGCTTTTATAGCATTTGGTTGTGTGATAAAAGGGGATACTCCACATTTTGATTATGTATGCAAAGCAGTAGTTGATGGAGTGGTGCAATTGAATCTTTTGTTACCAGTGCCAACTATTTTTGGAGTGCTGACGGTAAATGATGAACAGCAAGCCATGGAAAGAATTGGCGGCAAGCATGGGCATAAGGGAGAAGAGGCGGGAGCAACGGCGATAAAGATGATTTCATTAAGCCCCAAAGCCCTGAAGTGGTTTAAGAAACATAAATAATTATTTTGCAAAAATATAATCGAGCAACAGAGGCAAATGAACGTACAGCTTTTCATACCATGTTTTATAGATCAGCTTTATCCTGATACCGCTTTTAATATGATAAAAGTGCTGGAGAAAACTGGTTGCACTGTAAAATACAATGCATCACAAACCTGCTGCGGCCAACCGGCCTTCAATGCTGGTTTTTGGGATGAATCAAAAGCGGTGTGCAGTAAATTTATTAAAGACTTTAGTGGTACAGATATTATTGTAGCACCGAGTGCAAGTTGTGTAGGTTTTGTAAGGAATTACTATGGAAAACTTTTTGAGAACTCATCCATGCATAATGATGTAAAAGATTTGGGCAACCGCATTTTCGAATTTTCAGAATTTATGATTGATGTATTGAAAGTGGAGAATGTGGGTGCAACATTAAATGGAAAAGCCACTTACCATGATAGCTGCGCCGGATTAAGAGAATGTAAAATAAAAACAGGCCCCCGTAAATTATTGGCCAACGTAAATGGGCTGGAGCTTGTAGAAATGAATGATGTGGAAACCTGCTGTGGCTTTGGTGGTACTTTTGCAGTAAAATTTGAAGCTATCTCCATTGCTATGGCCGAACAAAAAGTGGATAATGCCATTGCAACCGGTGCGGACTACATTATATCAACAGATACTTCTTGCCTTATGCATTTGCAGGGATATATAAATGAGAAAGGGCATAAAATAAAAACGATGCATTTGGCGGATGTATTAGCTTCTGGTTATTGATAATTAGTGTTACCACATGATGAGTCTCCTAAAAATAATTTCATTTGTTTTATTAGTTGGACTTGGTTCCTGCAAACAAAGATCGACAGTCATAAAAGTTGACCCCAAAGCAGTAGAACTAAACAATACTGCTATGAAATTGGTAAATTTTCTTAATAACCCTGACAGCTCAAAAAAAGCAATTTTGTTGCTGGATGAAGCAACAAAAATAGACACAAACTATTTTTTGGGGTATTACAACAAATTGATGTTCTACAGTCAACTCAAACAATACGACAAAGCAATAATTACCATTAATAAATTAATACAAATACGACCATATGCACATGATCTTTATTTGACAGGTGGGATTTTATATGAAGGAATTGGAGATACAGTTTCATCCAAGCAATATTTTACAAAATCATTGATAATTTGTTCCAATGTTTTAGACACAATGAGTATTAAAAATAGAGACTATGAAATGCTTGTAACTAACAAAGCAACAAATTTAATTATGTTGGGCGACCAAGAAAAAGCAAATCAACTACTAAAAAAACTTTACGAAGGGCAATCTGATGAAGAGATTAAAAATGAGATATTATCAATGATGAATAAAAATAAAAAGGAATTACTACAACATTTATTCAGATAGCATACCCCCTTACAATCCCGAAAAATAATCATACCCAAATTTATCTGCCCAATAATCCGGAGTTCTTTGCTGGGAGAAATACATATCACCAATCCTTTTCAGGCTTTTAACACCATACTTTACAGGAATAATTAATCGTAATGGAAAACCCTGGTTGAGTGGGAGAGGTTTATCATTTAATTCATAGCATAATAATGTTTGAGGATGCATAGCACTGGGCATATCAATGCCCACATAATATTCTTTATCCGGAGTTCGCAAGCCTAAATATTTCATCATCATTTCATCACTTAAGCCATAAGCCATCATAAACTCAGAAAATCTTACACCTCCCCAATGAGTGATCTGGCTCCAACCTTCTATACATTTAAAATTGAAAACGATTTCTGTTTTAGGAAGTTTTTTAATGTCATCCATTTTTATTTTCAACGTATCGCCATTTGCTTTGATCACATTCATAGCCCAATTAGAATCCAGAACAGTTTTTAATCCAATATTTCCATTTACTCTTGCCGGATTAGCAGCAAGTGATACGGGGTATTCCTTCGTCAACCGTTTATCAGAAACTAATCCATCAAATATTTCTTCATTGGTGTTTAATATTTTTCTAATGGGAGCACTGGTTTTACCAGACTCTACGGGCTGGCGTCGCAGCCATTTCCATCCGATGACTGCAACACCCATCATCATAAAAAAAACAAAGAAAGAAAGAAAAGTCTTTTTTGCAATCAGCTGTTCTGTACTCAGCTGCTTGTTACTTTTAAAAATATTGCTAAATAGGTTTGCCATTGCTTATTATTTATGGATTATTGGTTGTCTTCACATCATCCCCCGAATCTTTTATTTTCTTTACTTCAAAACCAGTTATCATTCCCCGAAAATTATTCCAACCGGCCATGGCCACTTGTATTACATGAATGAGAAAAAAAAGTACATAGCCAATCGTTAATGCAAAATGAAGTATGCGGGCCATTTTATAACCACCCATTAATGCACAAAGCCAGCCAAGTTGCACTGGTTTATAAATAGCCAGCCCGGTTAATATAGAACCGATACCCATCACTATTATTGCTGAATAAGCTATTCGTTGCGCCGCATTGTATTTGCCGGTAATAGCAGGTTTTGTTTTGCGAACATGAAGATCATGTAATAAAACATACCAGGCTTCTTTAAAAGATTTTTTTTCGGGAGCTAGGTAACGCCACTCACCAGAGAAGATGGTATAAAGAACATAAGCAATACCATTTAAAAAAAACAACCACATAAAAACAAAGTGGTAAGCCATCCCTTCCGATAATCGGCTTGGAATATTGAGAGCTTGATAAAATGTATCAGGAAAAAATTTGAGCATGGTGGTATCGCCAAAGCCAATGCGGTAAACATCATTGGCCCAATAAATTAGTAAGCCACTCCAGATCATAACACCTAGTATTGGAAAATTGATCCAGTGAAACCAACGGATTGCCAGCGGATGTTTTTTTACAATTTTCTTCATGACATTTTCCTGCTTTACAATTCTAAATTTACATAAAAATAAAGCGGTGCCTGACTTTTAAATGTCAGTATCCTTACAAAATAAAAAAACTCCGGGTTTTATAAATAAAACACCGGAGTTTTTAGGGATGAACAAATTGTTATTTTGGAAGAACAACATGATCGATTACATGTATCACTCCGTTGCTCTGATATACATCTTTAATAGTAATGTTAGCCATACCACCGTTCTCATCAGTCAGCATATAGTTGTTACCTTTTCTGGTAACTGTAAGTTTGCCACCAGCTACGGTATTTAATACGGCTTTACCACCACCAGCTTTTATTTTTGCTTTTAATGCAGCAGCATCTAATCTGCCAGCAATAACATGATAAGTAAGAATACTGGTTAATTTAGCTTTGTTCTCAGGTTTTACCAGAGTTTCAACAGTACCGGCAGGTAACAGGTTGAATGCAGCATTAGTTGGCGCAAATACTGTGAAAGGGCCTGCAGATTGTAAAGTTTCTACCAAACCGGCAGCTTTAACAGCAGCAACCAGGGTAGTATGATCTTTTGAGTTAACTGCATTTTCAACAATATTCTTTGAAGGATACATGGCTGCTCCACCAACTTGTACGGTTTTTTCTTTGGTCATTGTTTGAGCAAAAGAAACATTAAATGCCAAAGCTGCTACCAGCATAAGGCTAATTGATTTTAGAGATTTCATACGTTTAATTTTAATTTTCTTTGATTAATTAATTATTCCGTTGGGAACATGGACAGATACGGCAAGTGAAATTGATTTGGATTTGAAAAAGAAAAATTTATTCCCGACATACCTGTAAATTTGAAACAACATCAAAAAAGAAATTACATCAAATGGCATACTGGCTTATTAAATCAGAACCGTTTAAGTATTCATGGGATCAGTTTGAAAAGGATAAACAAACTTTTTGGGATGGTGTCCGCAATTATGCGGCAAGAATACATTTAAGAGGAATGAAGAAAGGTGACTTGGTATTTTTTTATCACAGTAATGAAGGAACTCAAATAGTGGGCATAGCCACGGTATCGAAAGAAGCCTACCAGGATCCCACTACTACCGATGAAGCATGGGTGGCTGTGGATTTTAAGCCGTTAAAAAAATTAAAAAAGCCGGTTACACTGGCACAGATAAAAGCAGATACACGATTAGCCAATATGGCCCTGGTAAGATTGGGAAGATTATCGGTGCAACCGGTTACTGATGCAGAATGGAAAATAGTGATGGAGATAGCGGGGGAGAAGTAAGAAGTGGTTATACGTAACAATTTTTAGGAATATTTTTTTGAATATAATATTTTACCAGTGGCAAAACTTTGCTTGTATCTTTTACTGGGTTTTACTTGCATCATTTTGATAGGCCAGAATGTACATTCACAATCTGCAGTGGAGTTTAAAAAAATAGGAGTTAATGAGGGGCTTTCTCAAAATTCGGTACATTCTATTTACCAGGATAAGCAAGGGTTTTTATGGATAGGAACCGGGGATGGACTAAACCGGTATGATGGCAAAGAATTCGTAACCTACAAAGGAAGATATAACGACACCTCAGATAAAACCCTAAATGCAAGTATACTCCCGGGAAAAATAGTGGAAGATAAATTTAACCGCTTATGGTTTTTCTCTAATGATGGACTAATAATGCTGGATAAAAAAACTAGCAAGTTCACTAAACCTTTCCAAAATAATGAATTAATTGTAAATAGAAAAATAGCTCCGATTATAGATATCGACAGTTCCGGTATTCTTTGGCTAAATGCAGCTAACGAATTAATTGGAGTAAATACAAATACTTTAAAAATTCAAGGCAGGTTTCCGTATTCAGGTAATAAATTTTATGGCCTTTTTTTAACAGACAGTAAAATATATGGGAAGTCGTTAGAAAGATTATTTTGTTTTGATATCGCTGCCCAACGTTATTTACTTGTCTCGCCTCTTAAAGATATTCTTTCAGTTTATCAACTAAAAAATAAGAAAATAGCACTTGGTACACCGGGGAAAATTATTATTGTAGATCCGGTAAGTTTAAAAACTGATGAAATAAAAATAAGGAGTAATGAAAAAGATATATCAACTGCAAAATGGACAAAGCTGATAGAATATCCTGAAAATATTTTATACGCAGGCTCCAGCGGGTATGGTTTATGCAAAATTGATCTTGCTACAGCCAAATATGAGCTTTATCAGAATAATCCTGGAATTTCAGCAACGCTAACAAGCAATTTTATAAGTACACTTTTTATAGACAGATCCAAAAATTTGTGGATTGGTACTGAAGGCGGAGGATTATCAATCTTAGACCTGAAACCACCTAAATTTAAAAGTTTTCCGTCCTTTAATATTAATGCACAGGTTGCAGCAAACTTGATGGTTAAGAGCATTTATAAAAAGGATGACAATATTTTAGCTGGTACATTTAATAAGGGATTATTTATTATTATTAATAATAATACACCATATCCAAATTTTAAGCAATTAAGGTTTCCTGAATTAGAAGCTATTACTGACCCGCACTCAATAAATATCATATACAAAGATTCCCTGGCCAGGCTATGGATGAATTTTGGAGGTGTAATTGGATATGTGGATGAAAACTTCCGGTTTAAAAAAACTGCACCAGTAACAAAAGAATCACAACAACTTACACAGAATATCGCTGTATTTAGTATTTGTGAAATAACAAAAAATAATTTTTTAATTGGTACTAATTCCATGCTCTACAAAATGCATGTATCGGTCAATAATGATATTAAAATTGATACACTATTTGAAATAAAAAATAAGTATTTAAATACACATTTTCAAAGTATAAAAAAAGCACCAGATGGTTCAATCTATCTTGGACTCATAAGTAAGGGTTTTCTCAGAATTCGTATGATACAAAATAGTATCGAAATTTTAGACAGCGGATTTTTGAATACCGGCATCCGTGATTTTTATTTTTCCAAAAACAAACATTTAGTTTGGATGGCAACTGATAAAGGCCTTGCAGTTTACAATTCCATAACGAAAAATATACAAATGTTTGATGAAAGAGATGGCCTGAGCAATAGCCATGTTTATGGAATTTTGGCAGAAAATGATAGCTCACTTTGGGTTAGCACCAATAAAGGAATTAATCAGGCAACCATAAATTTTACTGATAATACAATAAAAAATATCCGGTTTACAGTATTTACCCAAACTGATGGCTTGCAATCGAACGAATTTAATAGCGGAGCATTTTATAGAACTGATAACGGCGAAATGATATTTGGCGGTGTAAACGGTATTAACTGGTTTAAACCCTCTGAAATTGTTTCTAATTTTTATCAGCCCCAGCTTGCAATTACTTCAATTACTATTAATGAGAAAAAATATGAACCAGATACCAGCCTCAACTTTCTAAAAACTATTACACTGCCTTATTTTAAAAATACAGTAAGTTTTAATTTTGCAGCACTTGAATTTACAAATCCCTCTGCCAATACTTACACTTATATACTGGAAGGGTTTGATAAAAACTGGATAAACAATGGCAACCTTAACGAAGCCCGTTATGCCAACCTTCCTCCCGGTAATTATACATTTAAAGTTAAAGCAGCCAATAGTGATGGTGTATGGACAGAGGAACCACTACAGTTTTTTTTAAATATTACACCACCCTTCTGGCAAACATGGTGGTTCCGCCTATTAATAGGAGTTGTAATTATTACAGTAATTATTTACCTGGTAAATAACTACATCTCCATTAAAATAAAAAAGAAGAACAGGGAGTTTGAAAAATTAGAAGCAGTAAATGAAGAAAGGATAAGAATTTCAAAAGATATGCATGATGAGTTGGGCACAGGGCTCACTAAAATTTCTTTATTAACTGAAGTAACCAGGCAAAAGTATTCGCATTTAAATCATAGCAATTATCTTGATGCAATAACCAATACATCCCGGGAACTTACCCAAAAAATGGGTGAAATTATATGGACATTAAATCCCGGAAATGATACATTAGATAATCTTGCCGCTTATCTTAAAGAATATATTTATGAAACTACCGAATCGTTTTCCATAAACATACTCACAGAATTTCCGGAAATAATTCCACCACTGAAAGTATCTAATTTGCAAAGACAGCAAATATTTTTTGTAACAAAAGAAGTCCTTAATAATGTCCTTAAACATTCAACAGCAGATACGATACATTTTAAATTAAAAATATCTAAAACTGTAGTTGTTTTTGAATTAACAGATAATGGAAAGGGGTTAATAATACAACCATATAATTCTGGCAATGGCAAAAAGAATGGGTTAAATAATATGACATGGAGAATGGAGCAGGTAAAGGGCAAATTTGATATTACCAGCAAACTTAACCAGGGAACATCTGTTGTGTACAGCATCCCTATAAATACATAATACTACTCTTTTCACCCTTTATTTTGGGGAAGTAATAATTATATTGCATTAATGAAACCTGTACAAATTGTTATTGTGGAAGACGAAAAAGAAATTCGGGAATCTCTTGAAGAGCTTTTATACAGCAGAGAAGATATAGAGGTGATAAAAGTTTTTGCAGATGGTGAAACGGCATTGGAATATTTAAAGAAAAGCCCGGTAGATGTGGCTTTGTTTGATATTAATCTTCCCGGCATTTCCGGCATTGAAGTCATTGCACAGTTAAAAGCCAGGCACCAGCAAATGCAATGTATAGTACTCTCTGCTTATGATGACCCCGATTTTATTTTCAAAGCATTGCGGGCAGGTGCAGCGGGTTATATTCTTAAAAATGCAGATACAGATAAATTGATTGAGGCTATTAAAGATGCACATAATGGCGGATCGCCTATGAGCAGCCAGATTGCAAGAAAGGTGGTGAATGAATTTTTTACAACAAAACCAATTTCAACCTACTCAGAAAAACTATCCAGAAGAGAAAATGAAATACTGAAGCAGCTTGCCAAAGGCTATCGCTATAAAGAAATTGCCGAGCAGCTATTCATCAGTACCGAAACGGTACGTACTCACATCCGGAATATTTACGAAAAATTTCAGGTAAATTCCAGAACGGAAGCTTTAAAAAAAGCTGGCATTACATAATGTCTTCTTTAAATAATTACTACTTTTTTCACCCTTTTTATTTTTTAGATACAGCATAGTTTTGTTTCAACAAGCTATTCTCGAATCGGCCATTTTTTGCAAATGGAAATAAGCTCAAATAATTTATATGAAATATTTACTTTCTTACTGCTTCCTTTTTTTAATTGTATTTAATACAACCGCACAAAAGCTTGTTCCTTTCCGAAATGCAAAAGGATTATGGGGATATAAAGATGAAGCTGGCAAAGTAATTATAAAGCCCAAATATGGGTTTAAAGCACATCAATTTTCTAATGGAGTTGCAATTGTAAATATTGGAGGTTTAAACGGGTATGGGGTTATTGACGCAAAGGGAAACGAAATAGTGCCGCCGCAATACAATTTTGCATATGATTTTGTAAATGGGCTTTCAAAAGTATGTGTAGGAGGAAAGGATGTATTCGGAACTGATGGCAAATGGGGCTTTATAGATACAAAGGGTAATGTTGTAATTCCAATAGAATACAAAACAATAGATGGCGATTTTGATGGAGATAGTTATGCGAGGGCGACACGAGACGAAGGTTGGGGAATGATAATAGATAAAACAGGAAAAGAAATTCGTTTTAGTACCTGCGATAAATTGCTTGGCACATTTTACAAATCAAGCCTTGCGTTAGCTATTAAAAATAAAAAGTATGGAATTGTGGATAAGGCAGGTAAAGTAATTATTCCATTTGAGTATGAAAGATTATACTCTTTTGAGAATGGGCTTGCCGCTGCATTAAAAGAGAAAGATGGTAAATGGGGATTTATTAATCAAAAGAATGAATGGGTAATTAAACCACAATTCAATTCAGGAACCAGTTTTAATAGTTTTGATTTTGCCATTTTAAGTGAAAATTATATGCATGGATGTATTGACAGAACCGGGAAAATTACAATACCATTAGAGTATAGTATTATTTATCCGCCAAGCAATGTAACAACACCGATGGTAGTTGTAAAGAAGAACAATAAAACCGGGTTTATGAATCCTGTTACAGGTAAAGTGATTGTTCCTTTAAAATATGATGAAGTGAAGGATTTTAAGGAAGGATTGGCAGTTGTAAAACTGGACAAAAAATATGGTTGCATTAATCCATCAGGCAAGGAAGTGATTCCTTTAATTTATGATGATGCTTATGCGTTTTCTGAAGGATTGCTCAAAGTACAAGTTGGGGATAAATATGGATATCTTGATAAAACAGGAAAGGTTGTAATTCCTATTCAATTTAAATATGCGGCAGAATTCTTAGGAGGTGGGGCTTATGTAAAAGCTATGGATAATCGCAGTTATATGATTGATAAAAAAGGGATAGAGGTTAAAGAATAAACCAATTTTCATAATAAATTCTCAATACATATTTTAAAATCTTCAACAAAAGAACAAACTAAATCTTCGCAATTATGAAATCAATACTTGTTCCCTGCTTTAAAACTTTTACTCTCACAACAGTATGTTTATTATTTCTAACCTTACATGCTGATGCACAGACTGATTTACCTCTAGCAGATAAAATAGGAGAGTGGAGTGAGCCACAAATACGTTATTTAGGCAATGCAAGTACTCCTAAAATACAGGTGAGAAGCAAACTGATAAAACACTTTGGCACTACGGGTATATTTGATGTGGAAATAACAAACTTATCAAATCAGACAATCACTAATTTTTGCGGATTAAAAGTACCAAAAGGACATATTGATGATAACACTGTTCATATTAATAATGTTTATAGCATAAAAGTGCTGAAACCTGATTATAAAATAACATTCAGAATGGAATTAAGAGAATGCAAGCCTAAGGGTGCAGGTAAAATGGATGACCTGGAAAAATGCAAAGCATGTCAGCCACGGCTGCTCTTTCCAGGCAATTAAGTAATACACTAAACCCCAACTCTAAAAATATAAACAAAATGAAAAGAACATTGCTTTTAGCCCTACTCTGCTGTGCATTTGCAAATCATTTATCCGCACAGGAAATTGAGACAAAAGTGCCTTATAAAATAGGCGGTGGCACACAAAAAGCTTTTAAAGAAACCCAAAAGGTAGCAATTGGCTTTTTTGGTATAGTTCAAACAGTACAGAACTCAGCTTCCCAAACGGCTGCAGGTGGAGCTGCTTTTGCAAAGATGACAGTTAATTTTGGCGGCGTTGATATAGATGCATACCAGGCAGTAGTTCAGGAAGCTTATGATACAGCCGTAGCTAAATTAAAAGGTTTAGGGTATGAGGTGATGACTCCCGAACAGCTAAAAGCAACCGGTGAAGAAACGTATGTACCTGATAATACCCCAAAAAGTTATAAATCAAACAGCAATACTATTGAAGTTATTAATATACAGCCCAAAGTTGCCCAGTTAGAAATGGATATGACCCCGCTAGGAAGTAACCCCATGATAAAAAAAGCAAAGAATGTAAATGCCAACCTGATGAATTTTGTTTTTGGAGTTACTGCAGTTAGTTTTGAGAGGGGTTCAAAGTTTTCTAAAAAAGCAAAAGTATCAGCAAGCCCTTATTTAACCTTTGGAGGAAATCTAAATACATATCCCATTGGCAAAGGCGGCTCACCGGCAGTAATTAATGTAGGAAGTAATGGTGGCTACGAGGATTTTGAAGGCAAAGAAGGACTTTATGAAACTTCAAAAAATCATATGCCATGGCTAGGCTCAGCAAAAGGGAAGTATGTCCTCGATATTAATCAGGAAAAATACCTGGCCCTTATTAAAGGAATGTTGATGGAAGCAGTAAATAAAAGTATTGACAAATGGCACAAAGAGCTGAACGATTAGAAATTTCCTTATTCTAAAAAGTTAATTCCTATTAATTTCAATTTATTTATTTGTTGTGGTAGGTTACTTTTTATGGGCTTGTGGTATCAATCAATGATTCTCACATTTAACCATTAAAAAAGTATAGCCATGAAAAAATTATTCATCGGGCTGCTTATTGTAGCGGCCGGAGCAGGAGCCTTTTTCTTTTTCAACAAAAAAAAGGACAACAATGAAGTTGCAACAATCAACAAAGAACTGATAATTGGGAAATGGAAAGTTGACTCCATTTATTTTAACGCAGATGACACTGTGGAACAGTTCAATCTTGTACTAATTAATACACTTGATTCTAATTACTTAGATTATCAGTATGATTTTAGTAAGCAAGATATTATCACCTCTCTGGATAATAAGATTATCGATACTTCACATTACGAGTGGAATAAAGCTGACCAACTTGTATGGAATCAAAATGTCAGCGACTCTACAGGAACAGTGTTTTCTGTTTTTAAACTTACACAAGACAGTCTGCAGCTATTTGCCAAAGACAGCTCTACCATTCTCTTTACTAAAATGAAGTAAGAATAAATGCCCTGTACCCGCAGGGTATTTATGCATTTAACGAGTATTTGCATCTATTCAAAATAAAATTTATTGTCATGAAAATATTTATTGCTGCTCTTGCAGCCATGCTGCTATTTATAGCCTGTGATAAAAACAATGTATCCGATCAGAAACAAAAAACACAAGACGTAACTCTTACTGCTGTTGATAATAAATCAGAAGCTGGAACAATCGATTATCAAACAGACTCTACAATTGGACCACCTGCACCGCCAGATAATATTGATAAAAAGAAACAACCCGTTGCAACTCAGCCAGCACCAAAAACAGATTGGGATAAAAAGATAATTAAGAATGCTACTTTAAATTTTGAAGTAAAAGACTATAAAAGTTTTTATTCGTCCTTCCGGGAGAAAGTGAAATCTGTGGGTGGATATGTGGCACAGGAAGAGCAAACTCAATCAGAATATAAAATTGAGAATACAATCGCAATTAAAGTGCCGGTTGACCAGTTTGATAACGCCGTAAACTTACTTTCTGCTAATGCAGAAAAAATAAATGAGAAGAAAATAACATCGCAGGATGTAACTACCGAGTTTGTGGATACAAGGTCAAGAATTGAATCTAAGAAACAGGTTAGAGAACGATATATTGATCTGCTGAAGCAGGCTAAAAATATGGAAGAAATTCTCAACGTTCAATCTGAGATCAATGGCATGCAGGAAGAAATAGAATCAGCCTCTGGCCGAATACAATACCTAGGGCATTCATCAGCCTTCAGTACTATCAATCTTACTTATTACCAGGTATTAAACTCCGCTGCTGTTGATAATGAGAAACCATCTTTTGGAAAAGAAGTAGCATCTGCTTTTAAAACAGGCTGGAGCTGGGTCACTGATTTGTTTGTTGCACTTGTTTCTATATGGCCTTTATTTATTGTGTCCTTCTTTGCATATTTATTATATAAAAAAATGAAACCGGTAAAACCAAAACAAGCATGATAAAGAAATTCTTTTTTACATTTGGCAATGAGCAAAAAGAAATTAATAGTTCTCACCGGTGCAGGCATCAGTGCCGAAAGTGGTTTAAAAACATTCCGGGATAGTGATGGATTGTGGGAAGGATATGAAGTAGCTGAAGTAGCAACACCAAGAGGTTGGAAAAAAAATCCACAACTGGTTCTTGATTTTTATAATGCGAGAAGAAAAAATGTGGCCGATGCTGCACCAAATGCAGCGCATTATGAATTAGCGGCGTTAGAAAAAGATTTTGATGTTACCATAATTACACAAAACATAGATGATCTGCATGAACGGGCAGGCTCTACTAATGTACTCCACCTGCATGGTGAAATATTTAAAATGCGGAGTGAAAGAGATGAAGCATTGCTTTATGAAATAAGAGGTGATATAAATATAGGTGATGTAGCAGATGATGGACACCAGCTTCGGCCTGCTATTGTTTGGTTTGAAGAATCTGTTCCAAAAATAGAAGAAGCGGTGCCTATTGTATATGGGGCTGATATTTTTGTGGTAGTCGGTACGTCTTTGGTTGTATATCCCGCGGCAAGTTTATTAAATTATGTTGAATTGGAAACACCCAAGTTCATTGTTGATAAAAAAATTCCGTACACATCACCCATGCGGAATCTTACATTGATTGAAAAGCCAGCTACCGAAGGAATGAAGGAACTGGCCACATTACTCAGGAACTTATAACTGTTTCATCAAACTTTACCCCAAGCTGTTCAAGTTCCTGCAATACCGGTTTATAAATTTCTTTATGCGTTGGTATGTGAAGGCCATTTAATTTTAATTTTCCATTTAAAACTAATTTGGCAGCTATACCCAGCGGCAGCCCCACTGTTTTTGCCATACCTGTACGAAGATTGTCTTCACCTTTTACTACCAAAGAACTCTTTACGGTAAAATGTTTGTCGTTAATAGTGTATTCTATTTCATGCAGCATCACAATCATATCCCTATCACCAGGACTTAAAGCTAATTTTCTTTCTACTGCAAACTGGAGAATATCAGCCGGGCTACAGAGACCTTTGTTTACAATCGTTTCGTCATCATTCAGTCCTAAAAAGAATAACTGCTTCAGCGTAAGGTTTGCTTCATGCATTTTTTGGGCAACAAAAGATGCTGCTTTATTTTTCATATCATCTACAGAAACTTCATTGATGTTTCCACTTTCATCAGCAGTCATAAAAGATTGCAATGTTTCATCTCCGGAATCTATGGCCTTACTTTCTACTTCCAGTAATTTAACCAGGCTTTCCATCATAGTTCTTGTATCTGAAAACCGTTCATTTAATTTATGCTCGAGCCATTCACCAAATCCATTTTTTTTCATATGCTCTTTATACACTTCTTCCAGACTTTTGCCATCCGTTTCGTATTGCGGTGTTTCATCCGTTAATTTTAATTCGATGACATTTTTCCACCCAAACATAAAGTCAGGATGTCGTAATGTGGTACGTATAAAAGTAGGAGCATCTTCTAATCCATATAGCGGTGTATAGCTGAGTGAATCTCTATTTGCATACCAGCTTAACTGGCCTATACCGGGAATATCAACTAACCTATCAGCAGTAAAAAGATCTTCATACTCAATTTTCTTTTCTGCATTATTTTCCCGGTAATGAGCACCGGCTTTACCAGCCATAATAATATTACGGGGATTCCAGCTTATTTTATAATGCCAGGGATTATCATCACTTTCCGGAGCTACTAATCCGCCGCAGTGCGATTTAAAAGAAGTAACCTTTCCGCCTCTCTCATGAATATCATCAATAATTTGCATAGCACTCATGTGGTCGATGCCGGGATCTAATCCCATCTCATATAAAAACAAAAGACCAGCCTCTTTAATTTTCGTTTGCATGGCTTTTATTGCATCATCAGTATATGAAGCTGTCAATAAATTTCTGCCGATCTGCAGACAACTTTCTGCTACTTTGATGTGTAGGGATGGAGGAAGAAGAGAAATAACTATATCAGATTGCTGAATATGTTGTGATCTTAGTGCTTCATCGTTAATATCAAATGATAAAGCAGTTGCGTTTGAAGAATTACCTATTTTTTGCAATGCAAGTTCCAGGTCAGCATCTACCACTACTATATTCCAACTTTGCGATGCGGCATTTTCCAATAAATAATTAATGAGAACTGTTGCTGATTTTCCTGCGCCAAATAATAAAATAGTCTTCATAATCTAACCCTTTTGTAGAGGTGGAAAATTAGGACGAAAATCTGAAAAAGGAAGAAGGATTTCTTCTCAGGAAAAATACACGGCTTATATTAAAGTCCGGCGGTACTGCCATTTATTTCCTTTGATTCAATTTTAATAACCTTGTAAGTAATTTTTACACCTCGTTTGGTTTTAGTTACCGGCAAGGTTTCAGTTTCACCGGGATGCACTGATTGGAAACTAATATTATCAGTCATTACAACTGCACCTTCCGGATTGAGGTATCGTATCTCTGCCGTTACTTTATCAAGCAGGTATTTTGAATTATTCTGTAAGGTGATTTCCAAATTTTTAATTCCACCAAAAGAGCCCATACCATAGTCGTTTGCTTTCAATACTAATTTGGATGAAATATTTTCAACAGGTTCGGCCTTTGTTTCCTTTACTTCAGCCACAGGTGCACTTACAGGTTCTGCATCTTCTTTAATATCTACAGGTTTCTTTGCGTCTTTATTTCCTTTTTCAATTGCCTTAGCATTTTGCTTTACCGTAGTTTCATTCTTTTCGGTAGGTGCATTAGTTATGGGATTATTGGCAAAATTTTGCATGGCAGGTGCCTCTTGGACAGGAGCAGCCGCAGTCATTACCTCTTCATTTTCAGGGATAGATATTTCTTCTGCAATAGTATTATTGACCGGTAAAGGAATTGTTTGCTGCACAGCAACTAATTTTTTACCAGTAGCATTTTTTATAAATAACATAGCCAATGCACCAGATAAAATAAGTGCTGCATATACCGCTATCTTTTTCATTTCTGCAGGCAATTGAATAGCTGCAAGGCTGAAAGGAGGAGCAGCCGCTTTAATATTTCGCACCGGCGTCTCTTTTACTTCATCAACAGGCCATTTGTCATTATTGATAAAACTATCATTCACCAAAGACTTTTCATTTTTAATTGTAACCGGCTTGGAAATACCTGCATACTTATACATACCAGTAGAATCCAGATCTTCAAAAGGAACAACATCATCAGGTTGATTTGCGGATCTTACTTCTGCCAGCAATTCTTGCAGCACAGACTTTTTCTCTGCCTTTTTTTCAGTGATGTTCTGTACAATTGTTATTTCCTCAACCGTGGCGGGAATATCTTTAATAATTGCTGGCTGAATGTTTTCACCAACAAGTCCTTTCAGTTCTTGTATTTCATGCGGATGCCGCCAGCTTACACTCTGGCATTCCACCCAAATGAGGTCATTGGGTTTTATATCTAATTGCTGCAGTGCTTCGAGGCTAAGGGAACTGCTTTCCTTGTTATTGCGCAGTAGAATGTAGCTATTCATTTATCCGGTTGAGTTGTACCTTCATTTAACGAAAAATACATGCCGCTAACTGCAAAAGCATTGTTATAAATTTTTTGAAAAAGGAATCCCCATAACTGTAGAAAAAAGGGGTAAAAAACACCAATTTTTATCAGGTTATAAGGTTCAGAAAAGGTAGATTTGCATACCTTAAAAAAGGCCATTTAAGCGTCTAATTCTGAAAAAAACACAACAAAAAATAAGAGGAAAAATAAGCAATGGAAGATAACGCAACACCGCTTGAAACGAATGATAGCGACAGAATAATTCCAGTAAACATTGAAGAGCAGATGAAGACCGCCTACATTGATTATTCTATGTCGGTAATCGTTGGCCGGGCTTTGCCAGATGTAAGAGATGGATTAAAACCGGTGCATCGCCGAATTTTATTTGCTATGAACCAGCTGGGTTTGCATTACAACAAGCCGTATAAAAAATCGGCCCGTCTGGTGGGAGAGGTGTTAGGTAAGTATCATCCGCACGGTGATACGTCTGTGTATGATGCGATGGTTCGTATGGCGCAGGAGTGGAGTATGCGTTACACCATGGTGGATGGACAGGGAAACTTTGGTAACCAGGATGGTGATGGTCCGGCTGCCATGCGATATACCGAAACAAGATTAGAGAAATTAGCCGAGCATATGCTCGATGATATTGAAAAAGACACGGTAGATTTTCAATTAAATTTTGATGATTCTGAAAAGGAACCAACTGTATTACCAGCAAGGGT
Source organism: Chitinophagaceae bacterium (assembly GCA_031397865.1). Taxonomy (GTDB): domain Bacteria; phylum Bacteroidota; class Bacteroidia; order Chitinophagales; family Chitinophagaceae; genus JJ008. The sequence continues at coordinate 69,783 of JANNMN010000004.1, forward strand.
TCCACAATTATTGATAAATGGCTCCAGTGGTATTGCCGTGGGTATGGCTACGAATATGATGCCGCACAATCTTTCGGAAGTAATAGATGGATGTATTGCATATATCGACAATAGAGAAATAACTATTGATGAGCTGATGCAATATGTAAAGGCTCCAGATTTTCCAACCGGTGGTGTTATCTATGGCATGGAAGGTGTAAAAGCCGGTATGCACTTTGGCCGTGGCAGGGTAGTAGTAAGAGGAAAATTAACCGTAGAAACCAAAGGGAATGGCCGGGAGCAAATCATTATTACCGAAGTGCCTTACCAGGTAAATAGAGATGCACTTACGAATCGTATTGGCGAATTGGTAAATGATAAAGTAATTGACGGCATTTCCAATGTAAACAACGAATCGAATAATAAAGAAGGCACAAGGGTAGTAGTTGATTTAAAAAAAGATGCTATTGCCAATGTTATCATCAATCAGTTGTATAAACTGACTGATCTGCAAACTTCGTATGGTATTAATAATGTGGCAATCGTAAAAGGAAGGCCAAGAACCTTGAACCTGAAAGACCTTATAAGTGAGTTTATCGAGTTTCGCCATGAAGTAGTAGTAAGAAGAACCCAGTTTGAATTAAGAGAAGCAGAAAAAAGAGCACATATATTAAAAGGTTATCTCATTGCATTGGATCATCTTGATGAAGTGATTGCTCTTATCCGCAGTTCATCTACACCAGATATTGCCAAAGAAAATTTAGTAAATGCCGGATGGGGATTGGATGAAATACAAGCCAAGGCCATTCTCGAATTACGATTGCAGCGGCTTACAGGCATGGAAAGGGATAAGATAAAAGAAGAGTTTGATGAGCTGATGAAATTGATTGCCCACCTGAATGAAATATTATCAAATGAAGGAATGAGGTTTGATATCATCAAAGCCGAATTGATAGAGATAAAAGATAAATTCGGAGATGAAAGAAAAACGGAGATCACTTACCTAGATGATGAAGTAAAAATAAAAGACCTGATAAAAGAAGAAGATGTGGTGATCACCATTTCACATCTTGGTTATATAAAACGTACACCGGCTGATGAGTTTCGGGCACAGCGAAGAGGCGGCAGGGGAGTGATGGGTGGCAAAACAAGAGATGAAGATTATATCGAGCATCTTTTTGTAGCCTCTACCCACCACACTATGCTTTTCTTTACAGAAAAAGGTAGAGTGTATTGGCTGAATGTGTATGAAATTCCGGAAGGAGAGAAGACTGGTAAAGGCCGTGCCATTCAAAACCTGGTACAATTACCGCCCGATGATAAAGTAAGAGCCATCATTGATGTAAAAGATCTGAAAGATGAAGAGTTTGTAAAAGCTCATAATATTGTGCTTTGCACTAAAAAAGGCATTATAAAGAAAACGGAATTAGCAGATTTCAGCCGGCCAAGACAGACAGGTGTTAATGCTATTAACATTATAGAAGGTGATGAACTGCTGGAAGCAAAGATGACAGATGGTAATTGTGAAATAATGATGGCCGTAAAGAGTGGCAGAGCCATCCGATTCTCCGAACAAAAAGTAAGAGCAACCGGCCGTGGCGCCATTGGTGTAGGCGGTATAGAAGTGGATGATGAGAAAGATGAAGTAGTTGGTATGATTTGTGTAAATCCAAGCACACAATCATCTAAAACGGTGCTGGTGGTAAGTGAAAAAGGGTTTGGAAAAAGAACACCGGTGGATGAATACCGATATACCAATCGTGGAGGAAAAGGAGTAAAGACAATTAATGTAACTGATAAAACAGGTTCTTTAGTTGGCATACTCGATGTTTCTGAAAATGAGGACATCATGATCACTTGTAAGAGTGGCGTTACCATCCGGATGCCGGTGAGTGGTATCAGTGAGCAGGGCCGGGCTACACAAGGAGTAAAGCTGATAAGACTAGATGAAGGGGATGAAATAGCGGCTATTACTCAATTGGAAGACCAGGTACAAAATGGTAAAGGGGAGAATGAAAATGTAGATGCCACAGCAGGTGATAAAAATAATATTGCGGAAGATAATAACGCAACCGAAGCTGGTGAAAATCCATCTACAGGTAACAGCACAGAATAAAAAGTAATTTGTAAATCAATTTAACAATTAAAATGAAAAAACTTTTTTTAGTATTAACGATAAGCTTATCTGCATTTATAGCTTCTGCACAGAACTATGATGCTATTAAAAATCAGCTGATTTTACAAAAGTATGATCAGGCAAAAACTGACCTGGATAAAGCATTTTCCAACTCAAAATTTACCAGTAAAGCAGAAGCATATATATTAAAGGCAACTATCTATGCCGGTTTATCTATGACTGATGCGAATAAGAATACGGCTGTAGGTGAGCAATTAACCAAAGATGCAAATGCTGCTTTTGCAAAATATAAAGAGATGGATCCATCTTTGAGCTTGATTTCGGATCCCATTTATAAAAATGCTCCTCAGGATCTTTATTCGAGTTTTTTTACCATTGCAATTAAACATTATACAGACGCATTAGAAGCAGAGAAAAAGGCTAGAAAAGCTACCGGTCAAGAGGCCGCCAATTACAGTACAGAAGCAGCACAAAAGTGGTCAGTTGGAATGGCCCCAATTAAATCAGCTGTAGATTATTCTGATTTGCTTATTGCAAATAAAATAATCACAATTAGTCTCGATACAAATGTTTATGTATTGGCCGGTACAATTGCTGAAAAAAGTGAAAACAATGACGATGCAGCAAAATATTATTCCAAATTGGCTGATAATAAAATAACCGGCGATGGATATGAAGCGATTTACTATTTCCTGGTAAGATATTATTTTGGGAAAAAGGATATGGCTTCCTTTGAAAAATATAAAAAAATGGGTGGAGAATTTTATCCGACTCAGGATTTCTTTAAATCAGACAAAGTTGATTTTGCCGTTGGCTTAGTAGATGGATTTAATGAAAAAATAATGGCTCTGGAAGAAGTAATAGCTAATGATCCAAATAATTTCAGAGCTAATGAAATTTTAGGAGAAATTATTTACGATACACTTAATTCTAATGCTGCCGGTGCTGTAAAACCTTCAAATACCACAGAGCTGGAAGGCAAGATGGTTATCGCATTTAATAGAGCAGGAGCAGCAAAAGCTGGTTATGAAGTTCCTTATATATATATGGGACATCACTTTTATAATAAAGCAGCCACTATAGGTGAAGCTAAGGATGAGCATGCAAAAGTGATGAAAGCTAAAGTAAAACCGGGTGTAAAGCCTGCCGCGGAAGATATTGCCAAAAGAGATATGCTGGAAAAACAATATGGAGATGCCCTGGAAGCAGCCAGAGATCCTTATGAAAAAGCCGCAGCTATTTTTGCAAGCAAGCCATTAAGTCAAGATGCAAAACAAGTGATGAGAGATAAACAACAATATAAAAAAGTAGCAACTTATCTGTCTGATATATTTATTTACAAAAAGCTAATGGCTAAAGCCAATCCTAAAGAGATGGCAAAATATGAAGCAGAAGAAAAGAAGTGGAATGCAGTATATGACTCCATAAAGTAATCAACTTTAAACGCCACTTAGATGTGGCGTTTAAATACTATATACTATTTAACATAAAAGTATTTTATAAGATAAAATGCACGCCAATAGAAGTGAGGAGGGTTAATTTTTTGCTGCGACCAATTTAATTTCAATAAAAATAATAATAGATTGGTCGCAGCAAAAAATAAACCCGACGAACACCTATGGCGCATTTTTCTTATAAAAGTATATTATGTTACTTAGGTTGGCCTGTGTGCAAGCGAAATTTTGTAAGTTTTTTCCACAAAATTTTATGCAGCGTTGGCAAGTCGAAGAGCCGTAGCTTGGCCTCGAAGAACAAAAAACAAAGGTGTATTAAAACGCCGGAGGCGACTACGCAATATATCCAATACGGGTTACCAATTAATCTTTATTATCTCCGAGATCGTCTCCGTCAGGAGGGAATATCTGACGCTTTAAAATCACATGATATTAATTGAAAGACTCAATAAACGATAAAAGTTCTGAAAACCCTGTCCGTAATGACGGGGTAGAAGTTGTAGCAAATGAAAATAGTAGCAACTTGAAAACGCTTAACTATGAATTTTCTATCAAATTTGAGGATATGACTAATTTTCGTTTAGACCCTGAGCGATACCGTCCAAAAAGCCACGATACTCTTTAATTTTTAAATAAAAAAAAGAGGTACTTGCAATACCTCTATAAGAATTTGACTATCTCAATAGCCATAACGAATATACAAAAGTTATGGCAAAAAAAATATCTGCTGCAATAGGGGTTGACCCATTTAGAAATAACACCAATACTAAAAGGGGGAGTATTACTGTCAAATTCTCGGCTATTAATTTGGTATCGTCTGACAAAAAAGAGGCAAAAGCGGACGTAAATACATTAAATTTAGAGGATTATCTAAAGCTGCTGTGCCGGTAGTGATAAATTTTACACTTCCATTGTTTAGATAGACTAACCCGCCATAACCTTCAGAGGTTAAGTTTGTATTGAACGAATATGCTACTAATTTTTCTGCATTAAATTTAAAGGTCAAACTAAAAGTATAGATTTTAGATATAGGATCAATAGTTACTTCTAACTTCAGACTTGTTTTTGACATTACTTCGTATGCAATTGCTTTCCGGTCTTCTGAATCATATATAAGTATCAAAAACCAGTTATTGTTTCCGTCATTTTGTATGGAAAAATCTGACCAAGTAAATATTTCAGCAAGAGCATTTTCGTTCATGCAATGAATATACAAACAATAGGATACGCAGTCAAAGAAAACAACACGCAGAATAGAGTACCCACGCAGGCAGCAGATCTTTTTTGAAGTGGGCGAAGTTTTATGTTAAACTGTTTATGTAGCTTTACAGAAAATCAGGTTTATATGCCCACTGAAAAAACAAGGTTGGTAAAAAAGAAGAAGATAACTATTGGAGAAGCAAAGAAGAAAGTAAACAAAGAGTTTATGAAGATATTTAAGGCGCTAAAATCTCTCGAAAATTAATTAAGGTCTTTCTTCAATATTTGATCTGCCGTTTTTGTTAAGTCCATTTTTTCGGATAGAAGGTTAGCAATATCTCTTTCTAATTGCTTGTCTTCAATTATGTAGTCAAGACCAACTTTAGTAGGTTTTATTGTTACAACCAAAATAGCTGAAGAAGCTATAAATGTCATCTCCATTCCTTTTAACGATTTCAGCATCTCATGTTTTATTGAAAAAAACATTTCAAGAATCCGGTTATTTTGTTCTGGGAGGGGGAATCGTTCTGTGTCTAACAATATGGCTAATCCAGTCATTATAAATTTTCACGGAAAATACAGAATTAGCAAGTACGCAACTAAAAGAAAAAGTACGCTGGATAGAGTACCCACGCAGGCAGCAGAGCCATTTTTTGTTCTGAGAAAGCAGAGCCTTGTGCGCCTATTTAACATAAAAGTTAGTTATAGGGATTGCTGACGAAAACTCTCTATCGGGGTTGCCTGTACGATTTTTTCGCACTATACAATTCTTATTCATTCAACAGAAAAAATCGTATAGGCAACCCCGATCTTCCTTATTCAGCAATTTCTATAACTCAATATTATGTTACACCGTTGGGTTTTGTGTAGGGGACGTTGTATATTTTTCTTCACAACGTTCCCGAAGTGGATTTGTGAGGAATGTA
>JANNMN010000034.1:0-77845 GCA_031397865.1 Chitinophagaceae bacterium
GTTTTAAGCAGATTTGTAAAGGCGTAAAGTTATTAGAATGCCTAAACAACTTTATGAGAATAAAGTTTTGCTTAAAACAAAATAGTTTATAGGTAAATAAAAAAATGGCAACTAAAAAGCTGCCATTTCACAAGGAGGAATGTCTGATTCTGCTAATTGAACAAACTGGAATCAGGTGTAAAATAAAGATGAATGATAGTGGTAAACAATACCACATTCGGGGTATTGTTTGCAAAGAAAAAAGGTGTATAGGAGTTGATTTTTAGTTAATACACAATCACTGTCCTTCCAGGAAATGCAGAAGTTTAGAGCCAATGATCTCTGTCCATCCGGCTACAAAATCTTCTTTGGCAAAAGCAGGGTTGTCATGAGGAAAAGTTTCGAGGCCTGAGTGTGTCAGTTTTAATCTTGTTTTATTTTCTTCTGCAAACAATTCAAAACTTACAAAAGAAATTCCTTCATAGCCATCATAACGCCAGCTATAAGCGAGTTTTTTTTCGGGATTGAGTTCAGTTATTTTGCAAAGGTGTTTATATATTTTGTTTCCGTCGCCGCCATCAAAACTAAATTCAGTTCCCACTTTTGCTTCAAAATTCGTCATGTCAAAATACCATTGCTTCATTTGTTCTTTATCCGTAATAGCTTGCCATACTTTTTCAATTGGAGCATTGAAAGTTCTTTCTATTGAAACCGGTTGATCATTCATTGTATTTAAATTTTATTTACTTGCATTTTCCAAATCAGCAATAATAAATTTTTTCATTTTCATGAAGGCCTGCATCACCTTTGGAGCTTTGGCAGGATCACTCATTAATTTACCGAGAATAGTAGGAACAATCTGCCATGATACGCCAAACTTATCTTTTAGCCAGCCGCACATACTTTCCTGTCCGCCATCCGTTGTCAGTTTATTCCAGTAATTATCTATTTCTTCCTGACTGCTACACTCTACTACAAATGAAATCGCTTCATTAAAACCAAAGGCATGACTGCCAGGTCCATCCATAGCCATAAATACTTTATTGTCGAGAGTAAATTGTGCATGTTTTACTTTTCCGGCAGCCTCTGCTTCATCTTCGCCATATAATAAAATGCCCGTGATGGTGGATGCAGGAAATACTTCTGTATAAAATTTTACAGCAGCTTCAGCATTTCCATATTGATTATTGGTAAAAAGAAATGAAGGTGTTATTTTTTGATTCACATCGCTGTATTTTCCTTTCATAATCTGCCAGGAAAGTCCGAAGCGATCCTGTAGAAAACCATATTGCTCACTCCAATCATATTTATCAAGCGGCATCATTACCATACCGCCTTCCGAAAGTTGTTTCCACACTTCATTAATCTCCTCATCCGATTCGCTTACAACAAAAAATGAAATAGAAGGATTGGGTTTAAACATAGGCCCGCCGTTAAGCCCCATAAATTTTTGGCCACTCAGTTCAAAATTTACCACCATCGGAGTGTCGGTTGTAATTTTTGATTGAGGAAAAAGCGAACAGTAAAATTCTGCAGCGGCTTTTGCATTTCCATCATACCATAAGCAAGGATGAATATTGTTACTCATAAAATTATTTTTACAGATGGCTTAATTTGTTTCTGTATGTTTCTTAAAATTATTCAGAATAGCCTGCCAGCCACCTCTTTGCAGTTCCAATGAATTTTCACTCTCTGCTTCAAAACTTTCAGTTACCAAAGTATTTCCATTTTTTTCTTCAAAAGTTACCTTCATCTTTCTTCCATCACCCATAGTGGAAGAAATAGTTTTATGTTTCACTACTTCATTATGTATTCCGCCAAAGTCGAAGCTGACACTTCCATCTTTTGCAGCCATAGTGCTGGAAAATTTTCCTCCTGGTCTTACATTATTCTCCGCTTTGGGGCAATGCCAATCATCTGAAGCATTATTCCACTTAATGATGTGTTCCGGACTTGTCCAATAGTTCCATGCTTTTTCAACCGGTGCATTTACTTCGGTTTCAATTGTTATTAATGTTTTAGCTTTTCCCTCGGCCAGAGCTTTTACTTTTTCCAAAGCTTTGGGCCACATCTTTTCAAACATCTCTTTAAATTCATCGGAAATGTCCATATCCACAGATAATGTTGTTGTACCATTATCTCCTTTGAGAGTATAATTTTCTGTAGATCCTGCCCATATTTTTACATTATCACTGGTGGTATCTTCCACACCGTCTTTTACTTCGCCCAGATGTTTGAAGGACATGTATTCATTGGGCTTGTTGGCAGCCACTTCGCTTACCATGCCACTTCCTCCGGGGCCCAGGAATAATACTTTAGTGCCTTCTTTCCAGTTGTCTGTCACTGCATAAGAGCCTTCATGGAAAGCACTTGTCCATGCCCTGTAAGAATCCAGGTTCCAGAGTATTTCCCATACCTTTTCTTTTGGTGCATTGATGGTGGTGGAGAAATTAATTTTTTGCATATCACTTATTTTAAATGGTATAAAATATTTTTTGATAGAATTTTATTTCTTCTTTGCCTTTACTTTTTCCAAATTTTCTTTCACTCTGAATTTTACAATTTTGGTAACCAGGCTTAATGGAAGCGGTTTATCACTAAGAAATTGAACAGAACCCCTTCCTTCTTTGTAAATAGAAAGCTCTTTTTTAAATGCTGCATGCCCGGTAGGAGTAGCATAAAACCCAATATGATTTTTATAAGCAGCAAAATATACCAGTGGACCATGATACTTATATGCAGGCATGCCATAGCCAATAGTTTCTTCGGCGTCTGGAGCAGCTTTTTGTATGGTCGTTCTCATTTGTTTCAAAAGAGATTGTGTTTCTTTTGGAAAACCGGCGATATACTCATCAACATTTTTAACTGCCTTGTTCATTGCTGTTGCCATAGATTTTAATTTGAAGTGGAAATTCTATTTATCGCCTTCTTTTTTTGCTCCTTTAAATAAAGCAAACAGTACACTATTTCACCAGCCTTTAAGCCTTCTGCTAATTTACCTATTTTTAAGCACAGGTAATAACCACATAAAATGATTAGTAATAATTATAAAATACATCCGCCCAATTACTTTATCCGTAAATCCCTTTGTGAAAAAATTATGTTCAGCCATTGGCATTACTATATTTCTATTGAACTGTACAGGCATACAGGCGCAGTTAATTGATAATACTTCTACTTTCAGAAATATAAGTAACAGTAAATATTTCCGTTTTCACTACGATAACGACTATTTTACCAAAACGGACAAATATTACTCGCAGGGAATCACTTTTGAATATGTGCATCCACGGGTTAAGAATTTTTTTCTCACCACACTTTTATTGAAACCATTTAATACTGTTCCGCAGTATGGATTAACCTTTAACCTTTTTGGCTACACACCCACTACTATTGAAAGCGACGAAATTTTATACGGAGACAGGCCTTTTAATGCAAACTTGTCTTTAAAAACATTTTCTATACAAAGCGATGAGGTGAATAAGCAACAACTGGCAACTGCATTTAGCGTAGGTGTGATGGGTAAGGCGGCTTTGGGTTATGATATACAATACAACATTCATCGCTGGTTAAAGAACAGACTGCCACATGGCTGGCAACACCAGGTAAAAAATGATGTTATCATCAACTACCAGTTGAACTATGAAAAGCAATTGCTGGGAAATAATAAAAACTTTTTATTGAACACTACTGCAGAAGCAAGAATAGGAACACTGCATGATAGAATCGGCGGCGGATTCAATTTTATGGCGGGGCGGTTTAATAAAAGATTTTCAACAGGTAATAATGATAAAAGAAAAGCTGAATATTATTTGTATGGCCAAAGCCGTGTAAACTTTATTGGCTACGATGCCACTATGCAGGGTGGATTGTTTAATCGTACAAGTCCTTATACAATAGCTGCATCAGATGTTTCAAGAATAACTTTCCAGGCAGATGCAGGAATCATTGTAAATTTTAAAAAGTTATATCTCTCCTATACCCAATCATTTCTCAGCAAAGAATTTCGCACCGGCACTTATCATAGATGGGGAGGTATAAGTGTGGGAGTGGGGTTGTGATTCAGTTCTGATAAATAATATGAAGGAATTGTTTTCAATCCATACCGTACTAATCTTTATAAAATCATTTGCTGTAGTACAAATCGATATCCTCCCTGTCTTTTACATATCCCTTTTTAATTGCCCAGTCAATATAGAGGTTAACAACTGTTGTATCTGGTTTATAGCTGTAGCTAATATTTATCCCGGATATTTTGCTTAATGCAGCAATTCTACATTGATAAACACACATACCCTTAAAACGGAGATTATTAGAAATTCGTCCATCGATAATTTTTGTCAATAACGGTTTAACAGCAGAAACATCTTTTGCTTCTCCTAATTCATAACAGGCCTTCATGATTTTTGTTTTGTCATCCGATTCTAAATCTTTTTTGTAATCATGACAAGATGAGAATAGAAAAGAAGCAAAGAGAAGTAATAAAAAATATCTGAATGTCATATTTAAAAAATTACATTTCGCAGCAAAACTTCAGAGAATCATTACAGCTTCACCGCCGCTTCCTCCTTCTTCCATTCTCTATCCATATAAAAAGTACCAAAAGGAAGAAGAGATGCAAGGCCAGCTTTCATCAACCAGCCAAATGATTTTTTGTAATCGCCTTTTACTTCCCATGCCAAAATAGCAAACGCTACAAATAACACTCCATGTAATCCGCCCACAATTGTAACTGCCATAGGCATGTTGGCAAAATATTTTAAGGGCATGGCTATAAATAACAATACCAAAAACGAAACACCTTCAGCGAATGCGATTTTTCTAAACCAGTTAAATGTTTTTTTCATAAACCAAAAGCCCCAATCCGCCAACCGGCGGACATTTACACTCCGAACTTTTGTTGTTTCATTAAAGTATCACAAACAATAATATCGGAGTTGATTAAAAAATATTTTGAGTTCTATATTTAAAGACTCCAAAGCCCCTTTAGGGGTTGGGGTGTCTAATAATCAATCACCTGCTCCTCTATCATCTCTGGTATGTCTCTCCACTCATATTGCTGATTACGAAGTTGTGGTTCAAAACCAGCTTCTTTGATAGCATCTTGTATGCTTTTATATGTAAAGCGATGCGGTGCACCAGCTGCACTTACTACATTTTCTTCCAGCATAATACTTCCAAAATCATTGGCACCGGCATGTAAACAAATCTCTGCTGTTTGTTTTCCTACCGTCAGCCAACTGGCTTGTATGTTTTTTACATTCGGTAGCATAATGCGGCTAAGGGCAATCATACGAATGTATTCTTCCGCAGTGGTTAGATTATGTACACCTCTTATTTTGGCAAGCAGTGTATCCACATCCTGAAAGGTCCATGGAATAAATGCAAGAAACCCTTTTGCATCTTCAGGCTTCCTGCTTTGAACTTCTCTTATTTTTACCAAATGCTCAAACCGTTCTTCTATTGTTTCTACATGGCCAAACATCATGGTGGCACTGGTGGTAATATTTAATTTATGTGCCTCATGCATTATATCCAGCCACTCCTGTGCACCACATTTTCCTTTACTGATCAATCGTCTTACCCGGTCAATCAAAATTTCTGCACCAGCACCGGGTAGTGAGTCCATGCCTGCTTCTTTCAATGCCTTCAGCACTTCATAATGTGTGCTTTTCTCCCCACTGGGTCCTTTGGAGAGTTTAGTTATGTGTGCAACCTCCGGCGGTCCGAGTGTATGCAACTTAATAGTGGGGTACTCTTTTTTTATCTGGCTAAAAGTGTCCACATAATATTGCAAACCCAATTCCGGATGATGGCCGCCTTGTAATAGCAATTGATCGCCACCCCATTTAATGGTCTCTTCAATTTTTTTTCTGTAAGTGGGCATATCGGTAATGTAAGCTTCGGCATGGCCGGGTATGCGGTAGAAGTTGCAAAACTTACAATTGGCAATACATACATTGGTGGTGTTTACATTCCGGTCTATCTGCCAGGTTACTTTACCATGCGGCACTTGTTTTTTTCGCAGCTCATCGGCGATAAACATTAGGTCCGATAACGGCGCATGGTGATAGAGGTATACACCTTCTTCTACAGATAAAAAGCCGAAAGCAACGGCCTTGTCATATAATTCGTTTAACTGCATATTTTTTTGTTTCCCGCAAAGAAAATAAGGTGATAAAAATTTAGCCTAATAATCCTTTGTGCCTTCGTGGGAGATTTAACGCAAAGGTACATTGTACAACAGATAAAGTGTTGAACGGTTGCAAAACGAACAATAAAAGGATTAAATTTATTTTGAAAGGGAATCTATTTTGCATCATTTTGAGAAAACTACTTGTCATACAAAGTATAATGACGGCAACAGGTACAGCACCAAAGAAAAAATTTATCTATAGCCTTGCTATCAGCTTGTGCTGCCTCGCAAGCATTTCATCTTTTGCGCAGGAAGAATTTATACAACCACCATCCCGGGAGATTACAAAATTCCCTTTTACCCAACTTACCGGTGGTATTGTAATTCTGCATGCTACCCTCGGTAATAATAAGGACACTCTCAATTTTGTATTGGATACAGGTAGCAGTGGCATATCGCTTGACTCTACCACTGTGGACTACCTTGGCCTGAAACCCATACCTACTGAAAGAACTATTCGTGGTATTGCCGGCATTCGTAAAGTGAGTTTTTTGTATAATGAAAAACTGAATTTCCCTAACCTTACTGTTGATAGTCTCAATTTTCATATCAATGATTATTCAATTCTTACTGCCGTGTATGGCGAAAGAATAGATGGTATCATCGGGTATTCATTGCTTAACCGATATATTTTCAAAATAGATTATGATAGTATGACAATTGGTTTTTGGACAAAGGGAACTATCCGTTATCCAAGGGGTGGTTATTTATTAAAGCCAACCATCAATATGCTGGTATCGCAACAAATGAAAGTGCGGGATGAAAGTACCATCAGCACCAGGTTTTTGTATGATATGGGTGCAGGGCTTTGTGTTTTATTGTCGAAGGATTTTGTAGCCGATAGTAATTTTTTAGATAAAAGGAAAAAACGCTGGGTAAAAGAAGGCGAAGGCCTTGGTGGAAAAATAGATATGGAATTGCTGGTATTAAAAGAAATAAGACTCGGCCCTTACCGGTTTAGAAAGGTACCCGTCTATATTTTTGATGATGAAAATAATGTAACCAGTTATCCATACATGGGGGGCCTGTTGGGTAATGATATAATGCGACGGTTTAATGTAATTATTAATTATGAACGGGGCGATATTTACATCACACCCAATAAGCACTTTACTGATGCTTTTGATTATTCTTATTCCGGGTTGGAGCTTTATTTGATTGATGGGATAATATTAGCAGGTGATGTGGCCAAAGGATCACCGGCAGAAGCAGCCGGGTTAAAGGAAGGTGATCAGGTGCTTGCGGTCAATAAAAATTTTTCGCAGAATTTGAATCAATATAAAATAGCCCTGCAGGTTCCCAATGAAAGAATAAAAATCATCATTCGCCGGGATGGTGAAATAAAAGAAATAGATTTTAAAGTGAAGAGCATCTTGTGATCACTATAGGCCATCTCTAAAAACTCACCTTTCCTCTCCATGAGGAGAGGATTAAAGGTGAAGTCAAAAAAATTAAGAGTTTTTAGAGATGCATTCAATCACTATACAGATGCCTTTTCTATAACAATAACTTTTCCAAGCAGCATTTTTCAATACTTTTACAGCCCTGCCATTGTATTAATGATGGTGGATTTCCGGATTATTACATTTTATATCCGGCTAATTTTTTTTAAATACTGTAATGATTCTATGATACATTTTGAAAAATTTACCCTTGCAAATGGCCTTCGGGTAATAGTACACCAGGACCTTAGCACACCTATGGCTGTCATGAATATTATGTATGATGTGGGTGCAAGAGATGAAAACCCTGACCAAACTGGCTTTGCACATTTGTTTGAACACCTGATGTTTGGTGGCTCTGTAAATATTCCTGAATATGATGAGCCACTCCAAATGGCAGGCGGAGAAAACAATGCATACACTACCAATGATCTTACAAACTATTATATACAACTGCCGGCAGAAAATTTAGAAACGGCTTTCTGGCTGGAAAGTGATCGTATGCTATCATTGGCATTTGGTGATAAAAGTTTAGAAACGCAACGCAAAGTGGTGTGTGAAGAGTTTAAAGAACATTACTTAACCAAACCATATGGTGATGTATGGCATAAGATGCGGGAATTGGCTTATACCAAACATCCTTATCGCTGGATGACGATTGGTAAAGAACTATCACATATAGAAAATGCAAAGCTGGATGATGTAAAGAATTTTTTCTTTAAATATTATCGTCCGATAAATGCAATAATGGTAATAGCTGGAAATGTAACAGCAGAAAAAGTAAAAGAGCTGGCTGAAAAATGGTTTGGTGATATTCCTTCAGGAGAAAAATATAACCGTAATCTTCCACAGGAGCCTGAGCAAACGGAAGGACGATTACAAGTAATAAAAGCAAATGTGCCGCTGGATGCATTGTATAAATGCTGGCATATGGGTAGCAGGTTGGATGAAAACTATCATACGGTTGATCTGCTTACGGATGTGCTCAGCGGCGGCGCATCTTCCAGGTTATATCAATCCTTGGTAAAAGAAAAACAATTATTCAGCAATATAGAATGCCATCATTTTGGTAGTACAGATAATGGATTGGTAGTAGTAGAAGGGAAATTGGTGAAAGGAATAACGATGGAGGATGCAGAAAAAGGAGTGGAAGAAGAATTAGAAAAAATGAAAACAACATTGGTGAGTGAAAATGAATTGCAGAAAGTAAAAAACAAAACAGAAAGTATGCTGGCCTTTGAAGATATGAGTGTAATGAGCCGGGCCACCAGTCTTGCTTATTATGAAATATTGGGAGATGCAAGCTGGATGAATACGGAGTTGGAAAAATATGCAGCCGTAACAGCACCAGATATATTGCAAGAGGCAAAAAATATTTTCCGGGATACTAATTGCAACACTATACATTACTTGAGTAATAATTAATTAAAGGAAATAAAATGCCAGATAGAAAAAAAGCACCTCCAATAATAGACGCTGTAAATTTTAATCTTCATTTAAAACCAGCTGATAAATTTACTCTGGATAATGGAGTGCAGGTGTATGCAGTAAATGCCGGTGCTGAAGATGTATTATCATTGGAGTGGGTATTCTTTGCAGGCAATTGGCAGGAAGAACAAAATCTAGTGGCAGCCACTACTAATTTTTTGCTGCGCAATGGAACCAGCAACAAGACTGCATTTCAGATTAACGAACATTTTGAATATTATGGAGCTTATCTTAACAGGGCTTGCTATAATGAAACTGCATCTATCACTCTACATTGCTTGTCCAAACATGTAAAAGAATTATTACCTGCCGTGAAGGAATTGATCATTGATTCTGTTTTACCACAGCAGGAGCTGGATATCTATAAACAGAATATGAAGCAGCGGCTGAAAGTAAATTTAAAGAAAAGTGATTTTGTTGCAGGCCGGTTAATAGATGTGTATTTGTTTGGAGAAAATCATCCGTATGGAAAATTCAGTAAGGCCGAAGATTTTGATATTTTAAACCGGGAACAGTTGGTTGATTTTTATAAAAAATATTATCAGCCGGGAAAACTCATCTTATTTGTAGCAGGAAAATTACCGGCTGATATAGAAACTTTGTTGAATCAAAACTTTGGCGATCTGCCCACTAGCAATATTACTCCCACATCCATCACTGCAAACCGAGCCACAGAAAAAAAATATAGAGTAACGAATGATGCGGATGGTGTGCAGGGCTCCATCCGTATAGCCAGACCATTTCCTAATCGTCATCATCCGGATTTTATGAAAGCGATGGTGTTAAATGCTCTGTTCGGTGGATTTTTTGGATCAAGATTGATGAGTAATATCCGGGAAGACAAAGGTTATACATATGGGGTACATAGTTTTTTGCAAAATCATGTGCATGAGTCTGCCTGGATGGTAAGCACCGAAGCTGGTAAAGATGTTTGCGAAGCCACCATTGCAGAAGTATATAAAGAAATGAAAGACTTGCGGGAAGAACTCGTAGAAGAAGATGAATTATTATTAGTAAGAAATTATATGATGGGAGGAATTCTTGGAGATTTGGATGGGCCGTTCCAAATCATCGGCCGCTGGAAGAATATTATACTTAATGATCTGACCGAACAATATTTCTACGATTCAATAAATACCATCAAAACTATTTCCGCAGAAGAACTGAAACAGCTTGCACAAAAATATCTGCAGCCCGATGATTTTTATGAATTGGTAGTCGTGTAGTCTTTTGGAGAATTTTATCTGTGAAAATCCGTGTAATCTGTGGCAAATAATGCGAAATTCGCAATATGACTTTCGATCGTAACGATTTATCCAACGAACAGCTTGTACATTTTTATCGCAGCCTGCTATGGCCCCGCATGATTGAAGAAAAAATGCTGGTGCTGCTACGGCAGGGAAAAATCTCCAAATGGTTTAGCGGCATTGGCCAGGAAGCTATTTCTGTAGGCGCAACGCTGGCTTTGCAACAAGATGAATGGATAATGCCGTTGCATAGAAACCTCGGGGTATTTACTACCCGCAATATGCCGTTGAGTAAATTATTTATGCAATGGCAGGGTGCACAGGAAGGATACAGTAAAGGAAGGGAAAGAAGTTTTCACTTTGGAAATAAAGAACATCATATCTGCGGAATGATCTCACATCTTGGTCCGCAACTCGCCATTGCAGATGGTGTTGCACTAGCACACAAACTTCGTAAGGAAAAGAAAGTATCCTTAGCATTTACCGGAGATGGAGGAACTAGTGAAGGAGATTTTCATGAAGCATTGAATACCGCAGCGGTGTGGGATCTCCCAGTCATTTTTATAATTGAAAATAATGGCTACGGATTAAGTACACCGGTAAATGAACAGTATCGCTGTATAAGTTTAGTTGATAAAGCCAAAGGCTATGGAATGGAAGGAGTACAGATAGATGGAAATAACTTATTGCAAGTGTATGATACGATTAAAGGTGTAAGAGAATATTGCATCAAAAATCAAAAGCCTTATTTAATTGAATGTCTCACCTTTCGTATGCGGGGGCATGAAGAAGCCAGCGGTGTAAAATATGTACCGCCAGATCTATTCAAGCTGTGGGAAATGAAAGACCCGATTAAAAACTTTGAACAGTTTTTAATTGAGCAAAACA
The DNA here is from genome assembly GCA_031397865.1 of Chitinophagaceae bacterium. GTDB lineage: Bacteria > Bacteroidota > Bacteroidia > Chitinophagales > Chitinophagaceae > JJ008. Next base: position 11,241 of record JANNMN010000034.1, read on the forward strand.
TACTGAAAGAAATACGAATTGCTGATATTCGAAATGAGTTTAAAGAAAAAATAGAAAGTGAATTAGCGATTGGGTTTAATACAAAAACGGTGGTGGCAGATACAGAGGAGGAGTTGGAAGATGTGTATGCAAAGGCAGTTGTCAGCAGCCAGGTGTCGGCTGTCAGAATTCATGACAATTCAAGGTTGACACCGGAGAACTTACACCCGACAACCGAAAAAAGACTCATTGATGCTATTAAAGAAGGGCTCCATCAAAGTATGCAACAACATCCGAATCTCATTCTCATGGGACAGGATATTGCAGAGTATGGCGGTGCTTTTAAAATAACGGAAGGATTTGTAAATGATTTTGGAAAAGAAAGAGTAAGAAACACTCCGCTTTGTGAAAGTGCTATCGTTGGTGCAGCCCTCGGTTTATCATTAGAAGGATATAAGAGTATGATGGAAATGCAGTTTGCTGATTTTGTTACGGTGGGGTTTAATCAAATCATAAATAACCTGGCAAAAATTCATTATCGCTGGGGACAAAATGCTGATGTGGTGATTCGTATGCCAACAGGTGGTGGTGTGGGTGCCGGTCCGTTTCATAGTCAGAGCAATGAAGCTTGGTTTGTAAAAACTCCCGGATTAAAAGTGGTATATCCAGCTACACCGATGGATGCAAAAGGATTATTGATTGCAGCTATCAATGACCCCAACCCGGTTTTATTTTTTGAACACAAAGCATTATATCGTTCTGTAAGCGGACAAGTGCCATCGGATTATTATGAAATAGAAATTGGTAAAGCGAGGCATGCAAGAGAAGGTGATGAAATTTCTATCATTACTTATGGTGCCGGAGTGCATTGGGCTGAAGACTATGCAGCCGAGCATCCTGAAATTTCTATTGACATTTTAGATCTAAGAACATTATTGCCTCTGGATTATTTAGCTATAAGACAAGCTGTACAACGAACGGGAAGAGTTTTAATATTACATGAAGACACTTTGATCGGTGGCATCGGCGGCGAGATTGCTGCCTGGATCGCTGAAAACTGTTTTGGATTATTAGACGCACCAGTTATGCGTTGCGCCTCGCTGGATACACCAATTCCTTTTAATATTGAATTGGAAAATAATTTTATGGCGAAAAATAGGATGGATGAAATGCTGCAAAAGCTTTTGAATTACTAATCCATTACTAAAAAACCCTGACTGATTAAATACAGTCAGGGTTTTTTGTCACCACTCTTTAAAATCGGAGAATTATTGTTTCACCAGTTTTACGATCTTTCGATTTTCTCCCTGTACAATTTCTGCAAAATAGGTTCCACTAATGTACCCGCCGCCGATATTTATTATTTCTCCCGGCATTACATTTTGTTTTAGTTCTATTGTTCTGCCGGACATATCAAATAAACGCATACTTATTTTTTTCCTGCCTTGAGTATTTACTCTCAATTCAAAAGAATGATGTGTAGGATTGTTTGCCACTATTACATCAAATATAATGGGTGCTTTCAGGGTTTGTATTACCGGTTTATTTTTTGAAGGCACTGGAAGTTGATTATTGCTGGTTATTACTGGAACTGTTTTTCCCTGCACGGGTATTTCACAATTAGGAAGACATTTACCATAATAAGAACCATTATTTATTAATACCTGTGCTGCACTTTCTGATACACAAACCGTATTACAATTATTCGGATTTCCCTGTGGTCGTAAACAAACTGTCACCTTTACATTGTTATTATTATTTGAACAGGAAATGTTAATAAATGTAAGTTGCAGAGATGAAGTTGCTATACAGCCATTAGCTGCTGTTACTGTTACGGTATAAGTATGTGTAACTTCTGTCGTATTACAAACGGATATACTTGCTGACGTAGAGTTATTGACGGAGGCCTGGCTGCTGTTCCATGAGTAAGTATAAGGAGCCACACCACCTGTGATTACAGGAATAATAGTTTTGCAACCTACATAACCCAAAGCACCAAACAATACATACATATCTTGTCCTAATGATACAGTCATTTGTGGAATAGCTATTGATTGCACACAGATAGAGAAATTGCCTGAAACATCTGTTGCCTTCCATGTTCTTTGCATATTGCAACCCTGCCCTGTATTGTCCGTATAGGTAATAACAATGGCCGATGATGCTGTACAATTATCAGTAGCTGTTGCAGATCCAGTTTGATTCGGTTGAATATTAGTAGTAGGTGTTGTAATATTTGCAGGGCAATTAATAACCGGTGCTGTATTATCTATAATAGTTACCGGTATTTGCATGCTGCTATAGTTTCCACTTATACCACCTATGTTTCCATCAATTGAGAAAGGTGATCCGCTACCTGCAAAGGTTCTTACTACTCCGCTGGTAGTTACCTTTCTTATTTTGTTATTATAAAATTCTGAAACATACAACTGTCCTCCGTTCATCGTCATTCCAAATATTCCATTAAAGCTGGCAGCTGTACCAGTTCCATCAGCAGACCCGGCCATTCCACTACCAGCCACGGTTGTAATTATGCCAGTAGCAGAAAGTTTTTTGATCATATGATTATCTGAGTCACATACATACAAATTACCATCTGCATCTCTTACTATGGCATCTAAAAAGCCAAACTCATTGTTGCCACCAGCAAGGGTAGTTACATCTGCTGGAGGAGTCATTTTTCTTATCCTGTAATTAGCACCATCTGCTATATACAGATTGCCTGCTGCATCCATAGTTAACCCGGAAGGTCCCCAGAATTTTGCAGCCAATCCATTACCATCTGCAAAGCCCGCCGTTGAGCCAGCTATAGTAGTTACATTTCCGCCAGGAGTTATTTTTCTGATCTTGCTGGCATCTGCTACATAAAGGTTTCCTGCAGCATCAATGGTTAATGCATTGGGAGATTCAAAACTTGCGGCAGTACCTATTCCATCGATAGAGCTTGGTGTTCCATTTCCTGCAACTGTTGTTACTAATCCGCCGGGTGTAATTTTTCTTATTCTTCTATTTCCTGCATCTGCTACATAAATATTTCCTGCAGCATCGGTTGTAAGGTCAAGCACAGTCATGAATCTTGCATTCACTCCTTGCCCATCTGCAAAGCCACCGGAGCTGGCAGGTGTACCTGCAAATAATATTACTTCGCCATCAGCAGTTATTCTACGGATAGATTCTGATCCACGATCTGCTACATACATTGTTCCATTTGGAGCAGTAGTAATGGCCACTGGTTTATGAAAACTGGCATTTGCGGCTGCACCTGCAGAAAATAATCCATCTGTTGATTCCACAGTTACCATTTGTACTCCAAGATTGGAACAATCAAAAGTTGATGGATTAAATCTAACCGATGGATTGCTATTACAATTATCAATCACTGTTGCAATATCTGCCAGGCTTATTGTTCTTGTACCATTGCTGTTTAATGGCAGTACAATGTTGGAAGAGGCAGGATTGATAACGGGTGCACTTGCATCTTTTATTACTATCGGCAATTGAATAGAAGAATAATTACCAGTAATGCCGTTGATATTTCCATTTTGAGAACCAGCTACACCACTTCCCGCAAAGGTGGTAACTACTGCGGAAGGAGTAATTTTTCTGATATTGTTAAGAAACCAATCTGCTACATATAAATTACCACTGGCATCAATACCTAAACCTTCCGGACTTCTGAATGTCGCTGCAGTTCCTGTTCCATTAATAGTTGTTTCACCATAATGACCAGCAAAGTTGGATACTTCAGCAGCAGGTGTTATTTTAATTATTCTTCCCTCGCCTTCCTGCGTAGCAAATAAATTACCTGCTGCATCAAACACCATTCCCATTGGTCTGGCAATTCTTGCATTGGTACCAGTGCCCGGCAGATTGCCAGCTACATTACTTCCTGCAAAAGTTGATACGATACCGCCCGGCGTTATTTTACGAATTTTAAATTGCTCACCTACATAAATATTGCCCGCATTATCTATTGCAATAGAAGAAGGGTAATTGAAAGTGGCAGTATTAGCCGGACCATCTATTGAACCCAATGCTCCTGTTCCTGCATAAGTGCTTACTATGCCGGATGTACTTATTTTCCTGATCTTATAACTACCTGCATCTACTACATAAATATTTCCCTGTGCATCCACCGCTACACCAAACACCCATATAAAACTTGCTGAAGCAGCCGGACCATCATTGCTACCCATAGCCCCAGTTCCAGCTACCGTGGTAACTACACCTGCAGGACTAACTTTTCTTACTTTTCGGCTCCAGATCTCTGCAGTATATAAATTCCCTGCAGCATCTATGGATAGTCCATGCAACTCATTAAAACTTGCAGCTAACCCGGTTCCGTCTACAGTGGCGGCCACTCCACTTCCTGCCAATGTTGTTACTTCTCCGGTAACAGATATTTTACGAATCTGATTGTTTGCAGCTACATACAGATTACCTGCAGCATCTACCACGGCAGTTTGAGGAGAGGCAAAACTTACTGCTGCGGGATTTGGTCCTGTACCAAAACTTCCATCAGTTGCTTCTACCGTAATGGTTCGATTACCGATATCTGCACAAGTGAAAGTAGATGGAGTAATTCTTACTTCGGTTGAAGGACTGCAATCTGAAATGTTTACAACATCTGCCCGGGTAATTGTTCTTGAACCATTTGCACCTAATGGAATAATAATATTGGATGAGAGAGGTGTGATAACAGGGCCATTATTATCTGTTACCGTTACAGTAAATGTTTGTGTAGCAGTATTATTAGAAGCATCAGTTGCAGTTAAAATAACATTTGTGCTACCAATAGATAAAACAGTGCCTGCGGAAGGAGACTGGGTAATAGCTACTGCACCACCACAACTGGAAGATGCGGATGCTGTACTGCTGTAATTAGCCAGAACAGCCTGGCAAGATGCACTCGCCGCTACTGATACATTGCCTTGCATAGTGGAAAATACAGGAGTAGATTGGCCAGTGATTGTTACCGGTATTTGTAATACAGATTGATTGCCGGTAGCTAATATTCCAATGTTTCCATCCTGAGATCCGTTTTGATTAGCACCAGCAAGAGTAGTTACTACACCTGTTGGAGATATCATCTTAATATAATGTATAAAATCTGTCATATATATATCACCATTGGAGCGAACAGTAACTCCAGATGGATAACCTGATATTGCAATGGTAGAAACAACATTCGATGTGTTGATCTTCCTGATCCTGTTGGTACCCAAATCAGCAACGTAAATATTTCCATTCCCATCAACAGACAATGCCTGCGGTCCGGAAAACTTTGCAGTATTGCCAGGGCCATCATTAAAACCATAAGTTCCATCACCGGCAACAGTGGAGACCATCCCGCTGGCAGAAATTTTCCTGATCTTATTGCCACTGGCTTCTGCTACATAAATATTTCCTGCTGCATCTACCGCCACATCTACCGGATCATAAATACTTGCTGTGGCTACAGGCCCATCAACCGAACTAAAACTTCCTGTTCCGGCTACAGTTGTAACTACTCCTGATGGAGTAATCTTTCTTATTCTTGCATTGTATGCATCTGCTACATATAAATTTCCTTGTGCATCAAATGCTAATCCACGGGGAGATGAGAATTGTGCATTTGCTCCTGTGCCATTTGCAAAGCCTTGTGCACCTCCTGCAAAAGTGGTAACTACACCAGCCGGAGTAATCTTTCTTATCCGGTGATTATCTATATCACTTGTATACACATTGCCTGCCGCATCAATGGCAATACCGCGGGGATCATCAAACATAGCGGCACTGCCGGTTCCATCTGCATAGCCTTCATTTCCATTTCCGGCTAAAGTGCTTACCACACCAGAAGGAGTAATTTTTCTGATCTTATTATTTTCCTGGTCTGCGATATATAAATTTCCCGCTGCATCAAAATCTAATCCGAATGGACAATAAAAAGTAGCAGCACCTGGAGTAAGTGGAGTACCAAATGTACCGTCCGTAGCAGTTACTGTAATATTTCTCAATCCTGTTGTAGAGCAATTGAACGAGGAAGGACTGATGGTGTACAACGGATTGCTATTGCAATTATCGGCAACGGCGGCAATATCTGCCAAGGTAACAGTTCGGGTGCCGTTTGCATTTAATGGTATAATAATATTATTTGACAGCGGAGTAATAACAGGTGCTGTTGCATCTACAATATTTATATAAGAAGTTTGGTATGATTCCATTCCATAAATATCAGTTGCGATAATAGTAACGGGCCTTCTGCCCAATGGGGCCGGCACGCCTTGTGTAGGCGATTGAGTTAACATCACTACGCCACATCCTGATGTAGCAGTCGCACTACTTTTAAAATCTGGAATGGGGGCTGTACAATCTGCTCCTATCGCAATAGTAATTTCTGGTTGGGGTGCACTGGTGATAACAGGTGGAGACTGAACTATAGTTACCGTTATTTGCTCTGTTGTTTGATTACCTGTTGCAGGTGATCCAATACTTCCGTTTTGATTTCCGGATACTCCGCTTCCTGCTAAAGTTGATACAACATTGGCAGTATTTATTTTTCTGATTTTATAATTTAATCCATCACCAATGATAATGTTGCCCGTAGCATCAACAGCTATGCCATAGGGGTAAAAGAATTGTGCCGAGCTGCCAGCACCATCAGCAGAACCATTGGTGCCATTGCCAGCGATGGTCGTTACTACAGCAGCCGGTGTTATTTTTCTGATTGCATGATTGTTAGCATCAGCTAAATACAGATTACCCGACGCATCGATAGAAAGATGAAAAGCACCATTGAAAGCAGCCGATGTGCCAGTTCCATTTATAAAGCCAAGAGAACCATTTCCTGCAAATGTTGATACATTTCCAGCTACATCTATTAAACGAATTCGGCGATTAGCTTCATCCACTACATATAAATTGCCTGATCCATCAACCGCAACATCCATGGGGCGATAAAATTTTGAAACAGAAGCAGGACCATCCTGGTATCCGGCTGTTGAACCTGCTATTGTTGTTACCACACCTGCCGGAGTTATTTTTCTTATTCTGTTATTTTCAGTATCAGCAATGTATAGATTGCCCGCTGCATCTATTGTAAGCCCATAAGGTTCTTTGAACATGGATGCAGTGCCGGTACCGTCTGCAAAACCAGGCACTCCGCTACCGGCAAAAGTAGTTACCACACCTGCGGGAGTTATTTTCCGTATCCTGTTATTACCCTGATCAGCTACATAGATATTACCAGTCCCGTCTACAGCCAGATCAAGCGGATTATTAAAACTTGCCGATGTGCCTGTTCCATCCGCATAGCCCCTAATGCCATTACCCGCAAGGGTAGATACAACACCTGTTGTAGAAATTTTTCTTATCAACTGGTTTACCACATCTGCTAAATAAATATTACCTGAGGCATCTATCGCTACACCATACACTTGTGAAAAACTGACGGCGGAGGGTGTTTGGGGAGATGCAAATACACCATCAGTAGCTGTTACTGTTATTGTCTGCTGCCCACGGTGAGAACAATTGAAACTGGTGGTACTTAATGTGTAAGGAGGGTTGGGGTTACAGTTATCAGTAATCGTCGCTATATCAGCAAGTGTTATTGTTTTTGTTCCTGTCGGTCCTAACACAATGCTGATATTGTTGGGGAGTGGAGTTATTACAGGTGCTACCACATCCGGTGTTACACATCCCGGGTTTTGCTGCCCCAACACATTACTGTTAAATAATATGGTGGAGGCAATTAATAAAAGCGAGGCAAGCTTGCTTGTAAAACTGTTAATAGAAGGTAGGTGGAGTGTAGTACTGTTCATTTTGCAGTGGTTTATGATGGTTAAAAAAGAGAATCTTCATAGGAGATGGATGGTGGCTATAAGTTTCTTATTCTTAAGAGTATGGATTATTATGATATGCGGATCTCCAATACACCTAAGCTCCTTATATACAAACATTGCTATGTAATGGGAAACACAATGTAATAGCAATACAAGCTTTTTACAATACCCATTAAGGGGTACAACGATTCCAACAATGATTATTTATTTCATAATGGGTTTGAATAGGCTACATTACAACAAATACCAATAAAGAATAAAGGTTTAAACACGGTATTTGGGAACAAATTTTTCTATTATTTTTATAGCATAAACACTAACTGTAGCCGATGAAAAGAATGGTTAAGACCCTTATGGGCTTGCTTCTCTGTAGTATTATAAATGCCCAGGCATCAAGAACAGACAGCCTTACTAATCTAATAGAAGCAACTGCCGACCTGAATGAGAAGGCAAGACTTTTTATTGCAAGAAGTAAAGCATGGCCAAACAGCCAGACAGAAAAACCACTGGCTGATGCACAGCAGGCTTTAGCTAATTATCAACAAAGTAAAAATGAAGAAGGCCAGGTAGATGCTTACCTGCAGCTATCCGGTATTTATAGCAGGCAGAATAAATATGCCCTGGCTCTTGATTTTGATTCTACTTCTTATTTATTAGCATCAAAAATTAATTACACAAAAGGAAAAGCACTTTCGCTGGGATTGATGGGTCGTAATCATCAATCATTGGGCAACCTGAAACTTGCTGAAGATAATTGCCTGAAAGCATTACAATTATTAAAAGCAACCGGATTGGAAAGTGAAATGTCAGAAACACACAACCGTCTTGGTGTTGTGTATCGGCGATTATCAGATATAAATAAATCGCTGCATCATTTTGATCTTGGTATTGCGATAGCACAAAAATTTAAAAATCAACCGGTGCTTGCAGTGTTATATATGAATAAAGCAAATTCACTAAATGAAGCAGCCAGGTATGATGAAGCTATTGATTTACATCTGCAGAGCATAAGAATAAAAGAAAAAATAAAAGATGAAAGAGGTTTGCTGCAATCGTACAATAATATTGCTCCGGTATATACCCGTACCAAACAATATGAAAACAGTCTGCTCTATTCTCACAAGGCCAATCAACTAGCTAAGCAGTTTAATAATAAAACCAGCCTTGGCTATAACTATGCAAACATGGCTGGCTTATATGCATTGCTTAATAGAAAAGACTCCGTACCCTGGTTGTATGAACAATCGTTGGCAGCATTTAAAGAAACAGAAGAAAAGGGTGGAACAGGATTGGCTTTTCATAATTATGGAAATTTTTTGCTGGAACAAAATCAATTAGAAAAAGCAGCTGAAATGCTGGCAAAAGCATTAGAAGTAAGGAAACAAACAGAATCAAAATATGATATTGCTTCTACTATGAATGTGCTCGGATCCTTAATGACTAAACAAGGAAAAATGAAAGAAGCAGAAACATTGCTGTTACAATCGCTGGCAATGTTGAAAGGGGAAAATAGTGTGCGGCAAAAAGATGTTTACAAATACCTGGCAGACCACTACAAGACTACCAGCAATTTTGAAGAAGCCTATAAGTACCAGGCACAGTATGCAATCATGACAGATACATTGACCAATGAAAATGAAGTAACAACTATACTACGGGCACAATCAAAATATGAAGTAGAGAAAAAAGATGCACAGCTTGCACTGGCACAAAAAGATAAAGAACTGCAGAGCCTTGTGGTGGAGAAGAAAAATCAACAATTAATATATCTGCTTGTAGCATTAGGATTGGCATTATTGCTATCGGGAGTTTATTTTATTAATTACCGAAATAAAAAACAACATGCAGTAGCATTAGAAAATAAAAATGGCCAGATAGAAACATTGATACGGGAACTGCATCACCGTGTAAAGAATAATCTGCAGGTTGTTTCGGGTTTATTGTCGTTACAGTCTAATAGAATGGAGGATGGTAAAGCCCGGGAAGCAATGGATGAAGGCCGCACAAGAATAGATGCAATGGCGATGATACACCAGAAACTATACATGGATAAAAACCTGGCCGCTGTTGATATTAAAGAATACCTGGAAAATCTTTCTTTATCGCTGGCCAATAGTTTTGGATATGGCCAGCAAAATATTCAAACCCACATCACTTTGCCTAAATCATCAATGGATATAGATATGGCCATCCCTATCGGATTAATAGTAAATGAACTGGTGACGAATGCATTTAAACATGCTTTTAATGCAACTGCTAAACCCAAAATAAATATCAGTTTATTATATCAGCCCGATGGAAATATGGAATTGAAAGTTGCGGATAACGGAAGTGGAGTAACCGGTGATGCAGACCAATCAAAATCTTTTGGTATGAAACTGGTAAACACATTGGTAGAACAATTAAATGGGACGATGAAACAGCAGCAGGATAACGGCACTATTTACAACATACAATTAGGGGCGGTATAAAATGAATAGAAACATTTCCATATTAATAGTAGAAGATGAATTAATAACCGCAGCTAGCATACAAGAGCTGCTGGAAGAAGAAGATTATATAACCATCGGCATAGCGAAAGATGCGGCAAAGGCATTGCTATTATGTAATCAGGCCAGTGAGCCACCGGGCATTGTTGTTTGTGATATTAATATAAAAGGAACAATGAATGGTGTGGAGCTGGCCGGGCAATTAAAAGAATTGTATAATTGTGAAATAATTTTTTTGACTGCTTATTCAGATGCCAAAACATTAGAGTCAGCCTTTGCCCAAGAGCCGGTAATGTATGTGGTAAAGCCCTATACCGATGCACAATTATTGGTAGCCCTGCAAATGGCTTTCCATAAAATTTATCATAAAGAAAAAACTAGCTCACAAGCCCGCCTCGATCTTACACAACGGGAAAAGGAAATAGCCCAGTTGGTGGCACAAGGACTTTCCTCCAAAGAAATATGCCGCAAACTTTCTATCAGTATTGAAACAGTGAAAACCCACCGTCGACGCATGTTGCAAAAAAACAATATCAACAGTTTTCCGCATTTGGTTTACCTAATGGGTAAGGAAGTAGGGTAACCCCAATTCTAATCGATTAATCACCGTATACTGTTTTTCCAAAATAAACAGTATCTTAAATTTTCTATTCCCCCTACGCAAGCCTTTTACTCCTGCCTTTTTAATACAACCATTAAACCACAACCAACATGTCCACCACTCTGGCTGCACCAGTCGCTCAATCCGAACGCATCATCATTCTCGATTCATTAAGAGGCATTGCCATCCTCGGAATTTTATTAATGAACATTCCAGGATTTGCATTACCTGAACCTGCTGTATATGGCGACCTTACTGTACTAAATGAAGTAGGCACTATCAATTATAAAACCTGGTATTTTATTGATTGGTTTCTGGAAGGAAGTCAACGGGCATTATTCTCCATGCTATTCGGTGCCGGTATTATTTTATTCATTACCCGCCAGGAAAATAAGGCTGAAGGTTTATGGCCGGCAGATTATTTTTTCCGCCGTCAATTATGGCTGATGGTCTTTGGATTATTCAATGCATTTATTCTTCTATGGTTCTGGGATATCTTATTCCATTATGCATGTATCGGATTATTATTGTTCACCTTTCGTCGTTTATCTCCCAAGGCATTGATCATTGCATCTTTTATTTCACTGTTATTAATGACTACCAGGGAAAATATAGATGCATACCGGGATAGGAAAATGATATATAAGGGCGAAGCAATTGCAAAAATGGATACCAGTGTTACTAAACTAACAGATGAACAAAAAGGCAAGCTGGGTGCAATGACTGAGTTTAAAGAAAAAGCCAGCCCCGAGGGAACAAAGAAGCAAATGGAAAAAAGTCTCAAAAGTGTAAGAGGTAGCTACGGTGAATTTTATGAATATCAAAGTGAAAGAAGTTTTAGAGGCGAGATACATTATCTCTACTTTGGCGGATGGGATATTATGGTATTCATGTTTTTAGGAATGGCCTTATATAAAAATGGTGTGCTGCTTGGCAAGGCTTCAACAAAAACATATTGGTTAATGTTTATCATTGGGCTTGGCGTTGGATTAGCATTATCCTATTTCCGGTTACAACCATTAATTGAAAATAAGTTCAACCGATTTGATTATGTAAAAAATACTTCGTTTGAATTTTATGAAATATCCCGCACATTCCGGGCCATTGGTATTTTTGGGTTAATCATGCTATTGTATAAATCCGGCTGGTTTAAATGGTTTTTTGCATTGATGAGGCCTGTTGGGCAAATGGCATTTACCAATTACCTGATGCAATCATTATTGGTAGGTTTATTTTTTTATGGAGTAGGCTTTGGTATGTTTGGCAAACTACAGCGGTACGAAATTTATTATGTAGTAGGCGCCACCTGGGTATTACAAATAATATGGAGTCATATCTGGTTACGGTTTTTTCGTTTTGGTCCGCTTGAGTGGGCTTGGCGAAGCTTGACTTATTGGAAGTTACAGCCAATGAAAAAATCAAATACTAAAGAAGTGATGGCAGCATAGATCAGCTATTTTTTGTAAACCATTTGTATAAAAACAAACAGGATACCGCTGGAAAAGTTTAAATTAGTATTCAGATATATGGCACTTTAAATTTCTTCATTTTAAACACTGCTTACATGAAAAGGTCATTAATTGCTCTCGTTTCCTTCCTCCTAGTAATTTATGCATCGGCTCAGACCAACTGGAGTCCCGAACAATGCTTGAAAATAAAAAACATCACAGCAGTACAGCCATCACCCGATGGTCAAAAAGTTTTGTACACGGTAAGAGAAGCAGTGATGACAGATGATCGCAGCGAATATATAAACCAGGTGTGGCTGAGCAACAGTAACGGCAGCAATGCAATTCAATTAACCAAAGGAGATAAGAATTCTTCCAATCCCAAGTGGAGTCCTGATGGCAACTGGATTGCTTTTACTTCATCGAGAGATAGCAAAACCAACTTGTATATGCTGCCTGTTGGTGGAGGAGAATCAGAAAAATTGACAGACGCAAAAACGAGTGTAGGATTTTATGAATGGAGCCGGGATGGAAAAATGATTGCTTTTACCATGGTAGATGCAGCAATTGATAAAGAAGAAAAAGATAAAAAGGCAAAGAACGATTGGTATTATATGGATGAAGAAATAAAACAAAACCGATTGTATGTTCTCTGGTTAGATAAAAAAGATACTGCTGGTAAGTTTGTACAGAAAAAAATTACGACAGAGAATTATAACATCAATGCATTTGACTGGAGTGCCGATGGAAAAAGCATTGCCTACAGCTATGGAAAATCGCCGGAGGTAAACGACAATACTTATAGCGATATATCAGTAATAGATATTGAAAGTGGTAAGATAAAATCAATAGCCAATACCGGTGCTGGAGAAACAAATCCACAATTTAGCCCTGATGGAAAAATGCTGGTTTATTATTGTACCACCGATCCGGTAGATTGGTCGGGTGCAAGGCATGCAAAAATTTATTCTATAGCCGATGGTAAAACATGGCGGTTGAAAGCAACACCCAATGAAGATGGTGGCATTGGCGGAATGGGAATAATCGGATGGACACCTGATAATAAAAATATTTTATGGGGCGAAGCAAAGAAAACACTCAATAGTGTTTACCTGTTAAGTGCAGATGGTAAATCCATTTCAGAATGGAATCAAGGATCAAAAGATATGATTGGCGGTGTTACAATTAATTCCAACGGAACATATTTTGGTTTCACTTTACAAAATCCTTCTCAACTTCCCGAAGCCTATATCAGTACTGTCAATAATTTTAGCCCTGTAAAAGTTTCAAACATAAATGCTGCGTATGCCAATAAGCCATTACCAAAAACTGAAGTGATAAAATGGAAAGGTGCTGATGGAAAAGAAATCGAAGGCTTGCTGACGTATCCGATGGGATATCAAGCCGGACAAAAAGTTCCATTTATTTTAAATGTACATGGCGGACCAGCAGGTGTATTTCAGCAAACATGTGTGGCGGGTAACCAGGGTACTTATCCTATTGCTGCATTTGCAGAAGCTGGTTATGCAGTACTGCGTCCCAACCCCAGAGGATCATCAGGATATGGAACTGAATTTCGTATGGCCAACCGGGAAGATTGGGGCGGCAAAGATTTCCAGGATTTAATGGCCGGTGTAGATCATGTAATAAAAATGGGAGTGGCTGATGAGAATAAAATGGGAGTGATGGGCTGGAGCTATGGTGGTTTTATGAGTAGCTGGATAGTTGGACATACCGATCGTTTTAAAGTGGCGAGCATTGGCGCACCGGTAGTAGATCTGTCACATCAAAATCTTACGGATGATATTGAAGGATTTCTTCCTTCTTATTTCAAAAGCAATCCTTGGGATGATTGGAGTAAGTATGATGCACATTCTCCATTACGATTTGTACAGAATGTAAAAACTCCGGTAATGCTGCAACATGGTGAAGCTGACTTGAGAGTTCCTTTCACTAATTCAGTTATGTTTTATAATGCATTGCGTAGAAGAAATGTGCCGGTTCGTTTATTAGCATTACCAAGGCAACCACATGGGCCTACCGAACCAAGAATGGTATTGAAGACCATGCAAACTAATATTGAATGGTTTGAAAAATATATCGGCGAGAAGAAAGGGTTTTAGTGAATCTATGGGACCTCATACATTGAAGACCTCCAACTCTACTGACAATTTACAAAAGGCATTATATATCAACGGATTAAGAAATTAAAAAATGACTATTTTTGTAACTAATGATATTAGTAAATAGAAATATTGATAGCCTAAGAAGTTTATCAGAAATCTTCACTACATCTAACTTTAATAAAGTAGTTAGGCAGAATGATTACAAGCTGACAGAAAGAAAACTTAAAAAACATTGCTCAAAAGTACCAGCTAACACTACCTTTAAAAAAGTTTTAGCAAGCCTTTATTTTGAACTACAAAATGAATATAGAAGTGAATACTTTTATAAAAACAATTTACTGAATCAATACCTATTAAAAAAATACAGCTTGTCAACAACTTCTGTATTTAATGAATTTAAAATCGGTAGTTCTATTGCTGATTTTGCTCTTTTAAATGGTTCTGCAAGAGTTTTTGAAATAAAAACAGATTTAGACGGCTTAGATAAACTTGAAAAACAGCTTAAAGATTATAGACAGTTTGCTGATTTGGTTTATATTGTAACCAGTTCTAAGTATATAGACAAACTGTTACATGATTATTCAAACTCTACAATAGGAGTTATTGAATTTACACAACGTAATACTTTTAAAGAACATAAAAAAGCTGAAAGCAACAATTACTTTTTTAATCACTTAACAATATTTAAAACTTTAAGAAAAGCCGAATACTTAGATATCGTTAACAACTATTTTGGATACATTCCTAAAGTGCCTAATACAAAAATATTTAGAGTTTGCTTCGAATTAATTTCCTCGATAGAAGTAATGGAATTTCAAAAATTGGCTTTTAGTAAGTTGAAAAAAAGAAAAATTAAATGCCCTGATTTATTGGAATCAGAGAAAACGCCTTTCGAGCTAAAACAAATATGTTACACTCTTGATTTTTCCGAGCAAGAGTACAATTCTTTACATACATTTCTTCACAAAACTATCTAAATGTATTTCCCTTATTTACGTGGCAAACAGTTTGAACTAATTGCTTTAAGAGAAGGCAGTGGATTGTTAGCAAAAAACAGAACCAAAGTATCGCCAATAATAGAACCAGTTAAAGACTCAACAACTTTTAAAACAACTATAAGCGATTTAAAAAATAAAAATGTAAATTTTACTGTTATTATTAATCCAAAGGTTGGCGATTTGCAAGGTTCAACTTCTTCAATACTTACAGTAATAAGTAAAGAATTGAGTGGGTATAAAAACTTTCAACTTGGCATAATTTTGTCAGGTAAGGAAAATCACAAAAATTTAATAACTACTTTAAAAAAATTCGATTCAATATTGCATGGATTGACACTAATTCACAATGCGACTTACGACAATATAGATGATATAGTTAGTGATTATAGCTCAGCCATCCCTGTTAAATACAATGTTGTGCATTTTGGTAAAACAAGCAGGAGATATTATAGAAATTTTGACTCTTCTACAATAGTTGAATTAGACGACTATTTTTCTTCTCAACAAAAAAACTCCGACTATAAACATTTCGATGAATCTGACTTTTCGGAAGAACATATTTTTTACAAAAAAGATGGGTTCATAGGATTTTCCGATTTTCTTACAATAGGTGATAATTATTCTGAAAGTGGTTTTCTTCCATATGCTGTTGCAATTCATTTATCTTACTCAGATTCGACTGACAAAATTAAAGTGAAGCACTTTGTTTCTGATTCAAACGACGACACTTCAGATGTGGCGGGAAAATTTGAAGAAGCTTTAAAAAAATTGATTTCATGGTGCAAAGTTGAAAAATTCAAAACCTCTGCTGTTGATTCTTTTAAGGAATTATATGATTCAGGACACTTTCCTGGATTAGGTACAATCAAGAAGCTCTCGATATTAAACCACATAGAAGTGGTATTAAAATTAATTTAAGCAATGTATTGTTGTTCGGAATGTTTTTCTAGTTCATATCTAAAGGACATTATTAATAGTAATGTAACTAATGGAGACTGCGACTTTTGTGGGACAACCAATATTCCCATTTATGACCCAAAAGAACTTGCTCTGTTTTTTCAAAATATTTTTGACTTATATAAAGTCGATTCAAAAATTGGAGCATCAATTGAAGTACAAATTGAACTAGATTTTCAAGGGAAAATATTTTCCAATAAAATTAGTGTCAACAGGAAAAAACTCCTGAATGAAATCATTGCAGATGATTTTAATAAATATAAAAGGTTATTTAAAAGTAAAGTAGCGTTAAAACATATTAATAATAAAAAAAAGAACAAAAAAGTAAAACCTTTACAAATCTCTTGGGAGAAATTTGCAGATGAAATCAAATCGACTAATCGCTTCCATATACAGACCGCTTTAGATTTATCAAAGCTGGAGCAATTGCTAAATAGGTATGCAAGACAGATACCAAAGGGGAAAAAATATTTTCGAGCTAGAATTTCAGATAATAGTTCTGGCTATAAAATTGGGGAAATGAAAAATCCGCCACCAGAAAAAGCAAAAGCAGGTAGGGCAAATCCCTTAGGAATCTCTTATTTATATATTGCAAATGATATTAAAACCACACTTTATGAAGCAAGAGCTTCGCTTTTTGATTATGTATCAGTCGGTTCCTTTAGATTAAAAGAAGATTTAAGAGTAATTAACTTAAGGGGTGATACTTACGACCCTATATTTCTTGCAGAACAAGGTGAATTGGAAGATTTTCTTATTCATTTGCCTTTCATTACAAAATTAGAACAGGAACTATCTAAGCCTCGAAGGAGAAGTGATAATGAGTTAGATTATCTGCCAACTCAATATCTTTCTGAATTTATTAAGTCCATTGGTTTTGACGGTGTTGAATTTCAAAGTTCATTGTACCCACAGGGTTATAACCTTGCCATTTTTTATGCTGCAAAATTTGAGTGTATAAAAGTAGAAGTGTTTGACATCGAGAAAATCGACTTAACTCACAAATTAATTACTTAGATGAAATGAATGACAAATATTAGTATCATCAGTAAACGCAGGCTGTACTTTAAGAAGCCGTTTTTGCCTTAATAGCAGCCAACCCTTTCAACGTTTCATCACTATTATTTTTAAAGGCTCCCATTTTATGCGAGTCGAAATAATATTTTTCGCCGGCTGGAGTTGTAATGGAAAACCATTTCAGCATCCGCCAGTCAGGTTCTTGCAGTACGGAACAAACGGATAAGTCAAAAGAAAGTGGTTCTTCATTTTCTTTTGACTTATAATAAACTGTTTTGCCCACCAGGAATAAAACCCCAATGGAATCAAAAAACTTCAGGGAGCTTTTATATCTTTTAGAAGAAGCATAATGGTATAAGCCGGAATAATCCACCGGGCCTTTGATCGTCTTTAAAAGTTTTTTGTATTTCTGGTCTTTGGCTGTGTACATGATCAGGTAAACAACCAGTCCGATAATACCGCCAACGATGGCGCCTTGAAGTATTCCCATAATAAAAGTTTTAAGTTAGTATTGATAATAAAATTAATCATTGATAGCCTGATATACTAAAGCTCTGAATTTTTCCACTACATCTCCATGTGTACTGCCTTGTAACTGGCGATAGAACAGCATCACCATTTTTTCTTTAGGATCTACCCAATACGAAGTAGCAAATGCGCCACCCCAACTGTAAGTGCCCGTTTGTGCTAATGTGCGGCCACTGCTTTTTTCAGTAATGATTTGAAACCCTAATCCAAATTTATCATCACCACGGATAGATACATCACCAATCTGGTTCGTCGTCATGATGCGGACTGTGTTTCTGCTCAATATTCTTTTGCCATTATATACACCGTTATTCAAAAGCATTTGTAAAAAAACACCATAGTCATAAATGCTCGAAGACAAACCGGCTCCACCTGAGTAATAAGTAGAATTATTTAATGGATAGTCAGCACCAACCGGGCCATTCAGCATTTTACTTTCTGCTTTTAATAGTTTCCCGGTAGAATCTTCCCGGTATAAGTTTACCAACCGGCTTGCTTTTTTCTGTGGAATAAGAAAATAAGTATCCTTCATACCTAGCGGTTCGAAGATTCTTATTCTGAAGAAATCATTCAACGACATGCCAGAAATAACTTCTACCAGGCAGCCGAGTAAATCACTGTTTAAACCATAGGTCCACTTTTCTCCCGGCTGGTGCATCAATGGTAATTTGCCAAGCCGGTTCATGGCATCTAATAGTTTATCATCCTGCACTCCAATTCCAGCAGTCAAATTACTTTTTGCATAAATAGCATTAGCTTCTTTGGAACCTATCTGTGCATAGCCAAGTCCGGATGTATGAGTGAATAATTGGCGGATTGTGATTTCGCTTTTTGCAGCAACAGTTGTGTAAGTGGTGTCTGCCGCATTAAATTTATCCAGCACCTGTTGTTTTTTAAAAGCAGGGATGTATTTTGAAACAGCATCATCCAAAAAGAATTTACCTTCTTCAAATAAAATCATCATCGCCACACTGGTAATGGCTTTTGTTTGCGAAGCAATCCGGAAGATGTCTTCTTTCTGCATTGCTGACTTTGTAGTAAGGTCATTATAGCCAACCGCTTTATAGTAAGCTACTTTTCCATTACGAATTACTAATGCCGCACCACCTTGCATCCATTCTTTATTAACCCACTCATTCATTTCTCTATCAAGACGTTTTAATCGTTCGGTTGAAAAACCTGCTGCTTCAGGTGTAGTTAGTGCTGATATTTTTTGTGCGGAAACAAGTGATAGTTCCGTAAATAATAACAGCAAAAAAAGAAAATACTTTCTCATAAATAATATATTTGAATGGTGGTAAAAATTAGTTTTGATTTCCCGGACCAAATAATGCTTTCCCAGCTCTTACTCCTAAATGCTTTTCATTCTCCACCGTCAATACACCGTTTACTATTACAAAATGAAACCCTTTGGAATAAGCATGTGGCTTTTCAAATGTAGAAACATCCTTCACTTCTTTTTCATCAAAGATGACAATGTCAGCAGCATAGCCTTCTTTTAATAAACCACGGTCTTTCAATTGAAATTTTTGTGCAGGCAATGATGTCATTCTGCGGATGGCTTCTTCCAATGAAATTACTTTTTCTTCCCGCACATATTTTGAAAGCACCCTTGCATTGGTTCCATATCCTCTTGGGTGAGGCATGCCATAATTCAATACCCGTATTGTAGCATCACTGGCAAACATATTAAAGGGATATTGCATGATGCGTTTGATATCATCCTCACTCATACCATGAAATACAGCACTGGCTCCACCATTCATCATTATATCAATAACCGTTAATGCTTCTTCTTTTGCCTTATGCTTGCGGCCCTTCATCAGGTTTATCTGTTCAATACTTTTTCCATTGTAAGTAGTATCCGGTGAATAATAAGCAACTACGGCATAACTAAAATGTTTCAATTTTCTTTTCTTCAATCTTGCCAGCATGGAGTTGACAACATATTTTCTTGTTTCCGGTCTTTGCAATCTTGCTTTGATGGAATCTTGCCCATCCGCTAAAATTTCATCCGGTATTAATGTACTGATAGAAGTGCTGCTGGCTGTATATGGATATTGATCTATCGTAACTTCTATACCTTCTCTTCTGGCAGCTTCTATCATGGGCACAGTTTCTTTGCTACGTCCCCAATTATGCTGACCGCTTAATTTAAAATGAGAAATTTGTACCGGCAGTTTTGCTTCTCTGCCAATTGTCAATGCTTCTTCGATGGCTTGAATAACACTATCGCCTTCATCCCGCATATGGCTTGCATACACCCCATTGTACTTTGCGGCAATTTTTGCAAGCTCCACTATCTCCGGTGTTTTTGTGTATGTACCGGGTATATAAATAAGGCCGGTGGATAAACCAACTGCTCCATCTTTCATGGCTTTATCTACTATATCATCCATCCTTTTCATTTCATCTGCAGTAGCATCCCTGTTGGCCCGGCCCATCACTGCTTTGCGAACATCATTGTGGCCAACAAGTGTGGCTACATTGATAGAAAGTTTTAATGAATCTACCCATCGAAGATATTTGCCTACATCTGTATTGGAAGAGCCGCAATTGCCGGTAACACAAGTGGTCACTCCATCTAAAATAAAACTGGTAGCATTAGGATCGTTTTTTTCATCACCTTCCAGGTGTGTGTGCACATCTATAAAGCCAGGTGCAATTATTAAACCTTTGGCATCAATTGTTTTTGAGGCAGTAAGATTTACATCTCTGCCAATTTTTACAATCTTGCCATCTTTAATAGCAATGTTTCCGTAGTACCAGTTATTACCAGTGCCGTCAATTATTTTTCCATTGGTGATGAGGATGTCGCATTGTTGCGCAATAACCAGCAAAGGAAAGAGTAAAAAAAAGATTGTCCATTTCATAAATGGAAGTTACAGAATTATAAACGACTCTGTTTCGTTTGGCTTTACTTTAAGAGTGAGTTAAAATTCACCCCTTTAGGGGAATTAGGTGTTTTTTGCTTTCAAACTTTTAGTTGGGGTTTCTTTTTCGCATCGGCTGCCATTTTTTATACGTAGCACTTCTCCATAGCCATTCCACCGGGCCGTAATTAAAATACTTTAGCCAAATGCTGCTTAATATTATCTGAATAATAAATACAGCAATTCCAAATATGGTATAGTAAACCGGCCCCACCTGCCTCATGTATCCAAGGCCAGCTCCCAGGAAAACAAAATTGCCGATGATTGAATGCATAATGTAATTACTAAAGGCCATTTTACCCACTGGGGCTAACACGGCTAATATTTTTTTACCAGCCACTGTTTGAAAAATAAGCATAAATAAACCTACATAAGCAAGAGCCAGCGGAACTACACCTACTGAATAGAAAATCGTTTGGTAAAGACCTTTTGTTTTTAATTGCCAGAAATCATTCATAAAATAAGACATGTAACGGGCCATGTAAAAGTTGGCTGGCAAACCAATCAATAACCCTAAAACAATTACCAGGTATAAAGTTTTTTTATGCTGCGCTATATTTTTATAAAACCCTGATCGACCGAGTGCATAGCCAATTAAAAACATTCCCAGCACTTTTGGTACCCGGCTTACAAAAAATAAATAGTTATAGCGAAAAAAGAATCCGGCTATGTTAGCTTTTAGCTGATCAAACCAGCTACCTTGCTTCAGCATGTTCATAAAATCTTCTTCGCTTTTATTACCAAGTAAAGATTCATCCACTTTTATTCCTGTTTTAAACATAAGCTCTGCGGGATAATTTAAAACAGGCCATGTCATTTTTAACCAATACAATAATATGGGGGAAAGAATAAGAACGACCCCCGTTATCAATAGTGTTTTGTTGGAAAACTTTCTTAAAGGCAGCAATAAAAAACCGAGTAATGCATAAAAGAACACAATATCTCCGGGCCATATTAATAAATGAATGGCACCTAAAATCAGCATAATGAAAAGTCTTCTTCTTACAATTGGCATTGGGTTAATTCCATTTGCCTCGCCTCTTTTTATTTGCAGGGCAATGCCCCATCCAAATAATAAACTGAAGATGGAATAAAATTTTCCTTCAATGAACATGTGATGAAGGAAGCTCATTTTCTTGTCAAGCTCTGGTAATAAATAGGGCCCGGTTAAATGTGCATTTTCATTGTACCAGGAAAATCCGGCAAGGTTGGCAATAAAAATACCCAGGATGGCAAAGCCCCTGAGTACATCCATAAATATTTCTCGTTCTTTTTGAAGAATAGGTGCTAATTGTGGCATAGGAAGCTGGTTTTGGTAATCGTTAAAATAAAAGGTATAAAAAATTTATTGAATTTGTAGAAAATAATTCCCAAATACTTTTTATAGAAAGCAATAGATGCCTATTATATTATGGCATGATATTTTAATTACAAAAAGCGAATCGAATTAATTCATTTAAAAATTAAACGTTATGGACAAAACTAAAATAGCATTAATACTAGCTGCGGCGGCAGCTTATGGAGCTTACCGTTATTCTAAAATGACACCTGAGGAGAAAGAAAGTCTGAAAGCAAAAGGAAAAGAATTTGTAGATAAGGCATTGGGTGAGTTGAACTTATTTGGAAATAAAACTACAACTGCAGGCGCAAGTGGTTATTAAATTAATAAGCATTCGAATTGTGATGTTGTAATAAAAAGAGTTGTGCAAACAACTCTTTTTTATTTTAATCCTCTTTATTTCCTTTGTCACCTACAAAATATTGCTCCTTACTTTTAAATAACACATTAAAAGTAGTAAGTGAACCGTAGCAACGGGTAATGTATTGCTGAATGTTTACTTTCTCTTCATCGCTTAGTGTTTTATTACTGTTGATATTTTGCTCCAATACTCTTAACCGGTCCCGCAGCATGACGATTTTGTGAAAGAAATCATCAATGGGGATTTCTTTTGGTTTCAACGTTTTATCAAATGGCTGTAATAGCATCATCCCTTTTATCCAGCGGTCGCCCAGCGGTACATTTTCGGTA
The DNA here is from genome assembly GCA_031397865.1 of Chitinophagaceae bacterium. Taxonomy (GTDB): domain Bacteria; phylum Bacteroidota; class Bacteroidia; order Chitinophagales; family Chitinophagaceae; genus JJ008. The sequence goes on from JANNMN010000034.1 coordinate 34,166, forward strand.
ATGCCGCCCCACATCTTTAAAATTTTCAATAATGATTTCTCTACCTCACTGGTAGTTTCTACTTCTGCACTTACATTTTCAGGAATGATTTCGTCCAGTTTGTTATCTGTTTTATCCACTTCTTTTATTCCATGATTAATAAAAGAGATAAGATAGGTGGCATACTTAATACCAACGATTACACCGGGGCCGTACAGTGTATGTTGTAAACGGGTGCCGATGCCGAGTGTTGTTTGTTCCATTATTATTTATTTTAGATGATATTCTTTGTCAATCAACTGAATCAGGCTATCTGCATTAGCTACTTGTTCTTTCAGGGTTTTCATAAACGAGCCTCTCATTAGGTTTTTTAGATGGGCAAGTCTGTTGGCAAATTCAATGAGCTGATTTGCATCTTTTGTCATAAGTGCAGCATTATCTGCTACATTTCTTTTGCCCTTTATTGAACTGTCAGCATAGTATTTGGAATTAAAAATTGAATACGATTTTTCTCTTGCCTGCATACGCATCGTTTTCAAACCGTTTTCCATTTCTTTTATAATTTCCAGGCGGCTCCAGTAATTAACGATTCCTTCCACTACTTTTTTCTTCGTTATTAATCGCATACCACCTGCATTTTTAAGCTGTGTGGAAGTACGGTCTGTTAGAACAATACCAAAGCCACCCATGGCAGGTATGTTATACTCGTACATTTTTTTTATATCTTCTTTGGATGAAAACAGATTATGCAATATCATAAACGTAAGAGAATCACCAGCCGCAATAATCCTTTCAAAATAGGGAATGTTATCATTGATTATCGCAGTATCCTTACATAAATCTTCCCGGAAGGAGATAGCAAACTGTTTTCCCTTTTCCTTTTCTATTTTATGCTCCAGCAGATATTCTGCTAAAAAGCCGCAGAACACAGCGAGGAACAGCATGATAAACTCCCAGAAGTAATGAAGAAATTTTTTACGAGGAGTGTGTGAGTGATGATGAACTTCCATAGTTGGTAAGGTTTAAGGGTAAAGAAATTCTATTCTCCCGGATGATAACTTCTCTCCACATGTTTCAACACATCTTCTTTATAAAATAATACATCTTTAAATTGCCCTTTGCTATACATTTCTCCCTGGTCAAAAAAATGTTTGGAGTTTTCATCACCACTTTGACCACCTGCCAGTAAAGATTTTGCTTTTATCCGCTTGCCAAACTCAACCGCACAGATAAAGCTGTTACCATTTACACCATATCTTTTTTTAGTGCCGGGAAAAACTCTGCTGGTATATGATGGTAACATACCCCAGGTGGAAGAAACAAAACCAACTGGAATGCTGGGCCTCGTATCATCAAACTTATTATCGATGTTAGATGAAATGCGTTGAAAACGATTGATAGTTCCCCAGGGCATTTGCCAATTACCAAATCTCGTATCTAAGTCTTTTATAGTAGTAAGTAATGGAAGCAACAAGTCGGACGAAGAAGCGGTGATAGCAAATTGTTTTGATTTATCTACCTGGTCTGCCTCTTCATCATCTACTACTTTTGTTCTCATAATCGCCGGTAGCAATCGCTGTCCCCATTCGATAGCAAGTGTGGTGGCAACAGAATTTTCGCTACAGCGGTAATCCCAATTTCTCAGTACATTCATTGGTTTGTTAAGTAAAAAATACAACGAATCATCTTTTACAATTTTAGTATCAAAGGCTTTTATTAACGCAGGTACAAGTATTTCAAAAGAAGCCAGCCTTGTATCATATCCTGCGCCGATCACTTTATCTATTGTATAATTATTTTGTTCACTTAAAACACGAACAGCATTTATGCCACGAAAATTTTCTGCATCCGGTGCCATGTATGCCGGATAGTTAGCTTTGATTGGACTATTTCTTCCAGCCACAGTGTATGGAGTAGAGTTGCAATTTTGTAACCAGCCATTTGCCGGATTAATACTTTGCACAATTTCATTAATAGGATGATAGCCTTTCCATTCAGTAGCGGATGTGCTGCCATCTACCGCTTTGCTCCAATCTATTGTAGTATTTCTTTTGGGAATACGGTTGCCATGCCAATAAGCAATATTTCCTTCAGCATCTGCGTACACCGTGTTGTTAGAAATGTTTCCTTTTAGATCAAGTGTCTTTTTAAAGTTAGCAAAGCTGTTTGCTTTGTTTCTTTGCCAGCATTGTATAAGGCCGTTCATTATCCGGTTGTCGGCTCTCAGGCTCAGGTATTCGCCATTTCTTTTTGTCATGATGGGACCATGGTGGGTGTACAGAGCAGTGAACTTTTTTATTTCAACTACATCCGCCACTCTTTTTACTGCGATGTTTATTTTTTTTTCCGTTACCTTTTTTTGTTTGCCATCATATTTATACACCCATTTATTATTTTGCTGAGATAGCTTTTCAATGTACGTATCAGCTGCATCTACAGCACTGCTGGTGTGCATCCATCCGCAATGTTCATTAAAGCCCTGGTAAATAAAAAATTGTCCCCATGTAACTGCGCCATATACATTCAATCCTTCTTCACTCACCATATGCACTTCCGGTCGAAAATAAAAAGTAACATGCGGGTTGATGTATAAAATAGAACTTCCTGAAGCAGTTATTTTTGGAGAGATAGCAAATCCGTTGGAACCGGTGGGATCTTCTTCTTCTGTTTCTTGTTTGGAGAAAGATGTTGGAGCATGACCGGTAAGATTAAAATCAATGGTAGCCGGGTAAAAATTTTTCAACTCATTCATTGTTATATCTGCCGTGCTTATGGCGCCGATGCTTCCATCTGTCCACAGCAAAGGATACCAGGGTTGAAAACGATGGAGTAAAGATGGTTTGCTACCAGGATGTTTGTAGATGTAATAATTGATACCATCAGCAAATGCAACACATAATTTTTTTAACCACTCCGGAGCTTTTTGATAATCTTTTTTTGCATCTGCAGAATCTATGATCATCCGTATTAACAAATCATCATACAATGCACTTTCACCTTTCACTTCCGCCATCCTTCCCAGCTTTTCAATGTAATTCATCTCTACTCTTTTAAAATCATCTTCGCATTGGGCATACAATAAACCAAAAACAGCATGAGCATCTGTTTTGCCATAGATATGTGGGATACCATAATTATCACGGATGATAGTTACTTGTTTGGCTTGTTTTTCCCAACGGGCAATTTCTTCTTTAGAAAATTGTTGGGCAAATAACTGAACGGGCAGAAATATTAAGAAGAATAATTTTTTCATCGACAAAAGTTAAGAATTATTTCAAAAGATAAAATTTATTTCAGGTACTCATTTATTAATGCCACATCCTTATTTCACAGCACCCATTTGCCGCAAAATTTTCTGATGTCCCTCGCTTTTATAAAAATCCTCATACCCTGTATAGCTAAAGGGAAGGGCTAAAATGTAAGCTGATGGTGAACGCTGCTGCAATGTTTTTTCTTCCCACTCCAGTGCCTTCGGATAGTCATGTTTCATCCTGTAGACACATGATAGTGTAAAAGGATCTTTCACCGTATTTTTTGATGCATAATCGAGGAAGCGATTGATGAGGCTATCAGCTTTAGCTTTGTTGCCGGCAGCTTGATAATTACCCATAATAGCTGCCTGGATTAATTCAGAACCCCAGCCATCTTTCAATAACGCTTCGGCTTTATTGGTTTCTTGTAATGCCCTGTCATATTTTTTCAGGGCAATGTATCCATATGCCTGCTTAATATGCCCCCATACAAAAGTGGGATGTAATTCGACAGACTTCTCAAATGCGTCAATACCTTTTTGATAATTGCCCGCCAGTAAATTTACCCAACCAAGGTTATGCAGACTTGAAATAGAAATTGGGTCAAGTTCTACTGCTTTATCTGCCAGTGGCAATGCTTCTTTGCTTTGTCCTACGTCTGCCAGTGTAGCTGAGTAGCGGATATAAATGATGGCATTATTGGAGTCAAGGGCCAATGCTTTTTTGTAAGAGTTTACGGCACCCTTCCAATCATGTTCATAATAAAATTTCAATGCACCTTCCGTGGTATAAATTTCCGGAAGGGTTGGGTCTAATGCTTTGGCTGCTTCCAAAGAAGTTCTTCCTTCATTCATTATTTCCTGGTTGCCGGCATTGGAAAAGATAGATTGTGTAATTTTTTCATTAGCTATGGCTGCATAGGCCAATGCATATTTTGGGTCAATGCTGATAGCCTGGCGAAAATGTGAAATGGCCTGTTCTGATTCTGCAGGCGTAGAACCATAACTGAGGTAACGTCCTTTTAAGTATTCGGCATAAGCAGCAGGGTTTACTTTTTTCTTATCCTGGTTGATTGTTTTACCATCGGCGGGACTTATCTCCAGCGGATTCAAAAGAGCAGCAACGATTGCGTCTTCTACACTTGCAATATCATCAGCAGTAAGTTCAAAACTATTTCCCCATAATTGGTTTTTGTTAACAGCATCTACCAACTCACAACTCAACGTGTAACCGGTTGATGATTTAGAAAGTCTTCCGGTCAGTACTACATCAGCATTCAATACCCTGTGCAGACTTTCAATTTTTTTGGCAGAATCTGGCAGTTCAAATGTAGCGGAACGGGCAAATACTTTCACTCCGGCTATTTTTGAAAAACGGTTGATAAGGTTTTCGGGAATACCATCTGATAAGTATGAAATAGCAGAGTCTTTCAATGTATTAACAAAGGGGAGAATGGCCAGTGATTTTATAGCCGCATTCTTTGTTGGAAAAATTGATTTCCTAAAAATAAATACAGCAGCCAGTAGCAGTAAGGCAACTGATGCAATAATATAAATTGGTTTTTTATTTTTTTTAGCTGGTGTTTTTAATTTTCCTTTCATCTGTTCCTTTCGGGGAACTACAAAGCCGGGATTGGATAAGGCAAAAACTTCCAGTGGTTCATCTACATTTTTAAATTCAAAATTGCCAAGAGAAACCGTTTGAAATTCAACTTTGTTGCGCAGCTCATCTTTTACTTTTTTTGAAAATAGTACAGAACCGGGTACACCCAGGCTTTGTATGCGGGATGCAATATTTACAGCATCACCAAAAATATCTCCATCTTCTACAATAATTTCTCCCTGATGAACACCGATACTTAACTGAAAATCTTTTGCGGCATTACATTCCTGCTGAATTCTACATGCAGCATTTAATGCATCTGAAACAGTATTAAAACTGGCCAATACACCATCACCGAGTTCTTTTATCCATCGGCCATGGTATTGTTCAATAATAGGTTTTTGCAGAGCCCTGTTTTTTTGTAAAATAGCATAGGCTTTTTGTTCATCATTTCCCATTAAGGCGGTGTAGCCCGAAATATCGGTGAACATGATGGCGGCTAACTGGCGGGTTTGAGGCATGAGGCGTTGTACTGGTTAATGGAAATTTATGAAAAACTAAATTAGTCATTTTATCGGCTTACTTCTTTTCCTCCAAAGGAGTCCTTTCGGACAATTGCTCAATCGTTTTCTTAGCACTGGCCAACCGTATCGCCTTATTCTTCTCCACCAATTTATGCGTAGCCCATTTTTCTAATTTATGATGCAAGGGAACCAACAATGCTGCAATACAAACCAATGCCAGCAACATCAACACCGGTGAATGATGGGTGATGCGTTCTAAAAAAGGATGAAGTAGTAAATTGAGAAATTCAAATACAATCAGTAAAGCAATTATACCGAAAAACTCAATGAGTTTAGAATTGATAATAATGCTGTGACTTAGCACTAAAAACAAAATTATGAATGTGATAATACCCAATGCTATCAATGCGTACTGAATATTTTGGCGGCGTTGTTCTTCTTGTTTTATCCTTTTTACTTCTTCTTCGGTAATACGTATCTGTTCGCTAAACTCAAGCGACTGAATTTTGTTGGTCTTTTCCCGGCTGAATACAGAATCCCTGAAGGCATACTGCAATTGTAAATAATAATAAGCACTGTCAGTATTCTTCAGCGTATCATAATCCTTTTTAAAAAACCGGCTGCGGACAGTTTGTAATCACTATTGTTTAATTGTTGCCCGGCCTGCATCAGCTTAAATGCCTGGCTACGGGCATTATCAATTTTATTTCCGGCTAATAAAAATTCGGCATAGGCCTGCCTGACAGCAAGCTGGTTGTAGGCATTACTGATAGAATCGGTAACGGCTAATGCTTTATTAAAAAACGCTGCGGCCAGTTCCACATCGCCACGTTGCTGATAAGCCTTAGCAGAAAGTGTCAGCGAAACAGATTCAAATATTTTTCCCTTTAAACGATAATTGGTTTCATTGAGTCCCTGTATATAATGTAAAGATGAATCGGGCTGCCGCCGGTTTAAGAAATAGCTGGCATAGTTAATTTGAACCTGCACCAGCATAAAATCATACATCGTTGATTTTTTTTCGGGCAAAGCCAACTCAGCTTTTTTAATATATTTTATTTGTTCATCATAGTAGCCCATCGTTTCAAACACCTGGCTGATATCGGCGTATAAAGAGCTTAACCTTCTTTTATCATTTGCTCTTTCTGCCAGTGGCACCCCTTTAAAAAAATATTCCAGCGCCTTGCTGTAATCGCCTGTATTAAAAAAGTAAATATTGCCGATGGTGTTATAACTGATGGCCAGCAGCGAGTCATTATTCAACCGTTGTGCTATCAGCAGCATCCGGAAAATGGAAGCGGAATCCAGATTGGCATCTCCGTCTTCAAAAAAGGCTTCATTAATTTTATTCAGAAGGTCAAACTGCTCAACAGGGTTGTTAGTGGCAGATAAAACTGCTTTTAAGCTATCTGCATACTTAGTTTGTGCATAGCTAATGCCCGTAATGGAAATGAAAAGAATCAGGAGTAATATTTTTTTCATACTGCTTTTAATTAGTCTGGTTCTTTTCTAATTCCTCAATCGTTTTCTTAGCATTCGCCAACCGTATCGCTTTATTCTTCTCCACCAATCTATGCGTAGCCCATTTTTCTAATTTATGATGGAGTGGAACTAATAAGGCAGCTATACAAACCAATGCCAGCAACATCAGCAGCGGAGAGTGATGAGTGATGCGTTCTAAAAAGGGATGGAGTAATAAGTTGAGAAATTCAAAAACAATCAGTAATGCTATAATGCCAAAAAATTCAATTAACCGGGTGTTGGTGATGAAACTTCGGCTGAGTAATAAAAAAAATAAAATCAATGTAATAATGCCAAGAGCGATTAATACAAATTGGAGATTTTGTTTACGTTGTTCTGTTTTTTTAATTTTTCTGCTATTGATTCCTGCTGACGTAGTTCTTCTTCGAAATTAAGTACCTGGGCTTGCTGAATGGCCTTTATACTAAACATGCTATCATTGGCAGCCATGTAAATTTTTAAATATTTTACCGTACTGTCATTATTTGTATTTTCATAAATATCCGCAAGCAATTTTGCAGGTCGGATACTTAAATTGGAGTATGCTGTATTTTCTACGGCAGCAATAGCTTTTTTCGCATACGCCATACTGGAGTCATATTGTTTGGCAGCGAAATAATATTGTGCTAATGCGGCATAAGCCCAGTTAAGATGCCGGGGTTTCTTTGTTATCAAGGCATCTTGTATGCCTAAATCAAAATAACCCAAAGCAACAGGAGTGTTACCCAACTTCGCATGCACTTCCCCTAAATCAGTACATATGTTCCCGATGTATACCTTATAGTTATGGCGGATACAAAATTCATAAGCCCGTTGTAAATATATCAGTGCTGAATCTAAACGGTTCATCAACAGATAGGTTTCACCAAGTGTTAGTAAGGTACCGCCTTGTATTATATTTGGTTTTATTTGGTTGGCTATTTTTTCGGCCGATACAAGAACAGTTATAGCTCTCGTATACTCTGTCCTGTCTTTATAAATAACGGCCAGCCAATTTTTTATCCATAGCATTAATTTAGTATTACCCGTTTGTTCAGCAAGCGACATTGCCTTTAGTTCATAATCGAGGCCTTTAATGGTATTTCCTATTAGCCGGTAATTGGCCCCTAACGTAGCCAATGCCATTGCTTCTGCTATTTTATCTTTTCTTTTTATTGCTTGTGTTAATACGTTCTGGCCATTACGAATTCCTTGTTCCGGGTTTGTTTCATTGGTTAAAGTAAATATGGAAAGAATTAAATCAATTTTTTTGTCGTCATCTTTTTCAACAGCAAGTTGTTGCAGTATAGAATCAACATTTAACTTTTGTGCAAATACCGTTAGCATACTTACAATAAGATAAATGAGGCATATTATTCTTTTCATACTGTATTAGTTTTTTTCTAACTCTTCAATCGTTTTCTTAGCACTGGCCAGTCGTATCGCTTTATTCTTCTCCACCAATTTATGAGTAGCCCATTTTTCTAATTTATGATGTAATGGAACCAATAACGCTGCTATACAAACCAAGGCAAGCAGCATCAGCACAGGAGAGTGATGGGTGATTCGTTCTAAAAAAGGATGGAGTAATAAATTTAAAAACTCAAACACTAATAATAAAGCAACTACTCCTAAGAACTGAATCAGTTTTGTATTAGTGATATGTTTTCTGCTGAGCAATAAAAAAGAAATGATGAAAGTGATAATGCCGAGGGCCAGTAAGGCGTATTGAATATTTTGTTTTCGTTGCTGTGCTTCTTTTATTTTTTCTGTCGCTGCTTCCTGTTGCCGCAAATCTTCTTCAAAGGTCATTAACAATATTTGCTGATTGGTTTTGCTGCTGGTTAATGAATCAGCAGCGGTTTTAAAAATATTTGCATATTTCAGTGTACTGTCGCAATTTATTTTTTCATAGATATCAGTGAGTAGTTTTGCCGGTTTACTGCTCAGGTAAAAGAAAGAAGTATTGTTTACCGCTGCAATGGCTTTTCTTGCATAGAAGGCACAGGAGTCTGTTTGATTATTTCGCTGGAAATGCTCTGCCAAACCAGTGCATGCCAAATTAAGGTACCTGATATTAGGTGAGCCTGCACTTTGATTGATTGCCATATTAAAATAGCTGATAGCTAGCGGGGCGTTACCCAGTTTGCTATGTACACCACCAAGGTTTGTAAAAAGAAATCCATTATTGAAAATGATTTTTAGCCGCACAAAAATTTCATAAGCCCTTTGTGAATACATCAGCGATGAATCTAAATTATTGGTAGCCAGATAAACAGCTCCCAGGTTAGAAGGGCCCCAGGCTTTAATTTTTTCATTGTTCCCTTTATCAGCATGTGCTGTTGATGATAGATAAATAGTAGCTGCCTTATCATATTCCTCCCTGTCTCTGTAAATATGCGCTGTTTGATTTTCTGCAAAAGCCAATACTGACAGGTTGTTTATTTTTTCTGCTATAGCAATGGCTTTATGGTGATAATCGAGGGCTTTAATACTGTTTCCCAGCAGCCGGTAACCCTGCCCTAAAAAAGAATAAGCAACCGTCATTTCAATATTCCTGTTTTCATTTTTTGATTGGTTCAATATTTTTAACCCTGTTTCAATACACCATTCCGGGTTATTATTAATTTCTGTAGCTACCATGCTTATCAATAAATCAAATCTTTTGTCTTCATCTCTTTCTATAGCTACTTTTTGAAGTATAGAATCTACATTTGTTTTTTGTGCAAAAGCTGTTTGCATGCCTGCAATAAAGCAAAAGAGAGTTATTATTTTTTTCATAAATATTTTTCTAATTATTTTGGTGATTGTATTCACCAAAAGGAGTAATATTTGGTGAATATAAACACAGGATTATCTTTTTTACCGCTTTTCCAACTCCTCAACCGTTTTCTTAGCACTTGCCAGCCGTATCGCCTTATTCTTCTCCACTAATTTATGCGTAGCCCCATTTTTCTAATTTATGATGTAGTGGAACTAATAAAGCTGCAATACAAACCAATGCCAGCAACATCAATACCGGTGAGTGATGGGTAATGCGTTCTAAAAAGGGATGAAGTAGTAAATTGAGAAACTCAAATACTATCAATAAAGCAATAACGCCAAAGAACTCAATGACTTTTGCATTGGTGATAAACCGGCGGCTGAGGAGTAAAAAGAAAATGATGAAGCTGATAATACCGAGGGCTATTAAGGCAAATTGAATATTTTGTTTTCGTTGTTCCTTTTCTTCTGACAACCTGGCTTGCTCTTCTTTTTCTTTTATCTGCTGACTAAAAGAAAGATTCTGGATTTGATTTCGCTGTTGCTCATTAAATACACTGTCGCTGTAAGCATCTTTTACATCGGAATAATAGTATGAACTGTCTTTTTGCCCAATGGCATAATACGCTTTGCGAAGCAATGCTGCAGCATTTATCATTCCTGCTTTATTTTTAGCCTGCATTGCTTTATTAAAACCATTTAAAGCATATTCTTTGGATAAGGGATACTGTTTAGCATCAAACAGGTATTGCCCGTAATCAGTAGTAGCGCTTACATAGGGGGAATAAATGTTCCCAGCATCACTAAAAGCAATACATTTTTTATAATAGCTTTCTGCCAGGTCAATTTCTCCTTTTGCTTTATATACAGATGCAAAAATGTATAATACCCGGGCATAGCCGTAAGCATCTTTATCTTTGGAAGTTACTTCGTTTGTTAATTGTACATAACGCAATGCTGAATCCGGTTGCCCTAATCCTAAAAATACTTCTGCAAAATGCGTATAAGTTCTGTTGTGGGATTCTGAGTTAATTAAAGGTAATTTTTTCAAAATGATTTCGGCTCTTTTCAAATACCTCAATGCTTCACTGTAGTTTTTTAACCGTTTAAAAGTAATCCCCGCTTCTTTGGATGCAAGCCAGATATCAAAGTCGCTTTGGGCTTTTTCTGCAAGCGATAAACTTTTGAACTGATAATCTAATGCTTGCTTATAATCGCTGATTTGGCCAAAATAATTTGCTATGTGCAAGTAAGCCTTGGCAAGCAAAGAATCCTCCTGTGTCTTTGTTGCAAGTTTAAATATTTGTTCATTGGCAAATTGTATGCTGTCTGGCTGACCGGTATATGCATAGTTTTCACTAATGGCAATCCATGCCCTGATTTGCCTGGCCGGGGTTTGTGCTTTTTTTAATAGTTCAAATAAGCTATCCCGCCTGTAATTTGGATTCTGTGCAAATATGTTTTGCATACTTGCAACAAAACAAAAGAGGGTAATTATTTTTTTCATACTTCAGTTAATTAGCTTTGTTACTTACAAATTCTTTAAGACCGCTTAAAATTAAGTCACCCCGTTGCCGGTCATTATAATCAAGATGTACTGCTATCCACTCATCAATGTAGCTACCAGTCAGTAAGATTATAAATTCATCTTTCAAATACTGCTTTACTGCCTTATCAGCTTCCAGTAGTTCTTTCCAGATTGTATTTCTGTTGTTGAGTACAAAAACAATGTCTTCAAAATCGCTGCTTGTCCGGCCATCGTTTTTACCACGGCTTTTAAAGGCTTCAATTTTGCTGGCAATAAAATAAGTAACGGGAAATATTTTAACGCTATGTTGTTTGTCTATTTCGAAATCAATAGCTTGTTTAAAACCGGGAGCATACCATTTGTTGCTAAAGCCCAATACTTTTTCATCAGTTGGCATTATATCTACAATCAATCCCTGGTATTTGTACCGGCAAATAACTTTTGAATACATATCGTTTACAAAACCAATTAACCTTAGCTCTTCTTCTACGGCCGCATAATTTTTATAAGCCACCAGCTCAACTACTACGTCCACATCATCAGTCGGCCTTGCCTGTTCCCTGAAATCAATATCAGCATACAGAGAAACAGTAGCCCCGCCTGCAAATACTACTGGTGTTTCTAACTTTGCCAGTGCATTACTTACCGCTTTTATTCTTGTAATATTTACACTATGACTCATGCAGTATCATTTTCTTTAGTTCAGCAAGGGCAATTTTTATTTCCCTTGTTTTACCAACCCTTATTACATCTATCAATGCAAGTAATTTATATAATTGCTCATCTTGCTTTACGGCTTTTATTACCGATTTTGCAAGCGGTTCAATAGCCTGCCCCCTTACTTTGCCATCTGCATCGGCCCACACATAATCTTCGCTGCTGATAATTTTCTTTTTCATTGCTGGGTGTGAATGAGCCGTAGGTATTCCCCGCACCAATGCCCCTGGGTGCTGGGGGAAAACATAATGAATACCATGCTCTAAAAATTCCATCAACGATAGCCGCATCACTTTCTTTTTCCCAAAATCTATCAGCCCTGCCAGGCTGCTGCGGTTAAGCGATTCGGAAATTTCTGACTGGCTTAAATACAAGGATGAAACTAAATCCATCATTTTCCATCCTGCATTTTCAGGGAAGGTTGTTATTTTAAGCAGGACGACAATATCCTGCGGCCTCATGCCATTGTGCTTTCTCATACCGCTAAATTAAACATATTTATTGCAAATCGCAATATGCGATACGAGATATTTAAAGCCTTCGTATGCATACAATGTCATTTTACTTCACCCGATTATACTTTTTCAACACATCCATCACCAGTTTATGCGGCAGTGCATAAGCTTTATTACCATTAATTCCTTCCATTGTTTCAGCCGCCACCATTGCATTAATAATTGCTTCTTCTGTAGCCTGCACTGTTGCGTCAAATAAAGGATTGATCATATCATTGGGCAAGACTTCAACTTTTGTTAAACTGTCTCTTTGAAAAGCAGTAGTGTTAGCAGTAGAAAATGCAATGAAAATATCTCCGGAACCATTTTCTCCCCGGCCACCAACTTTACCTACACCTAAAGCAATTCTTGCAGCAATTCTTTTTAACTGGTGTGGTAATAAAGGCGCATCTGTAGCCAGCACTACAATGATGGAACCATCACCGGGCTGATAAGATGGCGGTGCTTTGAATTCATAATTCATCGTGTCTTTTAATTCTCTGCCAACGGGCACACCGGCAATGGTGAAATTATTTTTACTGCCAAAATTGGATTGTACCAATACACCAATGGTATAAGTGGAGTCTTTTATTTTTATAACCCTTGATGCTGTGCCGGTACCGCCTTTAAAACCCAAACACATCATACCAGTGCCGCCGCCGACATTACCTTCTTTAATGTAACCACTCTTTGCACTATCCAATGCTTCATACGCATTGCTTTCTTTTACATGAAAGCCATAGATGTCATTTAAAAAACCATCATAAGTTTCTGCCACTACAGGGTAGGTGTACCAAAAATCTTCTTTGTACCAGCCGGTTTTTACAAACCATTTCAACACCGCATCTCTTACTACACCTACACTGTTGGTATTGGTTATCATAATCGGGCCTTCTAAAAATCCTGATTCAGTTATCCAGGTAGTGCCGGTCATTTCACCATTACCGTTTAATGTGTACCAGTTTGCATAAACAGGATTATTGTTTTTTCCTCTTGGTAAAATAGCAGTAACTCCGGTACGTACAGGACCTTTACCTCTTATGTTTTTTCCTGTGCCGGAAATGATGGTACTATAACCCACTTCCACACCTTTTACATCAGTAATGGCATTGAATTTTCCTGTAGTGCCATCAAAAGGAATTCCGATATCTCTTGCACGGGGTTTTTGTGCATGAATGACTGATTGATGAATCAGCAGCAATGCAACAAGCAGTATATTTTTCATGTTGGTTATTTTATTTCAGGTGATATTCTTTTTTGATCAACAGCATTAAATCAGCTGCCGCTAACTTCATTTCAGCTTCTCTTTTCGCAAGGCCAATTCCTGTGTTTCTTATATAAGAAACCATTCCGGCAATCCTTAAAAGTATTTTGGGGTCATAAGTTAATAAAGATGGATTATCCGGTGGACGCATAACCTGATTAGTATTCTCTATTACAATACCATTAAATAAAACAGGGTGAAAAACATCAACTGCCATTTTCCGGTACTCCATTATTTCATCGTCTTCAATTTTCTGCAGGTAATCTATAAAAACAAGATTATTGTAATATTCAATGATAGCTTTTGAAACTCTTCCTTTGCGGATAAGCCTTAAGCCGCCGGAATTTTTTAATTGCTGAATAGTAGCATCACGAATTACGAGTCGTACTCTTCTGGATGCTATCCGGCCAAGGTAATAAAGAGACGAACCCTCATTTTTTACATTTTCACTGCTTAAGAGCCTGATTAGTGTATCATTTTTTTCCTGGCTTTCCAGGTATGATTTTATAGTGGCTGAAAGTGCTGCGGTATCTTCGGACAAATCTTCCAGTATACTATTTATGTATTGTTTCTCCCTGTCTTTTTCAATTTTATGTTCCAACTGATACTCTGCCAGGAATCCGCAGAAAACAGCGAGGAATAACATTAAAAATTCCCAGATATAATGCGTCCATTTTTTACGGGCTGTGTGTGAGTGGGCATGTACTTCCATAATTTTTTATTTCAGGTGATATTTCTCTTTTAAATAGATAACCAAGTCTTCAGCATTCTTTTTCAAATTTTCAAGCATCAGTATTTTAGACCGTCGTGAGCCATTCATCTGCAGTGTATGAAAGGCCAATTCTTTCAATATGGCAACATCATAAGTCATAAGAGATGGGTTGTAATTGCCGAGCTGAATTTCTCCCTGGGTATCTTCCTGTTTGCGTAAGATGTAGGGGTCTAAGATTTTTGCTGCTACTCTTTTATAATTATCAAACTCATGGTTATAGTTATCTTCTAATAAACGAATTGGCGAAAACAGGTTGTAACACTCCATTATTTTATTAGACGAACCTGCATTGCGTATAAGCCGAAACCCGCCGGAATATTTTAACTGGTCAAAAGTGCGGCTGTTATTGGCAAAGGGATTAGACCGGGGGCCAATTCTTGCCGTATAATAAAGCTGATCCCCTTTTTGCTTAGCCACATCAGCGTTGTTTAATAAATACATTAAGGTATCAAGTTTGGCTATTCCCAGTTGCTCAAATGCTATAACGGCATCCAGGTTTTTTATATCATCCTGCAGGTCGGCCGTCAATGAAGTGATGAATTGTTTTTCCCTGTCTTTCTCAATTTTATGCTCCAACTGATACTCTGCTAAAAATCCGCAGAACACAGCGAGGAACAACATTAAAAACTCCCAGAAATAGTGGGTCCATTTTTTTCTTGCGGTATGGGTGTGGGCATGTACTTCCATAAAAGTTATTAGTTGTAGGTTCTAAGTTTTTAGCTATGAGGCTTATCACTTATAGTTTTTTACTGAAAGTGATTTTTCTTTTTAAAAAAGTCAATTAGTTCCGCATTTCTTTTTTTAAGCCGTCGAAGGTCTCCCAGTCTTGCCCTACACCACAACGAATACATTCTCAACTGATTGAAATACCGGTTTAATAATTCCTTGTTGTTGCCATATAAAGAAAAAACTGTGGAAGTGTTGAGAGTATCTTTCCAACTTTCATAATTGACCAGAGAGTAAAGCGTATTCCGGACTTCCGATTGAACTTCCTGGAACCCACTTGTCTCTGCAGCTTTATATTTCCGGAGCAGGTTATCATACAACAGAATACTGTCTGCATCTGCTGCTTTTAATAAGCGAAGCCCTCCCGCATTTTTCAGTTGCTGTAAGGTACGGTCTGTATTGACCATGTCGGGGAAGTCCAAGGAATTTCGGACAATGGTTGTTAAACAGTTTTTTTGGGGGCGGTCAATCAGCAGGGAGTCGTAACAGGAAGACATGTTTTTCAAAACGGAGCGTTTTACCTCGAACCTAGTGATAAGGTCGTTGAAATGAGATGAATCGGTTATCAGGTCTTCATAAAAGGACCGGATATATTGTTTACCCCTTTCTTTTTCTATCTTATGCTCCAACTGGTACTCTGCTAAAAATCCACAGAACACAGCGAGAAATAACATTAAAAACTCCCAAAAATAATGGGTCCATTTTTTTCGGGCGGTGTGGGTGTGTGCATGTACTTCCATAAAAATTTATTTCAGGTGATATTCTTTTTTTATCAACTCAATTAACATATTGGCTTTTTGCAATGCTTCCATGCCCCGAAAATTTTGGTTTCTGCGGCTACCATAATAGTACTGGGCACTTGTTAAAAACTGATTAATTGTAACCGGGTCTTCAGTTAGCAGTTTAAGGTTGCCGGATACTGGCGGTTTCTCTTCTATTAAAATTTTAAGAAGTACTTCAGCATCTAATACGCCGCCTATCTCATTCATATATTCACTTGTCCTGTTCCTAATAGTTTCATTTTGGGTTTCAATAGACTCAAGAAAGAGATAATAGTCAGAAACAGCATCGGCTACCTCATGACTATGGATTAACCGCAAAAGTCCTGAACTTTTCAGTTGAGAATAAGTACGTTTATTCGGGTACAATTGTGGGGCTTTCCCCATTGTAGCTGTTCTTGCAAGAAAATATATTTTATCAAGTTGTGAGTTTCTGTCCCCCGCTTTTAGTAAAAGGAACAGGCTGTCAATTTTACTTGCGAATTCATCCGTTTTTTTGGAATAGGCTTCGTAAATAATTGTGTCTGATTTTAAATCCTCATATAGGTTTTTAATATAGACCTTCTCCCTGTCCTTTTCAATCTTATGCTCCAACTGATACTCTGCCAAAAACCCGCAGAACACAGCAAGGAACAACATTAAAAACTCCCAGAAATAATGAGTCCATTTTTTTCGGGCGGTGTGGGTGTGTGCATGTACTTCCATTTAAAAATTATTTCAGGTGATATTGTTTTTTTAAAAAAACAATCAGGTTTCCAGCTGCTGTAATTGCACCCTCAATATTTCCATTTGTGAGGCGATACGCTGTTTTTAAATAAACAACCTTAATTACAAATTCATTGATGAGTTTTTCATCTGAGGTCATCAAAGAAGGATTAGATGTGATGCGGGATATTGTTGCCTTATTAGTGGTATCTGCCATATCATTCCATATATAGCCATTAAACACTTTTCCTAAACTATTATAAAGTATATCGTTTCGTAGATTACGTTCAATATCCTGCTGATTTAAAACCAGTTTAACGGCTTCATTATCATAGATTGTAATACTATCGGCAGCTTTTTTGTTTCGGATAAGTCGTAAGCTTCCTGAGCTTTTTAATTGTTGAATTGTTCTGTCATGATATTTGAATTCATTAATTCTGCCAAGGAACCTGGCATAAAAATAAATATCGTTTGATTTGCTTTTATCTTTTTGTCTCAGCAAAAACACAAGGGAGTCAAAATAGTTAATATATTTTTTTCGGACATCGTATGTTAAACGAAGTGAGGCTGTGTCCAGTTCCACATCTTTTATTAAGGAAACGATATATTGTTTTTCCCTTTTATGCTCTATCTGGTGCTCCCGGAAATTTTCAGCCATAAATCCGCAAAACACAGCAAGAAACAACATTAAAAACTCCCATAGATAATGTGTCCATTTTTTTCGGGCGGTGTGTGCATGGTGGTGTACTTCCATTTCTTCAGTTTGTGGTTTGTAATTTGGTGTTCCGGTAGCTATTGGGGTTTCGCTTTGCTCAATCTGTGGTTGTTCAGTTTCTGGAATTATTTCAGCTGATAGATTAGGCTCATCAGTTGAAGCGGCATCCAACTCTTTTTCCAGCTGTTCGCTGTTGTCTGTTGACGGTGGACTTTCTTTCTTTTCTTCTTCGTTCATATTACTTAAGATGATATTCTTTTTTTAATAACAGCATCAGTTTTTCAGCATTGTTTAATGCTATGGTCAACCTTTCAACCAGTCTTTTAATATTAAAAGACCTCACCTGGCAAAAACTTGCATATTGTATAAAATCTTCTTTTTTTCTGGATAATAACGGAGGAGATGTTTGTTTAAACGAATCTACTTTGCTGCTGCTGACAGTAAGGCTCATTATTTCATCCATGTACCATGAATCAAATATCTGGTTCCTTGCTTTAAGCACTTCATTTAGTGTAGTTAACTGCGCATCACCGCTGTTATTGATATCTCTTGTTACCTGGTCGTATGCAGCGATAGCATACACCACATTTTGCTTCTTAAAATAACGAAGGCCGCCTGAACTTACTAATTGTTGTAAGGTAGCGTTCTGAAGTGACTGGGCTATGTTTCTTGTGCCAAACCTTCCATAATAATACCAAGTGCCGGATGGAATATCGTCAATGCCCTTTGTATGTACCAGATACCGGAAACTATCAACTTTCGGTATAACAAAATTAGTTTCCCGTATCGAACCATTCAATATAGCCGTATCGGCTTTCAGGTCTTCGTATAATGTTTTGGAATATTGCTTCTCCCTGTCCTTTTCAATCTTATGCTCCAACTGATACTCCGCCAGAAATCCGCAGAACACAGCGAGAAACAACATTAAAAACTCCCAGAAATAATGGGTCCATTTTTTGCGGGCGGTGTGGGTGTGGGCATGTACTTCCATAACTATTTTATTTTAAATGATATTCTTTCCGCAGTATCAATAGTATTTTTGTATTAACCTCAATATATTTTTGTATGTGAATCATCCGGGTGGAACCAGCAACATTTCCTCTGTAAAAAGATAAAAGACCTACTATTTCTTCTCTGTCAATTTTTTCAGGGTTGTTCAGTTGAAATGGGATGTTACCTGAACTTTTTTCATAATCGGCAGTTCCTTCAAACATTGTTTTGTTTCCTTTTTTCAATTCTTCGTCAAAATTATAATCGTAGTGTTTAATAACAATTGGGTTTATATACTGAAACCTGTTGTCGCCTTCTATTTCCTGCCGGTGATAGAGGTTCCTAATGGCAACAGTTAAATCACCAGTGAGGTTTTGAAATTCTTCATTTTTAAAATACCGTAGCGAACCGGAGTTTCTTAGTTGGTCCAGTATTATGGTGCGTGGCTCGAACAAAGAAGGCGAAAGAAAATTTATGCCATATAAAAAACTGAGGGCAAATTCTTTTGGAACATTGGTAAGACTGCTGTCTTTAAAATAACGAATCAGGTATTGCAATGCAGCTTCCTGCTTTAGCCTGTTTTGAACTTTTATTCCGGCAGTTATTGAATCGTTTTTAAGTTCCTGGTAAAAACTTTTTGCCAGTTCTTTTGCTCTGTCTCTTTCTATCTTATGCTCCAACTGGTACTCCGCCAAAAACCCGCAGAACACAGCAAGGAATAACATTAAAAACTCCCAGAAATAATGTGTCCATTTTTTTCGGGCGGTGTGGGTGTGTGTATGTACTTCCATAAAGTATTTTATTTAAGGCGATATTCTTTTTGTAAAAAAGCGATAATGTTTTTTGCTTTTTCCTTCAGCAGATTCAACCTGGTAGTGATGATAATATTGCTACCCTTGAGTTGATTGATAATGAATGCAAGGTCTTGTTGCAGTGAAGGATCATAAGATCGTAATGGTGGATTATCGGCCGGCATGATGATATTATTTGATTCATCCAGCATTTTATCAAACACAAAGGGATTAAATATCTGTGCAAGTAAGGGGTCTGCTGCTCTTCTCTCTATCCGCTCATCATCTATATTTTGCAAAATATAATCAACAAGTTTTTGATAGGACATGATACTGTCAGCAGCATTTTCTTTTCTTATCAATCGCAATGAACCCGAGTATTTTAATTGGGTAATGGTTCTGTCGCTGCTTTGAAAACGGGTTGTTCTTACGAGTATCCTTCCCAGGTAATACAGTTCATTTTCATACCCCTTGATTTTTTGCTCACTTAACAGATAAATCATTGAATCAAGTTGATTCCGCTTTCTTTTTTGAAACAATAAATTGGCATTGATAGATGCCGTGTCAACTTGTAAGTCTTCAATAAATGTTTGTATAAATTTTTTCTCCCTGTCTTTTTCAATCTTATGCTCCAATTGATACTCTGCCAAAAAACCGCAGAACACAGCGAGAAACAACATTAAAAATTCCCAGAAATAGTGTGTCCATTTTTTTCTTGGGGTGTGTGAATGTGCATGTACTTCCATAGTTAGGTTTTCTTAGTTATTATTCAATTTATATTTCTTTCGGAGCTCTTCCAATATTTTATGATTTGTTATTATATAACTATTCATTTGAAGTGTTCGGCTTGAGACCATCATTTGTTTATAAAATAATATCATGTTTGATGCTTCTACACGGTCAAATGTGGGAAGATTTAGAATTTTACTTTCTATAAGATGGCTGCCTTTGCGATAGTTATTTAATACGTCGAGAATGATGGCCGTAGTATCCTGCTTTCGCAGATTGTCAATCCAGCTCCATTCAAAATGTTTCAATAGGAATGGTTTGATAGGATTAGCAAAAAACTGGTACTCCTGTTCATTCCGGATTCGTACATCATTTATATTTACGCTAATGTCTCCCAATAGTTTTTGCAAAGCAATACTTTTGAAATAGCGGAGCGAACCTGAATTCCTAAGCTGGCTGAGTATGCCATCCTTCGGTTCAAAAGAATAAGTATTGATCAGGTAAAGGCTGATTATATATGCTGGATAGACATCTTTGGACAAACTTGTTAATGAACTATCCTTAAAATAGCTGCTCAAAAAATCCATGTCCTTTTCTTTTTCCAACCGTCTGGCCATTTTAACGGCAGCAGCAGTAGAATCATCCAGCAATTCAGAGTACAATGTTTTGGCAAATTCTTTCTCCCTGTCTTTTTCAATTTTATGTTCCAACTGATACTCTGCCAAAAAACCACAGAACACAGCGAGAAATAACATTAAAAACTCCCAGAAATAATGGGTCCATTTTTTTCGGGCGGTGTGGGTGTGGGCATGTACTTCCATAGATAGTTAGTTGAGGTGGTATTCTTTTTGCAGTTGAACTATTAGTTGAGCGGCGTTTTCTTTCAGGTTCCGAGCCTGGTGCCGCAATGTTTTATTATAGATTGATAGCATGTGCAGTCTGTAATTGAGGCGAAAGATTGCATCTTCTGTCTTCCGGAAAGGTGGATCATAATCCGGCATGGATACATTATTGTCGTCATCTCTCATCGCATTCAGCACACGGCCATCAAATACAGTTTCTGCAATGTTGCGGTAGGTATCCATTATTTCCTCTTCGTCAAGGCCACCCCATACATAGCCCCGGTTCACCACATCATATGCTATGATACTGTCGCTTACGGAAGTTTTTTGAATTAACCTCAGGTTGCCGCCATTTTTCAGTTGCTGCATGGTGCCGTCAGCTGGTGTAAAACGAAAGGCCACGCCACGGGTAGCATAGGAATTAAAATAATAGATATTTCGGCCGAATGCTTCAGCATCTGGTTTGTTGAGCAGTACCATAAATGAGTCAAGCATAACTGCTCTTTCATTACGAAGTTTGATAATAGTACCCAGCCTGCTTGTGTCTGACGAAAGATCACTGATGAGTGAACGGATAAATTTTTTTCCCCGTTGATGCTCTACTATATGTTCTCTTTTATTCTCTGCCAAAAATCCGCAGAACACAGCGAGAAACAACATTAAAAACTCCCAGAAATAATGTGTCCATTTTTTGCGGGCGGTATGGGTGTGTGCATGTACTTCCATAAATAATTTATTTCAGGTGGTATTCTTTTTTTAATAAAGCCATCAGGTTAGCTGCTTTGATGAGTAGTTCTTTGTTTCTTGAAAGCCTGCCTTGATTCATAACTTTATAAAACTGAAGATGATTATAATATTCAAATAATTCACTTTCTTTTCCGTCAACAATGACAAAAGTTGAGGTGCTCTGTTTAAAAATAGAATCAAGCTTACTTGAGTCTATTCCCATAGACTTACCAAAATATTTTGTATTGATTAACTTGTCCTGTAAAAAATTAAGAGTTTGGTAGATTACATTAATCTGTGATTCTATATCCCTGAGTCTACTTTTAATAATTGCATCATAATCAATAAGTGAATCTGATACTGCAGTTTTTCTTATAAGCCTGAAATTACCTCCGTTTTTAAGCTGTTCAATTGTTCGGTCGTGGTATTCAAAATTACTGTAGTATCGCATTTTTGCGGCATGCCTATATAACAGTAAAGTATTCCGACTCGTCGCAGATTTTTCTATCTCAATGCGAATAGTATCAATACTTTTAACTACACTTCCCCAAAAAGCAATAGCACTACTAAGTACTATCGTATCTTTTTTTAAATCTTCATAAAGTGAAGCCGCAAATACTTTTTCTCTGTCTCTTTCTATCTTATGCTCCAGTTGATACTCTGCTAAAAATCCGCAGAACACAGCGAGAAACAACATTAAAAATTCCCAGAAATAATGGGTCCATTTTTTTCTTGGTGTTTGGGTGTGTGCATGTACTTCCATAGAAAATTTTATTTGAGTTTATACACTTTTCTTAATTCTTCAAGCAATTGAGCATTTAATTTTTGATAGTCGGTATACTGTTTTACTGATGTCCCCCAACACCTCAGTTGATACATGCCTGCTAGATTCACAGATTCTGATTTATCAAAATCTTCCGGCTTATTTAAATGGAATGGGAATATCTCCCCGCTGTTTTCATATTGTGCCAAAGCATTAAAATAAAATAATTTGTAACGGGTGTTTATCGTATCGTAAAATGCTATGTCATTATGTTTTAACAAATACGGCATCAGATACGAATCAAAAAAGGTGGATTCAAATTCATTCCTTGTTCTTATGTTAGTAATGGCTTCCGAAAGGTCGCCGGTTATATTTTGCAATTCCATGCTTTTAAAATAACGCAACGAGCCGGAATTTTTCAACTGGACAAGAATGGCATCTTTGGGTTCAAAAAGATAGGGGCTGAACACTATAAAAGCATAATTGAAGTTAACTGCAAATGCTTTGGAGCAATTAGTAATGGAACTGTCCCGGAAATATTTCTTCAAATAAGTAAACGCTGCATCTCTCTTCAGCCTGTTTGTTTGCACGGTTTGAATGGTACCAGAATCTCTTTTCAGTTCATTATAAAAGCTAATTGCCAGTTCTTTTGCTCTGTCTCTTTCAATCTTATGCTCCAACTGATACTCTGCCATAAAACCACAGAACACAGCGAGGAACAACATTAAGAACTCCCAGAAATAGTGGGTCCATTTTTTGCGGGCAGTATGTGCATGATGGTGTACTTCCATAAATTTATTTTTTAATCAAACCTGTATTCTTTCTTAATCATTTCAATAAGCTCCTTTGCCCGGTTTTGAAGGGCTATAGCATTACGGACATAAAATTTAATTGTACTGGAATAATAATGATAGTTCAGCGATGCGGTGTTTATATCTCTTGTATCAGCAGAAAGCAACGATGGCTTTACCAACGGTTTGTTGATACTTGTTTGCTGGCCACCTAAAGCATTACCAGCGATAATTTTTATATTCATCATCATTTGCTGAAAAACATAACTGTCAAACAACCGGGTATTCCCTTTGTGTATTTCATCCATTTTCAAACGCAGCAGGTCGATTTGATTGGCCAGCCACTGAAAGGATACATAATAAGAACCGATACTATCCAGCAATTCTTTGCTTTTAATATACCGGAGCAAGCCTGCAGTCTTAAGCTGCTCAAAAGATTTTGAGTTGCCATAATAATACCCAAGATTGGCAGTAACAGTTCTGGCAGCAAAATAAATTTCGATAGTATTGGT
The DNA here is from genome assembly GCA_031397865.1 of Chitinophagaceae bacterium. GTDB lineage: Bacteria > Bacteroidota > Bacteroidia > Chitinophagales > Chitinophagaceae > JJ008. Next base: position 57,629 of record JANNMN010000034.1, read on the forward strand.
GATATCAGAGTGTAACATTTCAACCAAAGAATCGGCCATCTGCGCACCATAACTATTGCGGTCTGTTACAGAATCAAAAAGTGTGATATCTGATTGCAGGTCGGATAACATAGAGTTCAACTGCGTCTTCACTTCTTTTTTGTGAAGAATAGTTTCCCGGGTGTTCTCCGCATAAAATCCTAATGAAACGGCCAAAAACAACATTAAAAATTCCCAGAAATAGTGGGTCCATTTTTTTCTTGGGGTGTGGGTGTGGGCATGTACTTCCATATTTATCAATTAATATTATATTCTTTAACTACTAATGCCAGTGTTTCATCAGCCAGTTTCCTTACTAACATATTATCTCTGGTGTATTGTAGGTAAAGTGTTTTTACCTGGATTATATATTTTAATAAAATTTTTTTATCTGTATCTGCAAGCTTTAAGATGGTAATATCTGAAGGCAAGTCCATACGACCAGCCCTGCTGGTAATTGTATCTGCAGCCAGTTGCTTTTCTGCATATGTCCTGGTTGCTTTTTCAATAAGTAGAGGGTCAAGGAGTTTTTCAAGGTGCTGGTTGATTTGTGTAGCCAGTTCTTGCTGAAGCGGTTCATATTCTTTATAGTTGCGTACCGTTATATCATATTTTATCAATGCATTGGAGACATTTTTTTTACGTATCAGCCTCAGGTTGCCGCCATTTTTTAGCTGTTGCATGGTTCTGTCCGATGGGAAGAATCGATGAATATCCCAATAGGGAAGTTCGTAAAGTTCATATACTTTTCTTCCATTCTTTAGATATTCATCCCTGGCAATGAGATGAAACAATGTATCCAGTTCCCTGATGCGTATCTTTCTTAACTTGATTAACCTGTTGAATCCCGCCGAATCGGATTTTAAATCTTCAACCATGGTTTGCATGAATTGTTTCTCCCTGTCCTTTTCTATCTTATGTTCTAACTGGTACTCTGCTAAAAATCCGCAGAACACAGCAAGGAACAACATGATAAACTCCCAGAAATAATGGGTCCATTTTTTTCTTGATGTATGTGAGTGTGCATGTACTTCCATAAATAATTTTATTTAAAGTGATATTCTTTTTTTAATAATTCCATTATTTCAGTTGCCAGTTCTATCGCCTTGGGATAATATTTTGTCCGCTGGTTTTGCCTGTTAATTTTAGTATCCAGAACGGCATTTGCAAATGCATATAACATATCAGAAGCATTGTTTTGCACGGGAAAATTTGTATGCCCGATGGAGTCTATTAAAGAAATTTTCCTGCCTAAAACGACATCATCCATAGTGATTGATGAAAGGGCTTGCTCGTATTCAGGTATTGTAATCCGGTCTTTGTATCCAACGGCCCTTTTTCTTTTTTCAAAAATATAATCATCCTGTCTGGCAATAATATCTGCAATCGTATTATAATTACTCAACTGAGTTACCAATTTTGTATTGGTGAAATAACGGAGATTGCCGGAACTGATAAGTTGGTTTAAAGTAGCTTTGTTCCAGTCAACATCATACCTCCAGCTTGTAATCCGCATGTAATAATATAATTGCCCGCCTTTTTGAGAAAGGTCTGCGCTGCTTATTAAATTAACGAGACTGTCAATAAAATTGTTTACTCTGTTTTCATATAATGCGGCCTTTTTGATATCTGCTGTATCGTTTTGCAAATCTTTATAAAGACTTTGTGCATAGGCTTTGGCACGGCTGTGCTCTACCATATGTTCTCTTTTGTTCTCTGCCAGAAATCCGCAGAACACAGCGAGGAATAACATTAAAAACTCCCAGAAATAATGTGTCCATTTTTTTCGGGCAGTATGGGTGTGGGTATGTACTTCCATAATGTTTTATTTAAGATGATATTCTTTCTTCAGATCAACTACCAGGTCATGTGCTAATTCTTTTGCCTGCTGCAAACGGACGATATTGTAACGCAAGTTCCTTTGTTGCACTACCGCCATATTCATCAGTTCATTTATTACAGTCTTTTTATTTTCCAGTGAAGGAGTTTCCATAGCAAAATATCTTTCCTTCGTTTGTGCAGACATTGTATCTAACGCCAACAGTTGATGGATAGACAGATCATGATGAAGCCGGGGATCAATCGTTTCGTTTATTAATTTTAATAACATGTTACCTCTTGTCTGGTGATTGCTGAACTCTCCTTCGATCCCATTTACAAGAGCTTCGTATTTCATTAACTTTTCCAGCAAATTGAAATTTCTAAAGTATCGGAGGCTGCCTGAGTTTTTAACTTGTTCAAAGGTGGTGCGGTTCCATAAAAGAGGAGCGGTCCAGTACATAAACCGCACATAAAAAAAAATTCAGATGCATTGCGACCTTCTAATTTTGTTTCACTAAGTTTTAAAAGGCTATCTGTTATTTCAATATAAATTCCGCTTCTTCTTTTTTGTGTATTTATTTCTGCGGTATCCGTTTGAAAATCCTGTACCAATGATGTCGCAAACTCCTTTGCACGGTGCTGTTCTATTTTATGCTCCCGGATATTCTCTGCCAGAAAACCACAGAACACTGCGAGGAACAACATTAAAAACTCCCAGAAATAGTGTGTCCATTTTTTTCTTGCGGTGTGTGAATGTGCATGTACTTCCATAAATATTTTTATTTTATGCGATATTCTTCTTCCAAAGTTTTAATAAGATTAACAGCATGCATGTCCCCTTCTTGTAAAAGCCGCATATAAAAAACTACTACATTTTTATAAAAAGAGGCCCGGTTGCCTAATTCGATAATTGTGGTTTTTGTGTTACTAACAAGCTTTGCAGAATCGAAGGTGGAAATAATGGGTTTTAATGTAGCCAGGTCTACTGCGGGATAATATTTTAAATTAAATAGCGGCATACCCTGGTCAACCAATTCTTTGAGCATGTTTTCATACCAGGCTTGCTGATTGATTATTTTTTTGGCGAAGTCATCGTATTGCAGAATACTATCAGCCGCAATTTTTTTACGTATTAACCGCATACCACCGGCATTTTTTAATTGTGTCATTGTTCTTTCCGTTGGGCTAACAAAATCCGGATGGCGAAGACATAGAAAATATAAACGGTAGATTTCTGCATCAGTATTACCCGGTGTTCCGTAATTGAAACATCTTTTTGCCAGCGAATCCAGCCTGTATATTCTTTTTGTGTTAAGAAGAATTGCTGCATGAATATTGACCGTATCCGTTTTTGCATCTACAATCATTGAATAGATATATTCTTTCTCCCGATGGCTTTCGATGGTTTGTTCTAATTTATATTCTGCTAAAAATCCGCAGAACACAGCGAAGAACAACATTAAAAACTCCCAGAGATAATGGGTCCATTTTTTTCTTGGAGTGTGTGAGTGGGCATGTACTTCCATAAATAATTTATTTCAGTTTAAATTCTGTTCTAAGTAATTCCAAAACCTTTTGATTGGCTGCTGCATATTCTTTGTATTGTATCTGCCGGGTGGCCCGTAACATCAGCAGGTAGTAGGACGATATACTTTCTGCTTCCTGCCTGCTGAATGTGGTAGCATTTACCAGGCTGGCACTGTCAGCTACCTGCAAGTTTTTCTTTAATGCTTCAGGCAATGTAAGTGTACCATTATTGGTAAATTCTTCATACCACCTGAAATCAAAATGTTTTAAAAGAAAGGGCCGGATATACAACTCTATATAACCGTATTCCCTGTCATTGCGGGTACGTAAGTGAATAATTTTTACACTCAACTTTCCAATAGCCGCTTGTAGGTCATGGTTTTTAAAATACCGTAGTTCCCCTGAGTTTCTGAGTTGGTTCAGCACCCCGTCATTAGGTTCAAATAATGTGGATGATGTATTTAGCAGTGCTGAAGTAAAGGCAGTAAAAAAACGGGGCGGAAGTATAAGCAGGTTACTGTCTTTAACATAGCTTACAAAGTAAGAACACTCCTTTTCTTTTAAGCTTCTGTTAGCAATGATTTGGGAAACGGTTAGAGAATCGCTGTAAATTTCATTATATAAATTCTTGGCTAAAATTTTTGCCCTGTCCCGTTCTATTTTATGCTCCAGTTGAATTTCTGCCAGGAATCCACAGAACACAGCAAGGAATAACATTAAAAACTCCCAGAGATGATGACTCCATTTTTTTCTTGGGGTATGGGTGTGGGCATGTACTTCCATTAACAGGTAGTTTGTGGTTAATAAAAAAGTCTTTACAGGCGGATTAAGAGAAAAGAATAAATTAATTCTTCATTTGACGATATAAAAAAGCGACTAAAAAGCCTACAATCACATACACAATAAACTTAAGGAGACGGCCTTTCCAGGCTGACGACTTGGGGATGTTGGTGTTTTGATTACTCATACAAGCATAAAATATAACAAAATAAAATGTTGTTTGCCGTAAAGCTGCCATGGATATTATTTCCAAAACTGCTTATCAGTTGGTTCTGCTAATAAATATTGTTTTGTTTGTTCATACCCTTTTTGTACAATTTGTTCCCATCGATTCCATTCTAAAAATTTATATTCTTTTAAATCTAATTCTAAAAAAATAGAAGTACCGGGTTTGCTGGCTTCTAATTTATGTCGGCTATTAATAGTTATACTATTTATCAAAATGGAAGATAAACCAGGAAGGCTATGTTTGTTTTTACTTCTTAACTTATCCCAAAATATTTTCCAGGAGCCAGGTATTTTATTTAGATCAACCAGGTTGGTGTTTTCTGCGGATAAGGAAACGGCAATAATATGCCGAACCGGTTTTTTGTGCATGGCTTCTACCGGTAAGTTATCTATTACGCCACCATCTATATGCAAATGCTTATCTATAATTACCGGTGGAAATACACCAGGTATTGCCATACTTGCTTCTATTTGCAAACTTGCTAACCCCCTTTCATGCACCTTCACACTTGCTCCAGTGTAGTTGGTGGATACACAATAACTATTTATCCAAAGATCTTCCATTTGTATATCGCCAAAGATCTCTGTTAGAAATTTGCGCATTTTTCTACCTGACATAATAGATACAAATGGCATAGTAATATCGTTAGAGGTTAGTTTTCTTTCTGCCGCCATTTTACAGAGAGGCATTACTTTATTTAAATCAAAATCGCAGTAAGAAAGCACTATGCTATAAATAGCCCCTGCACTGGTACCGCCAATAAAATCAAATTCAATCTCTGCTTCCTGCAATGCCTTTACCACACCTACATGTGCAAAGCCCCTTGCACCACCACCACCTAATACTAAACCAATAGCCTGGTGTGTAACTATCCGGCAAAAACGACGAATGTCTGCCAAATTGTTTTTTCGGATATGCAGATGTAAATCAAAGCTTCGGTTTTGAAACCACATATTAGTATCCTTCGGGGTCATTGCATTTTCGGGGTGTAGTAGTAATAAATAATTTTTTTTATTCATTACATTATCAGTGTATAAATGCAATAGCTTTTCAATTTCATACAGGTTGCTATCTTCATAAAAACTGGTGGCAACAATGATCAAATCGCAATAGGCAATACAATCTTTGGCCCATTCTAAATGGTCAACCCCGCAATTAAGAAAGTTAAGACCAGTATTTTTTTCCATGTTTTCAAAAATATCCTGATTGCTATCTTCTGTATGTGTTTGATTGTCATAAATGGTAATGCCTAACCCCATACTTTTAAATTGCTCTTCAATAGCAGTTGTAAAAGCACTTACATCATTAGTGGGTTGCAGGTTTACTACGGCAATATTTTTTGGTGCAGCATCTTTTTTTCGTTGATGTGCATTTCTGCGCAGCCTTTCAATAATAAATTTTGTAAGTGTATTAGCAATTACAGGAAATTCCTGAACAATAGAAAGATATTGTTCATCATTAATACACAATAAAGCAGAACGGCGCAAGGCTATTACCGATGCACTGTGTGGTTCTTTGGTAAAAAGAGAAAACTCTCCAATAGGTTCGCCAATGGTTATATCACCAAGAATAAATATCCCATTCTCTGTATCTTCTATAGCCCTGAACCTGCCAGATAGAACTATATAAAAGGAATGACCGACCTCACCTTGTTTAAAAACATACTGACCAGATTCAAAAATCTTTTCGGTAGCGACAGATAATATATGATGGATGTGTTCATCATCCAAAGAGCCAAATAATCGGCTTAAAGTTTGGTGTAAAAGGTTGGTAGTTGATTCTTTGATCATAATTTTTTTTCTAGTCTTAATATCTTGTTCAGAAACCAGGATCAATTTTCATTAGCAGTAAACACTCTCAAAAAATTTCCACCTAAAATCTTACGAATATCTTTTACACTGTAACCTCGGGTTGCTAACTGTTCGGTAATTTTTGGAAAATCCTCTACTCCATCTAATCCAGCTGGTAAAGAATTTACACCGTCAAAATCGCTGCCCATTCCTACATAATCCACTCCTACCAGCTTTACAATATAATCGAGATGATCAATTAGTAATGATAATGGCGGACGCAAACTTTTTACTTCATCCGGATATTTATTAAACAAATACACCTGCATAAAATAGGGCTCGGGATTTATCTTCAGCATCGAATCCATTTCCGTTTTATGCTTCGTTGTAAATGCATCACTTCTTGCTTCAAATGCAGGATCTAAAAAGCCACTGTAAAAATTTAAATGAATAACACCGCCATTTTTTGCAATTGCTTTTATCTGATCGTCTTTTAAATTTCTTCTATGGCTGCACAGTGCATACACACAACTATGAGAAACCAGAACAGGTTTGGTTGTTGTATTGATAGCATCCCAAAATGTTTGCTCACCTACATGTGAAAGATCAACCAACATTCCAAGCTCATTCATTCGATGAACAACTTGTTTCCCAAAATCAGTAAGTCCTTTATGTTTTAATGAATCACCCCTGGTGCTTTCGTCTAATGCTGATGTAGCCCAATCGGTACTATTATTCCAGGTCAGCGTCATATACCTTACTCCTCTTTTATACAGTGCATCTAATTTGTTCAGATCATTCTCCATCATATGCCCGCCTTCCACACCAAAAAGCACCGCTAACTTTTTTTGTTTTACTGCCGCAATAATATCTGCAGCAGTAAATGCCTGCATCATTTTATCTGGGTTTCGATTGGTCCAAGCCATCACCGTATCTATTTCCCTATTGGCCCAAGCATTCGGGTCTTTCATATTGCCATCACACCAGATAGAAAAAAATTGTGCATCTACTCCGCCTTCTTTCATCCGTTGCAGATCAGAATGTGTTTTTGTTTTTAAAGATTGATCAAAACTTACACCGCCATCAATAGCAGTGGTAGGAATATCATTATGCGTATCAATTAATATTGATTTGAAATGTATCTTTCTTGCTTTTTGTGAAAATGAATTTATTGTAATCAATAAAAGAATTGATAAAAGAAAAATGCGGTGGCGGCTGATCATGGTTCGTTATTTTATTTTAATAAATTCATATGGAGTAAATTCTACAAAGTCGGCAACAGTTACTGTTAATGATTTTACTTTTCCATTTGCTACGGTAAAGGTTAAAACTTTTGTGCCATACAAAGGATCGTTCCAGGTACTTAAAAAGCGATTGCCTCCTAATGCTTCTAATTTGCTATAGCGGTTGGCATGATGTTCAAACCGCATGATCAAATCTCCTTTTTCCAATAAGACTTTCATTTTGCCATAGATGTCGTGTTTGTATTCTCCGGTATAGGCACTAATTGGTAATGAAGTAGCAGGTTTTGCGTTAATGCTGTCTCTTCTCTGTTTTAATTCTTTCTCAGCAGTAGCCTCATTGCCTTTTTGAAAACCAAGAAATACTTTACTATAGTTACGATATGGCAAACCGAGATAAGCATCTTGTATTTCATTGCGCAATGCCTCAAAAAAATTATTAGCATCGGTATTTGTTAATACAATTATCCCAAGTTTTTCTTCTGGTATTAAACATACACTGGTTACAAATCCATTTACACCACCTGTGTGAGCAACAATTTTTCTTCCCGCATATTCTTCTAAAAACCAACCGAGACCATATAAATTAAAATGTGCTTTGTTAAACATGTGCCCGCCATTTCCCATTATAGAATGCGGCAATCTGGTTTGAGCAATAGCAGACGCAGGAATAATTTCTTTGCCATCGAGTTTACCATTGTTCAATAGCATCATCACCCATTTACTCATATCATTTGCACTGGAAGAAATAGCTCCGGCTGGCGCCATGGCATCTATACGGCCGTAAGGAATTTTTTTCAACTCACCCATCCATACTGTATGTGCCGTTGCTTTATTCGCCGCCGTAGAAATATCTTTTGATAATGCCAGTGTATTATTCATACCCAATGGCATAAATATTTTTTCTTTTAAAAATTCAGACCATGTTTTGCCGATTACTTTTGGAATTATTTCACCCGCCGTCATAAATGCTGCATTGGTATAACCCCACTTGCTACGGAAACTATACATCGGTTTTAGTCTCCCCCATTTTTCCCGCATTTGTGCAGTAGTTAAATCAGAATCGAAAAACATAAAATCTCCCTGGAAGGTTTCAAAGCCTAATCGATGGCATAATAAATCTCTGATGTTGGCTTCTTTTGTTACGTAGGGGTCGTACAATTTAAAATCGGGTAACCATTTTTGTACTTTATCATCCAGCGATAACTTCTTATCTGCATCAAGCATAGCCAAAGCCGTTGCTGTAAATGCTTTACTGTTACTGCCAATCATAAATAAAGTATTCTCATCTACTCTATCATTCGTTCCCATTTCTTTTACACCATAGCCTTTCATATAAGCCACTTTTCCATTTTTTACAATGGCTACGGATGCTCCGGGAATTTTCCAATCGGTTAATGCTCGGTTCACATAAATATCCAGGCTGTCTTTAATAAATGATGGTAGAGAATCTGTTTGGGAGAAACTGTTATTGATGCATAAAAAGAATAACACAAAAAGATGAGTAATGTATTTCATGGCAATAAGTGTTGGTTAAAAAAGGAATTGGAAATTACCTTTCTTTTTTTACTTGCCAGTGAAAAATTATTCTTCTTCTTGGGGTTTTAATGCCTCCTGTGGTAGCAATCCCTTTCTAAAATGATACAACGATTGCTTGATGTAATATTGAAACTCATACTCACCAGCCAGCATGGTAAATATATAGGAGGGGCGATATAGCAGCATAAAACTATCCAGTTCTGCACCGGTAAGCATAGTAAGGCGACGTACCAATGCCTTGTTGAAACGATGATCAACAAACTTAGTTTCTTCTTCTAATAATAATCGTTGTTGAAAAGAAGCCATGCTCCTGTTTCTTCTAAACCGAAACATGTTGATGATCTCATTTACATCAAAGCCGGCTCCCACACCAAATTGCGGAGTTACTGTTTTTAATTTTGGCTTTTCGTAGTTAAATGCTTTTGCATAATCGATCCGGTTTTGTAAGGAGTCCAGTTTATAATTCTTCGGTCTTATTTTTACTTCTTTTAGTGTGGGCACACTTACCTGCAATGAAATATCAAATTCAAATGGATTAATAATTTTTAACACCGGAAATTTTACTGTGGGTTTGCCGAGATAACTAAACCAGATAGAATCATTTTCTGTTACCTCAATTTGGTAAAGACCATCTGCATTGGTAATAGTGCCGCCGCCGGAAGTACTAATCACACTTACTGCCTCTAATGGAAAGTTGCGGGAACTGTCATACACATAGCCCCGTATTTTATATGTTTGAGCATTGGCAGAAAAATTGGCCAACAAGGTAAAAGCAGTAAAAAATAGTAGTATGTAGAAAATTTGTTGCCGCAAAATGATTTAATTGGCAGCAAGTAACGAAAGAAAATGCAAAAGGTTCTTTAAAGTGTAGTATTATGGCTGCTTATTGATCTTCTTCCCGTACAGCAGCAGCTTGTTTTTGTAACTCTTCGCTTTTTTTAGCGATCAAAGTTTTAAAATTGGGAACAGGTGGAAAGATTCCAATTGCCGTAAGTCTTCCTTCGTCATACACCATTTCCAGTCCTGCTTTGTAATAATAATAATCACCGGTATAAGTGCCATAGCCAACAGGCACATAATCTTTACCCATTTTGTTTGTGCAGTCTTCCATCAGGTCATGAAATTTTAACCCGTTACTTATCTTCACCTGTTCCAGTTGTTCTTCGGTAGCACTATAAGAACTTACGGTAATAAAGTTGAGCTTATGATCTTTAAAAAACATACTAAAAACCGGCATACTTTCTGGCAGATCACCATTATACCGGGCACAGCTATCAAATCCTACTACAAATTGCAACACACTATCTATACGGGTGCCATCACCAGCAAAAGAATTTAATTGCTCCTGGTAGCCAGACCATGTAATTTCTCCTTGCAAAATTTTTATTGCCTGTTCTTCGCTTATGCCCAATTTTAGTTTTCCAATTCCCACACCAGGTGTTATCACCAGCGATCCTTTCTGGGAAAAACCAGCAATAGAAAAAAATACTGTGGCGAGTAGGAGAATTACTTTTTGCATAACATTTATTTAATAATTATAAAGATGAAATAATACAGCTTATAATGCAATACCTCCAAGAGGGTATTTTTATTGCAATAGTTGCTCAATTGTCTTTGGATAATGTTCATGCTCCAACTGTTTTACACGTTGTGCCAGCAGTTCAGGTGTATCAGTTTCAAGTACAGGGCAGGTAATTTGTAGAATAAAACGGCCATGATCATAGGCCTCATCTACATAATGTATAGTAATGCCACTTTGTGTTTCCTTTTTATTCAACACCGCCTCATGTACATGGTGGCCATACATACCCTTGCCACCATGCAGGGGTAATAAGGCAGGATGAATATTGATGATCTTATCAGGAAAAAAATGGATGACCGAGGCAGGCACTTTTAATAAGAACCCCGCCAATACTATAAGGTCTATATTGTAATTCTTTAAATACTCCACCAGAATTTTGCCGCCCGCAAAACTTTCTTTACTAATTGATAACAGAGGTATATGTTCTTTTTCGGCTATCGCATTCAATCCTGCCATAGGATTATTAGATATTAATAAGCCAACCATTATTCTTTTTTCGGTTTGCGAATGAAAGTAGTCGATAATATTTTGTGCATTAGATCCTTTGCCTGAAGCCATGATGGCAATGGATTTCATCGGCTCTTCTTTTTTGGCCGGAACTGGAGGAGGAACCATTGGGTGTTTAACAAGCCCCATTCTTAGCCCCATTTTTTTCAGATAGGCCGAAAAAAATTTATACTGGCCAAAGAATACACTTACAACAACTACGGCCATTGGCCAGATGATAGTAATAAGTAATATATATACAACTAACCACAGAATTTTTGATTCAATACCAAAGAATGGCATCAACTTACGACCAATATAACCGGTAAGGCTACCGCCGATAGCAAAAGTGCAAAGTATAAGTGCCAGTTGTACTCCGTTTACTTTCCACTTTTTTTGTAATTTATCCAGCATGGCGGCAAAAGTGAGGAAAAAAGACACATCAATCTATCTATTTTTCACATCTGTTGAACTTTGCGTTTATGTTGACCGATTTATGACAAACAATTTTCTATTATCATCAAAAGCATCCTTAAATCGGCTGAAATGCAGGCTGGTAGCGGATTAAAAAAAAGTTAAACCGGTTGCTGTTTTGTTAAGTTCCTGACTTATTTTTGCGGCTGATTAACGGATTTATCCACATTTTTTTAGATCAAATGCGTCTATGATTCCTTGTAAACCCTTCGGCCAAAGACTGACACTTATCTTCCTTTCTTTATTCGTTTTTTCTATATTCAATGGTTCGGCGCAGGATGTTGCAGCGGGTAAAACCCTGTTCATGTCCAAATGTGCCAGTTGTCATAATGTATTAAAAAAGGGAACTGGTCCTGCTCTGGCAGGTTTGGAAGAAAGACACAAATGGGCTGATCATAATGAATTATTGAAATGGATCAATAATCCGGCTGGGTATATGGCCACTGATCCATATACACAGGGGCTAAAAGCTGAGTATGGTTCTATGATGACTGCTTTTGCAGACATTACACTTAAGAATGTGGATGATATGGTTGCTTATATTAATGATGCAGCTAAGGCACCAGCAGCTCCTCCACCAGGTCAGCCACAAACTGAAAAGTCAAACTCTAACGCAGTCATCTTCGGTGTTATCTCTCTTATCCTAGGCATCATAGCACTTATATTAATGCAGGTTAACAGTAACCTGAAAAAAATGAGTGATGATGTTGAAGGTATCCGCAGGCCAGAGCCTACTCCTTTTTATAGAAATAAGATTTACATAGCTATGATAGCTCTTGTATTTTTTGTAGTGGGGGGCTATTATGTATCAAAAGGTGCAATAGGATTTGGCCGTCAGAAAGATTACCAGCCGGAACAGCCTATTTATTATTCGCATAAAGTGCATGCCGGTATCAACCAGATCAATTGCCAGTATTGCCATAGTTCTGTGATGGAGAGCAAGCATGCCACTATACCTTCGGTAAATGTGTGTATGAACTGTCATAAAGCTATCAACGAATATGTAAAAGGCCCTAAGCTATATGATGAAAGTGGCAATGAAATAAACGGGACTAATGAAATTCAGAAGTTATATAAATATGCAGCCTTCGATCCTAAGAATCCGAATGCATGGGATCCATCAAAAGCTAAACCAATTGAGTGGGTAAAGATTCACAACCTGCCTGACCATGTTTATTTCAATCACTCACAGCATACCAAAGCCGGTAATGTACAGTGCCAGAGCTGCCATGGAGAAATAACTGAAATGCATGAAGTGAAGCAGGCCTCCGAATTAAGCATGGGCTGGTGTGTAAACTGTCACCGTGAGACTAAAGTGAACTTTAATTACTCCGACAGTACGGGCAACAAATTTTACAGCATTTACGAGAAGTTTCATAACGATATTAAGAACCACAAAATGGATAGTGTAACAGTAAGTGATATCGGTGGTATTGAATGTCAGAAATGTCACTATTAAAACCAGTTGGCAGTTGGCAATTTGCAGTTTGTAAATGGCCGACTCAAAACAGGTGTCCAATCGAAAAATTTGAATTATAAAAGTTGTCCAACTGCTTACTGCAAATTGCCAACTGAAAAACTGATAACTCTGAATTAATTATGAGCAACAAATACTGGCAAAGTTTCGGAGAAGTGAATGACCCGGAAAATCACAAAAAGGTAGCCCAGGATGAATTTCTGGAAGAGCTTCCTTTTGAAGGATTTGATGATAAAGGATTGATTGATGCAAAAGCTCCACGCAGAGACTTTTTAAAATATCTTGGCTTTAGTACTGCTGCTGCTACATTAGCAGCAAGCTGTAAAATACCGGTTCGCAAAGCAATTCCTTATGCTAATAAGCCAGAAAATCTTGTACCTGGTGTTGCAAAATATTATGCCACTACTTACGTACAGGATGGAGATGTAGTACCAGTAGTAGCTAAAGTAAGAGATGGTCGTCCGATAAAAATAGAGCCTAACGTTTTAGAGAATAATACATATGCCACCGGTGGTACATCTGCCCGGGCACAAGCTTCTGTTCTTGATTTGTATGATATGTACCGTGCAAAATTTCCGGTGCACAGAATAGTAAAAGGAAAAGATGTAAAGTTTGAAGAGGTTCCATCTTTCGAGGCGTTTGATGATATGGTAGGCAAAGCAATGGCTGGGGCAGGCGGTTCAGTTGTGTTACTTACGGATACTGTTGTATCTCCTTCTACTAAAGATATCATTGCTAAGTTTCCTAATTTAAAGCATATACAATACGATGCCGTTTCTTACAGCGGTATGTTATTAGCCAATGAGGCAAGTGGGTTTGGAAAAAAGCAACTTCCTTCTTATGATTTTGGCGCAGCTAAAGTAATCGTAAGTATTGGTGCTGATTTTTTAGGTACATGGCTTAGCCCGGTTGAGTTTTCAAAAGGCTATGCAAAAGGCCGCCGCATAGATGAGAAGAATGTTTCCATGAGTAAGCATTTCCAGTTTGAAAGTCACTTAAGCATGACTGGTTCAAATGCGGATGAACGTTTTACTCATCGTCCATCAGAAACTGGAGCTGTGGCATTAGCATTAGCTGCCGCACTCGGTGTTGGTGGAGCAACTGCATCTATTACTGATGCAAAATTGAAAGCAGGTATTGAAAAAGCAGCCACTGAATTAAAAGGAGCCGCAGGTGCAGCAGTAGTGGTGTGTGGCAGCAATGATAAAAATGTACAGGTAATTGTAAATGCAATAAATAATGCTATCGGTGCTTATGGAAAAACAATTGACTGGAGCAAACCAGTTAATTATCGCCAGGGTATTGATAGTGAAATGAATGACCTTGTTGCACAAATGGAATCAGGTGCTGTTGGCACTTTAATGATACATAGTGCTAATCCTGTTTACTCTTATTTTGATCCGGAAAGATTTAAAAAAGCCTTGGATAAAGTAAGAGTGAAAATTTCATTCAATCCAAAAATGTATGAAACAACAGAGCTGTGCGAATACATTCTTCCTTCTCCTCACTTCCTCGAAAGCTGGGGTGATGCAGAACCAATAAATGGTATAGCCAGTTTTATACAACCAACTATATATCCTTTATTTAAAACCCGCCCCTATCAAACTTCATTATTAAAATGGAGCCTAACAGCCGGGCAAGTTGCGGGACCAGAAACTGACTACAATAATTATTTCAAAACATATTGGACTGGCAAACTTGGCGGCGAACCTGCTTTCAACAAAGCATTGCAGGATGGTGTTGCTGAAATTCCAGGCACTGCAGTTGGTGGTGGATCTTTTGGCGGTGGTGGTATAGCAGAAGCAGCAGCAGCTATCTCTTCTTATAAAAAAGCAAGCGGAACTGAGTTAGTTATTTATCAGAAAGTTTCAATAGGTACTGGCTCACAAGCAGGCAATCCATGGTTGCAGGAGTTGCCAGACCCAATATCAAAAGCCACATGGGATAACTATGCATTGATATCTATGGCAAAAGCCAATGAGCTGGGTATAAAAGTAGATAGTGATTATGAATATTATATGCAGAAGCCGGTTATTGAAGTAACCGTTGGTAAAAACAAAATAGAGCTTCCAGTTCTTGTTTTACCGGGAATGAATGCTGATACTATTGCAATAGCTGTAGGATATGGAAGAAATGAAGCACAGGGTGTAACAGCAGCCGGTGTTGGTAAAAACGTTTATCCATTTGCTGTGTTTAACGGAACTACTGTTGACTACAATGTTTCAGGAGTTACTGTTACCAACCTGCACAAGAAACATAAAATAGCTCAAACACAAATACATAACTCTTACGAGAGCAGAGAAGAAGTGGTAAGAGAAACTACGCTGGCTTCATTTAAAAAGCATCCGAATGTTATTCCTGAATTTAATAAAGAACTGACGGAAGCATTTTATAAAAATGCAAATGAAGATTTTCGCCAGGCTACTTTATATCCGCAGCATGAGCAGCCGGGTATAAAGTGGGGAATGAACATTGATATGAATGCCTGTAATGGTTGCGGTGCCTGCGTAGTATCCTGCCATGCAGAAAACAATGTGCCGGTAGTTGGTAAAAATGAAGTACTTCGTTTTCATGATATGCACTGGTTGCGCATCGATCGTTATTTTATCAGTGATGAAAAAAATCCTGATGAATTAAAAGGTGTTGTATTCCAGCCAATGCTTTGCCAGCATTGTGATAATGCCCCTTGTGAGAATGTGTGTCCGGTAGCTGCTACCAACCACAGTAGCGAAGGATTAAATCAAATGACTTATAACCGTTGTATCGGTACAAGATATTGCGCCAATAACTGTCCGTTTAAAGTTCGTCGCTTTAACTGGGCAGATTACACTGGAGCTGATAGTTTTTCTGATAACAGGGATCAGAACTTAGTAGGTAAGCTGGATAATGTGATAGAGCAGATGAATGATGATCTTACCAGAATGGTATTGAATCCGGATGTTACAGTTCGTTCAAGAGGTGTAATTGAAAAATGTTCTTTCTGTATTCAAAAATTACAAACAGCAAAACTTGATGCGAAGAAGGATAACAGGATGTTGAAAGACGGTGAAGCAAAAACAGCTTGCCAAACAGCTTGTGCTACTAATGCGATTGTATTTGGTAATGCACATGATAAAGAAAGCCAGTTAACAAAAGTTCGACATGATAATCCGCAACGCAGCTTCCATGTGCTGGAGCAATTACATGTGTTGCCAAACATTACTTACCTGGCCAAAGTGAGAAATTCGGACGAGATAGATCCACATTGGGGTGGTGAAGAGCATGGCGAAGCTGGCGAACATAAAATGGAAGGACATAAAGAAGAAGGGCACAAAGCTGATAGTACATTGCCATCTGCTACTAAGCCAGAAGAAGTGGCGCATTAATCAGAATTGAATTTGATGCACAATGAACGGAACGATGAACGGAGCGACGCAACAGACGATGACCAAAAAACAGGAAGTTGACTAAATAAAAATAAATAGCAACGATCAGTTTTAAACAACTGATAAAAGCTAAAAGCAAAACGAATATGTCATTACTCAGATACGAATCACAGGTAAGACCACCGTTGGTGGATGGTAGTAAAGATTACCACCAGATCACAGAAGACATTTGTCGTCCGGTGGAAGCAAAGCCATCCCGGTTATGGTGGATAGGATTTCTTATTTCTGTGGCATTGCTCATTTTTGGAATTGTCTCCGTTACAATGGAGGTAATTTATGGTACCGGTCAGTGGAATCTGCATAAGACTGTGGGTTGGGGTTGGGATATTACCAACTTCGTATGGTGGGTAGGTATTGGTCATGCCGGAACATTGATCTCAGCTATCTTATTACTTTTCCGCCAGGGATGGAGAACCGGTGTAAACCGTGCCGCAGAAGCGATGACCATCTTTGCTGTAATGTGTGCTGGTCAGTTCCCTATCTGGCACATGGGCCGTGTATGGAATGCATTCTTTGTACTTCCTTATCCAAATACAAGAGGTCCGCTGTGGGTAAACTTTAACTCACCACTACTTTGGGACGTATTTGCGATATCAACTTATTTCACCGTATCATTATTATTCTGGTATTCTGGTTTAATACCTGACCTTGCTACTTTAAGAGACAGAGCGAAAAAGAAGTGGGCCAAAATGTTTTATGGTGTAGCAGCCTTTGGCTGGACAGGTAGTACTAAACACTGGCAACGTCATGAAGCTTTATCATTAGTATTAGCAGGATTGAGTACCCCACTTGTATTATCAGTACACACTATCGTATCATTCGACTTCGCTACCTCGGTTGTACCGGGATGGCATACTACTATCTTCCCGCCTTACTTCGTGGCAGGTGCCATCTTCTCTGGTTTTGCAATGGTGCAAACACTCTTGGTGATTACCAGGAAAGTATTGGGATTGCAGGACTACATCACTTTGGAGCATATCGAAGTAATGAATAAAGTAATTGTATTAACAGGTTCTATTGTTGGTATCGCTTACCTCACCGAATTATTTATGGCCTGGTACAGTGCTAATACTTATGAGAACTTTGCATTCTTTGAAAACAGGTTGAACTTGAATAGCCCATATGGCTGGAGCTACTGGATAATGATGGGATGTAACGTATTATCGCCACAGATCTTCTGGTTTAGAAAAATGAGAAGAAATCTACTGCTTACTTTCTTCATGTCTATATTGATAAACATTGGTATGTGGTTCGAACGTTTTGTGATCATCGTTACCTCTGTGTACCGGGATTATCTGCCGAGTGCATGGTCCACTTATTATACACCTACAATCTGGGAGGTTGGATTTTATATGGGAACTTTCGGGTTGTTCTTTACCTGCTATTTCCTTTTCTCCAAATTCTTCCCCGTTATTGCAATTGCAGAGATCAAGCATATATTGAAACGCAGCGGCGAAAATTATAAAGAGAAGATGGATGTAGTAGAGAAGAAGGATGTAGATGGGTTTGCACATGAACAGGAACATGATCATTAATTAAGAGAAGCTAAATACAATGAGTGTAAAAAAATTTATAACAGGCAATTTCTACGATGAAGCAGTATTGTTTCCTGCCGTAAAGAAAACCCGCCGTGCCGGCTACAAGATTCATGATGTGTTTACTCCATTTCCTATACATGGATTGGATAAGGCCATGGGATTAAGAGATACCAGTTTGCACACTGCCGGATTTATTTATGGTATTACCGGAACAGCTACTGCTGTTGGCTTTATTACCTGGGCATTAACTATCGATTGGAAATTAAACTTTGGTGGTAAACCATTTTTCGCTTTACCAGCATGGATTCCCATCACCTTTGAGTTAACAGTATTGTTTGCTGCCGTAGGCATGGTACTTACTTTTTGCTACCTGTGCCAGTTGGCTCCTTTTGTAAGAAAGGATCATTTTAATCCACGCAGTACTGATGACACTTTTGTAATGGCATTAGAATGCACTAATAAAACGAACGAAGCAGAAGCAATAAGTTTTTTGCAGAGTATAGGTGGACAGGATGTACAGGTGCAATACAAAGAAACAGGCTGGTGGCTGGGCAGGTATGATAAAGACACTAAGCGATTTGAAAGGAATAAAGAAGTGGAAACGGTTCATTAAACCGGTGTAGAAAGAGTATTTCAGAACAAGGGATTTTTTATTTGAGATTTAATAAAAAAGATGATGAAAAAATTTTTGACAATAACGGGTATTATATCGCTGGTTTTGCTGATGGCAGCATGCGGCGGCCCCCGGAGAAATCCCGGAAGAGTGTATATGCCCGACATGGCATACAGCAGAGCTTATGAAACATATGCTGAGTTAGATTCTAACAAGTTTACAAATGACACCCTGGAACTTGGTGAAGGCAAAATATTTTATAACTCGATGCCCGTAGGCGGCACTATTGCCCGTGGAGAGATGTTATATATATATCCGCATAAAAATGATTCTGCCGGGTATGCAAATTCTGCTGATATAACTAATCCTTTTAAAGCCGATAGTATTGATTTAAAAGAAGCTGAAAGATTATACCTGGTAAACTGTGGTATTTGCCATGGTGCAAAGTTGGATGGCAATGGCCCATTGTGGAAAGATGGTGCAGGTCCATATCCTGCAGCACCCAAAAATTTAATGGGTGATGATATGAAGAGTATGAAAGACGGAACTATGTTTCATTCTGTAACTTATGGTAAAGGGCAAATGGGAAGCTATGCTTCTCAGCTGAGTACCAAACAACGATGGGAGGTAATAGCATTTATAAAAGCAAAGCAAGGGGGTGGAGCAGTAATGAAAGATAGTGCGGTGGCAAAAACACCGGCAGTTGATACAATGATGAAAAAAGGAAAATAAACTCGGCTCTGCGTAGCGGATTTATATTTTGGAATTACATAAAAGAGAACACTGATGTCAATAAGAGAAAATTTTGTAGTGTCAAAAAGGTATAACACCGTATCAATAGCATTGATGCTGGTTGGTATTATTGCCATTGCTGGTTTATACATAGTAACACATGGTGGCAATGCATCGGCAGAAGAAAAAAAGATAAACGATGCAAGGTTTTGGGCCAGCCTGTTGCAGAACAGTGTATACTTTTTATTGGTAGTAAATGCGGCTATGTTTTTTATCTGCGCCACTACATTAGCCTGGGGCGGTTGGCAAATGGCTTTTCGTCGTGTGCCGGAAGCCATATCTGCAGTTGTACCGGTGATAGGCGTTATTGCACTTGTTATATTATTAGGAATTGCTTACAGTGATAACCATACCATTTTTCACTGGACGGATACCCATCATGTAGAGACTGATAAAATATTGAATTTTAAAAAAGGATTTTTAAATAAAAATTTCTTTGCAGGCATGACCATCTTTACCGTAGTAGCATGGTCTGCACTTGGTTGGAAGATGCGCCAACTTTCCCGCAGCCTGGATGATAAGCCACTGGCAACAAATGAAGAAAGTAAAAAGTATATCTGGAATAATACGGTATGGGCTGCTTTATATATTATCGTATTTGCACTTACTGTAATGTCTTCTATTCCATGGCTATGGTTAATGAGTATTGATGCACATTGGTACAGTACCATGTATAGCTGGTACACATTTGCAAGTTCATGGGTAGCGGGTCTTTCACTGATGATGTTGTTTATGATCTATCTCAAAAACCTCGGCTATCTTGATTTTGTTACAGAAGAACATATACACGATGTTGGTAAATTCATGTTTGCCTTCTCTATTTTCTGGACCTATCTGTGGTTTTCTCAATTCATGCTCATCTGGTACAGTAACCAACCGGAAGAA
>JANNMN010000035.1:0-12261 GCA_031397865.1 Chitinophagaceae bacterium
CGTCCATTGACCAATATTCCTTACTGCTGCCTCCCGTAGGAGTCGGGCCCGTGTCTCAGTGCCCGTGTGACTGGTCGTGCTCTCACACCAGTTACTGATCGCAGACTTGGTGGGCCGTTACCCCGCCAACTATCTAATCAGCCGCACAGCCATCTTCAAGTGATAAATCTTTAATATTAATAAGATGCCTTATCAATATACTATGGGGTATTAATCCAAATTTCTCTGGGCTATTCCCCGCTCGAAGGAAGGTTCTGTACGTGTTCCGCACCCGTTTGCCGGTCGCCATCAACTGTATTGCTACAATTATGCTGCCCCTCGACTTGCATGTATTAAGCTTGCCGCTAGCGTTCATCCTGAGCCAGGATCAAACTCTCCATTGTAAATGATGTTTGATACTGACAGTATAAAATTCTCAAGAGAAAATTAACGTGTCAAATCGAATGTATTTCGCTTGACTTACCTTATGTTTTATTTCGATTTGCATCGAAATAAAGTGCTATTGTTTCCAAACTTTCAAAGATCTTTTGGCTTTACCAGCCACCCCTTTTTTGAATGGGAGTGCAAAGGTAAGGGCCTTTTTATTTCTACCAAATTTTTGATCAATTATTTTAAAATAAAACATCAATATTTTGGAGTGAAAATCAATTCGTTTTGTGAAGAACTTGGTCGCTTTTTAATGGCGGACGGCAAAGGTAAGGGTTTGTCAATTACAAACAAATTTTAAGTGCTTCATTTGCTAACATTTAATCCTTACTAATTCACAAATCTCAGAGAACTTTTCCGTTTTTTGATGAACGGGCGGCAAAGATAAGGGTGTATCATTTCCAAACAAATATTTTTTGAATAAGAGTGCTAATAATCAATGTAATGCGCCATGAATAAGGGTTTCCAAGTTTTCCACAATACTAAAAATTATTTCGATAAAGTTGACGTGTCTGAAATACCATGCCCACATATAGTAAACCATGCCTATTATTAGAAATTATACTTTGGGGCAATTTCAATTCTTGAAAGGCTAAAACTGATTGAATAGATGTGGGAAGCTTAGTTTTTACGCTGTAAAATATTCTCCTGGATACTTTACTGCATTCAAGAATAAGCCATGAGGTGGGGCGGCAAAGTTTGCTTTAGTGCAATCTTTCTTCTCTATTATGACCCGAAAATCGTTTAATGATAATTTATTCCTTCCAACCATTAACATTGTGGCGGTAAGAGCTCTTACCATTCCCCGTAAAAACCGATTAGCTTCAACATTGTATATCAGGCATTCATTCTTTTCAATCCATTCACTGGTTAATATCTGGCAATTGAAAGTTTTCGCCTGAGTATTCCTTTTTGAGAAGGAAGTAAAATCATTGTACTCTTTTACTATTATTGCTGCCTGCTGTAAACTTTGCAAATCAAGTTTATAGGGAAAATAATAAGCCACATTGTTTAGAAAGGGATTTTTTTGCTGGTAGATGAAATAGCTATACTCCCTACTTACAGCATCAAACCGGGAATGATAATTTTCTTTTACTTCATACAGATTTTTTATAGCGATATCATTCGGGAGAATTGCATTCATCTTATAAACAAAATGACCTTTCTCCTTTAACAATGAGGGTTGAAGAATATCAAAATGAAAAAAATTTTGAACTGCATGTACTCCAGCATCTGTTCTAGAAGAACCGGTCAGTTTAAAGTCATCAGGCCCACCAGTAACAGGAACTCGTAATAATACTCTCATAGCCTTTTCTACTTCGGCTTGAATTGTATTTGCATTAAGCTGGGATTGAAAACCACTATAATTTGTTCCCTGATAGGAAACCTCTATAAAATAACGGGGCATGTTTCTTTTAATTACGGAGCATGGCTTTGAACCTGGTAATAAAGTATTCTTCCTTTAACTCTGCTTGCAATGAACTGAAATTTACAACATCTGAAGTGTGATTGTAGGATGCATCAAAAAATTTATACTTCCCTTCATCGGTTAAGAAAAGACTACTGAGGTTTTTTACCTGGAATGTAGTAAAGCATTTTTGTTTAAAATACTTTTTAGCTTCCCCTATCATATCATCATCGCTATCCACAGCTGCCATTGATTTGCGAAGCTTAAAAAAATCAGCATCCGCGGCAGTCTCAACACAGCTGACTTTCGGACTTCCAACACTTTGAAGCTCTGTAGGATTTTTCTTTTCTTCTGCCGTGGGAATTTCAACTTGTATGTCTAATAATCTCTTTTCTTCTTTAGGCTCTTCTTTGGTTACAGGGATTACAACTTTGGGATTGGGAATGATAATCTTAATTGTATCACTATTTCCATTTTGATAATTGTCAACAAATACAAGTCCAAAGCCCTCTGTAGTAGAGCTTTCTGATCTTCTTTTAACTGTAGAAATGTTGTATTCTTCTTCTACGACAGCTTGCTGTAACGGAATAACAGGCTCTTCCTTTATTTCTTTGATTACGTCTTCTTTTTTTGCGATAACAGGTTCAGCTTTCTCTGAAGTTTTTACCGGTATAGGTTCTTCTATTATTGTGTTCTTTACATCGGCTTTCTTTACCGTCGCTGGTTCTGCTGGATCTACAGTTTTTGTTATGACCGGTTCTTCTTTTATCGAATTTTTTACATCGTCTTTCTTTACAATTGCTGGTTCTATTGGGTCTGTAGCTTTTATTATTACAGGCTCTTCCTTTTTTGTTACTACCTGGACCACTGGTTCATTTTTTGGAACCACTTCAACGATTGGGGCTGTTACAACTCTCTCTTTTATTGTGGGATCATCTGCCGCCCGTGAAAGAATGTCGGTGAAAACAGAAGCATCTTTATTTACGACCCCTTGTGAAGTGCCTGCTTTTGAATTTGAAACTACAGGCATTTGTATAGCAAGAGTTTGCAAATCAAACAAACCCCACCCCTTTTCAACAAAGTTTTTTAAAAGATAACCATGGTCCTTTTTATTTACCGGAACGGAGAATTTAACTTCCGGCCATTTGTTTTGGGGAAATCCAACGGTAAATGAATAAGTGCTGTCGTATAATTTTGAAAGTATGAGATACCCGGAAGTGGAAGAGCTATAAACTTTTTCATTTACTCTTACAAAAAAAGGTTGTTCGGATTCTGTTTGTATATATATGAAATATACTTTTTGTGCAGATGCTGATAAAGTGAATAGAGTAAATAAAAGGAGGAAAAGTGTTTTGTTCATTTTACGGGTATTGGGTGCCTCTACAAATTTATATCAAATCTTTTGACTTAACGAGTAATGAGTGAAACAACTTGTTAAATGAAGTAGACGATATTTAAACAAGTGTAATCGCAGAATGTAAGATTCGTTACCAACTACCACTAGCACCCCCACCTCCGAAGCCACCGCCTCCGAAGCCGCCAAAACCGCCTCCACTGCTTCCGCCGCCGCCACCAGACCAGCCGCCACCACTACTACGACCACTACTGCCAAGCATACTTCCAATTATCCATCCTGCTGCAGACATAGTTCCTCCACTACTTCTGCCGCCGCCACCTAAACCAAAAATTAATAGCAGTACGACTAAACCGATGATAGAGCCAATACCAATACCCTTTTTCTTTTTATTTCCGTAACCTGCCGGGGCTTTATATTCACCTGCAGCGGCTCGAATTATATCATCCGTAGCATCATCCAACCCCCGATAATAATTACCGGCTTTGAAACTGGGAGTGATAGAGTTGTCAATAATACTTTTTGCTGTAATATCTGGAATAGCCCCTTCGAGTCCATAACCCGTTTCAATACGAACCTTCCTGTCATCTTTTGCAACAAGTAAAATTATACCATTGTTAAACTCCTTTCCACCTATTCCCCATTTTCTGCCGAGAGCTAATCCAAATTCAGCAATATCATACCCATTAAGTGTAGAAACGATAACAACAGCAACCTGCGAAGAAGTACTGTCATCATACGCCACTAACTTATTCTCCAATGCCTGTATCTGCGCCGGTGTAAGAGTATTGGTTAAATCATTTACCAATTTGGCAGGACTTGGCCTCGCAGGAATTTCTTTTTCAATCTGTGCATTGGCACAAAGAGTAAAAAGAAAGAATATGGTAGTCAGGAAAATTTTCATGAAGGTTTATCTACCAAATTGAATGTCGTCAGAAAGCTCATTTTTATCATTAGCTGTATAGGGAAAGAAATGATGAAGAGCATCGCCGATATCCCTGATACAATCAGCGATGCCAATTGCATAATTATCCCGGTTAAAGTTCTTCATCATTTTCATTACTTCGGCTTTCCAATAATCCGGGCCTACTTTGCGATGAATCCCTTCATCGCCAAAAATGGCTAACTGATGATCTTTTACAGCCACATATACTAATACCGCATTCCTCTCTTCTGTAGCCTGCATTCCCATTTCTGCAAACAATTCAACAGCCCTGTCTAATGCATCCACATAAGAACAACGGCTTTCCACAAACACTTTTACTTCTCCACTGGTGGATCGTTCTGCATTTTGTATGGCATAAACAATAAGCTGTTGTTCTTCCGGGCTGAAGAAATTTTTCTTTCTTTTAAAGAGGGAAAACATTCCAGTATGTATTATTTAATATTAAAATTTACATCCGGAGCTTTTTCAGAACCTGGATCGGATTTATAATATGCTTTTTCGCTAAATCCAAACATACCTGCTGTCAGATTATTAGGGAAACGTTTCACTTTCAGGTTATAATTTTCTACCGAAGTATTATAATCCTGTCTTGCTACGTTGATACGATTTTCTGTACCCTCTATCTGAGTTTGAAAATCCTGGAAAGACTTAGTGGTTTTAATGTCAGGATAATTTTCTACATATCCCATCAACCTAGAGAATGCACCCTGCATTTGGCCCTGTGCCTGCTGGTATTTATCCATGCTTGCCTGGTCATCCACATTCACTGTAGTTGAGCCAAGTTTTGCTCTAGCTTCCACTACATCTTTCAAAAGTGATTTTTCAAAATTGGCAGAGGCTTCAATCGTTTTGATAACACTGGTGTACAAATCTGTACGTCGCTGGTAATTTGTTTCCACATTACCCCAGGTTTTTTTAACGTTTTGATCTCCTTTTACCAAACCATTATAGCCGCCACATGCCCAGCCACCAAGAATAAGAATAATACCAAGTACAACTAATAATGTAACATTACGGGTTCCTTTCATTGTAGTAATTTTTAATAAAGGTAAAATTAGGTTTTTTGTAATTCTGCAACGGAAAAATTCGGTTGATGAAATGCTGGAGCCGGTGAAACAACATTTTGTGTACATCTGTTGCAACGATATTATTATCCGCCAAGATTAAAAACAAACAGGTGCTAAAACTATCAATCTACTTTCCTGATGCAGACAAACTGATATTCATCCACCTTCATATTATTATAAAAAGCACCGGTGTACCAGTATTTCGTTACAGCCTGGTTGGCATTTGCTTCAGTTGATGACCAGATGCTTCCTCTTTCTTCCACAGCAAATTTATCTTTGAAAGCATAGATAGCATCCGTTTCTTCTTTAGCAGGCAGGTACCAATCATCTTTTCCTCCATTAGTTGCTTCGCTGCAAAGTTTGGCGGCATAAGGTTTATTATCAAATCCTGGATTATTCCCTACACCTGCAACGATGGCTTTGGTATTTGCTGCACCATTGGATTCACTTTTTGCACCGTCGTTAGCAATCTCTTCATTGTAGCCGCCCCATGTTATTTTTCCCTTGGAGAGCATATCCAGCACTTCATACTTTGTGCCGTTGTGCTCAATGGGAATTATTTTTTGTGCTGAAACAATGGAGGAAAAAATGAAAGTCACAAGCAGGGGAATAAATAACTTTTTCATGGTAAGAGTTTTGGTTGACTATAAATTTCAACTAAAAACGGAAACCAGAAAAATAATTTATTCATTAACCGCTGCAATACCGGGCAATGCCTTGCCTTCAAAATACTCTAACATTGCACCACCACCCGTAGATACGTAGCTTACTTTTTCTGCAAAGCCAAACTGATTAACAGCCGCAACAGAATCGCCGCCGCCAACTAAAGAAAAAGAACCCTTGGCAGTAGCTTCGGCAATGGCCACAGCAATTGTTTTGGTACCATGTTGAAATTTGGGCATTTCAAAAACACCCATCGGACCATTCCAAAGTATTGTTTTTGATTTCCTGATGACATTAGAAAACTGATCACAAGCCATATTGCCAATATCTAATCCCATCCAACCATCAGGTATATTATTACTTGGTGCCACTGATGTTTGTGCATCGGCAGCAAACTTATCTGCAATGATGGAATCAGAAGGCAGGTGAATACAAACTCCTTTTTCTTCTGCTTTCTTTAAAATGTCTAATGCGGTATCCAATCTTTCCTCTTCGCACAAAGAGTTGCCGATCTTTCCGCCCTGTGCTTTCATAAAAGTGTAAGCCATGCCACCGCCAATAATAATATCAGTAGCTCTTTCCAATAAATTTTCGATGATGAGGATCTTATCACTTACTTTAGCACCGCCGATAATAGCTACAAAAGGTTTCTCTGCTTTGTGTAATACTTTTTCTGCACTGGCTACTTCGCCTTCCATTAATAATCCAAACATCTTTTTATCGGCCGGGAAATATTTTGCAATAACAGCAGTAGATGCATGTGCCCGGTGTGCAGTACCAAAGGCATCATTTACCCATACATCACCCAATTTGGATAATTTTTCTGCAAACTTCTCATCTCCCTTTTCTTCTTCTTTATAAAACCGTAAGTTTTCCAATAACAACACTTCGCCGGGACGCATCATACTGGCAGTAAGCAGAGCCTGTTCTCCAATACAATCGCTGGCAAAATGAACCGGGGTTATTTTTTCTCCTGCGCCATCATTCAACAATTGGTGCAGATGTGGAACAAGATGTTTCAACGAATACTTTTCTTCGGGGCCATCTTTTGGTCTTCCAAAATGGCTCATCAGAATAACCATACCACCATCAGCCAATACTTTTTTAATAGTTGGGATGGCTGCTTTCATCCTGTTATCATCCGTTATTTCAAACTTATCATTTAATGGCACATTAAAATCTACCCTGATCAATGCTTTCTGATCTTTGAAGTTGTAATTAGAAAATTCTGACATGACATGTATTTTTTGTTTGAAAAAAATCAGTTACTCTTTTTTCTTTGCTCTGCTTCCTGAAATAAGATATGTCCATTTACTGTTGCTATCACTTCTTCCGTTACATCTTTACCACCCTTTAAATTTGTAAGGATAGATTGTATAGTATGCTTCGGACCAGATGGAATACCCCACCAGCCAAATAGTGCGGAAATGATCGTGTAAGGCAATCCTTTTCTCACCACATTTTCTCCAATTCTTACCAGGTAAACTCCGGATTTTTTTTTAAATGTGATCAGCAAAGAAACGGTGAAGGGATAATAAATAAATTTACCACCCCGTTCCTTTTCCTTCAGAATCTCTTCCGAAGAAAGCCCATCAATATTTTTTATTCTCATAAAGCAGTATTAAAAAAAACCGCTGTAAAGCCAGGTAGCATTACAACGGTTAAGAATATAAAAAAAAATTACTTGCTGATCAGCTTCGCAAAATAATTAACTGTTCTTACCAGTTGGCTAACGTAGCTCATTTCATTATCGTACCAGCTTACGGTTTTTACCAGTTGCTTATCACCTGCCGTCATCACTTTGGTTTGTGTAGCATCAAATAAAGAACCGAAATGAATTCCGATAATATCGCTGCTTACTATTTCATCTTCTGTGTAACCAAAACTTTCGTTGCTGGCTTCTTTCATCGCTGCATTTATTTCTTCTACCGTAACTGTTTTACCTAATATAGAAGTAAGCTCTGTCAATGAACCAGTGATGGTTGGAACTCTTTGTGCACTACCATCCAGTTTTCCTTTTAGCTCTGGTAATACAAGACCGATAGCCTTAGCAGCACCAGTGCTATTAGGAACAATGTTGGCAGCAGCAGCTCTTGCCCTGCGCAGATCACCTTTTGGATGTGGTGCATCCAATGTATTCTGATCGTTTGTATAAGCATGGATGGTGGTCATGATACCAGTAGCGATACCATATTTATCATTCAATACCTTGGCCATAGGTGCCAGGCAATTGGTGGTGCAGGATGCGCAGGAAATAATTGTTTCGCTGCCATCCAATATGCTATGATTTACATTAAATACCACGGTTTTTAAATCGCCGGTGGCAGGTGCTGAAATAACTACTCTTTTTGCGCCAGCAGTAATGTGTGCAGCGGCTTTGTCTTTATCGGTAAAGAAACCGGTGCTTTCAATTACCACATCCACATCATGACTGCCCCATGGAATTTGTGCCGGATCTTTTTGTGCATATATTTTAACTACATCACCATTCACGGTGATGGAATCTTCGCCAGATTTTACGTCTGCATCAAAGCGGCCCTGTGCACTATCGTATTTTAATAAATGTGCTAATACTTTTGGACTGGTAAGATCATTGATAGCTACTACATCAATTCCTTCCATTTTATATATCTGTCTGTAAACAAGACGGCCGATGCGACCGAAGCCATTGATGGCAACTTTAACGGTACTCATTTTGCAACTTTTTATTTTAAGTAATACAGCCGGGTAAGGGATGGCCGTTTTAAGAGGTGCGAAGGTAGGAAAACCAGCGATGTGTAGCAGCAGGAGATTTGAAGAATGGGTTGTATATATGATATGGTATAAAAAGGTTGGATAAAAAGATAGTCCGGATAAGTTATAGGTAAAAACATTTGGTCAAAAAGTGTTGCGGGACTATCTTTGCCGTCCCTTAAAACGGCCCGTTCGTCTAAGGGTTAGGACACCACCCTTTCACGGTGGGGATACGAGTTCGAATCTCGTACGGGCTACAAAGCTTCACAGAAATGTGAGGCTTTTTTGTTTTTATTAAAATACAAGAACACGGATTTATAGGATGTTACGGATTTACACGGTTTATCCCATTTACTTTGAGTATGAGAGAGTTTGTACAACCCGATTTATTTATTAACTATGCTATAAATAAAATGATATGAAGAACCTGTTCTTAATAATGTTGTCTACCCTTCTACTTACTTCCTGTAAAAAAGATGATACAGGAAATGATGACCCTGGAACTGTAGCTGCCAGCACCCAAATGAATGTGGCCTATGGTGCTAATGCTGCACAAAAAATGGATGTGTATCTACCTGCCGGAAGAAGTACTGCAGCTACAAAAGTCATCATACTGATACATGGCGGAGCATGGAGCTCTGGAGATAAAACTGATCTTACCCAATTTGTAGATACACTGAAACGCCGCTTACCAGGGTATGCTATTATTAATATTAACTATCGCCTGGCTGCCGGGACCTCTAATTTATTTCCCACACAGGAAAACGATGTGAAGGCTGCTGTTGAATTTATTTATAATAAAAGAACGGAGTACAAAATTTCTGATAAGTTTGTTTTGCTGGGCAATAGTGCCGGAGGTCATCTCTCCTTATTACATGCTTACAAATACACGGCGCCGGTAAAGATAAAAGCCGTTGTTGATTTCTATGGCCCTACAGATATGGTGGATATGTATAACAACCCGGCTTCTATATTTATACCTCCTTCTACTATTGCGGGAATAGTGGGTGCTACCCCTACCAGCAATATGGCTTTGTATGTTCAATCAAGTCCTATTAGTTTTGTAACAGCACAAGCACCTCCCACCATTATATTGCATGGCGGAGCAGATATAGTGGTATCGCCCAATCAATCTGTTGCATTAAAAAATAAATTACAATTAGCCGGGGTAGTGCATCAATATGTTTTTTATCCAACAGAAAATCATGGATGGCTGGGAACAAACCTTAGTGATTCTTTTGATAAGATAGCTTTGTTTTTAGCGACGAATGTGAATTGATGCGAATATGCATATCCATCCACAACAAAAAAAAGAACGTTGCCATGCGCAACGTTCTGTGATGATGAGCCAATCTTTTAAAAGATGTAAGTACTAGCTGCAAAGGATATTTTATAGGCCACTTATTTTTACAATAGCCAGTGTATTGTAAGCCCCGTTCTTTAATGGATAATTGATACCATTTACCTGCTGAAAGAACTGAATACCCAGTAATAGAAATAAAGGCTGTGTAAGGGCAGGTGGTACGGTGTTAGTTAAAACCAATGCATTAAATGTAGCACCATCCAATGCTATTACCGGGGAATTGCTTTCTGTAGTTTGATACGTTTTGTTTTCAAAATCGATAGCAGAGCCGGCACTTACCAATTTAAAATGAGTGGCTCCTTCCGGTGCAACGATGTCTTCTTTGGGAATGAAAGCAGGCAGATCAATGTTGAGCTGACCGGTAGCCCTGTCGATTGTGGGGATGAACTTTACAGGAAACGTTTGGGAGAGAGTAGCATTCTTGTTGAACTCAAATCCCTGTAGCATTTCTGTTTCTCCATCCATTACATTTCTCATGCCCCGGGTGCTAACGGCATCTGCTTTAATTACTTTGAGCATTTCTCCTGTAAGGCGGGATGTAACCCGGTTGTCTTTTGCATACTTCATGATGCTCCGGATGGCGAGGCGCAATGTTTTGCCTGCCTGCCCTGCCCGTCCAAATTCGGCGGCATTTTCCCGGGTACGGATCATTGAATCAGCGGAAGCAAACTTTGCTTTGCTAATTGCTGATTTTGCTTTGACCTGGTAGCCGTCCTGTGTTTTGCTGTAGGTGGCATCGCCGATGGTGCCGAGAATTTTGTGTAGTCCTTTTTGTTGTGCCATGTTTTTTGTTTTTATGTTTAATAGATAGCCTGCACCCTATTGTGTAGTGATGCAGACGGTTAAAAAAAGAGGTGACGATTTTAAAAGTGCAGGATGTGTGCACTATGCTCTTACTATGCTATGGTGATGTATAGCTGGTACTGTGTGTATGCTTGTGGTATGGATGAGGGTGGAAGTTGATATGCTTGTGTACCGCTATGGTGATACTCCGGCAATACACCTCTCAGACTTAGTTCATACTGTTGTCATACTTACTTCATACTATACTCATACTGTAATGATGCTCTATTGATACTGTTGTGATACTGTAGCCATACTGTTTGAATGCTATTGCCCGACAAACATACGGTGGGTGCGGAGGGCTACTTTCCTGTTTGGAAAGGTTTGAGAAGGTTTGTGTAGGTTATAGTTAGTTTGTGTAGGTTATAGCAGGTTGGGGAAGGTTTGGTGTAAGAGAATTTTAGGACGGTTATAAAGAGACCGAGAAGGAAAAAATGAAATAAATTGGTGGTGGATTGACCTAACAACAATACAAAATGTATAATATTAATCCGTTGAAATTCAATGCCTCTTTTTTTGGGATGCTACGTCTAATAGCATAAATTTATGTGTTAGCGGTAATTTTATTGCGGCATTATAGTCAAAATCTAAAACTGACAATTATGAATTTACAAGAAATGGAACTTAGCCAATTGGTTATGCTGTGGCAAGCAGCTGGGGGAAATCCGCAATTTAAACTTCTAATTGAAGCAGAATTGCAAAATCGTATTCAGGGAAATGCCAACTTCTCAAGAGAGTACTTTTTCGACATTTGCAAAATAAAAAATCATGCGGTTACCGTATTATTTATTCCTACTTCAAAAGCTTATGAACTCTATGGCCCAAATTTGACAATAGATATTCTTTTAACTGAAGAAGAAATGCAAGAAATGTTTAAAAATTATTCTGCAAAGCCTTCGGTTAATACGACTGGAACTATAAAAGCCAAAATCTTGGTTAAGAATAATTTATCAAAGGAACAGATTGAGAATGCTGAAAATATTGGTTTTCATACCAGCGAAATTTTTGAAACATTACATGTATAAATATGGCACTAATAAATATTCTACTTAGAGACAATCGAAACAAAATTTGTTCAAAAATGCTTTCGCTTAGAGAGGAAACTGAACTATTAATTTGTAAAAACATAAACTCAATTAATCACAAAAATGCAAATGCAGATCTTAACATAAATACAATTGACTTCGGATTTTCAGTAAAAGATTTGGAGAATGAGGGGTGGACAATTGATGATGGATTATATGAGAGATTAATAATTAAATATAATAATAGCCCTGATGTAAAAGAATTATTGACAAGATGGGTTTAAAAAAACTACCGCTAACATGAACTGTGTAAAAAACCAAACAAATTTTGATCTTTTTTTACGGTTTAGCTGAGCAATAATTTGGTTGATACAGTGTGTTGTTTTTTACCACCGCAAATACTTGTTTTAAAAGTTTGTTACATACCGCTATT
>JANNMN010000006.1:0-344074 GCA_031397865.1 Chitinophagaceae bacterium
GTAGCAAGCGGATGGCAGACACTGGAATTTAATTTTGCCAACCAGGCAGCAGGTACCGCCGCATTGAACCTTGCATTTAATTATAACAAAGCTTCTATCTTCTTCAACTTTGGTGTAACAGGTGCTACTGCTGGTGAAAGAACTTATTATTTTGATGATGTGAAGTTTGGTCCGGCTACAATAACGCCACCAACATTAACACAAATGAACTTACCGGTAACATTTGATGACGTAACAGTCAACTACGGCCTGGTAGGATTTGGTGGTGCTGAACAATCTACTATTGTAACTGATCCTACCCTTGCTACTAATAAAGTTGCAAAAGTTATTAAAACTAATACTGCAGAACTTTGGGCTGGTACTACAGTAACTGCCCTGGCAGGTACAGTACAAACTGGCTTTAGTGCCAACGTACCATTTACCGCTACAGAAAAAAGAATGAATGTAAGAGTATGGAGTCCGCATACAAATATCCAGGTACGTTTAAAAGTAGAAGACAAAACAGATCCAACAAAATCTGTAGAGACCGAGGCCACCTTTACGGGAACAGCAGGCAGCTGGCAGGTATTAGAATTTAATTTTGCCAACCAGGCAGCAGGTACCGCAGCATTGAACCTTGCATTTAATTATAACAAAGCATCTATCTTCTTCAACTTTGGCGTAACAGGCGCAACAGCCGGTGAAAGAACTTATTATTTTGATGATGTGAAGTTTGGTGCAGCTCCAATTCCTCCACCACCTCCAGCTCCAACAGTAACTTCTCCGGTGAGATATTGTCAAAATGCAACGGCTGTAAGTTTAACAGCTACTGCAGCTGCAGGCAATACATTAAGATGGTATACTGTTTCAACAGGTGGAACAGCAAGTACAACTGCACCAACACCTTCAACTTCAACTGCCGGAACTACTAATTATTATGTAAGCCAGGTAAATGCTTTACTGGTTGAGGGAGCAAGAGCATTAATAGCTGTTATTGTAGATGCAGCACCTCCTGCACCAACGGTAAGTACACCAATTAATTATTGTTTGAATTCTTCTGCTCAAGTTTTAACTGCAGGAGCTGCAAGTGGAAATTTGTTGAAATGGTACACTTTGGCAGTTGGTGGAACTGGAAGTGTAAATGCTCCGATACCTGCAACAAACGTAGTAGGCAATAATATTTACTATGTGAGTGAGACTAATGTAACAGGTTGTGAAAGTCCAAGAGCTGCTATAGTTGTAGCAACGAAAGCGCTTCCAACAGCCCCTGTAATTACTGCATCGCCGAATAATGTGTTATTCCCAGGACAAACTACATCAATTGCAACAACTGTGTCTGCGGGTAATACTTACTCATGGTATAAAAATGGATTATTGATGGCAGGACAAACAAGCAATGCAGTGAACGTAAATGTAGATGCATTAGGAAGTTACTCATTGAAGGTTACGAATGCAGACGGATGTAGCAGTACATCAAATACAGTTACCGTGTCTGGTGCCAGCACAGACCAATTATTTATTTATCCAAATCCATCAACAGGACAATTCCAGGTAAGATATTACAGTGATATTAATAATCTTTCACCTAGAAGAATTGCTGTTTATAATGCTGAAGGAAAATTAGTATTCAGCTCATTGAATGTTATATTCGGAACATACACTCCCATTCATGTTGATTTATCAAGGTACAGTAATGGACTTTATTTTGTCCATTTGATGGATAATGAAGGAAATAAATTGAAGTCAGAAAAAGTATTAATAAAACACTAGAAGAAAAATTAGAAATAGAATGGGACTACGTAGTTCCATTCTATTTCTAAAATCATCGAAACCAAAATTTCTAATTTAATAAAATGCAATTAATGAATTTGTTATTAATTTCTTTGATAGCTATTTTTAGTTCCCTGGAAATAGGAAATGTATCAGGTAGTAATAGCATGAGTCCGTCTAAAATTACTTTTTATGCAAAAGTAAATACAGATAAAAGTGGCAATGTTTCATTTATTGCTACATCGTCTAATGCTATTACTTATCATTTTGAATATGGCAATGGCGTATCAGCCACCGTCTCTTCAGGATCTGTTACTTATAAGTATCCGGCAACGGGTAATTACACGGTGAATGTGATTGCAAAAAATTCTACTGGTCAAACTGTTTCTAAATCAATACGCATAAAAGTTACGGTTTTACAAAAGTTGATCTGGTCAGATGAATTTAATACACCCGGTGCTCCTGATTCAACAAAATGGGGTTATGATCTTGGTAATGGCTGCCCAAATATTTGTGGGTGGGGCAATAATGAATTACAATATTATACAAACAGACCTGAAAACGTTATTGTGTCTGGTGGCACTTTGAAAATAATAGCAAAAGCAGAAAATTATAGCGGCAAAGATTACACATCAGCAAGAATTTTATCAAAAGATAAATTTTCTTTTAAGTATGGCAAAGTAGAAGTAAGAGCAAAAATTCCGGGAGGTATAGGTACATGGCCTGCCATCTGGACATTAGGAAGTAATATTAATACTGCAGGTTGGCCCGCATGTGGTGAAATGGATATTATGGAGCATAGAGGTAGTGAGTTAAATAAAATATTTGGCACCTTACATTACCCCGGCTTTTCGGGTAGTAATGCAGATGGAAATACAAAGCTTATTCCTAATGCAACAACTGAATTTCATATTTATTCAATGGAGTGGACAGCAACTGGTATAAAAATTTTTGCTGACCGGCAATTAATTCATTCAATAGTTAACTCAAGCAATGTTCCATTTAATCAAAATTTCTTTTTTATTTTAAATATGGCTATGGGTGGTGGGTTTGCCGGACCTGTTGATCCTGCTTTTACCAGTGCTACAATGGAAATAGATTATATAAGAGTTTATCAATAAACAGAAAGCTAAAAGAAATAATTAGCCCTATAAAATTAATGCTCTTTTGTTCAACTTTTTCGAATAACAAAGAAGACAGAATAAACAATCATTAAAAAGCGGATGGTATTTACTTTTCTAAGTTTATACTTCCGCTTTTTATTTTGGGATCTATTCCAAAAAAAAGTCTGTCCGGGAAAAACCGGGACAGACAAAGCAAATCAAAGGGATTGAATAATTTATTTAACTTTCAAAACAGGCTTCAATTGATAACTGCCATTACCAGTTTGATGTATTGATAGTGCAGCATCAAAATCTATAAGCAATGAATCTAATGTACCGTTCAATTGCTTGTTTACTTTTATTTTAAGACCAGATTCTGATCCACTTGGAATTGTAAGCGGATAAGTAATGCCTGCCACTTTTATTGTATTGTTTGAACCCAATACAAAACGAATTTCTTTCACGGTATTTGTTGGAATAACACCAACAGCTAAAAGAGTATCTACTCCATTTTGCAAACCAAGTAGGTTATAAATACCAGCCTGTGTATTAAGATTACCCCAGCCCGAAGCAGAGTCATCTCTGAACTTTACCATTACTTGCTGAATATCTACATTTACTTCTTCTGCATTTACAGGATTGTCTGTCATCCTTACTTTAAGAGTAGTGCTTTTGTCTGAACTGTCTTTAGAACATGCCACAAATACGATAGCTGTAAGGGCAGTTAATAATGTTAGCGATAGGGCAATTTTTTTCATAAATGAATCATTTTTCCATCAATGAAGAAAAACCATGCCAAATGCCTTGCGATTCTATTAAAGGTAATATTTCTTTTGTAATATGTTGTTAACCAATCAATTTTTTCTGATAATGAATACCGCCGGTACTGGTCTTTGTCCTGACGGATCAGACACTTTAATGGTTTCTTTTCCATTTACCAACATACAACTGCTGCCTCCTCCATCGAGGTTTAGTGCCTCTTCGCAGCCGAGATCTTTAAAAATCTGGGCCTCTTGTGTAAGGGTAGCTCCACCAGATTTCTTACTTCTCCCTTCAATTACAAGGATAATAAGTTTGTTATCTTTTGTATACCCCATTGCAGTACGAGGATGTTTATCATTAATGGCTTTGCCGCCAAATTTCATTTCTTCATCATTGGTAATGTTGATCTGTCCATCTTGCAAAAGAACTGGACCGCCACCAACAGCTGTTCTCATTTTCCATTTTGTCAAACTCCGAAAAGATTTTTCACTATGTGGAATAATGATATCAGATTTGAATTTTGCATAGTCATATCCAAAGCTATTGCTGGAATCTTTTATAAGCTTAATAGGAAACTGGCTGGCATAAGCTTTTTTATGGGCAGAATCAGTAAATAGCCATGCTATATCCGCTTCCCTGTTTCGTGTAATACCAATGGCTCTGCCAAATGGATGACGATAAGTTAATGTATCCTTACCTCTTCCGTTTATTGTATGAATATTATAGGCTAATATTTTTTTGTCTTTGATCACCAGATTCAAACTGCGGTTTGTTTCAAAAGAAAAAAAAGTAGTGTTGACGACCAGCAGGGGATTATTATTCTTTTCATAAAATGCGGATGGAGTAAGCCGCCTGTTGTGTGATGTATCAACAGTAAATTCAAGCCCTTTATCTTTTAAATCTGCAATTACATAATATGCACGGAATGGTGCCGTGTCTACAGGATTATCGGTAAAAAAAACATGAACTGATTCAGGCAGCGGTTGAAAAAGCGAATCAACATTTTTCCATTTCAATTGAGCAAAAGAAAAATTGGAAAACAAAAGTATTACGGTAATAAAAAAAGTCTTTTTCATAAATACTGTATTTGACTTTTGCTTATTGCTAATTGCACATTGCCAATTGCCTATTGCACTCTACTCATCTCCCACTCTTTTTTTCCCAATCCAGCAAACACATGCCGTTCACTATGATAAGATGAACGAACCAACGGTCCGCTTTCTACATAATCCAATCCAAGTCCATATCCAATCTCCCGGTATTCTGCAAATTCATCAGGATGTACAAACCGCTGCACGGCCAAATGCTTTTTGGTTGGCTGCAGGTATTGACCGATCGTTACCACATCACATCCATTCGCCTGCAGGTCTTTCAGTGTTTGTATCACTTCATCCTTCCCTTCTCCTAACCCAAGCATGATGCCACTTTTTGTCCGCATGCCTCCTTCCTTCAAAGTTCTTATCACTTCCATGCTTCTCCAATACTTGGCTTGTATGCGAACCTGCCTTGTTAATCGTTCTACGGTTTCAATATTATGGCTCACCACTTCCGGTGCCGCATCTATCACCCGTTGTATATTTTCTTTATCACCTTTAAAATCAGGGATCAATGTTTCTAAAGTCGTGTTAGGATTTAATGCTTTTACCGCTTTGATGGTATTGTTCCAGATTATGGAACCGCCATCTTTTATTTCATCTCTGTCAACAGATGTAATAACAGCATGTTTCACTTTCATGAGGTAAATGGCTTCGGCCACCCGTTGTGGTTCATCCCAATCCAATGGCTCGGGGCGGCCAGTAGCCACTGCACAAAAGCCACAACTTCGGGTGCAGGTATTACCCAATATCATAAAAGTAGCGGTGCCAGCACCCCAGCATTCGCCCATATTAGGGCAGTTGCCACTTTCGCAAATTGTGTGAAGTTTGTGATTGTCCACCAGGCTGCGGACATGCTTATAGTTTTCGCCAATGGGGAGTTTAACCCGTAACCAATCTGGCTTTTTCACTCTTGTATTATCAACCGCCGCTGCTGCTATCGGGAGTTCTATCATAGGGCAAAAATACGGCCATTACTTTCGCCTGCCAAACAGTAAGGAAATGTATGCCTGTACAAAAAGTTGTTTATCTTTTTGGGCAAACATCTGTGGAATTTTTGAAGAATAAAATTCTGCACTAAGACCCACTTCCAGTCCAGAGACTACTTCGTTAAAACGGCCATAATCAAACCGCATAGCAGTTTTTACAAATGCGCCGGGTTTTACTTTCATTTCGTTCCAGCCTTTGCCAAAACCACCATTACCTACAATAACGGAAGGCGGTCCCAGAAATAATGCACTATCTGCCTGCGAATATTTGATCACCCTGTTCTCACCACCACCAGGATTTTTTACTTCCAGGTAATAAGGACGAAGCAAGCCCAATGCAAGACCTCCATTAAAAATAGCAGACACGGCTACTCCATTTTTATTTCCTTTTTGTCCCAGAATATATTGCTGACCAAAACCCAATGTTACCTGGTAAAAATTATTCAGCTTACCATAAATAAAAGGGTTGCCAAAAAAGATACCGTCACCACCCTGTAGCTTTTCTTCTTTTATATGTTTTATTTCTGTAATGTCGATGCGATAGGTATTTGTTTTACGATTGGTCTTCATGCGGCCAAGCTCATAAAAAGCGCCGTAGCCATTGGTGCGAAGTTGAAAACCAAATATGTTTTGCTTTCTGTAAACGAGTACACCTTCTTCCGCCTGCTTTACCAGTTCATTTATTTTTTTCTGCTTCGCCTCTTTTTTATCAGAACTCTTATTAGGTTTTTTATTATCCTGGGCCGATACAGCCAGGGTTATCGTTGCAAAAAATAACAGGAGGGATAGTTTCTTCACGGTATACTTTTTTTGTCTAAGAGATTAACGTAGAAAAGGAGTTAAGAGATTACAACTGGAATTAAAACAGAATTCTCTTCCTCTTTTTCCTCTTAATTTAATAAACGTAAATTTAGGCAAAATATTGATAATGACTTCTACTGTAGTTTATAACGGTGACCTGCGAACCACCTGCACCCACCTGAAAAGCGGTAATTCTTTTGAAACCGATGCCCCTACGGATAATAATGGAAAAGGTGACCGGTTCTCCCCCACTGATTTGCTGGCTACCAGTCTTGCCACTTGTATGATAACGGTGATGGGCATAAAAGCCAAAACCATGGGCTTCGATCTAAACGATGTAAAAGTAGAAGTGCTGAAGATTATGAAAGCCGATCCCCGCCGGGTGGGTGGTATCGAACTAACTTTTCATATTCCGGATGCATTGAAAGATATTGATGAGAAGACAAAAAGTATTTTGAAAAATACAGGCGACACTTGCCCGGTTATGAAAAGCATTCATCCTGATGTGGAGGTGAAGGTGAATTGGGGTGGATGGGGGTAAATGTAACCGCAGAGATGGGGAGAGGCAGAATTTATTTTTTGCCAAGCTGTAGTACTACTATCATCGTCTGTTGCGTCGCACTCTTCAGGGTTCTTTAATTCTCTTGAACTATTTATATAACCAATAGCTAAAAAAATGTAGTTACGAAAAAGAATAGGGTTCAATTAATTATTCCGGTAGAAATTTGTAAAGAGATTTAAAACCTCACTTATGGAAAATTCATATTCTCGTATCTAATAAACCATGATACGACTTTTTTTAAATACAGCAATTGTTTTAATTTTTCTATCAAGCTGTCTGCATCCTGTTTATTATAATATTAAATTGAACAATGGTTTGACCACAATCAAAACAAATTTTACAAATGGCAAAATTGTTCAAAGATTTTTTACAATTCCATATCATGGTGGATCAATTGCGATATACCATGATTTTACTTTTGAAAAAAATTTGATAATTAGTGTTAAGGATAGCTACGTTTCCGACCACAAAGGACAATGGCGATTAAATTTTGTTGGACGAGATATTAAAAAGGATACGATTCATATTGATGGAGATGCAAATTTGACTACAGTATTCAGTGTACCTCCCTGGTACAGACCGGGAGACACAATTCAAGTTCATTTTGAAGGGTTTTCTAAAGATATTGATGGCAATGAGTATAATATTGACCCAATATATTTGGTACTTAATAAAGGCAGTAGAAGAAAATAAAAATATTAATCAACTTTTCAACACCGCATTCCCTATACCACAATCCAAACATCTTTTGTTATTGCAATATTCATTTTTCAATTCAATTAATCCCTGGCTATCAAAAGCATTTTTATTCTCCACTCCCAGCTTATGAAACCCCCTGGTAATGGTATTGCTTTCAGCCGCTGTTTGTTCCAGCCAGTGTAAGGCTTTCTCTTTATACTTATTTTCATCATGGTAATTGCCGTAGGCAAATAAAACCGGGGCAATAGTGTTGATGATGACATTATCAATCATAGTAGCACCCAACTTTTTCTTTTTAAAAGCAGAAGCTTCATCCAGGCGGTAATGATAATGCCAATAGTCGTTGGCCGTTACATCAAACCACTCTTTAACATCCTTTATAGAATTGGCTTCTTTAATTTTAGAGAACAAATGTGCTGAATGATGAATAAGCATCGCCAACTGCGCCAGCCGGATGGTAGGAAAATTTCCGGGACGCATTCTCAAAAAGAAGACAGAGCTGTTACTTGGTTGGAGGCTATATTTATGTTTATTGAATTCATATTCTTTTTGTAACATCTGTAGATAATCATCAGCAAACTTTCCTTCCAGCAAACCAGCTTGTCCCAATAATAAAGCTTCCAACTGATGTATTTGGTTTTTATGTTTTGCCAATACATTGATCGGGATTGATCTTGCAATGGCTTCAAAGGAATCGGCATTTACTTTTATTCCAAAATTGCGGGCCAACAACCACCAGAATGTTTCTTCCCAGTGATAATTATTTTGTTGGAGATATGTTTCTATAATCGTTGATTTTCTTAATAAACGTTCTGCCAGCAATCTATCCTTCCAGCTTCTCCAGGTAATATCTCTTACTGTATGGATGTTTTTTTCGCAGGGTATAAAAGAATTGGTATTCATCAACTCTTCATGTCGCTGTAATAATATTTTAGAGACCCTGCCTTTTAATTCTAATACAGGAACATGGCGAAACACTTCGTCAAGCTCAGTGTCATGCTCCCACACCACATGCAGCACCACATTATCATAGTTCTTATCTTTTTGGTGATTATGCTTTTGCCAGTCGGATGTTTTTACATGGAGCTCCACAGTGCCAGCCCAGGTTGTATTACCAATCTTAATTTTCGCATCAGAAAAATCCGGGCCCTGATTTGTATTGTATTGCCCGGCAAAAAGAACCTGAACACTTTCATCAGTAGTCGTGGTCAATTCATTTTTATCAAAGTATTGAAATTGCCAGATGAATTGGAGGAGCCGTTCGGTCATACCCCCTGTCCCCCTAAAGGGGAGACTTAGGTTTGAATATCCTATATTATTTGGTTCTTTACTCATAATAAACCATGCCCAATTTAAGAAACTTCTAAAGCCCCTTTAGGGGGTTGGGGTTTAACTTCTTCAATTCTTTAACCACCCTGCTCACCGGCAGTCCCATTACATTATAGAAGTCTCCATTAATGGATTTGATGCCCACCACTCCTATCCATTCCTGTATGGCATAAGCTCCGGCTTTATCGTAGGGTTTGTATTTATCAACATAGAATTCTATTTCAGAAACAGTGACGTTGTGGAATTCAACATCTGTTGTATCGGCAAATGCAATTTCATGATCACCTTTTTTTATTACCACTCCAGTAATCACTCTGTGTTTTTCGCCGGATAGTGCCAGTAAAATACTTACTGCATCTTCACGGTGAACTGGTTTGCCGATAATGTTTTCTCCCAGCACTACAATGGTATCGGCAGCTAATATTATTTCATCATTATTTCTTTGTGCCTGCACGGCAATGGCTTTATTGCGGGCAATATAAATGGCTACTTCGTCCGGTGTTAATCCCGGAGGGAAACCTTCATCTGTTTCTTTTACTACAATTTCAAAAGGCACTTCGGCCCATTCCAGTAATTGTTTTCTTCTTGGAGATTGCGAAGCAAGAATTATTTTGTTCATAAATAATAATAAAAAAATATCATGGAAAGAATACCGGTGAACATAACAAGCTTGGTTAAGCTGCTCAACCGGTGAAAATCTTTTGGCGTTACACTCTTTCTTAATTTAAATAAAATTAATCCCAATGGGAAAATGATGGCAGGTAAACTATACGCCACAGCCAGCCACCACCTGAATTGCAATACATACACCTGCAGTACTACCAACACAGCCATTAATACAATGAGCCATACGGCCACATACACTTTCGTTGCATTCACTCCCCAAACAATTGGCATTGTCCGGCAACCATATCTTTCATCGCCGGGCATATCTTCCATATCTTTTATAGCTTCCCGTATCAGCGAAATGATAAAAGCAAAGCCTGCATACAAAATAGTAAGCCGGAAAAATTTAGAATGATTCATAACACCATCACCAAACGCATCATTCAGGTTGAATTTTGAAAAAAAGATAATGAGTATCGTCCAGGCAGTGAGTAAGGAGATAACAATATTGCCCGTTAATAAACTCTTTTTAAAGTTGGTGGAATAAAACCACAAGAGAGCTACACAAAAAATATTAGCCAGTATTAAATACCATTGTTTGAAAAAAGGTAAAGCCAATATCGTAAATAAAATACCAGTAGTGCTGAGCATAAAATGCCAGGCAATGGCCCAGCGGCGATGTATGACTTTGTCCACCACCATTTGCTTGGGCTTGTTTACTTCATCAATGTTTATATCAAAATAATCGTTGATGATATAGCCAGCAGCGGCAATAAATAAAGAAGCCATCATCAATAAAATAAAGCGGTTCAGATCGCCGGCAGGAATATTTTCTTTATAAATAGTTTGATAAATGCAAAATTGAAAAAGCACCTGGGTAAGTGCCATAAAAAACAGATTGGGCAGTCGAATCATTTTAAGAAAAGCCGCAATCAATCTCATGCATAAAATTTGTGGGAAGATACGAAGCGGAAGTCAGAAGTATGAAGTCGGAGGCAAGAAGTCGGAGGTATGAGGTAAGATGTTTGAGCATTTCCTAAAGAATAAAACTTTTTACGCCGATCAGATATCTGACTTCATACATCAGACTTTATCTCGACGCCACATCCTCCCGGTAATTCCAATGATCATTCAACTTCAGAACTTTTTCAATTACATCTCTTACACAGGCATCACCACCTTTCAATGGAGAAATATATTGAACTGCTTCTTTTACTTCACTTACCGCATCTGCCGGACAGCAGGGTAATCCAACAATAGACATGGCCGGTAAATCGGGTAAATCATCCGCCATAAACAACAACTGCTCTTTTGATAATTTGTTTGTAGCAATATACTCAGCAATAAATGATTTTTTATTCGCAACCGCCATGTGCACATCATGAATGCCCAGCTTTTCTAACCTATCCGCTACTTGTGGTGAATTGCCGCCGGAAACTATCAGCACTTTGTATCCGTTCTTAACTGCCATCTGCAATGCAAAGCCATCTTTTATATTCATCCTTCTTGCCTGCA
The DNA here is from genome assembly GCA_031397865.1 of Chitinophagaceae bacterium. Lineage (GTDB taxonomy): Bacteria > Bacteroidota > Bacteroidia > Chitinophagales > Chitinophagaceae > JJ008. The sequence goes on from JANNMN010000006.1 coordinate 11,210, forward strand.
GACCATTATCCAATACCAGCACGGTGCCATCTGTAAGCACACCATCCACATCAAAAACAAAAGTGGTAATTTTTTTAAAGAGTTCAAGTATGTTCATATGTGCAGATTTGAAGATATGCAAATTTGCAAATTATTGAGTTCACACATTTGCAGTTCTGCACATTTATACATTTGCATATTTATTTCTGGCTATCCCTCCACTCATACACCCATGCACTTTGTATCATTTCCAAATGACCTTCGGTGCTTCCTTCTCTTTTTCCTTCAAAGCCGGGAATTTGTAATATCCATTCTAAAAGATCCGTAAACCGGATGCGGTAAATTTTCCCTTCGTTGAATTCATCACCAAAACGTTCATACAGTTTTTGTGCAATGTCTTCATGATCGGCCCAGTTTATCGGTGGTTCAAAATGACTCATAATATTTAATGTGCTGATGTGCTAATATGCTGATGTGCTAATTGAACCCTTGTATATCATTAGCAAATTAGCATATTGGCTAATTATCAAATTGATTTATTCTCCTAAAAATTGTGTCTGGTCGGGCAAAGTTACTTCCACTACTCCATCGCCATCGTTTAATAAACACTGGCAACCCAACCGTGAATTTAGCCGGGGATTTACAGCCCTGTCAATAAAGTCTTCTTCTTTATCACTTAGCTCTTCCACGAAATCAGCTCCTTTTTCCACATACAAATGGCAGGTGCTGCATGCACAAACACCGCCACAATTATGATGCAGCTCAATATCGTTTTTCAAGGCCACTTCCAGTATTGATTGACCTGGCTCTATATCATTCAGCGTAATTGACTCCAGTCCTTTTTGCTCAAAATTGAATTTAACAGTGTACATCTTCTCCTTTCTTATTTGAGTGCAAATGTAACGGTAAAATAAAAAACGGATTTACTTGATTGGGAAAAGAATCATTTTAGCTGCTGAATACTTTCCGTCAGCAAAATGTAGATATTTTTCAATGCCGGATGATTCTTTAAAAGATCAAGGTGTTTGTGGATGGTCTCACTGTCGTAGCGCAGTGCCGGGCCGGTCTGGGATTGTTGCGGAGAAATATCTTTTAATCTTGCTGCCGTTTCATTTATCAATGGAATTAATTGTTTAAAATCTAACCCTTCGTTACGACAATAAGCTTCTGCTAAAGTATAAAGGTGATTGACGAAATTACTAACCACCACCGCTGCCACATGCAATTTCAATCTTGCATCATCACCAGCAAGCACTACATTGTCTGCAGAAATAGAACGAGCCAGTTGCTCTAATACTTTTTTAGTTTTATCATCAATGCCATCAAAGAAAACAGGAATGTCAGGTAATGACTTCATATCCTTTCGCAAACTTTGTAATGGATAGAAAACACCATAATGGTCGCTTACATTTTTCAATACTTCTTTAGGAACAGATGCAGCAGTATGGGCTACTACTTTTCCGGGCAACTTTAGTTGGTCTATTACATCATCAATGGCATCATCAGAAACGGCGATCAGGTAAACGTCTGCGTTTTTATTAATAACAATTTTATAATTGGTTGATTCAGTATCCCATTCGTAGGCCAACTGGGTAGCAGCAGTAGCATTACGGCTTACTATCTGTATAATATCATGACCAGCCGCTTTGAATTTTCTTCCAAGCACCGCCGCCACATTTCCAGAACCGATAATTACTATATCCATAAAAATCCCTGTTGATTTTCTTTATAAAAAAGACTCGAATTCCCTAAAGGGTGGGATTGATATTCTTTAAAGTGTAAAAGTACATCCTATTTTTGCTTTGTATGAAGTTATCTCAACGTTTGGCAATTAGTTACGTCAGGACAAAATTCAAAGTACTTTCATCTATCTCCAAAAAGAAAGCAGCGGAAAAGGCTTTTGAATTGTTCTGTACTCCGCAATCCCGCAATAAAAAGAAACTCCCGAAGATTTTTGAGACGGCTGAAAAACTGCATTTTGAAATCGAAGGAAATATGGTGAGAGGTTGGCGGTTGAATCATCCGGCAGAAAAAAAAGTATTGATCCTGCATGGTTATGAATCTTCAGGCATCAACTTCGACCGGTATGTAAAGCCGCTAATTAAAAAAGGCTATGAAGTAATGACCTTTGATGCACCGGCACATGGACGAAGTGGTGGCAAAAAAATTAATGCCCCATTTTACAAAAGAATGATACAGGCTGTTAATAAAAAGTATGGCCCGGTTAAATCTTATATAGCTCATTCGTTTGGCGGCCTGGCTGTAAGTCTTGCTTTGGAAGAAATAAGTCATACTGCTGATTACAAATTGGTGTTGATTGCACCGGCAACAGAAACGACTACAGCTATTAATTCATTTTTTAAATTTCTACAGTTAGATGATTCGTTGAGAAAAGAATTTGAAAAAGTAATTATAAAAGCCGGTGGAGTTAGTTCAGAATGGTACTCCATCAAAAGAGCTATGAAACACATAAAGGCCAAAGTGCTGTGGGTGCAGGATGAAGATGATGATGTAACCCCGCTAAGTGATGTGCTGAAAGTAAAAGAAGAAAATTATCCCAATATTGAATTTGTTTTTACAAAAGGATTAGGACATCGCCGTATTTACCGGGATAATAAAGTGAGCAAACAGATTATTGAATTTCTGTGATGCTTATTTTAGTTTTATGGCAGTATTTAACCTGTCGACTACATCCGTAAGTTTATCCAGGCCGTTCTCATCATACTGTTGCGCCAATAAAGAATTGGTTGGCAGAATACTGGTGGCAGCCAAAACACCAGAAGCAGTAAGAAATTTTTTGCGATCCCTAATTAAAGTTTTATGATGACCGGATTAGTATTAACGGTCTTTTAAAGGTATCCAATAAATCTGTAGCCGTACTGCTGACGTAATTCAAAGTATTGTATTGAAATTTTCGGCCTCTATGCACCATCTTATTTTTATTATATATGAATAAACTACTGGTAATATTATTTTTCTTTACTTGCAGTAGCAATTCCTGCACCAAAAAAGATATTGATACAATGCCGTCAGCAAAAAAACTTTACTACCTCGCCATTGGCGATTCTTATACGATTGGCGAAAGTGTGCCGTCACAAGAAAACTTTCCCAACCAGGTGGCTTCTATCCTTAAGACTAATACATTAAATGTTGAGACAAGAATCATTGCCAAAACAGGATGGACAACGGATGAACTTGAAGCAGGAATTGTGGCAGCGAATAATGCGGAGGCTTTACGTTCATCTTATAATTTTGTTTCTTTATTAATTGGAGTGAATAATCAATACCGTGGCCGAACAGTAGATAATTATAACCCTGAGTTTGAAGAGTTATTAAAGAAAGCTATTCGATTTGCTGGCAACCGACCTGATCATGTTGTCGTTCTCTCTATTCCTGATTGGGGTGTAACTCCTTTTGCCGCTGGAAGAGACCGGGCACAAATAGCCAGGGAAATTGATGCATACAATGCTGCCAATAAACAGATAGCAGAACAATACAACGTACATTATATTAATATAACACCGTGGACAAGAGAAGCGGCAAATAATAATACATTATTGGCTGGTGATGGATTGCATCCTTCTGAGAAAGAGTATAAGAGGTGGGCGGAAAGTGTGATGGAGTTTTTCAGAAGTAAATTATAAGACCTCATCCGCCCGCCAAACAGCGACCACCTTCTCCTTGAAGAGAAGGACAAACACACAGCCCTTGCTTATGTGAGATAATAATAGAAATGAAATTTTCTGATGGTTAGAGAAAGGGAATCTTTTGCTTTAGCAAACTTCCCCGCCTAGGCAGCCTGTCCCGATTATTCCGGGAGGGTGAACTTAGGATAATTATAAATTTTAAACGACCGGGGTGGGCTGATGCCCAATGAACAGAACGATGAAAAGTGATTGTTTTTTAGCTTCCGCTGGAAACTAAAAAACAACAAATCTTCGATTGCAACAGACGATGCCCAATGAACAAAAAGCTGGTTTAAAATATTTTTTATTATTCTTGTCCTACCTTGCGGCCGCTGAAAAGCGGTTTTGTGATATAATATAGTACACCTTATGGCGAAAAATTTATTGATAGTAGAGAGCCCTGCAAAGGCGAAAACAATTGAGAAAATTCTGGGGAGTGATTTCCAGGTTAAGAGTTGTTTTGGCCATATCCGTGACCTGGAGAAAGCCGGTATGGGCATCAACCTGGAGAAGAATTTTGAACCCACTTATATAGTTCCGGAAGACAAACAAAAAGTGGTGAATGACCTGAAGGCACTGGCAAAAAAATCTGGCGAAGTGTGGCTGGCTACGGATGAGGACCGTGAAGGTGAAGCCATTAGCTGGCACCTGTGTGAAGTGCTGGGTCTTGATCCGAAAAAAACAAAGCGGATCGTTTTTCATGAGATAACTAAAAATGCGATACAAAATGCGGTGGCCAATCCACGACTGGTGGATATGAACCTGGTGATGGCGCAGCAGGCAAGAAGAATATTGGATAGAATTGTGGGCTTTGAACTAAGCCCTGTGCTCTGGCGCAAAATGAGTATGCGGAATAACCTGAGTGCAGGCCGTGTGCAAAGTGTGGCAGTAAGAATAATTGCTGAACGGGAAAGAGAGATCAATGCTTTTACTCCTGAAAGCACTTTTAAGATTGAAGGATTGTTTACTGCAAAAGATGTGAGTGATAAAACAGTTACATTTTCTGCGGAAGGCAAAAAACAAAATGTAGCAGAGGATGCAGAAGCATTTTTGCAAAGCTGTGTAGGTGCTACTTATAAAGTAAGAGACATACAGGTGAAGCCGGGCAAACGTTCCCCTGCCCCGCCGTTTACTACTTCTACTCTACAACAAGAGGCATCTAGAAAATTGGGCTATGGTGTAGCAAGAACGATGCAGATAGCACAGCGGTTGTATGAGAATGGATATATAACTTATATGCGTACCGACAGTGTGAACCTGAGTAATACTGCTCTTGGCGATATTACCAACACCGTAAAAAGTATGTATGGTGAAAAATATCACCAGTTTAGAAAGTTTAAGAACAAAAACGAAAGTGCTCAAGAGGCCCACGAAGCAATACGGCCAACTTATACCAGCAATCCATCTATTGAAGAAGCAGAATGGGCAAGATTATATGAATTGATCTGGAAAAGAACGATGGCTTGCCAGATGGCAGATGCTGAACTGGAAAAGACAACTGCTAAAATTGAAATATCTACCAATAAAGAAGACCTGACAGCAAGTGGTGAAGTATTAAAGTTTGATGGTTTTTTAAAAGTGTATCGGGAAGATAAGGATGAAGAAGAATTAGAAGAAGATGCGAATGAAGGTATGTTGCCACCTTTAACAGTGGGTCAGCAATTACCATTGAAGGAAATGAAAGCAACGGAACGTTTCAGTCGTCCGTTGCCGAGGTATACGGAAGCTTCTTTGGTAAAAAAATTAGAAGAGTTGGGCATTGGCCGTCCTTCTACATTTGCGCCAACCATTTCTACAATATTAAAAAGAGGATATGTAGAAAAAAGAGATAAAGAAGGTACCCGCCGTGACTTTAGAGTTTTCAAACTGCAAAAAGATGCGGTAATCAAAATAATGGAGCAGGAAAATACAGGTGCAGAAAAATCTAAACTGTTTCCTTCTGATTTAGGATTGGTGGTTACCGATTTTCTGAAGCAGTATTTTGGCGATATAATGGATTATAGTTTTACCGCCAGGATTGAAGAAGAGTTTGATGAAGTGGCAGAAGGAAAAATGAAGTGGAGTAATGTGATCGATGAATTTTATACTCCATTTAAAAAAGATGTAGAGAATACTATTGAAAATGCTGAACGGATAAAAGGTGAAAGAGAACTAGGCATAGATCCGGAAAGTGGTAAACCTGTTTTTGCCCGTATGGGTCGTTACGGTGCCATGATACAAATAGGTGTAGCTGATGATGAAGAGAAACCAAGATTCGCAAAAATACCAACAGGACAAAGTATTGAAACCATTACTTACGAAGAGGCTATGATTCTCTTTGGTGCACAGGGAACAATGGGACAATATGAGGACAAAGATATTTCTGTAAACGTTGGCCGTTTTGGCCCTTATGTAAAATGGGGTGATGAATTTGTTTCAATTCCAAAAGGCACCGACTTAGCCACTGTGGATTTCGACAGAGCAATACAATATGTAAAAGAAAAACAAATTGCTGATGCACCTGTAGGCACTTATGATCAGAAGCCAATTACAAAAGGCAAAGGACGATTTGGACCTTATATAAAGTACGATGGCATGTTCATCAACGTACCAAGGCGATACGACTTTGATAATCTTTCACAATCCGATATGGATGAACTGATAGATGCCAAGGTGAAAAAAGAAGCGAACCGTTTTATACAACGCTGGCCAGATGAAAAAATATCCGTAGAGAATGCAAGATGGGGGCCGGTGTTGAAGTTTGGTAAAAAGATTTTGAAACTGAACCTTAAACCTGATGGCACAAAATACACTGCTGATGAAGCAGCTACTATTCCATTAGAAGATATAAAAGCGATGATAGCGGCGCAGGTGCCGAATGCTTTTGGAAAAAAGAAAGCAGCACCGAAGAAAAAGGCAGCAGCAAAGAAAACTGCGGTGAAGAAAAAGGCGGCGAAGAAGAAGTAGCAGGTCTTGATAATTAATATTTTATTAAACAACAAAGCCCCGCATCTGCGAGGCTTTGTTGTTTTTTGCTCATCCTTTAATTCCGAAGTTGTATTGTTCCAATGTCCGTCTCTCTTCCTCTTTCTAACCTGACACCTGTTATAGTAGTGTCACGGTATCCATTGGCAGTTGCGTTGAAAAATAAAGTGGCTGTAGTTCCTCGCAATCCTCTTATTTTAAAACGTTCGCCATCTGGAATTGCTATCAATGTATCTCCATTTGCAATGGCAGACACTATTGCCTGTGCACTCACAGGACTTACTTTCCCTTTAACACTGGCTGTTTGTGATGGCAACCACATTCTCAGGTAAGGCTTTAGTACAAATCGATTATTACTAACCCGTACAATAGAACGTCCTGCATCAAAATCCAGCCACAACTGGAAATCACCCGGATTCAATTGATCTATATCTTCACCCTTCACATTTATAGTAACTCTATTATGATTGTTATGTAAGGTTAATGGATACGAAACACTGTCAACTACAACTGTATTTCTGCTGCCAAGTGTTAAACGAATTTTTTTGATCTTACCAGCTATGGTATAACCTGTAGCTAATAAAGTGTCGGCACCATTTGTAAGATCTAATAAATTATAAATACCCGGTCTTATTTCCAATGTATCCCAAACTGAACAGTTATCGTCATCGTCATCATCTCCATCATCATCATGATGACCACCATGATGACCGTCATCGTCGTCATCATCATCGTCATCTCTGCCCCTGCAACTGTCTGGCTTTACTAAAATTTCCACCCTTTGAATATCTACATTAACTGCATCAAAACTTACCGGGTTATCGGATAGCCGAATTCGAACTCTTTGTTGTCCTTCGGGAATGTTTCCATTTAAATCTTTTTCTTTCTGGCAGGCAAAGGTTATCAGCACTACCGTAATCAACAATACAAAGCCCTTAACAAGGCCGCTGAGGCGTAGTTTTTTCATGTAAAATGAATTTAAGTTTCATTATAATAATTAGTGGTGTTGCCCTATAGGGCTGGCAGCATGACTCCGGTAGGAAAATTCTGGTGTTGATTTAATAAACTGCTAAAAGCAGACCAAAATTGTATTTTGTGGAAAACTAATATGATTTATGAAAAGAAATTACTGGGAAAAGATAGCCTCATCTTATGCTGAAGAAATATTTGATGTGCTACATAACGATAAAAAAGCTTTGATAAGAAGTGTAATTAATAAACATGCCTCAAAAAATAAAACTGTGATTGATATTGGTTGTGCAATTGGCAAATGGTTGCCAGTACTTTCGCCAGCTTTTAAAAAAGTAGTTGCTGTTGATATTTCTGCAAAGAACCTGGAAATAGCACAACAACTTTATCCGCAATACAAAAATGTACAATACCTGCGGGCAGACATGAGTGGCAAGAAAACGAAAGTGCCACAGTGTGATTTCGGCATCTGCATCAATGCCATCCTTACACCATCATTAAAAGACAGAACAATTTTTTTCCAATCCTTATCTGCCTGTGTAAAAAAAGGTGGGAGGATTGTAATCACTATTCCTTCACTTGAATCATGGTTGCTTACCAGCATTATTCAACAGCAACATAAAATTGATAGAAATCTTTTTCCTGTTACTAAAAATGCGAAAGAAGCCATCCGTAAATGGAATAATATACGACAGGGAAATGCAGACATAGATGATGTACCACATAAACATTATCTGAAAGAAGAACTTCAATTGTTGTTAGAAAATGAAGGCTTTGTTGCAGAAGAGTTTCAAAAAATAGAATACAATTGGGATACGGAATTTATAAAACCACCAAAATGGTTGAAAGAACCAAAGCCGTGGGATTGGATGGTAGTGGCTAGAAAAAAATAGGCAACGGGCAATAGGCAAGGGCGGTGTACATAAAATTCTTTTTTTTATTTCAAATTGCCTCTTGCAAATTGTTCTCTTCTCCCCACCTGTGGAAAAGTTTAACTATTTCATTTCAATATCAATAGAGATATTGTGCAGGAATGAATCACCACCATGGAAACAAACAAAGAAATATCTGCACTGTTTACTTTAATTGATGATCCTGATGAAGAAGTTTTTGGATTAGTGTCGGGAAAGATCGTTGATTATGGTAAAGAAATTATTCCTAACCTAGAGCATCTTTGGGAAACTACTCCCAATGAAGAAGTGCAGAACAGGATCGAGATGCTTATCCACCGGCTTCATTACACCGATCTTTCAGAAGACTTTCGTCAATGGGGAATTTCTGGTCATCATGATCTGATGCTGGGTGCCATGCTGGTTGGCAAGTTTCAGTATCCGGAATTATCTACAACACCCATTTTACAGGAAATAGAAAAAATCCGTCGCAACATCTGGCTTGAATTGAATAACTATCTCACTCCATTGGAACAGATAAAATGTGTTACTAGTATTTTATATAGTTATTTTGGATTGAGGGGTGGAGAAACAAATTATAATGAGCCCAATGAATTTTTATTAAATAAAACATTAGAATCAAAAAGAGGAAACCAGATCAGTAACGGTATTTTATACCTTATTCTTTGTGAATTGCTTGATATCCCTGTTAGGGCAATCAATATTCCTAAGCAATTTATCGTAGCCTACTTTAAACCAGGCTACTCAGATGAAACCTTACCAAACCCTGTTCATAAAATAGAATTTTTTATTGACGCCACTTCCGGCCAGGTATTTACGCAGCAGGATGTAGATAATTACTTCAAAAGAATTTCTGTGCCGCCGGTTGGTTCTTATTTTAAGCCGCAAAAAAATAAACAGGTTATTCAGCAATTGCTGGAAGAGTTTGGAAAATGTTTTACTACCGAAAAAGATAAATACAAACAAGAAGAATTAAGACAGTTGGTAACCTTGCTGGATTAATTGATATACTTAATGAAGAGCAATTCTTAAATCTTTTACCTCTTCCGCATCAATAAAATTATTCGAATAACTTTCAGCCGCATCTTTAAAGGCCGGGTGGATAAAGTTCATCTTGCTTTTTTCTTTCGACCGCAATGAAGAATGAAATTCAACACAACCTGTTTTTTCTGCCAGCTTTTTAATGTTTTCTTTTCTTACTCCACTACCCGGCATGATAACAATTCTTGTGTCTGCTTTTGTATTTAACTCGGCCACTAAATCTAATCCATCCGTTACAGAAGGCATTTGACCTGAAGTAAGAATTCTTTCACAACCAATTTCAATTAACTGCTCCATTGCTTCAAACGGATCTTTGCAGCGGTCAAAGGCCCGGTGAAAAGTTACTCCCAGTGGATAAGCAGCATCTATCAATCGGGCAGTTCTCTTAATATCAATATTTCCATGTGCATCCAACAAGCCAATTACAATTCCATCACATCCGTATTGTTTGCATAGTTGTAGATCCTGTAGCATTATTTCAAATTCTTCATTTGTATATAAAAAATCACCTCCTCTTGGACGAATGATGGGAAATAATGAAACTGTAAATTTATCACGGCATTGTTTGATAGTACCAAAAGATGGAGTTGTTCCCCCTTCTGCAAGATTGGCGCAAAGTTCTATTCTGTCTGCCCCACCCAGGACTGCTGATTGAGTAGTTGCAAAATCTGAAGTAGCTATTTCTATTATGTAATTCTTATTTATCATTTAGATTATTAGTGCTTTAAGTTTTGATGCCATGAAAATGGGACGATGAAGAGTGTCTCGACCCCGATTTTCATCGGGGCAGGCGCAACCAACGATGCCATGAACCTGCCTGCCGGCAGGCAGGAAACTGAAGCTGGTAAACAAAATTTAAACTCAAGTTTATTCCATTACACTTTTTGCATTCACCAACTTCTCTCCATCTTTGTTTCTAATGGCATAGTTAAATCCTTTATGAATGGCATAAGCACCTACAATCCCTTTTTTATTGACGGCTAAAAAAGCAACCTGTATATCTTTTGCCTTTGCTCCTTTTATTTTTATTATCCGTTCAATAGTTTTTTTGCAAGCAGCTTCCGGCGATAAACCTTGCCGCATCAATTCTACCACCGTATGCGAACCAGCCACACGGATCACATCTTCACCCTGCCCAGTGGCAGTGCAGGCACCCACCTCGTTATCTACAAATAAACCGGCACCTATAATTGGAGAATCTCCAAGTCTACCCCGCATTTTAAACCCTGCACCACTGGTAGTACAACTGCCGCTTAAGTTACCATGAGTATCCATAGCCACCATACCAATAGTATCATGATTCCACTCACCACTTTCTAATTTATATGGAGCAAATGGTCCATGCTCTTTGTCCTTTTCAATATTTATTGTCGGTGATTTATACTTGGCAGTTTTTAACCAGTTCTCATAATTTTTTTGCGCCTCTGCTGAAAGTTTTTGTTCTTCTAATGGAAATCCTTCTGCAATAGCAAATTGCTGCGCACCACTACCTACCAACATTACATGAGGTGTTTTTTCCATTACTCTTCTTGCAACAGATACCGGGTGTTTTATTCTTTCTAAAAAAGCTACGCTGCCGCAATTGGAAAATTCATCCATGATGCAGGCATCCAATGTTACAAACCCATCTCTATCCGGATTGGCACCCAACCCTACACAACAGTTTTGTTCATCCTCTGTCACCATCACTCCTTTTTCCACTGCATCCAATGCTCTTCCTCCTTTTTTTAATACTTCCCATGCTGCAGCATTAGCTCTTAATCCCGCATCCCAGGTAGAAATGACCACAGGTTTTCCCTTTACCGCAACAGATTGCGGATTGCCTGAAGCAATTTTGCTAAAGGCCATTGCTAAAGAACTGAAAGCGGAGGCCTGAATGAACTTTCTTCTGTTTACCATTGTTTAAAAATTGTTCAAACCGAAATTAAAGGTTTCAGGCTCAAAAATTGTCAGAAAGTCTTAACAAACAGCTAAGGAATAATATTTGATGTTTAAACATTGAATATGTATCTTTGTGCTTTAAAAGTAAAAAAATGAAAATTGAAATAATATCCGGAAGTCCAAGAACAAACAGTTTGACCCGTCGTGTAGCAATCCATTTAAAAAATTCATTAAGCCATCTTACAAATCATGAGGTTGACATTATTGATATGCAACATTACCTGGTACCACCTGTACAAACAGTTTGGACAAGTTTTGATAAAGCACCAGTTGAATTTCAACCATTAGCTAAAAAGATTTTTGAAGCAGACGCATACATTATTGTAACCCCGGAATATAATGGCAGCTACTCCCCTGCTATGAAAAACTTATTAGATCATTTTCCAAAAAGGGCCCGCAAACCATTTGGCATTGTAACAGCATCACCCGGAGCCATGGGTGGTATGAGAGCTTCGCAACAATTGCTACAATTAGTGCCGGCATTATTTGGTATTGCATCACCTTCCCTGCTTATTGTCCCAGCGGTTGATAAAAAATTCAGTCCGGATGGTGATTTACTGGACGAGTCTTTTGAGGGTGCAGTTAAAACTTTTACAACGGAATTTCTATGGCTGGCAGAAAAGTTGGTGAATGAACAAGTGACTGCTTAGATTATTTTTAGAGATTCACTTTATTACGACTATTTCTTTCTTTCCTCCCTTTGAAAAAAAAGGTATTTAATTTCTATTTTAAAATAAATAAAAAGGAGTTCAGTATGAAAAACATTCTTCATAAGGCTGATACAAGAGGTCATGCCAATCATGGTTGGTTAGATTCTTATCACAGTTTTAGTTTTGCCAGCTATCAAAATCCAGAGAGAATTCATTTTGGTGCATTGAGAGTACTAAATGATGATACTGTGGCTGGAGGTATGGGCTTTGGCACTCATCCGCATGATAACATGGAAATTATTTCTATTCCCACCAGCGGTGATCTGGAGCATTTCGACAATATGGGGAATAAACAAGTGATTCGCCAGGGTGATGTACAGGTAATGAGTGCAGGCACAGGAATACAACATGGAGAAAAAAATAAGAATAAGGATAAAGAGGTTCGATTTTTCCAGATATGGGTATTTCCCAATAAAAAAAATGTAACACCACGATACGAGCAGAAAAGTTTTAGTGATGGTGATAAGCACAATAAATTATTGACGGTTGTATCTCCCATTGGCAATACGGATGGTGGAGTACAGATTCACCAGGATGCATGGTTTAGCCTTGGTAAATTGGACAAAGGCATAGAAACCACTTACCAGTTAAAAAAACAAACCAATGGAGTTTATGCATTTATAATAGAAGGCGATGTAACCATCAATGGAGAAAAGCTAAACCGAAGAGATGGGCTTGGCATTACTGATGCATCCATGTTGACTATTCAAGCTGTGACTGATGCAGAGATTTTATTAATGGAAGTGCCGCTCTCGTTTTAAAATTTATAAGGAGAAATAAAATGAGTAACACAAAAACAATTGAAGCGATAATATCACCGCCAGCTCCGCATATGGTGGGTGATGGATTTCGGGTGCATGGATTTTTTCCGGGTGGAAGAATTGATAAAAAAAGAATGAGTCCTTTTTTCCTGATGGATTATAATTCCAAAGTTGATTTTTCTCCCACCGATAAACTTCGTGGTGTGGGTGTGCATCCGCATCGTGGTTTTGAAACTGTAACAATTGCCTACCATGGCCGCATTGCGCATCATGATAGTGCAGGCAACAGTGGTATCATCGGGCAAGGAGATGTGCAATGGATGACAGCAGCTTCCGGATTATTGCATAAAGAATATCATGAAGAATCGTTTAGCAGATCAGGTGGTCTATTTCAAATGGTGCAGTTGTGGGTTAATCTGCCTGCAAAATATAAAATGACTGCACCAAAATACCAGGAGATTACTCATGATAAAATGGGTAAATATTTACTCCCCAATGATAAAGGTGTAGTTGAAGTAATTGCCGGGGAATATGAAAATACAAAAGGAGCAGCCTCTACTTTTACTACGATAGAAATGTATAATGCAAGGTTGAATCAGGGAGCCACGATCCAATTTAATTTTCCAGCAAAGTACAATACAGGAATTCTAATGATTGATGGTAGTGCTACCATAAACGACGAAACAGTAGCAACTGATCATTTTGTTTTATTTAAAAATGATGGTGAGATAATTTCTGTGGAAGCAACCGAAGATGCCGTATTACTCATTTTATCCGGTGAACCGATTGATGAACCTATTGCACAATATGGTCCTTTCTTAATGAATACCTGGGAAGAATTGGAGGAGGCTATTAAAGATGTAAGTGCAGGAAAGTTTGGAGTGCTGGAAGAGTAATGAGTAAAATGTTAGTTGAGTGTAAATGACATGGCAACCCCTAATTATTAATAAAATTTAGCCCAATTATATTATTAATTATTCTCTGACTACTGGTTTGATTTATTTTAAATACCTTTCTAATAATCCATCATTACAATGACAGCATTGTTCAAATGCACCCTTATCGTACAAAAATTTTCCACAACAAATTTCTCCAGAAGTTCCATATTCATATTGCTCACAGCATATTTGCTCTATTGCTGTATCTGAATAATACCTTCCTAGTCCAAAGCAATTTTCACAAATTGTAAGTTCAGGATCTGTAGATATTTTTACATGGTTATAAGCATTTGCCAAAGCATCAGAAATTTTTTTAACTATTTGCTCTGTAGAGTAATCATTTTCACTTATAAACAATAGTTCCAGCTTAATGCTTGTTTTTATTGATTTAAGATCACTAATCATAAAAAAAATATTGCTAATACTAAATATAAGTAATTAATGTTGCTTTTTTTCTATAAACACAAGAAGACTTTTTCTAGCATTACTTTGAATTTTTCTTTTCATCCATCCCGTCCATCCAAAAAACTCTCCTTTTATACCTAAAGCCTGTGCGGCCCATTTGCTTAATTTAAAAGCATCACTGTGCTCAATGATCTTTCCGTCTTTCAGCAACATATGGGCTTTTATATAATTGGTCACCTTTCGCCCTGTTTTTGAAAAAGTATATTTGGCCACCCATTTGCAAGTAGCATATTGATGATCCAGCAATTCAATGTCTGAAAACGTCATGGAAAAATCTTTTGCATTCTTACAAAGCATTTCCCACATGGCTTTAGCCTCATCTCCCCGCAATATGCCAAAAGCCGGATCATTAAAAACAATATCGTCGCTGTAACAGCTATTCATGGTTTCATAATCCAATTTCTGAAAAGCCGTATAAAATTTATTTATAACATCAGCATTCGTTGACATAAAATAATAATAAAGGTGAATGAGAATCAGTAAATTTAAAGCTTCAAAACTATTATTGATGAAAAAAATACTGACAGCTATTTCCTTATTGTTTATTGCGGCCATTGCAACTGCACAAACGGCTTCCATTATTCCACAGCCAAGAACAATAAAGCAACCCCTGGAAGCCGGTGCTTTCAGCATTACACCTGCAACAGTTATTGTAGCGGATGGAGCAACTACTAAGTCTGTTTCTTTTCTTAGGGATTACCTTCAGCGTTTTTATCAATACAAGTTGAAAGTCGTAAAAAATTCTCCCTCTCCCAATGCCATCCGAATACTTGCACAAAAAACAGAAGTGGAAGCAGATGGAGGATACATAGTAGATATTAATAGCAAAGGCATTTATATTAATGGCAATGATGAAAATGCGGTGTTTTATGGCATACAAACATTGATACAACTTTTGCAAGTGCCAGGTCCGGACCTTAAGAAACCCTTGAATGAAATAAAGGTTCCTTTTGTTACAGTTGAAGATGCACCAAGGTTTGCCTACCGTGGTATGCACCTGGATGTTACCCGGCATTTCTTTCCCATATCATTTCTAAAAAAATATATTGATTACCTGGCATTGCATAAGCTTAATAAATTTCACTGGCATTTAACCGATGACCAGGGATGGAGAATTGAAATAAAAAAATATCCAAAGCTTACACAAGTTGGTGGTTGGAGAAATGGAACCATCATCGGCCGCTACCCCGGCACTGGAAATGATAAATTAAAATATGGCGGGTTCTATACACAAGCCGAAATAAAAGAAGTGGTTAAATATGCAGCCGAACGTTATATAGATGTAATTCCTGAAATAGAAATGCCTGGTCATGCCTCTGCTGCCATTGCTGCTTATCCGCAGTTGAGTTGTTTTCCGGATGAGCCTACTACAAAATATTTTCCAAAAGACTGTGAATGGTATGGTGATGCAAAGGGCAAACAAGTGCAGCAAACATGGGGAGTTTTTGATGATGTGTTTTGTGCCGGCAATGAAAACACTTTTAGTTTTTTAGAAGATGTGCTCGATGAAGTATTAACTCTATTTCCTTCCAAATTTATACATGTGGGTGGTGATGAATGTCCAAAAGAGAATTGGAAACGCTGCAACAAATGCCAGTTACTTTTAAAAAAACAAGGGCTTAAAGATGAACATGAATTGCAAAGCTATTTTATCCAGCGGATGGAAAAATACCTGAACAATAAAGGACGGACATTAATTGGCTGGGATGAAATATTAGAAGGAGGCCTGGCACCAAATGCAGTAGTGATGAGCTGGCGGGGCGAAGCTGGTGGAATACAGGCTGCACAAGAATCGCATAATGTGATAATGAGCCCCGGAAATCCTGTTTATTTTGATCATACACAAAGTGAGAATGAGGATTCAGTAACCATTGGTGGTTTTAACCCTATAGAAAAAGTGTATGGGTACGAACCAATACCTGCTAAACTTTCTGAAAAGGAAGCGAAGTTCATATTAGGTGCGCAGGCTAATGTATGGACAGAATACATGAAGAATACCAGCAAAGTGGAATATATGATCTTTCCCCGCATGAGTGCATTAAGTGAAATACTATGGAGTGAAAAAGAAAATAAAAACTGGGGAGAGTTTGAAAAAAAATTAATGATGCAGTTTAAGAGATATGATTTGTGGAAAGCGAATTATAGTAAGGCTTATTTTGATTTGAAGTCAACGGTAGTTCCGACTGAAAACTACAATGGCATTAAATGGAAAGTTGAAACTAAATTAAAAGATGGTTTTATAGGCTATCCACCAGCAAGAGGAAGTTCTCAGGTCGCTATTTACAATGAGCCATTCCTGATTGAAAAAAATGATTTTAAACAAGCTTGCTATTTTATTAATTCTAAACCAGTTTCATGTACATTTCAACAATTTCACTTTAACAAAGCTACCGGCAAGAAAATAACACTCACTAAACCTGCCTCAGATAAATATCCTGGCGATGGTGCATTCACATTAGTAAATGGAGTGCAGAACGAAAAGGGTATGTCGAAAACAAAAGAATATATTGGTTTTAATGCTGCGGATTGCGAAGCCATTATTGATTTTGGCAAAACAGAAACTATCAGTACTGTTACTATTCATTCCCTGCATCATAAAGGCAGTTGGATATGGCGGCCACAAACCCTGCAGGTTTTTGTATTGGACGAAAATGGAAATTATAAATCAGTTGGTCTTACGGATGATTTCAATGCACCTACGCAGGGAATTAAAAACGGAACAATGATCATATCATTTCCAGCAACAAATACTAAAGCGGTAAAAGTTTTAATTAAAAACTGGGGTGAGATACCCGCCGGTGAGCCCGGTGCTGGTAGTAAAGCTTGGTTGTTTGTTGATGAGATTGAAGTGAATTGATGATTTAAAGAAGACACCTTTTTTGAAAGGTGTCTTCTTTAAATCATCACCAGCAAAATCCTGCAACAGCAACGCCTAATTTTTTTTCTATCTTTATCACTTAAACCAACCGAATGGCTAAACACTCAGCCCCTATTGATCTTTCAGAGAGCTTTGAAAAAATTCCGGTAAAAATATTTCCCGATCAAAAAGATGGTTCCGTTTTCGTGGCGCAACAGATAGCTGCATTTATCAGGGAAAAAAATCAACAGAAACAAAAAACGGTACTTGGCTTAGCCACTGGCTCCACTCCAAAATCTTTGTACGCAGAACTTGTGCGGATGTACAAAGAAGAGAAACTAAGTTTTAGGAATGTCATCACTTTTAACCTCGATGAATATTACCCGATTGATAACGATGCATTGCAGAGTTATAATCGTTTTATGAAATCGCATTTGTTTGATCATATTGATATCAATCCAAAAAACATTCATATCCCGAACGGAGCCATCAGCAAAGAAGATATTAAAGAACAATGCCGCCAGTACGAAAAGAAAATAAAAGATGCGGGGGGAATTGATCTGCAGATTCTTGGGATAGGAAACAACGGGCATATTGGCTTTAATGAACCCGGCTCCGGTATTTATTCCAAAACAAGATTAATAACTCTTGATAATTCCACCCGGATTGCCAATGCATATGAGTTCGCTAATATTTCGCAGGTACCAAGGCTGGCCATTACTTTAGGCATCAGTAATATCTTACAGGCAAAGAAAATAATTTTAATGGCCTGGGGTAGTGCCAAAGCACCAGTGATAAAAAAAGCTGTGGAGAATGATGATACAGAACATGTACCTGCTTCATTATTACAAAATCATGATGATGTAACTTTTGTAGTAGATGAAGCTGCAGCAGCGGAACTTACCCGTAATAAATCTCCATGGCTTACCGGCGATTGCGAATGGACACCGAAGATGATCAAGAAGGCAGTGGTAAACATGGCATTGAAATTAAAAAAGCCAGTACTTAGTTTAACCAACACTGATTACAATGAATATGGTCTTAGTGATCTGCTGGTAGAAAAAGGCGATGCTTATGAAATTAACCTGCAAGTTTATTATATGTTGCGGGATACAATTACTGGTTGGCCAGCTGGTAAACCAAATGCGGTGATTCCAAGCCATCCGGAACGATCATCACCATATCCCAAAAAAGTGATCATCTTCTCCCCTCACCCGGATGATGATATCATAAGTATGGGAGGAACTTTTCAGCGGCTGCATGATCAGGAACATGATGTGCATGTGGGTTATCAAACAAGTGGCAACATTGCAGTAACAGATGAATTTGTTACCCGTTATCTTGATTTTGCAGTAGGCTTTGAAGAAATAGCTGGCATCGATACCAGCAAATCTGGAAAGATATTAGTCAATGCAAGAAATTTTTTATCCCGTAAAAAATCTAACCAGGTAGATACTCCCACTATTCGTTCTATTAAAGGATTGATAAGACGGGGGGAAGCGAAAGCTACTTGTCGATATGTTGGTATTAAAGAAGAGAACATTCATTTTCTTAATCTTCCTTTTTATGAAACCGGAACGATAGAAAAAAAACCAATGAGTGAAAAAGATATTAAAATAACCATGGAGTTGCTTCGCACAATAAAACCTGAGCAGGTTTATTGTGCCGGCGATTTTGCGGATCCGCATGGTACACATATCGTTTGCTTTACTGTAGTGTTAGAAGCATTGAAACGAATTTCCGCAGGATCCAGTGGAAAAGCAACCGGTGAAGAATGGATCAATGATTGCTGGCTCTGGTTGTATAAAGGAGCCTGGCAGGAATGGAATATTGAAGAAATAGAAATGGCGATACCGATGAGTCCTGACCAGGTTTTGAAAAAACGTTTTGGCATATTTATTCATCAATCTCAAAAAGACATGGTGCCCTTCCAGGGAAATGATTCAAGAGAATTCTGGCAACGGGCCGAGGAGAGAAATGCTGCTACTGCAAATCTGTATGCGGATTTAGGATTAACACATTATGCGGCCATGGAAGCTTTTGTGAGATGGCATTATTAATATCGGTATTCACCATTTTTATTTATCAAGAATATTAACTCTACTTATCTTTTTTATACTTTATTGAAAAAAAGGCTAGTAAAATATTAATTACAAGTGAAAATGAATTAGAAATAATAATGATCAGATCATTTTTCAAAGAGCCATAATAAACCCAAAGTCCCAAACCGACAAATAGAACAATCAGCATCAACAAGGAAACATTTTCTGACTTTTTTTCTTTAATTACCTTAATTAGTTGAGGAATCATGGAAGCGGCTGTGCAGGCACTTGCAGCCATTCCAATTATTGTTTCTGTATTCATATTTATATTTATATTATTCCATGTTCTACTTATAAAGCCACCCTTTTATTATTATTCTATTCTTTGCCGTCAAGTTTAAAGTCTGCAACTTATATATTAACAAAAACAACGCCATCTTACGATTCTTATTTAAGCATTACTCAAACTATCGAACAAGGAATTTGACAACTAGTATCTCTGTGTAGGCATAGGTATATCTAAAACATACTAGCAAAACTTTTGGAGTGTGGTGCAAGCTTTGTAGATCGGTAGAAATAAGGATAATTATTTTACAAAGGGCAGAAGTTTGCAAAGGTTATAAACACAAAAAAGACTGGCTTTAAAAGCCAGTCTCGTTGTGACCGCGATAGGATTCAAACCTATAACCTTCTGATCCGTAGTCAGATGCTCTATTCAATTGAGCTACGCAGCCAATCAATCTTTAAGATTGGGCAGCAAATATAAGACATTAAAACAAAAGGAAAAAAGTAGGGCTATATCTATTTGTTTTTCCAGTCGGGCAAATATTTATCCAGCAATACCTGAAACTCTTTATAATCGATCAAGCCAGCCAGATCAGGATCGGAAAGTAGGTTCTCTGCATTTTTATAACCTCTTTCAAAAGCTTGTCGCAGATATAAAATGGCTTGTTCTGGTTTATTATTAAGAGCATAACTACAAGCCAGTTGATAATATGTTTTAGACTTGGTAGCATCCAGTTTTATCGCATTTTGTAAATGCACAATGGCAGAATCATAATTAGACATGGCATGATAGATCAACCCAAGATTTAATGATGCGGTGGCTGACTTGCTATCTTTATTAACTGCTTGTCGCAGATATACAAACGCAGAGTCATTCATTTCCATTTTCATAAATGCACTGCCAGCTTCAGTATATGCCGGCACATAGTTTGGATCTATTGCAATGGCCTTGCGGAAATAAACAACTGCTGAATCATACACTTTCATATCATCATAAAATTTTCCGACGGCAAACCATGCCTGCGCATTATTCTCCACCCTTCGAAAAAGTTGTTTCTTATAATAATAAGCAGCAGAGTCTGGCTGTTTTAATTGCCTGAATACAGTGGAAAGATTAGTCCATATTACTGTATTCTCCGGATCTACCATCATCGCTTTTTGTATATACACTTTTGCAGAATCATATTGCTTCATTGCCTGAAGCACAAGACCCATATTATTCAGAAATTGTGAATTCTGCGATTCCTTTACAATGGCCCGGCGCAAGTAATTTCTGGCGGAGTCATACCGTTTTTGCTCCAGGAATGCCATACCCATATCACTCATAAATAATGGGCTGGATGGATCAATTAATGAAGAACCTTTCAGGAAATTAGTAATAGAATCAAGCTGGTTCAACTCCCTGAAAATTTTTAATATATTATTTGAAGCCGGTTTATAATCAGGTTTTAAAAACAATGCTTTGCGAAAATATATTTTAGCAGAATCATACATTTTATCCTGCCCATAAATTACACCGAGGTTATTTAAAATAGAAGGATTACCTGGCTCTGTAAAAATGGCCTGTTGAAAATAATGATAGGTTGAATCGGGTCGCTTTAATTCTTTAAACACCAATCCAAGATTGATAAATGCATAAGCAGAATAAGGATTTGCCGACAATGCTTTGTGGTAGTAATACCGGGCAGAATCAAAAAGCTTCAACGAAAAGTTTGCACGGCCAAGATTATTAAATGCTTCTTCATAATTTGGATCCATTGCTGCAGCCATCTGGTAATAAATTTTTGCCGAATCAAACTCTTTTAAATCCCTGTAAAAATTCCCGATATAAACATTTACTATAGATTTGTCCTGGTAATTGTCAAATGCCTTTGTATAATAAATGCGGGCCGAATCATATTGCTTTGTTTCAAAAAAAGTTTTACTCAATCCATTATATGCATTTATAAATTTTGCATCAGCTTTTATGCTTCTTTTAAAGTAGCTGATGGCTGACTCGTAATTCTTACGGCTATAATTCAACCAGCCGATGTTATTACTGGCATATGTATTTCCGGGCTCAATCTGTAATGCCTTTTCATAATAAGCAATAGCCGAATCTCCTTTTGAAAGTGAATAATAGTAATGGCCCAGGTCTACATAGGCATCGGCATTATCAGGGCTCACTTCTATTGATTTTCGATAGTACTTAATAGCCGAGTCGGGAATATTTTGTGTTTTATAGGCAAAAGCCAACGTAACATAAGGATATCTCCACTTTGGTGCAGATTCTATTGCCCTTTTTGCATAAAAAATTGCACTATCTATCCGATTATTATCCAGGTGCAGGGCTGAAAGAGTATTAAGTATGTATGCTGCATTCTTATCTGAGGCATAAGCTGAATAGGCATATTGAAAAGCATTTTTTATATCCACCATCTTCCTGCTTCTTCCAAAATATCCTCTCGCTTTAAAAAAATACATTCTACCCATCAATGATTTTGCAAAATCCGGGTCATCTTGCTCAATAAAATTGATTGCTTTTTCCAGCATCCCACCTATTTCATAAAACTCCTGTTGCGCCACTTTCTCCATACGATTCAGACTGGTGGCAACTTCATCGGTATTTTCTTCATCATCTATCTGTGCCCGCAACTTTTGGATGGAAGAAGCATCTTTACAATCAAGATAGAGGTTGATTTTACTTTGCGCAAAATTGATAAACTCCACTGCTAGTGTAGTTTGTGCATCAATCGTATAACTAGTTCCGGGAAACTTTAACTGCATCAGGTTATAATAATATTCCGCAGATCCTTTCCCGGTAAGCCTGCTTTCTTTTACTGCATTATTAAAAAGATTATAAGCCTCAGTAAGTAATGTATCTGCAGGGCCAAAAATCATATTTCTCCCTCTTGGAGCAAATGCTGTTGCACCACCTGCCTTAGCTTGTAGTTTTTTAAGCTCAATCCATTTTCGGAGATATGCAGTATCCACTATGCTCACAATTTTTTCACTGTTTTCTGTGCAACAGAAATACGGTTCCTGTTTTCTTTTAAACCTTTGTTCTGCAATAGATGGCACTTGCTTATCGACATATTTTTGAAGCTCCTCCAATGTAACTTTATTATCAACCGTACCTTCAGCATCTGCGGCACCGGTAAGTCCATCCACCAGGTAGTATGTGAACAAGCCATGTCCTGAACCAATAGAAGCATCTTCCAGCGACTCCTGCCCTGCTCCGGTTGCTAACATCATTATTTCACCAGCTCTTTTCTCAGAAATTGCTGTACGAAAAAAATCCTGTCCTTCTTTACCACCGGGCAATTCATTTGACCGACAGGCATCCATAATCAAAAACACTTCCACACCTTTTTGTACCTGCCGGGAAATATTGGCCTTTACATCATGCATACTAATAGCACCACTTACCTGGTAGTTATTTTTATCTCCAGCCGGATTACAATCATATGCGAGGTAATAAAACTGTTCTTCATCAATAGCATCTCCGTGGCCAGACAAGTAAATAAAAAGTTTGTCTCCTTTCTGAAGGTTCTTGAATTTAAGCCACTTAAATCCTGCCACCAGAAAATTTGCCTTTAGTGCTTTGTCATTTAGCAAACAGTAAATATTGTCATCACTTAACTTGCCACCCGCAGGTGATTTTAAATAATCTCTGAACATCTCTGCATCCTTATCTGCATAAGTGAGTGGCTTTATATATTTATAAGTGGAAATGCCCATTATCATGGCAAATGTTTGCGGTCCTACTATGGTTGTATCTCTTGGCTTGGTAGGAGCTTGCCCATAGACAGGCTGGTAGAAAATTGCAAGCAGCAGACAACCAATGAATATGGAAAGGTTTTTTGGCATAAATTCGACTTACTAAAATACGAACTTGCGAGGAAAACTGCTACAAACAAGCTCAAATAGGAAAGAAATACCCTGTTTGTGGTATATGAGTAGTGTTAAAGATTAATAAAGTTGCAACCATTATAATTATTAGGAAATCTTTTTAAAAACTAACTGACCATTAACCAACCACTTTGATGAACAAGCCACTGCATAAACGCTTCAGCCATCATGCCCGAAGAATACATGGCCAATTTACAAAATACCTGTACGAGAGAGATACCATTTTTGCAACGTTATGGGTGTTTATATTCATCATTGGTCTGAGTCAGATTCCTCTAAATCTTGGAGTTATAAACCCTATCAAACTTTCCTTAAAGGATTTTGATTCCAATGACATGAGTTATTCTAAATTGAAAAAAGCAGATACCACTCATCTTGATTCGAATATTATTATTGTAAATATTGGAGATGCAGATAGAGAAGTTTTATCCATGTTGATTGACAAAGTTGGTGAGATGAAACCAAAAGTGATGGGCTTGGATGCATATTTTGATGGGCCTGGTGATCCACATCAGGATTCGCTACTAAGTAATAGCTTTAAAAAAAACAAAAACCTAATAGCCGCTACAAGGCTAGATCTTTTCGGCAAAGAAGGAGATACAGTACAATTGGGAGGAACTTATATAAAAAATGCTTCGCAATATGCCTTTGTAAATTTTTTTATTGACTCAATTTCGACCTTCAGATACTACGATCCTTTCTTTGAAGATTATAAAGGCACAAAATATAAATCTTTTTCATCAGCAATTGCTCAGGCATACGATCCAAAAGCTTATGAGAAATTAGAAAAAAAAGGAAATCATAAATTACTGATTAATTATACAAGAAGAATTAATCAATACCAATTGGTGGAATATGAAAAAATATTGACAAACCAAATCTATGATTCGATTTTTTATAATAAGATCGTACTCTTCGGTTACATTAATAATAATCCAAATGATATAACTGACAAGAAGTTTACACCGATGAATGAAAGGTTTTATGGCAAATCAGTTCCAGATATGAATGGGATTGTCGTTCATGCCAATATTATTTCAATGGTTTTAGAAAATAACTATGTAAAAAAGTTACCTTCGTGGGCAAACCTGCTTATTGCAGTGTTAGTATGCTGGCTGCATATGTCATTCTTCGTCCGTTATTACCTTGAAAGCCATATTTGGTTCCACTTAGTAGCAAAAATAGCCCAGGTTCTTTCCGCCATATTTTTCGTTTGGCTTGGCATCTATCTATTTGATAAATATCGATTGAAAGTAGATATGAAAATGAGCCTGATAGTAATTGTAATGGCTGTTGATGTTATTTATTTTTATGAAGCCTGGGCTGTTTGGATGCACAAAAAATTTAATTATAAAACGGTGTTTAAACCACATCATCATTAATACTACAAATAACCTTAAACTCAAAAAGATGAAAAAGTTACATTTTTTAATAGTCTTGTGTTTCCTGGGTGTAGCTGTATCTGCACAGAATAATTTTCTGCTTTACAGTTTTAAAGGGAATGTGTCTGTTGTAGAAAACAATGTTACCAGCAAGGCTAAAGTAGGTAAACCACTTAATTCTTCCGCAGTTATAAAAATCGCAGCAGGAAGTGCAGTTACATTAATTTGTAATGAAGCCGCCATGTTTACTTTTTCAAAAGCAGGCACATATCAATTGAGTAAATTTGGGGACTCCTGCCGAGTAAGTGGGAACTCAGTAAGTGCAAACTATGTAAAATATGTATGGGCTTCTATGACTAAGTCTGGCGGATCAGCAGGGAGCAATCGCAAGGCTTATATGAGTACCGTGGGGGCCGTTAGCCGTGGCGTAAACAATATCTGGGTGGATCCCCGGTTAGACACTATTAATTATTCTGGTGGAGAATTTCCTCTTTCCTGGAAATCTTACTCAGAAGCTAAAGACTTTACTTTCTCCCTTTTTAATTCTGGAAACATAGTTGATCCTTTTTACACCACTAATGTTTCTAAGTTAAAAATTTCCATTACTTCTATTACATCAAAATTAAAAACTGGTGAAAGTTATTTCTGGATAGCTGCTGTAAAAGGTGAAGAGAATGAAGAGAGAAAAGTACTGAACTATGTATCCAAAGAAACATTTACTGCATTAATTGAAAATATTAAAAAACAAGGAGCACAATTTGAAGCTCCGGCCGAACAGGCTTATCGTATTGGCTTTATGCTGGAAGATGCACATTATCTTTCTGAGGCATATCAGTACTATTCAAAAGCTGCTACGTTAGATGCCAGCAACGCCTTGTACCGTTCTACTTTAATGTCGTTTAAAAAAGACTACGAGATAAAATAAAAATTATTCTGTTCAGGAAACCGTTTTGTTAAAAAGCAGAACGGTTTTTTTATTTTCAGGAAGAAAAATAAGTAAAAATTCCTGAGTTAATTATGTAATGCTTATTCATTAATCTTGCAGTATGAAGATTTCTTTCTGGACGATAGGAAAAATAAATGAAACTTATGTGAAACAAGGTGTGGAAGATTTCACCCGCCGCATCTCAAGATATTTTAAAGTGGAATGGAATGTAATTCCTGTTCCCAAAAATGCAGGTATGCTGAGTGAAATGAATCTGAAGAAGAAAGAAGGAGAAATGATCTTGCAATTGCTCACAAAAGACGATTACCTCATAGCTCTGGATGAAAGAGGAAAACAAATAAGTTCAGAAGCACTGGCCACATTTATACAGGCAAGAGCCAATGAAAGTAAAAAGCAATTGGTTTTCCTGATCGGCGGTGCATTCGGTATTGATGATAGTGTATTGAAAAGAGCTGATTATACATGGAGTCTTTCGCAATTGGTATTTCCGCACCAGTTGGTAAGATTGATACTGGCCGAACAGGTTTACCGGGCTTGCACTATTTTAAAAAATGAGAAGTATCATCACAAATAATTAAAGAAAAGAAAAATTGCTGCATTTCATCAGTTCATTTTATTTTTAAAGAATGGGACAATTAACAATCACTCTTATCATCATCATCATTACTGCAATAGTTTCTATAAGCGGTTTCAGTAGTCAAAAAGTTATAGATGATCTTATATTTTATCCACCTGCTATCACAAGGGAAAAACAAGTTTATCGCTTCTTTACATGTGGTTTTATTCATGCGGATTATGGCCACCTTATTTTCAATATGCTGTCTTTATATTTTTTTGGCGAACATGTAGAAAATAAGTTCGTTGAAATTTTCGGAACCAAAGGAAAATTATTTTACTTGTTACTATACCTGGCTGCATTGTTCTTCTGCCTGCTTCCTACTTTTTTCAAACATAAAAATGACTACTACTATCGCAGCCTTGGTGCGTCGGGTGCGGTGTCTGCCGTAATTTTTGCCGGCATTCTCTTTTATCCGTTGGCAGGATTAGGTCTTTTATTTTTACCCATTTATATCGCCGGTTTTATTTTCGGGTTTTTATACTTACTTATTTCCAGCTGGCTGGAGAAAAGAGGTGGGGGAAATATCAACCATTCAGCACATATTTATGGAGCATTCTTTGGCTTGGGGTTCACCATATTGCTCTGCCAGGTAATAGGCCAGTATCCGGTACTCCAAATTTTTATTGATACAATAACAAATGCTGACCCGGGCCAATTTATTCGATTCGGCAGATAATTATGATTGAAGTGTTAACCGAAGGATCTGCTTCGATTTCTCCGTCACTTTAAAACGTTCATCTATTCTATGTTCTACCACCCAGATAATGCGTTGGGCACTTTCAATTATCCAAACATTTTCTTTTTCTGTTTTAGATAATTTCTGATCAATTAGAAAACGGTTGATCTTCTTTTTTTTCTTCATTCCCAGTGGATAGAAATAATCACCAGTCTTGTATTTGCGAAGTAATAAGGGGAAAGTAATTTCTTTTGCATCTATACTTACTGATTCATTCAATGTTTGAGTTTTGACTTTATCTAAAGAAAGGTTGGATATTTTTTCAATTTTTATTTCCCCCAAAGAAAATAGTACCTGCTTCTCTCCTTCTTCAATAATAATATTTTCCGATTCCATGGCCACTACCGGACTTATAATAAACCAATGCCGATGTTTAATGATTCTATAATTATCATCCGGCGATTGGATGAACTTTCCTGAATCACTGTTTGCAAGTTTAATCACTTCCTCCACCTGCTTTTCATTAAAACCATACTCTATTATAATTTCATAAATAAGAGCTTTGTTCTTGTAGGCCATCAATTGCTTAACCGGAATATGTATTTCATTCTTCTTATACCGACATAATTTCTTCTTCAATTCTCCCACCGAAAACTGGAATAACTTTTCTATTTCTTTAAACCGCTGAACATTATCCTGCAAATTTTCTTTAACCTGTGGGTACACTTTGCTGATGGCAGGGATCAATTCATTGCGAAAAAAATTTCGGGTGTATTTCGAAGACTGGTTGGAAGAATCTTCCACAAAATTCAATTGATGGTCTTTGGCAAATTGAATCAGCTCTTCTTTTGAAAAATCAAGCAATGGCCTGCGGATATAATCATTGGATGCGGGAATTCCAGTTAATCCATGTAAACCTGTTCCTCTGAAAAAATTCATCAGAAGTGTTTCGTTATTATCATCAGCATGATGGGCGGTGAGAAGCCATTTGGCAATGGGCAATGGGCAATCATTATCTTCAATGCTGGTTTTGCCTATTGTATGTTGCCTATTGCCTGTTAATGCGTTAAACCACCCATACCTTAATTCTCTCGCCGCTTCCTGTGTTGATAATTTATTTTCAGCAGCATATTCTTCTGTATCAAATCCCTTCACCAAAACTTCCACTTCATATTTCTTTCCCAGCTCTCTTACAAATTGTTCATCCCGTTCACTCTCCTCTCCTCTCAATTTAAAATTGCAATGAGCAATAGCAAAATCATATTCAGCCTGTTTGCATAGTTCGCATAATACCACAGAATCTACTCCGCCGCTTACAGCAAGCAGCAGCTTATCTTTTTGTGAAAAAAGATTTTGAGCTTTAATGGATGATATAAATTTTTGATGTAAGTTCATTTTCACATTCTCAACAAAGAAACAAAATGTATTTTTGATAATGGATGAAATAATAAAAAGAGAGAAACAACTGGATTGGATCTGTAGAATTTTAATTAGCCTTGACCTGTACTTAACTGTGTCAGGTTATATATCATTTTTTCAAACAAAGTACCAACTTACTTCACCGCTCATTCCCCGCAGTGCCTCTTATGACATTTCAGAGATTTATATGAAAGCCGCTTTATTTACAGGTATTGGCCTTTTAGCAGGACTATGGTTTTATTTTTTTCAAAAAAGAATAGTTGCAATAATCTTATTATGCTTAGCAGCATTTTCGTATGAGATTGTTTTATTGTTATTCAGAAAGTAAGTTCCTCCCATGCCCCCTTCAGTTCTCCAAAAGCATGTTTGTCCCCAGCCTTCAGGGCTGCATCCATTCCCTTTTCATAAATTTTTATCGCCTCATCAGTCCTATCATTTCTCTCCAGCAGTTTGGCCAGGTGGTAATAGCTGCCAATATAATCCGGCTGCCTGTTTAATATTTCTACAAATAAAAGGCGGGCAGTTTCATCATCCCCCAACTTTATATATTCCAATGCGAGGGCATGTTGTAGAAAGCAATCATCCGGCGTAGCTTTCAAAAATTCTTTCAACTTTTCTATCCGCTCCATGTTGATATAAAAAATTTGTTTCGATTTATCAGGAATTACCTTTGCAACAGTTATCTTTGCTTTAGTTGCATAAACAACTAATATTTATATACCTCACCTTTCATCTTTACAACAATATGATGCCGGTGATAAGAAACAGTCAATATGAAAATTTTAGTTTGTATCAGTAAAACGCCGGACACCACGGCAAAAATAGCCTTCACCGATAACAACACGAAATTCGATGTAAGCGGTGTACAGTGGATCATCAATCCCTACGACGAATGGTATGCATTGGTAAGAGCTATCGAATTAAAAGAAGCAGATGCTTCCGCCGTTATTCACCTGGTAACAGTTGGTGCTGCCGATGCCGACCCCATCATCCGCAAAGCCCTTGCTCTTGGTGGCGATGAGGCCATTCGTGTAAATGCCGACAGTCATGATAGTTTTTACATCGCTTCGCAAATTGCAGAAGTAGCAAAGCAGGGCGGTTACGATATTATTTTTACCGGAAAAGAAACTATCGATTACAATGGTTCATCCATCGGCGGTATGGTGGCTGAGTTGTTAGACAAACCATACGTTTCTCTTGCTACCAAATTTGAATTAGCCGGCACAAAAGCCACCATCACCCGGGAAATAGAAGGCGGCGAAGAAGTGAATGAAGTAGAACTTCCAGTAGTCCTCAGTGCACAAAAAGGAATGGCTGAAGCAAGAATACCAAACATGAGAGGTATAATGGCTGCCAGAACAAAACCATTAAAAGTAGTAGAACCAATTGCTGCAGATGCACTCACCACTGTAGCAGGTTTTGGTTTACCACCAGCTAAGTCGGGAGTAAAATTAGTAGCAGCAGATAATGTAGAAGAGTTGGTAAGGTTGTTACACGAAGAAGCGAAAGCAATTTAGGAAACCCTGTCCCTGAAGGGAACTTAAGTCAAACAGTTCTTTACAAATAAATTATAGTATAACAGCAGAAAGTATTTTGTGTAGCCAGCATTTGTTTTTCATGGCATCTTCGTTGCGTCGCACACTTCATCTTCCTGTTCTTTATTCAACAAATAAAATATTTCTATGTCAGTTTTAATATTTATCGACATCGCAGATGGACATGTAAAAAAAGCTTCGCTTGAAGTACTTACTTACGGCGCAAAAGTTGCAGAACAACTTGGTACCACTGCCGAAGGTGTGGTGCTCGGTTCCGTAACTGAAGACCTTGCTGCATTAGGTAAATACGGTGTTAAGAAAGTTCACCAGGTAGCTACAGATGCACTCAATCATCTGGATGCACAGGTTTACACAAAAGTAATAGCACAGGTAGCAGAAGCCACCGGTGCCAAAGTGATTATCTTTTCCAATAATGTAGATGGTAAAGCCATTGCTCCACGTCTATCAGTTCGGTTAAAGGCCGGTCTTGTTTCAGGTGCCGTTGCATTACCAGATACCAGTGCTGGATTTGTAGTAAAGAAAAATGTATTCTCCGGAAAAGCATTTGCCAATATATCCGTAAGTACAGATGTAAAAATAATTGCACTCAGTCCGAATGCATATAAAACATTAGCCACCGAAGGCACAGCAGAAGTAGTTGCTTTTACTGCAACGGTGGATGCACCAAAAGTAAAAGTTACCGCTGTAAATAAAGCCAGTGGTGAAGTTCCATTAACAGAGGCCGAAGTGGTAGTAAGTGCCGGCCGTGGATTAAAAGGTCCGGAAAACTGGGGCATGATAGAAGAGTTGGCAAAAACATTACATGCAGCAACAGCCTGTAGCCGCCCGGTGGCCGATGCACATTGGCGTCCGCATAATGAACATGTGGGACAAACCGGTTTCGCCATTGCACCCAATCTTTATATCGCCATCGGTATTTCAGGAGCCATACAGCATCTGGCCGGTGTAAACAGAAGTAAAGTAATTGTAGTTATCAATAAAGATGCTGAAGCTCCTTTCTTCAAAGCTGCAGATTATGGCATAGTGGGTGATGCATTTGAGATTGTCCCAAAACTGAACGAAGCAATAAAGAAACTAAAAGGCGTAGCTTAAATTAATATCTCATCCTTTTTTAATACTTTTAAAATCGGCAATGTTGCCGGTTTTAATTTTTTATCATATGAAATATTTTGTGATAGTTTGTTTAACTTTTTTGGCTGCATTTACTGCATCAGCACAGAAGGATTTCGAAGGTGTGATTAAGTATAGGATCATCACTCCAAGCTCTGAAGGCGAAAAAGAAAAAGCTGATTCTATGATGATAACAGTTTTTTTTGCTCCCCGAAAAATTTTAATGAAAACTAATATTGGAGATGATAAGGGTGAAGAAAATGATATTTTGGTCTTGCTGGATTCTGCAAAAGTTTTTACCATTGATACAAAAGAAAAAACTTACCGGGTTAAAAAATTAAAAGAATCAGTTCCTTTCACTTCCGTTGGCAAAGAAACCATAGCTGGGTATAGCGGAACTCCTGTTCAATACGAAGGGAATAAACTGATCAACATGCTAAGAGGGAATACCACCTTATGGTTTGCGGATGATTTAATTTTTTCAATTCCTCGAAAATATGAGATGAATGAAGAATTTATTATGATAAATAAAAGCCATATTCTTTTGAAGGCAATAATAAGTATGGATATGGGGTTTGGTTATGGAATGGATGAAGAAAATGAAACTACTGAACCAAAAAATTCGGAAATGACATTGCATGCTATTGAGATAATTGCTTCTCAACAATCCCCCTCTGTGTTTACCATACCGGCAGAATACATGAAAGAAGACAGACGTACTTTTGTACCACCTTTATTATTTGATACTACAATGATTTTAGTAGATTCAGTAACTACAATAAAGGACACCATGCCGCCGCCACCACTAAAACCTGCACCAACTAAAAAAGCTCCGGTAAAACAACCCATAAAGACTACTCCTGCAAAAAAGCCAATCCGAAAAGAAAATTAAACCCTTTGCCAGGCAATATATTTTAAACCAGGAACCATTTGTGTTTCTGGTTTTTTTTTACAAACTTACAGTTGTAATAACCACTTCATTCTATGAAAAGAACAATCATCCTGTTACTACTTACAGCCTTTACCTTTTCTGCACAGGCTCAAAAGAAAAAAAGCAAATCTGTACCTCCACCTACTGATTATGAGTTGGCAGATTCTAGCATTGCTCCTCCTCCATCCTCCAAAAAAAATAAAGGAAAGAATAAACCCAACCCTGCCACCACCGATTATCAGCAGCCGGAAGCCATAGCAGATACTGCCACAAAATTTACCGGCATTATCAAATACCGCATTACCACAGATGATGCGGCGGATAATGATTCTATGTTTGTCATTTTTGGCGAAAACCAGGTAAGAGTCACCATGTTTATACCAGGTAGCCGTGCCGATCAGCAATTTGAAAATAATATGATTGCCAATATGAAGGACAGTACCCTTACTATCCTTGACAACAGAACCAAAACATATAAGGTAGAAAAATTTTCTGCCCGTAATGCCAGCACCGAATTTCAACTGGGATATTTCAAAAAAAGCACTCAGGTGCTTAAGGTCGTTTGCCAGGAATACAGCGGAGAAATGAAAACTCCCGATGGAGAAATTTTTGAATGTGCGGCACTGGTAAGCAAGCAGCACTCCTTCATTTCCACTATGGATTATAATTTTTTAAACATCCAGCCTGTAGTTTTAGGCTATAAAATAGTGCTGGGTTATCGTACCAAATCCACGGCTAACGAGAGCACCTACATCATCGCCTATAAGATCGAGCCCGGCAATACAGACAGCTTTTTTGACCTTAGCCAATTCAAGCAGAAATAGTAGAGTTTAAAATTTATTGCATTGGTAGTTATGCTGTAAATTCGTGGCTTCTATGAAGAAAATTGAAATGGAAATAGTGGCCCTGTCTCACAGCATTACTCAAACACATTCCTATGCAGTAGTGCTTGGCGAAGTGAACGGGTTGAGGCGGTTACCCATCGTTATTGGTGGATTTGAGGCACAGGCCATTGCAGTAGCATTGGAAAAAATGCAGCCCAGCCGCCCCCTTACTCATGATCTGATGAAAAATTTCATGACAGCATTTTCTATCAACCTCCATGAGATTATCATTTGTGATTTGCAGGAAGGAATTTTTTATTCCAAGTTGGTTTGCTCCACTGATAATGATACGATCGAAATTGATTCCCGAACCTCTGATGCAATAGCATTGGCGGTGAGATTTGGGTGTCCAGTTTATACGTATGAAAATATTTTGGAGAGTGCCGGCATACTAATGGAAGACAATGCAGCTACTGGAAAAAAGAAGAAAGGCAAACAAGAAATAATGGTAGAAGAAGAGTCTTCTACAGGAAATGAAGACCTGAAAACCATGACGTTAGATGATTTAAATAATCTTTTGAACGAAGTGCTTGATACTGAAGATTACTTAAGAGCAATTGCCATCCGGGATGAAATAAACAGCCGGGGCAAGAAGAAATAGAGGGCCTTTAAGTTTGTAAATTGTTTTCAATTAGCAATTTCAGTGTAAAATTTATAATCCGCATAACCTATTTAAAATTGTAAAATCCACCATTCAGTGATAGTATATCCTAATTGTAAAATCAATCTTGGACTCCATGTGATTGAAAAAAGAGCAGACAAATACCATAATATTGAAACAATTTTTTATCCTGTTCCGCTTACAGACACATTGGAAATAGTTGAAAATGCTGACCCCGAAAACAGTCCGAAGTTTCCTCTTACAGCAAGTGGCTTCCCTATTGAGATAGATACAAAAAACAATCTCTGTGTAAAAGCATACAAACTGCTGAAAAAAGATTTCCCAAAACTTCCCTGGGTAAGAGTGCATATTCATAAGGGCATTCCTGTTGGTGCTGGTTTGGGGGGAGGTAGTTCAGATGGAGCTTTTGCGTTGAAACTTTACAACGATCACTTTAAGCTGGGTATCAGTACTGATAAATTAAAAGAGTATGCCTTAATGCTGGGAAGTGATTGCCCC
This sequence comes from Chitinophagaceae bacterium, assembly GCA_031397865.1. Lineage (GTDB taxonomy): Bacteria > Bacteroidota > Bacteroidia > Chitinophagales > Chitinophagaceae > JJ008. The sequence continues at coordinate 45,293 of JANNMN010000006.1, forward strand.
TTTTTTATAAATAACAAACCAAGCCATGCAACAGGTAAGGGAGAAATATTACAAGAAATAGATCTTGATCTTTCGGCTTACAAAATAGTATTGGTAAACCCGGGTATTGCTATTAATACAACAGAAGCTTTTGGAAAAATAAATCCCTCCATACCGGAGCAATCATTATTGGAAATAATAAAAGCTCCCATTGAAAGATGGAAAGACAACCTTACTAATGATTTTGAAATGAATGCATTTAAAATGTACCCGAAAATTGTGGATGTAAAAGACTGCCTTTATGTGCAAGGAGCTATCTATGCTTCTATGACAGGAAGCGGCAGTACTGTTTATGGCATTTTTGAAAAAAATAAAAATCCACAACTTGATTTTCCGGATTCTTATTTTGTCAAAACACTAAATGGCTAATAGCAAGAGGCTATCCATATCTAATGCCTCTGTTACCATTTTTAAATTACCATCTATATCCATTGGCCATTGTTCTTTTGGTTTATCCCAATACAATTCAACGCCATTACTATCCGGATCATTCAGATAAATAGCTTCTGATACTCCATGGTCGGCTGCACCGGTAAGCGGATAATCAACTTCCAGTATTTTTTTTACAATAATTGCCAGGTCTTTTCTTTCCGGATATAATATAGCTACATGATATAGACCTGCAGCCCTTACCGGAGCAGGACCAGCATCTTTGCTGTGCCAGGTATTTAATCCAATATGATGATGATAATCCCCTGCAGAAATAAAAGCCGCACTATCTCCAAACATTTGCTGTACTTCAAAGCCAAGAACATCCCGGTAAAATTTTAATGACCGTTGAAGGTCAGTAACTTTTAGATGCACATGGCCTATCCGGGTGTTTTCAGGAATTGTGTAGGACATACTTTAAAATTTGTGACACAATTTAAAATTTTCTTTACATAGCATGCAAATCAATGCATATTTGTCCAGCTTTGCCTCTTCTACTTTTTTGCCTACCTTGCAGTCAAATTACAGATAATTACTACACAATCTTCCATAGCATTTCTGCGTCATAATCTTGATTTGCTCAATCATTAATGACTGTGCTTATTGAACCCTGCTCTAGCTGGGGCTCATATTTCTGCTGATACGTTTCATCTTCGTTTTTCACAATTACATTTTTTATGCAAACAACAATTGATATGTCCTCAACATCACAATATTATTTTGACCTCGAAGAAAAATACGGGGCTCATAATTATCATCCATTGCCTGTTGTCCTCAGCCGGGGCCATGGTGTTTATCTATGGGATGTGGACGGGAAAAAATATTATGATTTTCTGAGTGGATATTCTGCAGTCAACCAGGGGCATTGCCATCCAAAAATTGTGGAATCATTTATTGAGCAGGCACAAAAATTAACATTGACAAGCCGTGCCTTTCACAATGATCTATTAGGTGAATTTGAAAAGTATATTACTGATTACTTTGGTTACGATAAAGTATTGCCCATGAATACCGGTGTAGAAGCCGTGGAAACCGGCATCAAGCTTTGCCGAAAATGGGCTTATGAAGTAAAGGGTATAAAAGAAGGTGAAGCCATCATTGTGGTATGTGATGGTAATTTTCATGGCCGCACTTCTACCGTAATTTCTTTTAGTAATGATCCCTTGGCCCGGAAAAATTTTGGGCCCTACATGGCGGGTTTTATTTCCATTCCTTATAACAACACAGAAGCATTATCAAAAGTTTTGGAAAATAAAAACGTAGCTGGATTTCTTGTAGAACCAATACAAGGTGAAGCAGGAGTATTCGTCCCGGATGCAGAGTATCTATCAAAAGCAAAACAACTTTGCGAAGCAGCCAATGTTTTATTTATTGCTGATGAAATACAAACCGGACTTGCCAGAACAGGGAAAATGCTTGCCTGCGATCATGAAAATGTAAGACCTGACATTCTATTATTGGGCAAAGCATTAAGTGGGGGCATGATGCCGGTAAGTGCTGTACTGTGTGATGATGAAATAATGATGACGATACAACCCGGTGAACATGGCTCTACTTATGGCGGCAATCCACTTGCTTGTAAAGTAGCGATGACTTCCTTGGCTGTATTAAAAGAAGAAAAAATGGCGGATAATGCAGCGACTATGGGTACATTACTAAGAGATGAACTAACTGCTCTTCAATCAAAACATATTGCTGCAGTAAGAGGCAAAGGATTGTTAAATGCCATCATCATACAACATCATAATAAAGAGGCTGCATGGGATCTATGTATTGAAATGAAAGATTTGGGATTGCTTGCAAAGCCAACACATGGTGATAAAATTCGTTTTGCTCCTCCCCTTGTTATTACTAAAAAACAGATACTGGAGTGTGTGGAAATTATAAAAGAAAGTTTGCATGTCCTGGATTAAAATAACTTGATATTTATCAGCCGTTGCCTTGATAATCAACGGCTTTTTTTGTTTGCAAAAAATTACCTTCATAGCATGGATACACATCTGCACCACGATAATAAACCACACACAGAACAACATTTAAAAAGCAGTGATGCTCTTCGGGATATTGTAATTGGAATGAGTGACGGCCTCACCGTTCCTTTTGCATTAGCGGCAGGTCTTAGTGGTGCGGTGGATACTACCAGCATCATAGTTATAGCGGGTATAGCAGAAGTAGCTGCAGGTTCTATTGCTATGGGCCTGGGTGGATACCTGGCCGGTAAAACAGAACAGGATCATTATAACAGTGAAGAAAAAAGAGAATACCTGGAGATAGAGACACTCCGTCACCGGGAAATCGAAGAAACAAAAGAATTTTTTGCAAACATTGGACTTAGTGAAGAATTACAACATAAAGCCACCGAAGAAATAGCCAGGGATAAAAAACAATGGGTAGCTTTTATGATGAAATATGAATTAGGGTTGGATAAGCCTGATCCCCGGAGGGCTACAAAATCTGCCTTAAACATTGGATTATCCTATGTAGTTGGTGGATTGGTGCCATTGAGCCCTTATTTTTTTCTTACTTCAACAACAGAGGCACTAAAAATATCTGCTATTGTTACTTTGCTATGTTTATTCGTATTTGGCTTTTTCAAAAGTAAAATAACCGGCATCAATCCATGGGCCGGTGCACTCCGTGTAATGATGATTGGCGCATTGGCTGCCAGTGCAGCATTTGGAGTTGCTAAATTGTTTGAAGGCTAAAATCACTACTGGCATATAAAACTTCTAATACATCATACCCACAAAAAAAGTCCCGCCGAAGCAGGACTCTTATACTTAAAACCCATAGTTTTTTTAGAATAAATTCCAGCCATAGCTGATGTAGTACAAACCACCAACAGCAGGGCTTCCAAAACCAGTACGCTGATAATTGTTACCAAGATTGGTACCACCTACACGGAACAAACTTTTCGTTCCCGCCGGACGGTAGCTAACCTGTGCATCCCACCAACCGAAGTAAGGTAATGTGCCGCTAACAAAAGTTCCTTCGTAATAGTTGTTATCCTGCCATTTGAATACTACGTTGAAACCAATGTTTTTATAAACATTATCGTTTCTTAAACCAACGTTGAAACGATACTTCGGTGCATTGAAGAAAGTAACAGCACCGGCTGGTACATCTTTTAATATATCAGAGAAAACATTTCCGTAGAAGAAATAATTTTTAACCACTTTATAATCTACACCAACACCCCAACCCTGAGATGTAACTGTTTGATCAGAATTCTGAACATAAGAAACGTTATCAGTACTGAATGGAGAGTAAAGACCCAACTTGCTATTAGGTACCTGTGATTGTGCCACAGCAGTACTCAACAAAAAGTCTTTGAATTTGCTTGAATAGAAATAAGCATCAAACAATAATTTCTTACCGATGATACCTTTATATCCTACTTCGTAAGATTTTACTGTTTCAGGTTTTACTTCTTTATAAGTAGCAACTACAAGTCTGCTACTATCTGCCGGAGTGCCAGCTCTGTATGCCAATACACTTGCAGCAGTATAGCCGGGCCTTGTAGAATTTAATTTATAATAAGTTTGAAATTCAGGTAAAGCACCAATCAGATAACTACTACCGCCACCTAAGCGTAAGCTGATATACTGATTTTGATTAGATGGAAAACGATAAGCAGTCTGGTAAGATAAACGGATATTATTATCCTTTGCAACTCTTATTACCGCTGCTACTCTTGGAGTAAACTTGCCTTTGTAATTGGTCTGGTTATCATAACGGCCAGATGCAATTAAAGTAAGTATCTCATTGAACATTTTCTTTTTCAACTGTAAATAACCGCCATACTCATTTACACGAATTGTCTGAACAGTATCAGCAAAAATTGTTCCCTTAGAGTTTAATATCCATTGTTTCCAATTTACACCAGCTAATACTTCTACCAGATTGGAGAATCCAGCAGCATCAGAAATATTTACCTGTGCTTCAGAAGCATACAGATCTGATTTATCTAAAAACTTTGCACCGCCTGGCTTATTTACCGGAGTGCTTTTTATCTGGTTAGCAGCAGCTATGAATTGTGGTGTGCCTGGTAAAAATCTTCCCACTTCCGCTGCAGCACGGGCAGAAGTATGTAATTGAATATCACTGGCGGCACCTGCAGTTTGGCGACGACCCTCTGAAAAATTCAACAGGTATTGAGGAAACCATGAGGTAGGAATTGCAGCTAAACTGCTTGTATTTACACTTGGCTTCCAAGCTTCATTCACAAAAGATCCTACTGCATCGCCAATGTATGAATCACCGGAATTTTCCTGGGTAGTGTATCCACGAACCATCCAGTTCTTCGCTTTAAACTCCAGCTTATGCTGGGCCATTTTAAAGTTTCTGAGAGAGTAACGGTTTGCACCGGTATAAACAGTAGTACCAGTTCCAAAATAAGTATTGATTGATGCTTCTATTTTATCATTAATGTTCCAATGTACACCTGCATTCAGTTTTACATTTAATGTATTGTAATCAACTAAGTTTTTTTCTTCGTAGCCAGTTCTGGTAACATTGTTACTGTTTCCAAAATAGTTTCTTGTAAGACCTAAATACATGGGTGCATACAACTGAGCGGCTGGTTGTACCGAAGCAGGGAATAGCCCAATATAACCTGCCACTTGTGCATTTGTAGGATAAGTAGGATTACCAATTGCATTAAAATAATTATTAGCCGCAGCTTGTAAATTTACAAGACCACCACTTTGAGCTAACACCGATGAATTGATACTTGAGCTAAGTAAAGCTGCCAACTGTCCAATGTTTACACTTGTTTCATCACCATATATATTAACTCCATTAAAGTTGGGGTCATTTTGTCTATTACCACCTACCACATTACTAAGAATACCTATTTGTTGTTTATTTCTATAGTCTTCTGCCTGCCAGTCACTACCTCTTATCAACTCACCAGAGATACGGAAAGCCACTTTATTATTTATAGCTTTTGCATAACGCATGGCAAAATTGTTATAAGGAGCAGCAGGTCTTTGCTTGCCATCTACATGCATAATTCCTTGCTTAGCATTAAAGCTAAAGCCCTGGTATTTAAAAGGATTTTTTCCGGTGATCAATACAGTACCGTTCATACCTCCAGAACCATAAAGAGCAGAAGAAGAACCGGACAATACTTCCACATTGTCCACATCAAGATCCGTTAAACCAACGATGCTGCTTACAGAGAAATTTAAACCAGGAGCCTGGTTATCCATACCATCTACTAATTGATTCAATCTTGTATTACCGCTGCTAACAAAGCCACGGGTAGTAACAGTGCGGAAGGTTAAACTGGCAGTATGTACATCCACACCTTTCAGATTGGTCATTGCCTCATAAACAGTGGGTGCCGCCAGATTCCTGATTACTGCAGGACTCATTCTTTCCACCGTTACCGGTGATTCAAGAATTCTTTGCGGAGCTCTTGTAGCAGAAACAACTACTTCCTGCCCCAGTGCATTGTTTACTTTAAAACTTAGTTTAATTGGAGATGCGTCTGTAACTGTTACTTCCTGTGTTTCATATCCGATGGATGAAAAAACAAGTGTAACTGGCAACTTGGCCACTTTTAAACTAAAGGCGCCATCAGAGTTTGTATAAGTACCCTGGCTAGTACCTTTTACTACAACAGAAACTGCTGGAACATTTTCACTTGAAGTAGCATTGCTAACAGTACCGGAAACGGTAACAGTTTGTGCATTAGCAGTTATCGAAAAGAGGCAAGCCATTAAGAAGGCTGCTAAAAAGCTATAGCTTTTTCTCATAATAGGGAATTTTGGTTTGGAATTGGGCGGAAAAATAAGCATTGTAATGTGTATCTAAAAATTTAATTTTTAAGGAGAAAGGAGGCATTTGTGTATAATTTTTTTTTACAAAATTTATAGGCTGAATGGATAAAATGTTGAAATCTTAAACCTTCCCAAATTGGCAGGTTTTGAGTCCCGGCTTACATTCGGCCATGGCTCCATTTTCATTTCCTGGTCAAACAGCTTTTTATCGTGGTAAAGTGCGGGACGTTTACACCATTGGCACCGATCTGCTGGTTATGGTAGCATCCGATCGAATATCAGCTTTTGATGTTGTTTTGCCCCGACCTATTCCTTTTAAAGGACAGGTTTTAAACCAGATTGCTGCTTACATGCTGAATGCTACTATAAACATTTGTCCAAATTGGCTGGTGGCAGTTCCTGCTCCAAATGTTTCTTTGGGAAAGAAATGTATTCCATTCAAAATTGAAATGGTAGTAAGAGGAAATCTTACCGGCCATGCCTGGCGAACTTATTCAGCGGGGCAACGAATACTGTGTGGAGCTGCTATGCCAGATGGAATGAAAGAAAATGATTATTTCCCCCAACCGGCCATAACACCAAGCACTAAAGCAAGCGAAGGACATGATGAAGATATATCTGCCAAGGAAATAATAGATACAGGACTTGCCTCTGCTGCAGAATGGGAAATGCTAAGTAAGTATGCTTTACAACTTTTTGCAAAGGGAAAAGAAATAGCTGCCAAGCAAGGATTGATATTAGTTGATACAAAATATGAGTTTGGAAAAATAGGTGACACCATTTACCTGATGGATGAAATTCACACACCTGATTCATCCAGGTATTTTTATGCAGATGGTTTTGAAGAAAGGCAAATGAACGGTGAAAGACAAAAGCAGTTGAGTAAAGAATTTGTAAGAGAATGGTTGATCTCCAATAATTTTATGGGGAAAGAAGGACAAACTGTTCCGGCAATGAGTGATGAATGGGTGGACACCATTTCAAAAAGATATATTGAGCTATATGAAAAAGTAATTGGTGAACCTTTTAAGCCAGAAGCTTTATCTGCGGAAGAAACAGAGGGGCGGGTAAATCATTTCCTTAAAACAATTCAATAAAAAAGCTGCCTGTCTTTCAACAGGCAGCCCTTCAATTTTATGTGCATTATTATTTAGAGAAACTTGATTTTTTAAATTCTCTTTTTACAGTGGTGCCTTTTCCGTAAGGGCAGTAAAAGTCAAGAGCATCCTGAGCTTCGGTATAGCTTAACCAGTAATCAGTAACAGTACCGGTAAATACTACTCCTGATGATTGATTATACATATCTCTTGTACCACGGTTGCTAAAGTTGCCATATAATACAGCACCTTCATAAGGTTTGTAATTTCCGTAGGCTTGTACAATTGTATATCCGTTATACGTTTCTACTACAAAATAACTGCAATAGCTGTCGCTGTAAACTACTTCTCCCCTTTCCTTGGAGAGCCAGTAATTCTGGTTGTTGTTTGCAGGTTGATCGCTTCTACCACAACTGGCAAGGAAAACAGCAGCGAGAAGCACAAGGGCTGATAGGGTAAATATTTTTTTCATGGCATTTGTTGTTTAAAAAATTAAAATCGAATTACGACAATACTATATGTCAAGATTATGCCAGATTTTTTTCTACTTATTATGGGTTTGTTAAAATCAAATGAAAAAGGGATATTCACTTTTTATAAAATAAAATGTTATGAAATTTTTGCTTACACTGCTTGCAACCTTTTTTGTTTTTTCAATCAAGGCACAGAATACCTACCTGTTAGTAGGCACTTATGATTCGCCCAAGAGTGATGGCATTTATGTATATAGTTTTAACAGTAAAGATGGTTCAGCAAAAGAAGTAAGTCACATAAAAACGTCTAATCCATCTTTCCTCGCCATTTCTCCCAATCAAAAATATGTGTATGCTGTAAATGAAAATGCAGATAGCACAGGTAAGGGCGGCGGCGTTTCTTCTTTTGCTTTTGATAAAAAAGAAGGAACTCTTTCATTTGTAAGCCAGCAATCATCAGAAGGAAATCATCCCTGCTACATCAGTGTAGATAAAACAGGGAGATGGATACTAGTTGGCAACTACAGCAGCGGAAATTTTTCTATTCTTCCTGCAGAAAAAAAAGGAATGCTTGGTAAAGCAAAACAGGTAATACAACATGAAGGTTCCGGGCCGGATACTTCCCGTCAAAAATCACCACATGTGCATGCAGTTTACATAAAAAAAAATACTACCGAATTATATGTGCCCGACTTAGGCATTGATAAAGTAATGACTTACCGGCTGGATAGCAAAAGCGGAAATGTTGTTGCTACAAAAATGAAATATACAGCAACCGATGCCGGAAGTGGACCAAGGCATATAGATTTTCATCCCAATGGACAATATGCTTACCTAATGCAGGAACTCAGCAGCTCTGTAGTTGTTTATAAAAGTTTTGTTGGTGGACAATTAGAGCCCATTCAAACTATGTCTGCACTTCCCCACACCTATCGTGGGCCAATAGGTGGCGGAGCTGATATACATGTATCCCTGGATGGAAAATTTTTATATGCCAGTGTAAGAGGCCTTGCAAATTCAATTGCTATCTTTTCTATTGATGAAAAAACAGGAATGCTTACTTACGTCGATAACCAATATGTATTGGGAGATAAACCCCGCAATTTTAATTTTGATCCTTCAGGAAAATTTTTATTGGTGGGCAATCAAAACAGCGATGAAATAGTAATTTTTAAAAGAAATACAGAAACCGGCTTGCTTACAGATTCAGGAAATAGAATAAGTGTAGGAAAACCAGTTTGTATAAAATGGATTGTAGCTAAATAAGTAATCACTTCTTTTCATTAAGCCGTGGCCTCAATCGTTGCTTTGACTTATTAAATACATGTCTTCCATTATTAACGCCTTTTCTTAATTCTTTTCTTCTTTCATCGGGTAAGTGAATTGTATCCTGGCACTCTTTACTGCAGCAGCCATCAAATTGCTTTGCACAATCCTCACATTGTATAAATAATAAATGGCAACCGTCATTCATACAATTAGTATGTGTATCTGCCGGTTTATTACATTGATGGCAAGTGGCAATGATGTCTTCTGTTATCCTCTCCCCCAGCCTTTCATCAAACACAAAATTTTTGCCGATAAACTTTGTTTCCAATCCTTTTGCTTTTACCTGGCGGGCATAATTAATAATACCACCCTCCAAATGAAAAACATTACTGAAACCTTTGTGCAACATGTAAGCTGATGCTTTCTCGCAACGGATACCACCGGTGCAATACATGATGATATTTTTTTCCTTATCTGCTTCCATCATCTCTACGGCCATAGGTAATTGCTCTCTGAATGTATCGCTTGGTATTTCAACGGCATTTTCAAAATGGCCTACTTCAAATTCGTAATGGTTCCTCATATCTATTACCACAGTGCCGGGCTGCTTCATCAGCTCATTCATATGTTCGGCATTAACATAGCGGCCACGGTTCTGCATATCGAATTGCGGATCATCAATTCCATCAGCTACTATTTTTTTTCTCACTTTTATATCGAGAACAAAAAAGGATTTTCCATCGTCATCTACCGCAGTATTCAACCGAATACCATCCAATGATTTGATAGCATACAAATATGTTTTAAAAACTTCAAGGTTAGCAACAGGCAAACTTACCTGCGCATTAATGCCCTCTTCTGCTACATAAATTCTGCCGAGCACACCTATATCTTTCAAATCTTTATAGAAAGTATTTCGAAATGAAGAAGTATCGTCAATTTTAAAATAACAGTAAAATGAAATGGTCATCCTTGGAGTAGGATCGTTGAGAATTTTTTCCTTTAGCTCCTTGCGGGAGATACGGTTATGTAGTTGTGCCATTGATTTAAATTTTATTCCGATAGTAACGGAACCCAATTACAGGTTGGGCAAAATTTGTAAAGCAATGTAAAGATAAGTAATGAATAGAATCTTATAAGAGAGTACAAGTCTGTACAAATCAGCTACGTTGCACTTTTGATGATGCCCGAAGATAACTACCACTCATCGCAGCAAAGCCAGCCACCAAGCCACCAACCAAACCAGTAATGGTGATTAGCAAAATTGTATTACCACCTAATGGCAATACTGAAGCTATTTTTTTGGATAAGATGCCATGATTCATCACATCTCTCCAAAGGGCAAGGCCTACCCATAATAGTTGTATGCCCAACCAACCAGCCAGAAAAGCTTTTCCAGCTTTTTGATGTACCAACACGGCAACTAATAAAGATGTGATGGCAATGCCCCACCATGGAAAAAATAATCCACTGATGAAACCAAGTAAGGCGGTTAATATTACTGCAACAGAAAATTTCATATAAAATATTTATTAGTCAATTATTTTTTTAGTGCCGCGGTTATTTATTTGACAATAATTTAAAAAGTAAATTATTTTGCTTTACTAAATTTCATGGTCCATTTAATATTTTTATCGGTTCTATCTCCATCCCGCATAAACCATAGTTTGTAATATTTACCTTCTACCCAGTTATCAATATAATCATCATAGAATTTACTACCGGGGTTGCCACTTTGACCACCGGGATAAACTCCATAGGCTTCGGTAGGTGTGCTAAGTTGAACAATCATTCTCCAACTGGGGCCATGACTGTGGGTAACAGCATTTAGAATATTTCCATTGCCTCCCACTTTTAATCCTGTTCTTGCAAAGGCGGGTAAAGCATCTTTTAATAAATGATAAACCGTTGGGTTTTTAAATTTCGCCCATTCCAATTTTCCCTCTGCTTCTTTTTTTACTAAATCTGTGGATGCCTTTTTTAAAGCGATGGTTACAATATCAAAAAGAGATTCTGTTTGTGTGGTTCTACTATCACCTATAAAAAGCATTGCTGTATCTTTTTTCAACAGCTCCATTGTTGTTTGTTCTGTTGGCCATGGAGAAGATGGATTTGTTTTTGATAAATCATCTTTCCAGATACCAGCCATTAAACTATCCATCCAGCATTGATAAACTGTTTGCCCTTTTGAATCCGGTGTAGCCATCAAATCCCAATTCTTTACCAGGTCGAGATATTTTTTTTCTGCAGCATTCAATTCGTTTTCTTTTACAAACTTTAGCAAAGTGCCTCTTACATCTTCTGCCATAGTATTGAAATAATTATTATGCAATGCCATCATATCATTTGGAGTAATGCCCGTCATTGCTGCTAATTTATTTTCAATAGTAATACCTCTTGCAGTAATATAACTACCCGGAATAAAATATGGATAGGTAGAATCAACTGGTCGCTGATTGGCACTTTCTAAATATCCTCGTTCCGGGTTTTTGCTATGCGGATTTTCTGCCTGCGGAATAAATCCCTGCCATTGATAGCTGGTATCTTGTCCCGGCATTACATACAAACCCTGCCTATCCCAACGGGCCGGAAATTTTCCCTGTTGCCATATAGCAATATCGCCGGCCTTTGATGCAAATACAAAATTTTGCCCCGGGCAATCAAATGTTTTTATAGCATCTTCATAGTCATCATAATTTTCTGCCCGGTTTAATTTATAAAAAGTTACCCCTTCATTACTCGGATCATGTGCCGTCCAGCGGACAGCAAGATTTTTTTTGTTAGAACTGCTATTACTAAAACTTTCATCAAACATCACCGGGCCAAAAATGGTGTAAGCCACCGTATCATACACCGTAGCCGCACCTTTTACTTTTATTTCTTCTCTTCTTAATGAATCAGTTTTCTTCCATTGCCCGTTAAACCAATATTCCTTTCTTGTATTGTCTTTGAATTTTATTTCATAATAATCTTTTACATCCCGTTGCGCATTGGTAACTCCCCATGCAATGCTATCATTAAATCCGATAATGATAAACGGACTGCCCGGCAATGAAACACCATAGGTATTGCTGGTAGGTGTTTGCAACTGCATCTCATACCAAATAGATGGCAGCGATAATTCCAAATGCGGATCATTAGAAAGTATGGGTGCACCACTTTGTGTTTTGCTACCAGCCACTACCCAGTTATTACTTCCATTGTTTGGATCTGGCTTGGAGATTTCTTTTGCTTTGATAATTTCTTTTTTACCAAAGTATAATGAATCGGCTGTTGCAGGCATTACCGGAATAATTCCAGGCTTATCAAATGCTGTTCCTTTGGGCACAATCGGCATCAGCGAATCCGGCACCTGCGGATACATCATTTTCAATTCATCTGGTAAAAAAATTGCCTTAGCATTTGTATTCAGTAAATCAGTTTCTGTACCAGAAGACAACATTTTCGCCATCATCTTTAATAATAATGCTGACCGGATGTTAGTCCATTTCTCCGGTTTAAAATTTAAGAGCTTGTATTCAAGCGGCAATTCAGATTCTTTTAATGAACCGATATAGGCATTGATGCCTTTTGTATAAGCATCAAACATCATTTTAGAAGTAGGATCTTTTTCAATTTCCCGTAATGCATTTTCTGCGGCAAACCTCATTCCCAATCTCCTCTGTTCTTTATCATAGGCGATAGCTTTGCTGCCAGCAATTTCACTGGCCCTTCCCTCGGCGGCTTTTGTTTGTAAGTCCATTTGGAACAAACGGAATTTTGCATGCAAAAATCCTTGTATAAAGTAAAGGTCTTCTTCATTTTCTGCAAACACATGTGGCACCAGCCTTTCATCAAAATAAACATCTGCCTTACCTTTTAAGTCAGGAAAAGTAAGGTCTGCATCAAAACTTTGATTGGCAGGTTCAGCATTTTGCCAGAAACCATGTTGCGGACTTAAAAAATTACCGGCTGCCATTGGCAATGGTCCGATGGGACGGTTTAATACAACAATTAATCCTGCCGTAACAACAGCAGAGATGGCAAAAGGAATGATTCTCATATGCAATATATATGGAGGGAAAGATATGAATTAAAGTGATATTGAAGAATGACAAAAAGATTCATCCCAAGTTTTCATTTTCAACAAGGTGCTAATGCTTTTTTGATTAATTTCAGTACCAATTAAAACCACAACTATGCTAATATTAATTGTCGTTGGTATTCTTTTCCTGATTGTTCTATGGATTGTAAGTCTGTATAATGGATTGGTCCGTTTGCGCAACCGCCGTCAAAATGCTTTTGCAGATATTGATGTTCAGCTTCGGCAGCGGCATGATCTTGTGCCACAATTGGTAGAAACTGTAAAAGGATATGCAGGCCATGAAAAAGAAGTGTTTACAAAAATAACTGAGGCCCGTAGTGCCGCTATGAATGCAACTACTATTGATGGAAAAATAGTTGCTGAACAACAACTGACTTCCGCACTTGCAGGTTTAAAAGTTCAAGTGGAGGCTTATCCTGATTTAAAAGCCAATCAGAATTTTTTGCAATTACAGGAAGAACTAAGTGATATCGAAAATAAACTGGCTGCTGCAAGAAGATTCTTTAATGGTGCCACTACCGAGTACAACAATTCTGTAGAATCATTTCCCAGTAATCTGATCGCCAAGAATTTTGGATTTAACCGGGAGATTATGTTTGACCTGGGAACAGATGTAAGAAAACAAATGGAAGAACCTCCTCAGATTAAGTTTTAATTTTTTATTGCAGATTTTTTATTGGCTTGCCATTAAGAATTTGCCCACAGATTGTTGCAATGCAGTACATCGGACTTGATAAACAAATTCGAAAGAATAATTTTAATTCTATTCTTTTACTAATAGCATTCCCTGCCCTGTTGCTGGGTATGTGCTACGCATTGGTTTATTTTCTTCATGGTGAACATCAGCAGGATCCCAATCAACTTTTTTTGCAAAGTATGCCAATAGTACTTGGTGCAGTCGGAATATGGTTTTTAATAGCATGGTTTGGACATTCAACTTTTATACGGCTGGCAACTGGCAGTAAGCCATTAGACAGGATTGAAAATAAAAGAGTTTATAATCTTGTAGAAAATATTTGTATATCCCAGGGAATGACGATGCCAAAGGTTTATATCATTGAAGATGATTCGCTTAATGCTTTTGCCAGCGGCATCAACAATAATAGTTATTCGATTTCTTTATCCAGGGGCATTATCAATAAATTGGATGATGATGAACTGGAAGGAGTTATTGCACATGAAGTTACTCATATAAAAAACCGGGACGTTCGTTTGCTGATAGTATCTATCATCTTCGTGGGCATTTTTGCTTTTTTGGCAGAGCTGGCTTTTCGCAGTCTACGATTTGCCGGCTCGGGCAAAAGAAGTAAAGACAGTAAAGGAAGCGGAGCTATTATTTTAATTGCAATTGTAATTACTGCTGTCGCTTATTTTATTTCTATTCTTCTAAGGTTTGGCATCAGCCGCCGAAGAGAATATCTTGCTGATGCCGGTGCTGCTGAAATAACCAAGAAACCTTATGCACTTGCAAATGCTCTACGAAAAATTTCCGGCGACCCATTAATAGAAGCTGTAGAAAGCCGGGATGTTGCTCAACTTTTTATTGACAATCCAAAACCTTCTATTCATAAATCTGCCTCTTGGGATAATATGTTTGCTACGCATCCGCCGATTGATAAAAGAATTGAATTGTTGGAACAGTTTGTGTGAGAGTCGGGAGTTTGGAGTCTTTAGTCAGGAGTCAGAGAACTTTCCCAAATTAATTATCATATATCAGATTAACGTTCACACTTCATTCATTAAAGACTCAAGACTTCTTTCCTCCTAACATAGGTACAAAAGAAAAATTTTCAAACACTTCTTCTTTTAATGCTCCGCTTTCTCCGCCGGATCCTGTGGATAATTTGGTAATTCGCATCATCTGTTGCACTTCACCTGCTCCCAATGGAATTACCATCATCCCACCCGGTTTTAATTGCTGAATTAATTTTTCCGGTATTTCTGGCGCAGCGGCTGTAATTATTACTCTATCAAACGGGCCGTAGGTTGGCAGTCCTTCAAAGCCATCTCCATAAAAAAATTTGATGGAATGATATTTTTTTAGATAGTCAAATGTTTTGTTGGAGTCAAACAATTTTTTTTGTCGTTCGATGGTATATACCTGTGCGCCCAACTCTGCCAGCACCACTGCCTGATATGCACTGCCCGTACCTATTTCTAATACTTTTTGAAAAGGTTTTAGCTCCAGCAACTGCGATTGATAGGCTACAGTATAAGGTTGAGAAATTGTTTGCCCTTCTCCAATTGGAAAAGCAATATCCTCGTAAGCTTTTTCTCCAAATGCAGAATCTAAAAAAAAGTGGCGGGGAATTTTATTGATGGCCTCCAACACTTTTTCATTAGAAATCCCTTTGTCTTTAATAGTATCAACTAATTTTTTTCGAAGGCCTTTGTGGCGGTAAGTATCGTCGGTGGGTCTCATAAGTTGGTTGCAAGATAAGCTAAGAGAAGAAAAGAGTAAAAGAGAAACGAGTTATAAAAAACAAAGCATACTGCTTTTCTCTTTTACTCCTTTATCCTTCTAGTTTCATATCATTTATCACCGCCTTTATCTTTTCCTCCAATTCTTTATTCACTTTATCATACTCCCCTGCACTATTCAATTTTGCATTCACACTAAAATAAAATTTAATCTTGGGTTCTGTACCACTCGGTCTTGCAGAAATGCTGCTTCCATCTGCCAGTATAAATTGTAACACATTCGATTTTGGCAGATCAATTTTCCACTCCTCTCCAGTCTGAGGGTTGCTTCCTTTTTGCAATTCGTAATCCAGCAATTGTACAACTGCTGCTCCATTAATGGTCTTTGGCGGATTATTGCGATAGCTTTCCATCATCGCTGCTATCTGCTGTTGCCCATCCATTCCTTTTTTTGTAATAGAGATAAGATGCTCTTTGTAAAAACCGTATTGCACATACAGGTCAATCATTTTTTCATATAAACTTCTACCCTTTTCTTTTTCAAAGGCTGCCATTTCGCAAAGCAAAGCCACGGCACTTATGCCATCCTTATCTCGTATCTGGTCGCCAATCATCAATCCAAAACTTTCTTCACCACCGATGATGTAATTTTCTTTTCCTTCTTTTTGTCTTATTAATTCTGCTATCCATTTAAAACCCGTCAGCACTCTATAACAAGCAACATTGTTTCCTTTTGCAATCGCATCAATCATTGGTGTAGTTACAATCGTTGTCACCACCATATCATTCGGCTTAGCAATACCTTTTGTTTTTCTTGCTTCCATTAAATAATTAAATGCAAGCACAGCAGTCTGGTTGCCATTCATCAGCACCCATTTGCCATTACTATCTTTTACACCAATAGCAATTCTATCTGCATCCGGATCAGTGCCACAAAGAATATCAGCATCTAATTTTTCCGAAAGTTGCAAACCAAGAGCCATCGTTGCTGTTTCTTCCGGATTAGGATATTCTACCGTAGGAAAATTTCCGTCTGGTGTTTTTTGTTCTTCTACAATATGGACATTAGTGAAACCAAATTTCTCCAGCACTGGTTGCATCAACACAATGCCAGTACCATGTATCGGTGTATAAACAATTTTTAAATCCTTATGCTTCTCAATTATTTCAGGATACACACTTAGTCCCTTCACCATCTCCATATATTTTTCATCCATCTCTTCACCCAGCATCGTTATCTCACCTTCACCGCCTTCCCATTTCACATCATCCACAGAAAATATCTTATCCACTTCTTTTATTACATTTTTATCATGCGGCGGCACCAGTTGTGAGCCATCATCCCAATATGCTTTATATCCATTGTATTCTTTTGGATTGTGCGAAGCAGTGCACACCACACCGCCCTGGCATTTAAGTGTACGGATAGCAAAAGATAATTCTGGTGTAGGACGAAGTGATTCAAACAAATAAACTTTAATTCCATTGGCTGCAAATACATTGGCTGTTGTTTCCGCAAAAAAGCGACTATTGTTTCTACTATCATGTGCAATAGCCACACTTACACCATCAGGAAAACATTGCTTCAAATAATTTGCATACCCCTGTGTGGCCATGCCAATAGTATATTTATTCATCCTGTTGGTGCCCACACCCATCAGACCACGAAGGCCACCAGTACCAAACTCCAGGTTTTTATAAAATGCATCGGCCAATTGATCAGGATTTTCATTTTGCAGTCGCTTTATCTCCTCCGTTGTAACTGCATCAAAATTGCCTGAAAGCCAGTTGTCTATTTTAGTTTGTATTGCTGCATCCATATGGCTATTAAAATTTTGCTCTAAGTTATTGAATTTCATCTTTTCAATCCATTTCATTGCTTAAAACGTAAATTTGTTTTTTATGAAATCATCTGTATTGCTACTATTATCACCTGTTGCGTCGCACTCTTCATCGTCCCGTTCTTTACTGGGCATTTTGCTGGCATTTTTAATGTTTCCTGCATTCATTAAAGCACAATCTGACTCTGGAGCTATTGAAAACATCGCAATAAAATCAACTGATTCAATCATTCATAATTCATCAGATACAATTGTTTTTACAAAATCTCTCACCCCTCTTCAAAAGAAAAAAAGACAATTGCTGGTCGGCTCTGCCAATGTGTTGGGGTATGGCGGCATCTTAGCCACTCTTGCTACCGCCTGGTATGATGATTATACCAAAACCAGTTTACATTCATTTAATGACATACATGAATGGCAGCAGGTAGATAAAGTGGGGCACTTTTACGGAACCTATATAGAAAGCCGGGCTACCAATGAATTATGGAAATGGGCCGGGATGGAAAGAAAAAAAAGGATTTGGCTTAGTGGATTAACTTCTTTTACTTTTCAAACTACTATCGAATACCTGGATGGAAAAAGTGAGGAATGGGGATGGAGTTGGGCCGATTTTGGTGCTAATGTTTTAGGCAGCGGAACTTTTATAGCTCAGGAGCTGGCATGGGATGATCAGCGGATAAAATTAAAATGGTCTTTTAATCGAAAGTCGTATGATGATCTGCAATTAAATCAACGAAGTGATATACTTTATGGCACAAGTACACCTGAACGTTTCTTAAAGGATTATAATGGCCAGACATACTGGGCCAGTGCCAATATAAAATCTTTTTTCCCTAAATCAAATTTACCCCCATGGTTATCGTTGGCATTTGGATATGGTGCAGAAGGAATGTTTGGCGGCACAGAAAATATTGGTAAAGATGATAATGGCAATGTAATATTTAACAGACCAGATATTAAAAGATATCGTCAATGGTATTTATCACCGGATATTGATTTTACCAAGATTAAGACAAACAAGAAAGGCCTCCGCTTTTTGTTTATGGTTTTAAGTGCTTTTAAATTTCCTGCACCTTCACTGGAATTTTCCAATGGCAAGTTCAAGTTAAATGCCATTCATTTTTAAACCATTACTTATTGTGCAAATGATTGTTTGTTGTACTTTTATGTAAACTTATTATCATGAAGGCACCCTTATTATCACTCATATTATTAATTTCAATTTTTAGTTTCAATTGTAAGGAAAATGGCGACGATACTCCTCCATCCAATCAGAATGGTTCGGTTGAAATTGCTATGCCTACACCAAATACTATTTATGACAATGGGTTTGTTATGCGTATTGAAGGGCAAATGACAGACAATAACTTCATATCTTCTGCCAGGGTAGAAGTTAGAAATAAAACTACCGGAGCTATTTTGTATCAGCAAAATACTTCTACACCTGTTGTTAGTTTTTATCGTTTTTTGTGGAACTGGACTATAAGTGGTATCACTTCTACAATTACTGCAACTGTCAAAGTCACAGTTGTTGACCAACTAGGTAACCAGGCCTTTAAAGAAGTAGATGTTATGATTGTTTTTTAAAACATAAACATCAATGCATCATCCTCTAGCTCTAATTTCACCGCTGCAATAAATACATATGCAACTCATCCAACAAACATTGTTTATTCTTCTCAGTTCGATTTCAGTATGGTTTTTTTCTAAAAAAGTAAAAGAAATAAGCCGCAATATAAAACTCGGCAGAGATGAAAACCTGGATGACAACAAACCACAGCGATGGAAAAATCTTTTGCTGCTTGCATTTGGCCAAAAGAAAATGTTTCGCAATCCGCTGGTAGCGGTAATGCATTTTTTTGTGTACGCTGGATTTATCATCATCAACATTGAAGTGCTAGAAATTGTATTGGATGGCATTTTTGGAACACACCGGATGTTTGCTCCTGTATTAGGTGGCTTCTATACTTTTTTGATCAATAGTTTTGAAGTGCTGGCTTTATTAGTATTGGTAGCAGTTGTTATTTTCCTGATCCGCAGAAACATTATCAAGCTAAAACGATTTATCAGCAACGATCTTGATGGCTGGCCCCGCAGCGATGCAAATTATATTTTGATTATCGAAATTGTATTGATGTCATTGTTCCTGTTTTTAAATGCAAGTGATACATTGTTACAAACAAGAGGTGTTGAACATTATGCAGCACATCCAACGGGCAATTTTATTATATCACAATACTTACACCCCGTACTAAACGGAATTAGCAATAGCGGACTTGAACTAATTGAAAGAGGAACCTGGTGGCTACATATTGTTGGCATTTTTGCTTTTTTAAATTACCTGCCCTACTCCAAGCACTTGCACATTGTATTAGCTTTTCCTAATGCATACTATGCACCATTACTGCCGGTTGGCAAAATGGATAATATGCAATCCGTTCAAAATGAAGTGCTGTATGCTATGCAACCAGAATTGATACCAGCCGGAGAACAAGCAGCTCCACATAAGTTTGGCGCAAAGGATGTAATGGATCTTACCTGGAAAAATTTAATGGATGCATACAGTTGCACAGAATGTGGCAGATGCTCTGCAGCCTGCCCTGCCACACAAACAGGCAAATTACTTTCTCCCCGAAAAATAATGATGGATACCCGTGACAGATTGGAGGAAGTGGGAAAGAATATTAATGCTAACAAAGAATTTAAAGATGATGGCAAATCTTTATTGCATGATTATATAAAAGTAGAAGAACTCCGTGCCTGCACCACCTGCAATGCCTGTGTGCAGGAATGCCCGGTAAGTATAAGCCCACTTGATATTATACTGGAGCTGCGCCGCTACCTGGTAATGGAAGAAAGTAATACACCAGCTGAATGGGCTGGCATGTTTAGTAATGTAGAAAATAATTTTGCACCATGGAAGTTTAGCCCCGAGGATAGAGATAAATGGGCGGAAGAGATGAAGGCATAATCATTAATGACATGAAACTAGGAAATTTTCCTTTCCAAACTCTCAACTGGGCTTCTGTTCCCAAAGAAGAACATCAGGGTGAAACTGGTATAGCCTATTGGCAAGTACAAACAATGAATGATATCAGAATTAGGTTGGTGGAATACTCTCCCGGTTATAAAGCCGATCATTGGTGCAGCAAAGGCCATATTATCTATTGCCTGGAAGGAGAAATGGATACTGAGTTGGAAGATGGAAGAATTATGAAACTAACAAAAGGTATGTGCTATATCGTGGGAGATAATAATGAAGCACACCGCACTTCTACTAATACTGGCTGCACATTATTTATTGTAGATTAAAATAAATCTTAATCATCTTTGTCTTTCTTGCTGATCTTTTCAATTCCCTCTTCAAACTTTTCAATCTGTTCTTCAATTCCCTGGGTTACTTCTTCCGGATGTTCCAGTTTATGAACCACATCCTTCTTGCGAACCATTTTCCAGATTTGTATTGAAGCAGTAATCGCAAATATGCCTCCTATTACCCAACTCAGT
Source organism: Chitinophagaceae bacterium (assembly GCA_031397865.1). Taxonomy (GTDB): domain Bacteria; phylum Bacteroidota; class Bacteroidia; order Chitinophagales; family Chitinophagaceae; genus JJ008. The sequence goes on from JANNMN010000006.1 coordinate 66,239, forward strand.
ATATCCTGATTGTTGCTTATTTTATCAGCTATTAATCTTCCGCCAAAAATAAAAAGAAGGTTTCCGATAAAGGTACCAATGCCAATACCAATTATATAGGAATTATAATGATCGCTACGGGGTAATAATATCTTCTTAGTAAATAAAACAGTACTCCAGCCAAACCAAAATGGAATCTGCACCGGGTTTAATGCACTCATGGTAAATCCTAATAAAAATTTTGGAAGCTGGCTGTCTAGGATAACATTTTTATTATCCTCAGAAGGATGTATGGCTGCATAAAAACTGGCGGCTGCCAATGCAATTACTATCAGCAACGTAACCCATTCCAATATCTTAAAAATCTTTTCCTGTTTTCTTATCCAATCCATTGCCACCAGCGAAACTCTTACATAAACAATTTCTGCCGCTAATGAACCCAGTGAAAAAAGTAATGCCGCCTGTATGCTATCAGAAATAGAAATCTGCATGGCCGCTATATTCAATGTCCCTAATGGCAAGGAGCCCAGGAAACTGACCAGCATACCTGTAAGAAAAATTTTAAACAATGGATGCATAAAACGAAAATAGGAAATAAGTGTAGAAAATAAGAAGGCTTAAGTAACAATAACCAGTTGCTTTAATTTTTTTGCATCAGGTATAAAAATTTTCTTTCGGGATATTTTCAACAGTCCTTCATCTTCCAGTTGGCTGATGGTACTGGTAACGGTTTGCCGGGCACTGCCAATCAATTTTGCAATATCATCATGTGTAAGAAAATTATCAACTGTGTAGGATACAGCATTGCCATCATAACCATCCATTATGGCAAGGTGATAAAAAAAAGCCATCAACCGGAAGTGAACATCTTTATGCAGCATATTTACCAACCTAAACTCCGCCCTCCGCAACTTCTCCCCCACCTGCTTGCTATATTTAATAGCCATCTCAGGCTTTTTCATCAGCAGCTTCTCAAAATCTTCTATTGAAAAAGCACACAAGCTAACATTGCCCTTGTATGCCCGGGCAAATTCTCCATTCAGGTTATTTTTTTCCAGCGAAAACTGGCCAAAGATTTCACCTTCTTTAATGATCTCCTTTATTATTTCATTGCCCTCTTCATCTACAAAACCGATTTTGATATAACCGTCTTTTACAAAATATAATTTATTGAGATGGTGTGAATCAAAATAAATGTACTCGCCTTTTTTGGCTTCAATAAAATGATGAGCCACATTTAATTCTTCATATTCCTTATCATCCAGATGGCACCAGAGATCATAACTACGGAGCAACATTAATTTATCATCAACAGGCATATTCTATTATTTTGCTTTGATGAAGTTACAAAATCCGGTGAAGGGAACAGTGATCCGTTTATTACAGGTTAGTACGGTATTGTATTATTAAGTGGGAAGGAATTCCTTTATACGGGATCAATCATATTTTTCCAGCATCTTAAAATGCTGTTTGGAGTCTTTCAAATATTTCCATCCCTTTTTAAAAGACCAATATGGAGTGCCACTTTTATTGTTATACCGGCTGATCTTAAATAATACTTTCCAATGATGAAGGAGAACACCATAGGCCTTCCAGAGGCTCATACCACAATCGTATATGTGATTTGGTTCTGCACCACAACCATTAAATTCAAGAATTAAAAAATTCTTCCCTTGCTTGAGGTCTTCTATTGATGATGTTTTAATATCATACCTGCCGTAATAAAACTTATCTGTAAAGTGGCTGAGTTCATCAAAAACCCTATGCAGCTTTTCATCTATCTCGTTGTGCAGGTTGGTAAAATGTGCGCCTCGGTTGTGATTGCCTGCATACGACAAATAAAATATTTCCCCTTCGGGTAACACTCTTTCAAAACGATGACCATGCCTGTGTTCCATTTCTTCCATCCGAAAACGGGCACGGGGATGTTCCTGCACCAATTCCCGCAAAGTAGATTGCCCATTTCCTTTTACCTGTAACAATTCTTTATCAATAAATCCACTAACCACTCCATTCTTTTCCCAGGGATATCTGTAATAGAACACACTTACTTCTACAGGTAATGTCACCAGGTCCTGTACAATATATTCCACCGGAATTCTTTCATGATATTTTTTTAACTGCTCTTCATTATCAATTTTTCTGAAAAGAATTCCTTTCATCCCGATATCTGGCTTTACAATAAAAGGGAATTTAAACCCCGCAGCAGCAATTGAGTCTTTTACTTTGTCAAAAGACCAGTCATGCATTATATATATGGTACGGGGCACCAGGTGCGGGGGAAGCTGGTCATACATTTCTTTTTTTCCTTCTCCCTCAAATCCGCCAAATGTAATAGTAGGATTAGATGAACTGAAATACCAAAATGATCCGCTGCGCAGGCAATACCAGAGCCAAACCGGTCCAAGTGGGAAATAAAGAACATAAAAATTCCAAAGTTCCCAATTAGTTATTTTTTGAAAAAATTTCTTCATCTTTAATTCAGGTTGAACAAAAATAAGTTTCCTGATAACATAGTAACGAATTTTATTAATCTATTTTACTATAAATGAATCTAAAACCTGTATTATGAAAAAAAGTTTGAGCTTAATGTTTATTTTATTTTTTTCTTTTAATTCATACAGTTCGATAATCCTTACTAATATTCCACTGCAAAAAGAAAAAGCTACTATCACAATCACTCCCGAAGTATTAGCAAAATTTGCAACGCTGAAGATCAAAGAGATTGAAAAGTTGGCCGGCAGGAAATTAACCTTCAAAGAAAAAATTGCCGTAAAAGTTTATCAATGGAAAATAAAAAAAATTAAGACACTTTCCTTTCCAAAAGAACGAAAAAGTGATAAAGGTAATACTGCTTTTATTTTAGGCATAGTTGGCCTTGTTTCTCTGCTTATACCTTACTTAGGTATTGTGGCCATTCCCTGTGCTATATTAGCTATCATTTTTGGCAACCAAGCTAAAAAAATTAATCCTGATGATAGACATGCAAAGACAGGAGCAATTTTGGGCTGGATAACTCTTGCCCTGATTGTACTGTTCATTCTCCTTATAATAGCAATTCTAGCTAGTGGAGGTTTCTGGATTCAATAATGCCTTCTTTTCAGTAATATTGTCGTTGAAAAGAAGAAGATTATGCATGTACCTACAGTTGCTGAATTATTTGCCGAAGGGAAAAGTCCGGAAGTTTTATTTTGGGTGGGCTGTGCCGGCAGTTTTGATCAACGGGCACAAAAAATTACCAAAGCCTTTGCTACTATTTTAAATAAAGTGGGAGTTAACTATGCCATTCTTGGCAAAGAAGAACTGTGTACCGGCGATCCTGTACGCCGTGCCGGCAATGAATTTATGTTTCAGATGATGGCTTACCAGAATATTCAGATACTGAATAATTATGGAATTAAAAAAATAGTAACAGCCTGTCCCCATTGTTTCAATACTATAAAAAATGAATATCCAGAACTGGGTGGTAATTATGAAATTATTCATCACACTACTTTTCTGCAACAATTAATTGATGAAGGAAAAATAAAATTAAAAGAAGGTGGCATTTTTAAAGGGAAGAAAATTACTTACCACGACAGTTGCTATCTCGGCCGATCAAACAACATATATGAAGCTCCCCGCAAGGTATTAGAAGCATTAGATGCTGAGTTGGTGGAGATGAAAAGATGTAAAAGCAATGGGCTTTGCTGTGGTGCCGGTGGTGCACAAATGTGGAAGGAAGAAGAAAAAGGAATTACGAGGATAAACATTGAACGGAGTCATGAAGCAATTGGTACAGGTGCTTCTGTTATTGCAGCCGCCTGTCCGTTTTGTAATACCATGCTGACAGATGGTGTAAAAAATGCTGAGAAAGAAGATAACGTACAAGTGCTGGATGTGGCTGAATTAATAGCCGCCAGTTTAGATTAACTTTGACCCATGAATTTTGAATACAAAGAACTCCTTGATAATAATTTTGATCCTGCATCTAAAGTGTGGGTTTACCAGAGCAACCGCTTATTTACATTAGGCGAGGCATTGGAAATTGAAGATTTGCTAAAAGACTTTACCAGCCAATGGAAAAGCCACGGCACACCGGTAAAAGGTGATGCTTATTTATTCTTTGGTCAATTTATTATTTTAATGGCTGATGAAACAGCTACCGGTGTAAGCGGATGCAGCACCGATAGTTCAGTAAGATTGATAAAAGATATTGAGCAGCGGTTTGCTGTTAATATGTTTGACAGAACTACGTTAGCTTTTATTGTAAAAGATAAAATTCAATTACTTCCTCTTTCGCAATTACAATATGCGGCGCAAAATGATTTTATAACTCCCGATACATTATACTTCAATAACCTTGTAATAACCAAAGCCGACCTGGAAACAAAATGGATAGCACCAGTGAAAGATAGCTGGTTAAAGAATAAAATTTCTTTTTCGAAACCAGTTTTGTAAAAATTTATTTATTGGCTTTGGAAGGGGTTTTCTTCGCCGTTTTTGCGAAATTATATGCCGCACTCAATCTGAAATTTCTTGTTTGTGCAGTACTGTAACTCTGTAGAAAAAAAAGGGGGCCGTAGGTAAAATTTCTACTCTCTTGTAAAAAAGGATCAATGATGTTAGCAGTTACCGTTAATTTTTTATCAAGGAATTTTCGTTGCACTCCTACATTCATACTCCAACTCCACCGGGCAAAACCCTGTGGATTTGCAAAGCGATTAAATGTAAAACTGCCTGTAAAATTCATTATGTCCTTCGGGGTATAAGTGGAACTGAAATTTGAAGTAAACGATCCGCCATTGCGATAACGGTTCACCGTTTTATCAAAACTACTGTACTCATTAAATGTATAGCTTCCACTTAGGTTTGCTTTTATTTTTTTACTAACAGTTACACCGCCCCATGTACTTAATTCATATTCTTTTCGACCACTGATGTTTTCCCAGGTAATTTGTGTTTTTTCGCCGGGTATCAATGTTCTTACCGGGCTGAAAATGTTCTCCACTATATTATATCCCAATCCCAGGTTTGCAAAAAACATTTTTTTTGTTTTGCCAAGCACAAGATCAAAATTTTGGGCAGTAGATGCTTCTAATTTTTCATTGCCAAACCGAACATTGTATGGATCACCAAAATCTATAGTTGGGTTCAATTCATTAATACCGGGGCGGCGAATGCTTCGGCGATATGATAAAGTAACATTGAGTTTATCCTTCCAGTTGCGATTAATATTTGCAAAGGGTAAAAAAGTCCAATAGTTATTTTTCACCTTCCTGTCTTCTTTATATAATTGAAACCGGATTGCTGTTTGCTCTACTGACGTTCCGCCGGTAACACTAAAATTCTCTTTTAAAACCTGGCGAACAGACCCCCGAAAATTCATAATGCTTTGATGAAACTTAAATTCATTACTTAGCAATTCTGATTTCACCATAGTCATATCAACCTTCTTCAGATAGTTGGCATCTACTGCTATATGACTGTTACTGCGATTGAAATATGATCCTACAGAAAAAAAGGTTTTCTTATTATTCAACGGCCTGTTATAATCTACTCTTACATTATAACCATTGCTCCTGTTATCCGTTATTTGCTCCTGGGTAGAATCTATACCGTTAGGAGTATGATCGTTATTAAAAAATTGCTGATAAAAATCTCTGTCGGATTTATTGATAGAAAAATTTGCCCCGGTAATAATTTTAAAAGTCTCTCCGGCTATCTTGCCTTTTTTTAAATAGGATAAATTAACATTCGGACTATAGTTGCCGCCAGTGCTTAAAACAGTTCTTTCACTCAGGCGATAAATATTTCCAAAGCGATTGATATTGGTATACTCTGTTGTGCTGGTATTATTAAAATCACTTTGGTTGTAGTGCAATACAAAATTGATGGATTGTGTTTTTGCAATATCATAATCCATATTCAGCCGGAAGTTTGGCCGTAAACTTTTATTCAGGTAATTATTTTTTGTATTGAAAAAATTAGATGAGTCGGTGTAGGTATTATTCCTGGTGGAATAACCATCACCTTGTAAACGATTATATCCGGCACCAGCATTAATGCTTAATGAAAAGCCTTGTTTGCGATAACTGAAATTTCCATTGATGCTTGTTTCACCTCTTGTACCAGCAGATAGATTGATACGTCCGCTTCTTCCCACTTTTCCTTTTTTAGTAGTAATATTTATTACTCCGCCCTGCTCATTAGCATACTGTGGTGGCGGGTTCGTCATCACTTCTATTTTTTCTATGGAACTTCCCGGCATTGATTCCAACAGATCCTGCAATTGCTGAAGATTTAATTCGACAGGTTTATCATCAATCAAAATTTTTGGTTCTTTTCCTCTTACTGTTATTTTACCTGTACCATCTTTTGCAACAAGAGGAATATTATTTAAGAGATCACTTGCATTGCTTCCGGCAGCAAGAGCAGATTCGCCGGCATTAAAAGTAATGTTGCCATCTTTAGATTGTATCAAGGGTTTTTCTGCATAAATTATGACTTCATTATAAACTGTATCTAAAATTCTCGGTTTTAGAATAATATCACTAATATTAAAATCTAATCTTTCTTTCCTAAAGTGTATACTATCTAAGCGCAGTGTCATGTAGCCTACGTAACTAACTTCAAGATAATAAAAATCAAAATGTATATTCTCAAAAGCGAATTCACCATTTATCCGTGATACAGTAAACTTCTTCTTAGTTGTGTCGGAATGATTAATGAGTTTGATATTTGCTCCAACAAGAGATTCTCTTTTGTCATTCAGGAGATTACCAGTAAGTATACCGTATCCCCCAGCCTGTGAGGAGGCCGAAAAGTTAAACAATAAAGAGGCCAAAAAAAATAAGAGTTTTCTCAAATCAAACAATAAGACGTAAAGATACCGCCAACCTTGCTAAAGCTTTGACATTTAGATGGATGAATGGTCAATATTACATATTAGCATACTATCAGATTGCTGACAACCTGTCACAAATCGGGAAGCAAGCAGTATATTTGCAGCTCTCCGCCACCCGGCAGGATTATTAAATAATATGACAGAAGCAGCAAGAGATATGGTGTCTGAAATTTCAGAAAAAGTACATGATGAAACCCGGCAGGGCGAAGCGTTTTTACCTTTTGCCAACGATCCGAATCTATTTAAAAAAAGATTTTATATAGAAAGTTATGGCTGTGCAATGAATTTTTCAGACAGCGAAGTAGTGGCATCTATATTATATAATGAAGGTTTTGGCGCCACAAAGAATGTAGAAGAGGCGGATCTTATTTTTCTCAACACTTGTTCTATCCGGGAAAAAGCGGAGCTAACCATCCGCAAACGTCTCACTGAATTTCGCCTGTTAAAAAAACAAAAAAAGGGATTACTAGTTGGTGTGTTGGGATGTATGGCAGAAAGATTAAAATCTAAATTATTAGAAGAAGAAAAATTAGTTGATATCGTTGTAGGGCCAGATGCTTATCGTTCATTACCAGCTTTAGTAAATGAAGCAGAGGGTGGACAAAAAGCGGTGAATGTTTTATTAAGCCGTGATGAAACTTATGCAGATATATCTCCGGTAAGGTTAAATAGCAATGGTGTAAATGCATATGTAAGCATCATGCGGGGATGCAATAATATGTGCTCCTTCTGTGTGGTTCCATTTACAAGAGGCAGAGAAAGAAGCAGGTCTGCAGAAAGTATTATACAGGAATGTACCGATCTTTTTGAAAAAGGATATAGAGAAGTAATACTGCTAGGACAAAATGTAGATAGCTATTATTATCAAGCCCCCCTAAATCCCCCACAAGGGGGGACTTTAGAGTCTGCAAATGTAGAAAGTCTTCCAGCAAACAAGGAACCTATCGCTTACACTTCTGTCACTTTTGCGATGCTACTTGAAAAAGTTGCTCTCGTTTCCCCTTTGCTCCGTGTACGTTTTTCCACATCTCATCCAAAAGATATAACAGATGATGTGCTACACACAATATCCCGGCATGAAAATATTTGTAATTATATACACCTGCCAGTGCAAAGTGGTTCAACAAGGATTTTACAATTGATGAACAGAACATATACCAGGGAATGGTATATGTCGAAGATCGATAGGATTAAACAAATCATTCCGGATTGTGGCATCAGCTCCGATGTTATAACCGGCTTTTGTACAGAAGAAGAAAAAGATCATGCAGATACTTTATCCATAATGAAATATGCTCAGTATGATTATGCCTATATGTATTACTATTCAGAAAGACCGGGCACATTGGCGCAAAAAAGATATACAGATGATGTGCCGCTGGATATAAAGAAAAAAAGATTGTATGAAATAGTGGAAGTGCAGAATAAATTATCATTGGCAAGTAATCTTAGAGATATTGGTAAACCATTTAAAATACTAATAGAAGGTGAAAGCAAAAAAAGTGATGATGATTGGATGGGAAGAAGTTCGCAGGGCAAAGTTTTTGTTTTTCCTAAAGAACAATATAATTTAAATAAGGGAGATTATGTGATGGTGAAAGCAGAAAGCTGCACACAAGGAACTATACTTGGACAAATAATTAATTAATTTATTTACTGCTGAAACGGAAAATATAATCTTATAAAAAATTGTTTCAGCAACTCAGAGGTTTAACAATGGACATTCAATCAATAAAAAATAGATTTGGCATCATCGGCAACTCTCCTGCCCTCAACTATGCTTTGCAGGTAGCGGTGCAGGTAGCCAGTACAGATCTTACTGTATTAATAAATGGTGAAAGTGGTGTAGGCAAAGAAGTGTTTTCGCAGATCATACATTCTCTTTCTCCAAGAAAACATAATCCATTCATAGCTGTTAACTGTGGTGCAATACCAGAAGGCACTATTGATTCAGAATTATTCGGGCATGAGAAAGGTTCTTTTACCGGAGCTGCAGATGCAAGAAAAGGATATTTTGAAACTGTAAATGGCGGAACTATTTTTTTAGATGAAATAGGTGAATTGCCATTAGGTACACAAGCCAGATTATTAAGAGTATTGGAAGCCGGTGAATACATCCGTGTAGGTTCATCCAAAACACAAAAAACTGATGTACGGGTAATTGCTGCTACTAATAAAGACCTGATGCAGTTAGTACAAGCCGGTCGTTTTAGGGAAGACCTTTATTATCGCCTTAGTACCGTACCTATTCGGGTGCCTGCCCTGCATGATAGACCTGAAGACATACATTTACTTTTTAGAAAGTTTGCTGGTGATTTTGCTAATAAATACAAAACTTCCCCTGTGCAATTGGAAGATGAAGCAAAAAACCTGTTAATAAACTACCCATGGCCCGGTAATGTGCGGGAATTAAAGAATATTGCAGAGCAAATTTCAGTTCTTTCACAGGATAAACAAATTACTTCTGAAATGTTGAATAAATTTTTACAACCTTATTCAAATAACAGGATGCCGGCCGTAGTACATTCAGCCGGAGCTAACGGACATGAATTTTCCAACGAAAGAGAAATTTTGTACAAGCTTTTTTTTGATATGAAAAAAGATGTTACGGAATTGAAAAGAATGTTTCTAGATGTATTGCAAAATCCGGAGATGGTGTCGCAAAATCAAAATTTCATAAATGAGTTGAAGGAATTAAAGAATAATGAAACTACTACCGCAACGCAGCCATTGGCTATCGGCACTATGGGAATTCAACCGGCTCTTCCAAACTCCCAGCCCGTTATCATGAACAATAATATACATGAACATGTAGAAGTAGAAGAAAGCCTGAACATTGTAGACAAAGAAAAAGAATTGATCATCAAAGCACTGAAAAAACATAAGAGTAAAAGAAAAGATGCCGCATTGGATCTTGGCATCAGCGAAAGAACTTTATACAGAAAATTAAAAGAATACGACATCGAAGAATAATGAGACTTAAAAGAAAAATATTATTTCCACTGGTAATTATTGCCATCTGTTTTGTTGTAGTATTCAGCAACAGCAGTTGTGGAGTATATAAATTTACAGAGGCTGGCACAATTGCTGATAGCATTAAAACAGTAAAAGTAAATTTTATCGAAAACAGAGCACAGTATGTAAATCCGCAATTAAGTCCTAAGCTTACTGATAAGCTAAGGCAAAAAATTGTTGGGCAAACAAAACTAAGCCAGACAAATAATGATAATGCTGACTGGGATATTTCTGGTTTTATAAGGGATTATTCTTTCAGCACATCTGCTATTTCTGGTCAGCAGGCATCCAATAACAGGCTTACTGTTACTGTCCACATCATAAAAAGAAGTAATAAAGAAGATAAAACGGATGAATATGATGTGAGTCGTAGTTTTGAATTTAAAGGTAACCAAACCTTTCAGCAGGCTGAAGCTGCTCTTGCCGATGAAATGGTACGAACATTAACCGACGAAATTTTTAATAAATTATTTTCCAACTGGTAACTTCCACTGTATTTTTTTAATTATAAACCGATTTTAAAAATTCAGCATTAACCTTATCTTGTAATCATGAATCCCCGGATCAATCAATTAGTAAAATCACTGTTGCAAAAAGAATCGCTGGAGCAATGCAGCCTGCATGAGCTGCAACAATTTGCAGAACGGCATCCCTATTTTGGCGCAGCCCAATTATTGCTTACTAAAAAATTGCAAACAGAACAATCAGAAAAATTCAACGACCAGTTACAAAAAACATATTTGTTTTTTCATAATCCACTTTGGGTAGAACATTTATTAAATGATACTGGCTCTGCAAATATCAAACAAGCAGAAAAAAAAGAGCAGCCGATACAACAGGTGGAAGAAATAAAAATGGAACCTGCTGCTATTATTGCGCAGCCCTTAGTTGATATACCTACAGAACAAACTTTAATAAAAGAAGAAGCAACTGAAATCCTAGTAGAGAATATAGAACCTGCCGCTAGTATTACACAGCCATTAATCGAAACACCTGTAGAACAGACTTTAATAAAAGAAGAAGCAACACAAATCACTGAAGAAAATATAGAACTGGTTACTGAAGGCGAAGAATCGCCCCTGCAAATTCCTGGATTGAAGATTGAGCCTTTTGATCCCAATAAAGCAGAACTCACTTTCGAACCTTTTCATACTGTTGATTACTTTGCCTCACAAGGAATAAAATTTAAAGAAGAAGAAAAGCCAAAAGATAAATTCGGCATTCAACTAAAAAGTTTTACCGATTGGTTAAAAACCATGAAACGGCTGCCTGTTTCAGATATTGCCAAACAAGTAGAATCCAGTGGGGAACAAAAAGTGGAGCAATTGGCTGAACATTCCTTGCAGGAAAGAGAAGTAATAACAGAATCAATGGCTGAAGTTTGGGAAAAACAGGGAAACCATGCAAAAGCCATTGCCATATACACCAAATTAAGTTTGCTCGAACCCGCCAAAAGCCGTTATTTTGCAGCGAAAATTGAGGATATTAAGAAAATAAAACTAACATGATTATTATTTTTATCATATTGATTGTACTGGCTGCTTTAGTACTTAGCCTGATTATTTTGGTGCAAAATCCAAAAGGCGGTGGCCTGGCAGGCAACGTAGCCGGTTTTAGCAACCAGTTTATGGGTGTAAAGCAAACTACTGACGTTTTAGAAAAAGGCACATGGGTTTTTGCAGGTTTAATTGGCTTATTATGCATCATTTCTGCCATGTTTATTCCGCAAACAACTTCTTCTGCTACTGGAGCTCCTATAGAAAAAACCGGAACTGACATTCCGGTTCCAGCTAGCAAAGCACCGGTAAACAATAATACAGTGCCGATGCAAACAACGCCAGTAAATCCACCGGCTGCAACACCAGCAAATCCTCCAGCAAATACACCTAAATAAAGGGTTAATATTATTATAGCAGCCCCGTGTCATCTTAGGCGACACGGGGTTTTTTATTTACTTTGTGTATTATCTATGAAAAGAAAAATCTTTCTCGGCATTACCGCAGTTATTTTACTGGTAGCAGGTTTTATTGCCTACAATGTTTTTAGCCCTGCCGTAACTACAGCAAAAGGAAAATACATCTACATTAATAATGGTGAAACAATTGAATTTGTAAAAGAACAACTGGTTTCCAAAAAAATCATCCGCAGCAGTACCTGGTTTAGCAGGGTGGCGGGTTGGCTAAAATATAATAACCCCAAGCCGGGCCGCTATGAAATAACCAATGGGATGAGTATTTACAAATTGGTAAAGATGTTACGATCAGGTAAACAATCACCCATAAAAATTACAGTAATAAAAGAAAGGACAAAAGAATTATTTGCGGGCAAAATGGGAAAAAAATATGACACCCAATGTGATTCACTCGAAATGATTTCTTTCCTGAATAATAATGATTCACTAAAAAAATATGGAGTAGATACCAATACGGTGATGGCCGTAGTAATGCCTTATACTTATGAAGTAAACTGGAACAGTAGTGCCGGAAAAATATTTCAGCAATTTCATACAGCCCATAAAAAATTCTGGACGGATGAAAGAAAAGTAAAAGCTGACAGCCTGCATCTCACACCAATAGAAGTTTCTATCATGGCCTCGATAGTTGAAGAAGAAACAAATAAGAAAGCTGATAAGTACAATGTGGCCAGTACTTACCTCAACAGACTTTCCAGAGGTATGAAACTGGATGCCGACCCTACAGTAAAATTTATTACCCGCAATTTTCAATTAGGCAGAATACAAGGTTCTCATTTAAAATTAGAATCGCCATATAATACTTACCTGAACAAAGGTTTGCCCCCCGGGCCTATTTGCACACCTTCCATCGAATCAATTATTGCAGTATTGGATGCTCCTAAGACGGAATACATTTTCTTTGTGGCAAGCGATAAATTTGATGGCAGTTCAGTTTTTACCACTAACTATGCTGATCATTTAAAATATGCCCGTCTATTTCAGGCAGAGCAAAAGAGAAGATCCGACTCCATACAACGACTTAAGCAAAACAAATAATGTCTGTCTTCAAAAAAATAGGAAACAAAATTGCTGATACACCTTCTGCCAAAGTTGTAATCAACAGAAGCAAAGCAACTTCGTTTCCCGGCTTTAGTAAAATTCCTTTGTATGATGTAGTTAAGTTTTTTTTTACACAGGTAAAAACGGTGGGTATGACGGAGAGAGCATCTGCCATTGCTTATAATTTTGTAATGGCCATCCCTCCTGCCATCATTTTTCTTTTTACATTAATCCCTTTTTTCCCAATTTCAAAAGAATTTGAAAATAGTTTATACAACCTCATCCGGGATGTAATACCAGGGCAAAAAGATAATTCTGTACTAATTAAATTCCTGCAGGACTTTATCAATAATCCAAGAAACGGTTTGCTTTCGCTGGGTTTTATACTCTCACTCTTTTTCTCTTCCAATGCTATGATGGGCATTATGAGATCTTTTGATAAAAACTATATCGGGTTTAAGAAAAGAACGGGGGTTCAAAAAAGAATGGTAGCATTAAAGATAACTATGGTGCTGTTCGTGTTGGTTTTCTTGTCCATTCTTTTACTGATAGCACAAGGCCAGGTATTAAAATTTATTGGAATAGAAAATGCCCGGGTAAGAACAATCATAGTCAATGCCCGTTGGGTAGTCATCGTACTTCTCTTCTTTACTTGCATTTCATATATCTATCGCCATGCTCCGGCGGTGCATAAAAAATGGAAATTGATAAATCCAGGATCCATTTTGGCTACCGTTTTAATGCTATTGCTAACTGTCCTATTCTCCTGGTGGGTTAGCAGATTTGGCAACTACAATCAGCTATATGGATCAATTGGTACTGTGCTGATTCTCATGGTACTTATTTTCATTAACTCATTAATCCTCTTAATTGGATTTGAACTGAATGTCAGCATCAATTCATTAAAAAGAATAGCCGAAGAACGGAAGGATGCCCCCACAGGCGGCAACAGTGTTTCCGTATAATTTCCGAAATTTGATAACAATAAAACTATAGTGGTTATGAAAAAAATACTTTTTGCGGCATTACCGGTAGTTGCGTTGGCCATGGTGTTTGGAGTAAAAGATCCTTTACCTCTCGGCTCACCAATACCTAGTCCTGATGTAAAAATGAAAGATATTTCAGGTAAAGAGGTTTCGTTGAAAGATGCCAAAACTGATAAAGGTTTGCTGGTAATGTTTAGTTGCAATACCTGCCCTTATGTAGTTAAAAATCAAGCCCGGACTTATGAGGCTTGTAAATATGCACAGGGCACTGGCATTGGCGTAGTAATATTAAATTCAAATGAAGCCAGTAGAAACGGTGGCGATTCTTATGATAAGATGAAAGCTTATGCAAAAGAGCAGGGCTATCATTGGTATTACTTGCAGGATGAAAACTCAAAACTGGCCGATGCTTTTGGCGCCATGAAAACTCCAGAGTGTTTTTTATTTAATGCTGATGGTAATCTGGTTTATCATGGTGCTATAGATGATAATCCATCCAATGCTGACGCCGTGAGCCGCAAACATTTAATAGCAGCCCTGGAAGAAATAAATGGAGGAAAAGAAGTTTCCATTAAGCAATCCAAGTCCGTGGGTTGTGGTATCAAACGGCTCCAATAATTAATAAATATTCCATTTGAATACCCTTTGCCAAAGCAAAGGGTATTTTTTTTATAAAAATTTTATGGAATGTTTTTATGGATGCATCCAATTGTTGTAATAACTTGTTTTATCACCAAAAAACTCCAGCTTATGCTTTCCAGGCAAACCCTCAATCGCATCATTATTTTAGGCTTTATGGTATTGGTAGGCTTCTGTCTTGCCAAAGCTATGTATCACAAAAGTGTAATGGGCATTATCCTCGCCTTTATTAGTCTGGGTGCAGGAGTTTATTTTCTTTATATAGCTGCTAAGGCAAAAGAGGAAATGGAAAGAGAAACGCAGGCAATAAAAGAAGAAGCTTTATAGATCACTTAAGCATAGCCATGATTTCTTTTTTCAATTGTTCATGCGGAATTTTTTCTTCAATAAAATTCCGGTAGCCGGTTTTATTATTTATAAAAAGGGTAGCCGGAATAGCTCCCGACCATTTGCTATCTATTTTTGGGCAGAAGTAATCCGCATTGGTTTCATCCAGCCACACAATAGGAGCATTTATTTTTCTTTTTTTAGCAACCGCAGCAATGCCTGCAGGAAATGCTTCTTCAAAATCTAAACTTACAAATAGCAACTGCACACTATCTTTTGAGCCTGCCGAAGCATTATACTTCTTTACTTCTTTCAGAAAATAAGGAATCTCCTCCAGGCAAGGCTGACACCAGGTAGCCCACATATTTACTATTAAAGGAGTTTTGCTTTCAGCAATTATTTTTTCAACATCCGTAGCCTTTACAGCTTTTATATTCTGACCTTTAGCAGATGCCACACTAAGAAAAAATAAGACTATTACAAATATTCGCTTCATTGAAAATTGTATATTGAAAACAGATTATTGAGCATTTCATTTTGCCTATGGTCTATTCCTCCTCCTCCTTCTTATTCTCCTCCCATTCTTTAAAAAGCTCCTGATATCTGACGTCATTCAGGCTACGCTGGTTGTACTGCCCTGCATTTGTTCTTTGTCTAAAAGCTTCATATAAAGTAACTGCACAAGCCACACTTATGTTTAGCGAACGAATAATACCAACCTGCGGAATAATAAAATTTCCATCTGCCATTGCTCTTATCTCATCACTCACACCGCTGTGTTCATTTCCAAATACCAAAGCGAGGGGCTGTGTCATATCTATATCATGCAAACCTATCGCATCACTGCTTAAATGAGTAGTTAATATTTTTGAATAATGTTTTCTTAATGATGAAAAACATTCGGCTGCATTTTCGTACTGGTGAACGGTTAGCCATTTAGCTGCACTGGAAGAGCTTTTGAATCCCCATTTTTTATGCCTCGGAATTTTTGTATTGAGAATATAAATATCCTGTACCCCTACAGCATCACAGGTTCGCATTACTGCCGATATATTATGCGGGTCAAATACATTTTCCATGACAATGGCTATATCACCTTGCCGCTTATTTAAAACCGAGGTAAGTTTGTGATGCCTTTCCGGGGTCATTGAAATTGAAGTTGTTAGATTGCAAACTTCGTTAAATTAAGTATATTTATAGTTGGTGATTTTAAACAAATAAACTTTATGAAATATTCTCCTATTCAGAATTATATCAACGGAAAATTTGTAGCTGCCTCTACTGCAAAAACAATGGAGGTCATCTCCCCTCTTGATGGCAATCTGCTATCAACCGTTCCCATGTCAACCGCCAAAGATTTGGATGCAGCGGTGAAAGCAGCTAAAATAGCATTTCAAACCTGGAGCAAAACTCCCATTAAAGAAAGAGTGCAGGTTTTCTTTCGTTATAAGACTTTATTAGAAAGAGATTTAAAACAACTGGCCGAACTATGCAGCGAAGAAAACGGAAAAACTTATGGTGAATCTGTAGCCGAAATAGAGAAATGCATTGAACTAACCGAGTTTGCAACTTCACTCCCGCAATTGGTAACTGGTGAAATATTAGAAGTAAGCAAAGGAGTAGAATGCAGAACAGAACATGTGCCGCTGGGAGTTGTTGCCTCTATCGTTCCATTTAATTTTCCGGCCATGGTTCCAAATTGGACATTACCAAATGCAATTGCACTCGGAAATTGTATGATCATGAAACCATCAGAAAAAGTTCCTTTGTGTTGCGGTAAACTTGCCGAGCTATTAAAAGAAGCCGGATTACCCGATGGAGTTTTTAATATTGTTCATGGTGATGTGGAAATAGTAGAAGCCATTTGCGACCATCCCGGCATTGAAGCAGTTTCGTTTGTCGGTTCAACAAAGGTTGCGAAGATCGTTTACCAAAGAGCAACTCAACATTTTAAAAGAGCATTGGCATTAGGGGGCGCAAAAAATCATTTGATGGTTCTACCCGATGCCATTCCCGGAATGACGGCCCAGAATGTTGCTGCTTCTATGAGTGGTTGCGCCGGGCAACGTTGCATGGCTGCTTCCGCTATGATTGGTGTAGGCAATGTGGACAGCATCGTTGATAAAATTTGTGAAGAAGCAAGAAAAATTATTCCTGGAGAAAATCTCGGAGCTGTTATCAGCAAAGAAAGCATGGAACGTATAGAACGGTTCATCGGTGAAGCCGAAAGAGATGGTGCAAAGATTTTAGTGGATGGCCGCAACACCAAAGTAAAAGGAAAAGAAAACGGAACCTATGTTGGCCCAACGGTTATTGATTATGTAACGCCAACGATGAGTGTAGCCACCGAAGAAATTTTCGGGCCGGTTATTTCTATTATGCGTACCAACACCGTTGACGAAGCATTGGCCATTGAAAATGCAAATCCATATGGCAATGCTGCATCTGTGTTTACACAAAATGGCGGCATGGCCCGTTATATTATTGACCGTGCCAGTGCCGGTATGATTGGTGTGAACGTAGGTGTGCCCGTACCCAGAGAACCGTTCTCGTTCGGCGGCTGGAATGAAAGTAAATTTGGTGTGGGTGATATCACCGGTAAAAGTTCCATTGAATTTTGGACGAAATTGAAAAAAAGTACAACGAAGTGGAATGCGGAAGCTGGGGTGAATTGGATGAGTTAGAAATTAATAATTTTTTAAAAAATTAATAACCTTATAAGCAAACATTATGGCATTACTCAAAGTTTTTGTCTCTTCTACTTGCTATGATTTAAACATTGTGCGAACACAACTCAGAGCTTATTTAGCATCTTTGGGTCACGAGCCTGTAATGAGTGACTACAATGACGTACTATTCGACCCAAGAAGTCATACACATGAAAGTTGTGTAAAAGAAATTAGCAATACGGATGCCGTCATTTTAATTATTGGCTCTCGCTTTGGGGGAACTGCTATTCCAAAAGCAGTTCAGGCTCTAGACATAGAAAACTTAAAAACTTTATCAAAAGGAGGAAAGATTCTAGAAAATCCCGAAAAAATATCTATCACACAATTAGAGATTTTAAAAGCAATTGAATCTAATATTCCCATATTTACTTTTGTCGACTCAAGAGTTTTACACGACCATTTATTTTATGAGAAAAATAAAGACAAAGGGATACTGGATACATTAGAATTCCCATCAATTGAAAAAAAAGATTCGGCTATTTATATTTTTGAATTTATTAATTTTTTACGCTTACGTTCAAAAAACAACAGTATAATTGAGTTCAGTAAACTCTCAGATATTGAAGAATATTTGAAGAAACAATGGTCATCTTTATTGCAGCGTCTTTTATTTGAACAAAGAATACTTAAATCAGAATCCAGAAGACTTGAAGCTTTTTCAGAAGAATTGAAAGACATTAAATCACTAATACTTTCAAGTATTTCCACAGGCCAAGCAAAAGAAGTTGGTCGTGGCGTTTTAAGATATAGACGTGTCGTTGACTTTTTATTAATGATGAGACATCCGAATATTCAACAAATATTAATGGAAGATATTTCTTGGGATGAGCTTTTAAAAAGACTTGATATAAAAGATATTGTTGTTCTTGAAAATATAAGCAGGTTTAGACCAGTTTTATTTTTTGTAAAAAACGACGGTACCTTCTTTGAATCAAGAATTAACTTAAGCGTCATTAAAAACTTATCTTCCGACTGGAATAATTTTAAACAGATAGTTCCAGCAGTAAAACAAGAAGTTGTAAATGCCTTATATGAAAATAGTACGCCGTCTATGTTCGGCACATTACGTTATAGAGACATACAGTTTAAACAATTCCTAGACGAACAGCTAGAGTCAAGAGAAGGCAGTTCAACCACTACCACAACAACAATTAACCCAACTACAATAAGTGAAGCGGAAACAATTGTTACAGATGAAGAAGATTCGTAACTCGCATATGCTGAACAGCGAACAGAACCCCGAAGTGTGCGACGCAACGAAGATGATAGTAGCACTACAGCTGGGCTAATAAAAAATAAATAGTATGAACACAAAAACAATCTCCGAAGCCGAAGAAGTCATTCAGGACAATCTTGATTACACCCTTTTCTCCTGGAGCAAACAAAAAGGTATTGCACCAATCGCTGTAAAACATGCCGAAGGTGTGTACCTCTACGACTACGATGGCAAACGATATATTGATTTTTCATCGGGGTTGATGAATGTGAATATCGGGCATGGGAACCAACGCATAACAGATGCTGTTGTAAAACAAATGCAGGGAGTATCTTATGTAACGCCGAGTTGTGTAACAAAAGTTCGTGGTGAACTGGGAAAGAAACTGGCTGAAATTTGTCCCGGTGATTTGAATAAAGCATTCTTTACGTTATGCGGAGCAACATCAATTGAAAATGGAATAAAATTGGCAAGATTATATACAGGCCATCATAAAATACTCACCCGTTATCAATCGTATCATGGCGCATCTTACGGTGCGATGTCTGCAAGTGGCGACCCAAGAAAGATACCGATGGATGCGCAACAGTCGCCCAACTTTGTGCATTTCGATTTACCTTATTTATACCGCTGGGAGTATGGTGAAGAAAATTTATTGAAAGAATCCGTCGCTTCATTGGAAAGAGTAATTGCATATGAAGGTGCTGGAAATATTGCTGCTATCTTATTAGAAGGCGAATCAGGTTCATCCGGTTGTTTACAATATCCTGTTGGTTATTTGAAAGCCGTTAGAGAAATCTGTAACAAGCATGGCATCTTATTAATTATGGATGAAGTGATGAGTGGTTTTGGAAGGACAGGCAAATGGTTTGGTTTTCAAAATCATGGTATTATTCCGGATATGATTGCCATGGCAAAGGGATTAACCTGTGGTTATTTGCCTTTTGGTTGTTTGATGGTGTCTGATAAAATAGCTGCTAAGTATGATGATGCCATGTTACCATTAGGACTCACCTACTCTGCCCATCCAGTTAGTTGTGCTGCTGCATTGGAGACATTAAAAATTTATGAAGACGAAGGTTTGATAGAAAATTGTGTGGCGATGAGCAACTATGTAAATGCTGAAGTAGAAAAATTAAAACTACAACATCCAAGCATTGGTGATTTTAGAAATACCGGTTTGCTAGGTTGTATTGAACTGGTGAAGAATAGAACCACAAAAGAACCGATGGCACCTTTCAATGCCAGGCCGGATGAAATGGCGGTGATGAATAAAGTAGCCGCTAAGATTAAAGACTTAGGCATGTACACTTTTGTGAGATGGAGTTATATTTTTATTGCACCACCATTGTGTGTAACAAAAGAACAGATTGACGAAGGGCTAAAAATTATCAGCGAAGCTATTTCCATTGCTGATGAGTTTGTAAACTAATTCTGCTTACTGCATGAGTGATCTTTTCACAGATAAAACATTTCCGGGTGATTCTTCACTTATCAACGAAGATCTTGCTCCTATTCCACAATCCAAACGAACATGGGGTACCTGGAATTATGCAGCTCTATGGATTAGTATGAGTCTTTGCATTCCTACTTATACTATGGCCAGTTCCATGATCAATAATGGAATGAATTGGTGGCAAGCCGTGTTGACAATTTTTATTGGCAATGCCATTGTTCTGGTACCCATGTTATTGAATGGTCATGCAGGTGCAAAATATGGAATACCATTTCCTGTTTTTGCAAGAGCAAGTTTTGGAACTAAAGGCGCAAATATTCCTGCTATGTTGCGGGCAATAGTTGCCTGCGGTTGGTTTGGCATTCAAACATGGATCGGCGGCGAATCTTTATATCATTTAATCAGAGCCTGGAATCCTTCGCTGGCAGAAATAAATACGACTTCGCTTTTTCCCCAAGCATTACCAATGATATGCTTTGGACTTTTCTGGCTATTGAATATGTTTATCATTTACAAAGGAGTGGAAAGCATCCGAAAATTGTTAGTGTTTAAGGCCATCTTTTTACCAATCGCAGCTATTGCATTATTCTGCTGGGCCGTTATTGCCGCAAAAGGATTAGGCCCAATCTTAAGAGAACCATCAAAATTTACCGACAATGCTTCTTTCTTTAAATTCTTTTTTCCAGCATTAACAGCGGTGGTTGGTTTTTGGGCAACACTATCTTTAAATATTCCTGACTTTACGAGATATTCAAAAAGTCAGAAAGCACATATCAAAGGCCAGGCCATTGGCTTACCACCTTCTATGACATTGTTTGCATTTGTTGGTGTGGTTGTTACTTCTGCGTCGGCAATTATTTATGGGAGTCCTGAATGGGACCCGGTAAAATTGGCAAGCAGATTTGATAGTAAACTGATGGTAACATTTGCTATGATTGGTATTATCATTTCAACATTGGCAACAAATATTGCTGCAAATATTGTAAGTCCGGCAAATGATTTTTCAAACCTATCTCCCAAGAAAATTAATTTCAAATTGGGTGGATATATCACCGGTATTATCGGAGTATTAATTTTTCCCTGGAAGTTAATGGCCGACCCGAATGGCTACATATTTACCTGGCTCATTGCTTATTCCAGTTTATTGGGCCCAATTGGTGGGATTATGATTGCGGATTATTATTTCATCAGAAAAAAAGAATTGGTAGTTGATGAATTGTATCAGCATAATGGCCGCTATCAATTTTCCAATGGTTTTAACCCAGTTGCAATTATTGCATTATTAGCTGGTATTTTGCCAAATGTACCCGGATTCCTTCTTAATATTAAAGTAGTAGCTGCTGATGTTGCACCCACATGGATAAACGAATTGTATCATTATGCCTGGTTTGTTGGATTTTTTGTCAGTGGTTTTGTATATTTAGTATTGATGAAAAAAAGTAAATAAATTTATGAACCAAGCTGCATTACTACTATCATCGTCCCTTGCGTCGCACACTTTTACTGTAGTAACACAGATGAACAATTTCGAATAGTAAAAACTTTTGCGCCATTGAGTATTAGCCCCTTTGCGTGAAAAAAAATAATCATATGAGCATTCTTATTAAAAACGGAAGAATCATCACTGCAATCGACGATTACGTTGCTGACATCTTCATTGAAGGTGAATTTGTAAAAGCCATCGGCAAAAACTTATCTGTTAAAGCCGAAAAAGAAATTGACGCATCCGGCAAACTCGTTTTCCCCGGTGGCATTGACCCGCATGTGCATTTGGATATGCCTTTTATGGGAACATTTTCCTCCGATAATTATGAAACAGGAACAAGAGCCGCCTTATTTGGCGGTACTACCATGGTTATTGATTTTATTTTACAAAAACAAGGCAACAGTTTACGTAGTGCATTGGAAGAATGGAAAGGCAGAAGCGATAATAATTGTGTAGGTGATTATAGCTTTCACATGGCAGTAACTGACTTTAATGAGAATACGAAGAAAGAAATACAGGAAATGATAGAGAAAGAAGGCATCGTTTCTTTCAAAACATTTATGGCTTACAAAGGTGCCCTAATGATTGATGACCGGCAGATGATCGGGTTAATGGAGGAAGTAAAAAAACATGGTGGCTTAATAAATGTACATGCTACCAATGGAGATATGATTGATTACCTCACACAAAAACATCGTAGTGAAGGAAAACTATCGCCATTGTATCATTACTTATCTCAACCGGAAGTAACAGAAGCAGAGGCCTCCGAACGTTTTGTAGATATGAGTAATTACACAGGCTGTCCCGGCTATATCGTTCATCTTACTTGCGAAGGTGCATTGAATGCCGTTCGTAATGCGACCAGAAGAAATCAAAAAGTATTTGTAGAAACTTGTATTCAATATTTAGTTCTTGATGCTTCGCTGTATGAAAAAGAAGATGGCGCCAAATGGGTAATGAGTCCGCCACTCAGAGAAAAGAAAGACCAGGATACCTTATGGGCAGGAATAAACCAAGGCTTAGTACAAGTAGTTGCAACTGATCACTGCCCTTTTATGTGGGAACAGAAATTAATGGGTAAGGATGATTTCTCTAAAATACCTAACGGACACCCGGCAATTGAAAACAGGATGGAACTATTATTCAATGAAGGCGTAGTAAAAAATAAAATAACCTTGAATAAATATGTAGAAGTGGCCTGTACCAATCCTGCAAAAATATTCGGCATGTTTCCAGAGAAAGGAACAATCGCAGTAGGTAGTGATGCAGATATTGTCATCTTCGATCCTAATGAAAAACATACTCTATCTGCAAAGTCGCATCATATGAATGTTGATTACAGTGGGTATGAAGGCTGGAAAGTTACCGGCAAAGTAAAAACAGTATTATTGAGAGGAAAAGTAGCTATTGATAATAATGAATGTAAGATTGACAAGGGGTATGGTATTTTTATAAAACGTAAAAAAGTATTACAAAATATTTAGTAAGGCTAATATGCAAAAACTGCTATTTTCCAGTGGTGGCGAAATACAAAAATGTTGAAAAAAAGGATTTGAATAAATTACTGGAAGAAGCAAAAGAAAAGATGAAACTTAATTAAAACCCAATCTCATCAATTATTATATTATGAATAAAAATTTTCTCATTATAACATTTATGTTATTTGCCGGCCTTGCAAATGCCCAAACATTTCGCATTCAAATTTCGCCTGAATTAAAACAGGCAGTGCTGGATGGAAGGCTGCTCTTATTATTTTCCTCTAACAACAGTAAAGAACCCAGGTTTCAAATAAGTGATGCCACCAATACTCAAATGGTATTTGGCAAGGATATAGAAAACTGGAAAAGTGGAACATCTCAATTGATGAGTGAGGATGCATTTGGATACCCCGTTGAGCGGATAAGCAATATTCCCGCCGGCGATTATTATGTGCAGGCTTTGATGCACAAGTATGAAACTTTTAAATTAAAAACCGGCCACACCGTTAAGTTGCCCATGGACAGAGGCGAGGGCCAGCACTGGAATGAGGCACCTGGAAATATTTATTCTACTCCAATAAAAATTCATATTGACCCAAAGGCATCAAACGAAATATCCATTACCATTGATAAAATTATTCCTCCAATCAAGGAGCCCGGTGACACGAAGTACATCAAGCATATAAAAATACAAAGCAAGTTGCTCTCCGAATTTTGGGGAAGGCCCATGTACATTGGTGCACATGTACTTTTACCAGAAGGTTTCGATAGTCATCCAACTACAAAATATCCGTTGGCTGTTTTTCATGGGCATTTTCCTTCAGACTTTGGAGGCTTTCGCACCACCCCATCCGATCCCAATTTAAAGCCTGATACCAATGACCGTTTTAAAATTACAGGATATAACAAAATTCAACAGCAGGAAGAATATGATTTTTATAAACAATGGACTGGTCCCGGCTTTCCAAGAGTGATAGCTGTAGAAATTCAACATGCCAATCCTTATTACGATGACTCTTATGCAGTCAACTCAGCAAACCTCGGCCCTTACGGTGATGCGATAACTTATGAACTGATACCCGAAATAGAAAAACGTTTTCGTGGTATTGGACAAGGTTGGGCAAGATTTCTTTATGGCGGATCAACGGGTGGATGGGAAGCACTGGCGGTGCAGGTTTTTTATCCGGATGAATACAATGGTAGTTATGCCGCATGCCCTGATCCAATTGACTTTCATCATTACGTTACGGTCGATATTTATAATGATAAGAATGCCTATTATGTAAAAAGTGATTTTAAAAATTTACAACGCCCCGGTCATAGAAATTACTTGGGGCATGTAAGTGCAACTGTCAGAGAAATGAATCATCGGGAATTGGCTTTGGGAACACGAAGTCGCAGTGGTGATCAGTTTGATATTTGGGAAGCTGTCTTTTCTCCAATGGATACGGATGGTTATCCTAAACGTATTTATGATAAATATACAGGTGCAATTGATACAGCAGTTGCCAGGTATTGGCGGGATAACTATGACCTGACACATATCATAAAACGAGACTGGTTAAAGCTTGGTGATAAGCTAAAAGGAAAAATTCATATTTACGTTGGAGATATGGATAATTATTATTTGAACAATGCTGTTTATACTGCCGAAGACATGTTAAAAAAATTGAGCAATCCTTCTTGCAATTGCGAGGTAACCTATGGCGACCGGGCAGAACATTGCTGGAATGGAGATCCTACACAACCAAATTATATCACCCGTCTTCGTTATAACCAAATGTTTATAAAAAAATGGGCTGAAGAAATAAAAACAAGATCACCAAAAAATGCCGATCTTAAGTCATGGAGATATTAGGAAGGCTATGAGTGTAACATTTCCTTCATCATAAATCTTAACAATCAAATTAAACATAACTATGTCAAGAATAATAAAATCCGGCCTCATTCAAATGTCGTTGCCCAAAACGGAAGGCGAAGGAACCATCAAAGAAATTGTTGATGCCATGGTGCAAAAACATATTCCGCTAATTGAAAAAGCCGGAGAGCAGGGTGTACAGATACTTTGTTTGCAAGAAATTTTTAATACCCCTTATTTCTGCCCCGGGCAGGATAAGAAATGGTACGAAAGTGCAGAGCCGGTTCCCGGCCCTACAACCGACCTGATGGCAACCTATGCCAAAAAATATAACATGGTGATGATTGTTCCTATTTATGAAAAAGAACAGGCCGGTGTATTATACAATACTGCTGCCGTCATTGATGCCGATGGAACCTATCTGGGCAAGTATAGAAAAAATCATATCCCGCATACCTCTGGTTTCTGGGAAAAATTTTTCTTTAAACCCGGCAACTTAGGCTATCCTGTTTTTCAAACAAAGTATGCGAAGGTGGGAGTTTACATTTGTTATGATCGTCATTTTCCTGATGGTGCAAGATGTTTGGGATTGAATGGTGCGGAGATCGTTTACAATCCTTCTGCAACAGTAGCTGGTCTTTCGCAATACTTATGGAAACTCGAGCAACCGGCACATGCTGCAGCCAATGGTTATTTTATGGGATGCATCAACCGTGTTGGTGAAGAAAAACCATGGAACCTCGGTAAGTTTTATGGTAGCAGTTATTTTGTTGATCCAAGAGGGCAAATTTTTGCGCAGGCCTCTGAAGACAAAGATGAATTATTGATAGCAGATTTTGATTTGGATATGATTGAACAGGTAAGAAATGTATGGCAGTTTTTTAGAGACAGAAGACCGGAGACTTATGGAAAGCTGACGGAGCTTTAAAAACCCCGTCAGCGGTTAAAAACCCTGACGGCGGTTAATATAAATTATGTTACAAGCAACAGTTTTTCATGGCATCTTAGTTGCGTCGCACCATTCATCGTTCGGTTCATTGAGCATCAGTTAAAATAAAAGTTCAAAAAAAATAATATGGCAATCGCCAACAACAGATTAACCAACGACCAATACGAACAAAACTTCTCCGACATTCACCCGCCGTATGAAAACATAACAGCGGCTAAAGTGGATGCCAACCGTTGTTTATTTTGCTATGATGCACCATGCATGAAAAGTTGCCCGACCAGTATTGATGTGCCAAAATTCATTAAACAAATTGCAACAGAAAATATCAAAGGTTCTGCCAAAACAATTTTCTCATCCAACATTATGGGTGCTGGTTGCAGCAAAGTCTGCCCGGTAGAAAAGTTATGCGAAGGTGCCTGTGTATATAATTTATTGGAAGAAGAACCAATTCCTATTGCAAAACTACAGCGGTATAGCACGGAGAAAGCAATGGAAAATAACTGGCAGTTATTTCAACGCAAACCATCTGCAGGCAAAAAAGTAGCAATAGTTGGTGCAGGTCCTGCGGGTTTAAGTTGTGCTCATTCTTTATCCAAAGAAGGTGTTGATGTAACGATTTACGAAAAAGAAAGTAAAGGTGGCGGATTAATGACCTACGGCATTGCTGCATATAAAGTAACCCCACAGTTCTGCGAAGATGAAGTGAATTATATTTTATCCATCGGTGGAATAGATGTTAAATACAACCAGGAAATAGGAAAAAACCTTTCATTAGCTAATCTGCAAAAAAACTATGACGCTGTTTATTTAGGATTGGGTGTTGGTGTTGCAAGACAATTGGATATTCCCGGAGAAGAATTGGAAGGGGTTGTTGATGCCATTCATTTTATTTATGATATCAGGGATAAAGGATTTGCTTCTGTACCAGTCGGCGATAAAGTAGTAGTGATTGGTATGGGTATGACAGCCATTGATGCAGCTACGCAGGCCAAACGTCTCGGTGCAAAAGAAGTAACCATGGTGTATCGAAGAACGGAAGTTGAAAAGCCCTGCACACAAGTTGAATTAGATATTGCAAAACTCGATGGCTGCGAAATCATCTGGCTGGCTGCACCAAAAGAAGTGATTGGCATAGATAGTAAAGTGACACAATTGGTTTGCAGTAAAATGATATTGGGCGAACCAGACGCAAGCGGACGAAGAAGCCCTGTTGATACAGGTGAAACTTTTATACTGGATGTTGATATGGTGATTAAAGCTGCGGGGCAAGTTCCTTTTGAAAAAATAATAAACAGTGCCGGTATTAATAATAAGAACGGAAAAATTGTTATTGATGAAAATTGTGCAACGAATATTAAGGGAGTGTTTGCCGGTGGTGATGCGGTGAATGGTGGTAAAGAAGTGGTGGATGCGGTGCAGGCAGGGAAAGATGGGGCGAAAGCGATTATGAAATACTTGGCCCCCTAAATCCCCTCAAGGGGGACTTTAAAACCCCAAAGCTCAAAAAGTGTTTCGTTCGTAGCGACCTTATAAATCTTTAGTAAGCTGAGCCCCGGAGGGGCGAAATATTAATTGACGAATTAATTTCGACTGTTTTGTTTTCTGTTAGATACTACGATTTATTGCTGAATAGAATTACTGAACGATGAATAGTGCGACGCAACAGACGATGATAGTAGTACTACAGCTCGGCAAATAAAAATAATAACCGTCAGGTCGCTTGCAGCGTCCCGACGAAAAAATAAATTCTTATGGCAGACATCAGTTCAAACTTCCTCGGTATAAAATCTCCTAACCCCTACTGGCTCGCCAGTGCACCGCCGACGGATAAAAAATATAATGTGCTCCGTGCATTTGAAGCCGGCTGGGGCGGTGTGGTTTGGAAAACATTGGGATCACAGGTGAAGAATGTGTCATCAAGATATTCAGCAGTTGATTTCGGCGGACAAAGAGTAATGGGTTTTAATAATATTGAATTGATCAGTGATCGTCCGTTGGAAATAAATTTGAAAGAGATTGCAGAGTGTATAAAATTATTTCCTGACAGAGCTATGATCGTGTCGCTGATGGCGGACAATGATAAAAAAAGCTGGCATGAATTAATAAAAAAAGTTGAAGACACCGGCGCACATGGCTTCGAATTAAACTTTGGTTGTCCGCATGGTATGACGGAAAGAGGAATGGGTGCAGCAGTTGGTCAGGACCCGGAGATTGCCTGCATGGTAGTGGAATGGGTGATGGAAGCAGCAACGATTCCGGTGATAACAAAATTGACACCCAATGTTCATTCGGTAGTGCCAACAGGAAGATCAGTAGTGAAAGCTGGAACGAATGCATTGTCATTAATTAATACTATACAATCCGTAACAGGCATTGATTTGGATACATTGGTGCCGAATCCATACGTAGCAGGCAAGTCAGTGTTCGGTGGTTATTGCGGCCCTGCAGTAAAACCAATTGCATTAAAATTTTTAACGACGATTGCACAGGATGAGTTGACAAAGAAAGTTCCCATCTCCGGCATTGGTGGCATTAGTACATGGAAAGATGCGGTGGAATTCATGTTGCTCGGTGCAAGTAATGTGCAGGTGTGTACAGCAGCTATGAAACATGGTTTTAGAATTATAGAAGATATGTGTGAAGGCCTCAACAACTGGATGGATGAAAAAGGTTTTAAAACACTGGATGATTTTATTGGCAAGTCAGTTGACACCATCACTCATTGGGAAGACCTCGACATCAACTATCATCACATTGCCAAAATAAACCAAGATAAATGTATTCATTGCGGTCTTTGTTACATTGCCTGTGAAGACACTTCGCATCAATCAATCAATCTTGAATATGGCAAGCCCTATAATAAATACACTATTAAAGAAGAAGAATGTGTGGGCTGCAATCTTTGCCAGTTAGTTTGCCCGGTGGATGATTGCATTACCATGAAAGAACATCGGGTGGCCCCTGAATATATTAATTGGATTGAGTGGCAGAAGAGAGGGTTGCCGTTGAATGATCATTAATCATCCTGAGCTTGACGAAGGGTGATTTTGTTACCAGCTGTAGTATTTCATGGCATCGTCTGTTGCGTCGCACTATTCATCGTTCGGTAATTCTATTGAGCAATTGCGTAGTTCACTTTATTATTTTGAAATATCTTAATGCAAATATTTAACTACTAAAGTACTTTCCAATGAAACAGATTCTTTTCTTTACGATAATGGCAATTGCGTTGTCATCAAATAGCCAAGAGATAACTTTACCCTTCAAGAATGGGAAAGTTATATATGAAGTAATTGATAGCACAGTTAAAGGAACCAAAGAAGAAATTTTGGGGAAAGCTAAAATTTGGGTATCACATTCTTTTAATGATGGGAAGTCGGTCATTGAGATTGATGACAATGTGAACGGAAAACTCATTGTGAAAGGGAATAGTTTAGTTCCGAGTAAATTAATTCTTGCCCCAATCGAAAGAATGAATTTTACAATTGAGTTTTCTTTTAAGGATAATAAATATCGAATTCAAATCTATAACATAGATGGCTATCCTCAATCAGTGCCTTCCCTCAATGTAACAATAGAAAGTCTTCATATGACATATTCGAAAAACGACTACCCTTTTAAGACAAAAGGTCAGGAAAAATATATGTCAGAAAAAAAAGAGAAGGACAAACAAACACTCTTGAATATTGATAATTTTATACTAAGCTTAATCGAATCAATAAGAACCGAACTGAATAAATCTGATGATTTTTAGTCCATGAACTTTCTCATTTTGAAATATGTTTAATTAATTCTTATTGTAAGAATTAAATAACAATAGCGACTCATTAAATCATACTTTTTATGCTTGGCGATTTTTATACTGTCGACTATAACAATGAAGATGCTGTTTCAGATTACCAGTGGATTCCATTTCCTGAGATAACTTATCATATAAACTAAAAAAAGCATCCCTTACTTTATCAACTCTGTAAGCGGCTGACCGAACTGCTTCTTGTGCCTTTGTTGGTATTGGATACTTCCCAAACCAAATAATTATCTCAGTAACAAATTCTAACAATTGCTTATCGTCCTCGCCAAATTGAATATTTCTTAAATCTGGAGTGAATGTAACTAGCTTATGTGATTTAAGTCGTTTAGCTATTTCTTTACCATCAACTAATTGTGGATTATGATAAGTCAGTATTCCTTTTATCATATTTTCCAAGCAATAGCCGATTTGTAAAAAATATACATGGTTAAGATGAGGGGTGTAGCCACGATTTACAAAGTTTCCAGTTCTCTTAAACTCAGAATGGTCGTTTATCACTTTTTGATTATCCTTAGTTAATTCAGAATATAAAACTTCACTTGCCCTAACGAACTCGTCAGCTATAAGTTTCCAGTTATTTAGGCTAGTACTTAAGCTACCGTGACTCACATTTTCCTGGTTTGTGTCTTTGGTAATAGAAAAATACTCATTCTGCATTCTCAAATTTAATATTTTTTTGTTTCCAGATGAGTCTCCCCCATTTTGACTAGTGTTAAATCCAATAAAAACATTCACTGATTATCCGAAGCCTGCGACTTATCCCTGCATAACGGAGTCTACCCTGTCCCCCGCTGGCGGGGGCCGGATTACCAAACATTCTGCATCATCAAATTGGGGTGGATAAAACTGCGGCCCTTAAAGTCCACCCCAATTTAAAACAGGGTTTGTAAACGAACCACTTCCCCCGCCCACGGGGGACAACGAACAGTCTTATTTTAGTGAGGCGTAAAAACTACTTACCAACTTTCTTTTCAATCCAATCTTCCAAATAGCTATTAACCCATTGTATATTCGTCAGCACTTCTTCATTTGTAAACCGAAGCACAGTAAAACCAGATTCTTCTAATGCTTTCTGTCTTCTTTCATCGCTCTTAATAATTTCTTCCAACTGATGAATACTTCCATCCACTTCAATTATCAGCATTAATTCCTTGCACATAAAATCAGCAATATAGTTCAGCACAGGTCGCTGTCTTCTGAAGGGATAACCTTTTAATTTACTTGCACGCAGAACATATTTCCAAAGGCAAGCTTCTGCCTTCGTCATTTCATTCCGAAGACGATTAGCATACGGTTGTAAATTTTTATTGTAGTAATGATTACTGTACTTATCATTCATAAAATGGAATTACATTAATTTGAGTTATTTCACTCACTGGATTTTTTTTGCTTTTGCACCTTACCATTAAAAATAATACCTTTTCCATAAAATAAGATATAAAGCAAAATGAACAAACCCATCCTCACATACAACTCCACCCAATCCCCCACCAACAAAAAAATCTGCAACCTGCTTGCCAAAGAAATCAGTACCCACTTACCCGAAGCAGAAAATAAAATCTGGCATTCACACCCCGTTTGGTTTTTAGATGGCAATCCCATAGTAGGCTACAGCAAAATAAAAGCAGGCATTCGGTTACTATTCTGGAGCGGTGCAAGTTTTGATGAACTCGCCTTACAACCCGGTACAGGAAAATTCAAAGACGCATCCATAACTTATACTTCCGAAGCTGCAATCAATACAAAAGACTTGAAACGTTGGCTTAAAAAATCCAGAGACATTCAATGGGATTACAAGAACATCGTAAAACGAAAAGGTGTGCTGGAAAGATTGAAATGAAAAAGGGTAATCACTTTATCAAAATGACTACCCTTACGTCAATAAGTCGGGACGACAAGATTCGAACTTGCGACCCCTAGCACCCCATGCTAGTGCGCTACCGGGCTGCGCTACGTCCCGAAAAAATTATTACCTGTGAGTAATTATTGAGGAAAGCAAAAGTAGGGCATTTTACCATTTTTCATTACCAAAAACAACCTTTAACTTCGCTGCTTAATGAAAATACTCATTAAGCAAGCCACAGTTATTGATCCCTCCTCTCCTTTTAACGGGCATCCTACAGATATTTTTATAGAGAACGGAATCATTACTCAAATCGGTAATTCCATTTCTGCAAAAGCAGATAAGGAAATAAATATTGCCGGCCTGCATGTGTCGGCAGGTTGGGTAGATCTGTTTGCCAACTTTGCAGATCCTGGTTATGAATTTAAAGAAACATTAGAGACCGGCGCCGCCGCTGCAGCAGCAGGTGGATATACAGATGTACTGATTATCCCAAACACCAATCCCTGCATTCATAACAAATCAGGCGTTGAATACCTGGTGCAGAAAAGTAAATCGCTGCCGGTAAATATTCATCCCATCGGGGCTATTACAAAAAATACTGAAGGAAAAGAACTGGCGGAGATGTATGATATGAAAGCAAGTGGCGCCATTGCATTTAGTGATGGTATCAACTGTGTGCAATCTGCGGGCCTGCTGGTTAAAGCTTTGCAATATGTAAAAGCATTCGATGGTATATTGATTCAGGTGCCGGATGATAAAAGCATCAACCCACATGGACTGATGAATGAAGGAATAACTTCTACACAGTTAGGATTGCCAGGCAAACCAGCCATGGCCGAAGAATTAATTGTGGCAAGAGATATTAAATTAACAAGGTATGCAGAATCGAAACTGCATTTTACCGGAGTGAGTACAAAAAAATCAATAGAATATATTAAAAGAGGAAAAGATAGTGGTGCTGGTGTGAGTTGCTCCGTTACGCCGTATCATCTTTTCTTTTGTGATGAAGACCTGGTTACTTATGATACCAACCTTAAAGTAAATCCACCGCTGCGTAACAAAGAAGATAGGGATGCTTTACAAAAAGGAATAATGGATGGAACGATTGATTGCATTGCCACACATCATCTGCCGCATGAGTATGATAGTAAAGTAATTGAATTTGAATATGCAAAATCTGGAATGATAGGATTAGAAACCGCCTATGCTGTCCTGAATACTGCAGTGCAGGGAATAACATCTGAAAAGTGTGTAGCATTGCTTTCTACCAACCCAAGAAAATTATTTGGATTAGAAACAAATTCAATAAAAGAAGGAGCAAAAGCATCGTTGACACTTTTTGAACCGGCTAAAAAGTGGACGGTTACAGAAAAAGATATTCATTCAAAATCCAGGAACTCACCATTTATTGGTAAAGAATTAACCGGCAAAGTAACAGGTATTATCAACGGCGATAAAGTTGTATTGCCTTAATCATTTTCATGAAATTATCTCCATTAATTAAAGGGCTGATAACTGCCGCAGCGATGATTGGCTTTTCATTGATCGCTTATTATTTTATTCCGCCAAAATCTCCCTTGCATTGGCTGGTGTATGCCATCTATGCCATTGGCATTTGCTGGACGGTTGTTAGCTGGAGAAACTCAGCGACTTACATCGGAAAATTTGGTGATGGTTTTAGCAATGGTTTTCGTTGCTTTATTATTGCCACCTTAGTAATGGTTGTTTACACTTTTGTTTTTAATAAAATGCATCCGGAGTTTGCAGAAGTTTCTGCCAAACTGTACAAAGAACAGCAACTAATGATAAAAGATAATTCGAGAACTCCAGACGAAATAAGTGCCGATACAATAGCTTATAAAAAGGGTTATCCCATGGCTGTAGTATATGGTACTATTTTCGGATATTTGATAATTGGTGCCGCAGTTACAGCAGCTGCAGCCGGAATATTAACCAGTAAAAAATAAAATGGACTTATCCATCGTCATACCACTTATAGATGAAGAAGAATCTTTGCCGGAATTAACGGCATGGATCGAAAAAGTAATGCAGGAAAATAATTTTTCCTATGAAGTGATCTTTGTAGATGATGGCAGCAGCGATAACTCCTGGCAGGTGATTGAACAATTGCGGGCAAAAAATGCTAACCTCAAAGGAATTAAGTTTCAACGCAACTATGGCAAGTCTGCCGGACTGAATGAAGCTTTCCGTGCAGCCACAGGTGAAGTGGTAGTAACAATGGATGCAGATCTGCAGGATAGTCCGGATGAAATTCCTGAACTACGAAAAATGATAATAGACAATGGCTACGATATGGTAAGCGGTTGGAAAAAGAAACGCTACGATAACACACTTACTAAAAATATTCCTTCCAAATTTTTTAATGCCGTTACCAGGAGTGTATCTGGTATAAAACTTCACGACTTTAACTGTGGCTTAAAAGCTTATAAAAACAGAACGATAAAAGGAATAGAAGTGTATGGCGAAATGCATCGATATATTCCAGTGTTGGCAAAATGGGCTGGGTTTAAAAAGATTGGCGAGAAAGTAGTGGAGCACCGTGCAAGAAAATATGGTGTATCAAAATTTGGCTGGAGAAGATTTGTAAATGGATTTCTTGATCTCTTGTCCATCACCTTCGTTGGTAAATTCTCCAAACGTCCAATGCATTTTTTTGGTTTGTGGGGTTCATTGTTTTTTCTACTGGGTGTGGGTATTTCCATTTACCTTATAGTATCCAAATTGATAGATGCAAGCTTTGCATTAACAAATCGTCCCGGGTTTTATTTGGCACTTACCTCATTGATTGTAGGTATGCAATTATTCCTCGCCGGTTTTATTGGTGAATTGATTTCCAGAAACTCGGCAAGTAGGAATAGCTATATTGTAGAAAGTAAAACGGGATTGTAATGTCGAAGGTCATCATCATAGGACCTGCCCATCCGCTCAGAGGTGGTGGATTAACCACATTCAATCAACGATTGGCCAAAGAATTTATTGATGAAGGGCATGATTGTTCTATCTATTCCTTTTCATTACAGTATCCATCTTTTATTTTTCCGGGCACTACACAATACACTGATGAACCTGCACCGGAAAATCTGACCATTCATTCTGTTATTAATTCTATCAATCCTTTCAACTGGATAAAAGTTGGCAATCGCTTAAAAAAAGAAAAGCCAGATATTATTATCGTCCGTTTCTGGCTGCCACTGATGGGCCCTGCACTTGGTACTATTTTAAGACGGGTTAAAAAAAATAAGCATACCCGTATCATCTGCATTGCAGATAATGTAATCCCCCATGAAAAAAGATTTGGCGACAAACCTTTCACCAAATACTTTTTAAAGAGTTGCGATGCCTTTATCACCATGAGTGAAAAAGTGATGACTGATCTGCGGCTATTTGAAAAAACAAAGCCTGCACAATTAGTGTCACACCCCCTATATGATAATTTTGGAACTATTATTTCAAAAGATGAAGCCAGAAAAAAACTAAACATTAATACTTCAGACTCAATAATTCTTTTCTTCGGCTTTATCCGCAAGTATAAAGGATTAGACTTATTGCTGGAAGCAATGGCCGATGAACGAATAAAAAAAGCTGGTATTAAATTGTTAGTAGCCGGCGAATTTTATGACGATAAAAAACAATACCAGGAGCAAATAGAAAGATTAGGAATAAAAGACCAGCTGATTTTAAAAACAGATTTTATTCCAGATAGTGAAGTGAAATATTTTCTGTGCGCCGCCGATGCGGTGATACAACCTTATCGTAATGCCACACAAAGCGGCGTAACTCCCCTCGCCTATCATTTTGAAAAACCCATGGTGGTTACCAATGTGGGTGGTCTACCATCACTGGTGCCACATGAAAAAGTGGGACTGGTAGTAGAACCCACAGCTATAGACATTGCCGATGGAATTCTGCGGTTCTATCAATTAGGAGAGAACTATTTTATTCCTCATCTTCGCAATGAAAAACAAAAATATAGCTGGGCTAATTTGGTGAAAGCTATTCAATCTCTTACTGAATAATGATATGCAGTATAAGAGTGTGACACAAGGGACGATGCTCAGGGAACCGAAGCTGGCAAAATAAAAAAATCAAAAGTATACACGGTAAATGATATACAGAAGTAAAGCTCCCTTGCGGATTGGATTGGCCGGTGGCGGTACAGATGTAAGTCCTTACAGCGACTTATACGGTGGAGCTATTTTAAATGCAACACTTTCTTTGTATGCCAACGCCACGATAGAACCGATTGCTGGCGATAAAATTATCTTTGAAGCAATCGATAGAAATGAAATACAGGAATTTGACTGGAATGATAAAATGCCATCTAATGGCACACTAGATCTTTTGAAAGGTGTATACAACCGCATTCAAAAAGATTATGATTTAAAAAAGCAGGGCTTTCGACTTTCTACATTTGTAGATGCACCTGCAGGCTCTGGATTGGGCACATCTTCCACCTTAGTAGTTGCCATCATCGGGGCCTTTGCAGAAATGCTGCGGCTGCCATTAGGAGAATATGATATGGCCCATTATGCCTATGAAATAGAAAGACAGGATCTTGGTTTGGCAGGTGGCAAACAAGATCAGTATGC
This sequence comes from Chitinophagaceae bacterium, assembly GCA_031397865.1. Taxonomy (GTDB): domain Bacteria; phylum Bacteroidota; class Bacteroidia; order Chitinophagales; family Chitinophagaceae; genus JJ008. The sequence continues at coordinate 102,523 of JANNMN010000006.1, forward strand.
GGCTACATTTGGCGGTGTAAACTTTATGGAATTTTATGCAGATGATAAAGTAATAGTAAATCCGCTGCGGGTAAAAGAGCAGCATTTGTTTGAACTGGAAAATAATTTATTACTCTACTACACATCAACCAGTAGAGAGTCAGCAGAAATAATAAAGAAGCAAAGTAAAAACGTAACGGATAAAAAAGAAAAATCCATAGAAGCCATGCACCAGCTAAAACAGCAGGCGCAGATGATGAAGGAAGCATTACTAAAAGGCCGGCTGAATGAAATTGGCGAGATACTTGATTTTGGCTTTCAGCAAAAAAGACAAATGGCCGAAGGCATCAGCAATCCGCTGATGGAAGATATTTATGAAACTGCAAAAAAGGCCGGTGCTACAGGTGGAAAAATATCTGGTGCTGGCGGTGGTGGTTTTATGATTTTTTATTGTCCTGCCAATACAAAATATAAAGTGCTGAAAAGTTTGGAGAACTTTGGCGGACAACATCGCAACTATCAGTTTGTGCAACATGGGTTGAAGACATGGACGATTTAATTAACAATTAATAATTAATAATGAGTAATAAGATAAAAGAAATCATCCAGGCTTCTATTGATACAAAGCAGAAGGTTTTAGAAAGTGAAGATTTGCTGAACACCGTTTGTGAAGTAGTGAATATAATTGTGACAGCTTTTAAAAATGGTAACCGGGTTTATTTTTGTGGTAATGGTGGCAGTGCCGCTGATGCCCAACACCTGGCTGCAGAATTCTCCGGCCGTTTTTATACCGATAGAAAAGCATTACCTGCAGAAGCATTGCATTGCAACACTTCTTATTTAACTGCAGTAGCCAATGATTATGGATATGATGTGGTTTATTCCCGCATGATTGATGGCATTGGTGAAAAAGGAGATGTGCTAATTGGACTTTCTACTTCTGGCAATTCACCCAACATTGTAAAAGCTTTTGAAGTGGCTAAGGAAAAGGGCATTGCTACTGTTGCTTTTACGGGACTCACCGGCGGACAAATGAAATCAGTAAGTGATTACCTGATAAATATTCCATCAGCAGATACACCCCGCATACAGGAATGTCATATTACGTTGGGTCACATAATTTGTCAATTAGTAGAAGCGAAAATATTTACTCCGGCAAAAAGCTAAAAGATTTTTCTAAACCTCCAAGGGTTATAGAAAATTTAATACTTTAGAAATGATTCAAAAAACCCTTGGAGGTTTTATGAACAAATAATTTTCTTTACAAACATAAATGGTAAAAGAAGCAATAATTCTCGCAGGTGGCTTAGGCACCAGGCTCAGAGATACCGTTCCTGATCTTCCTAAATGTATGGCACCGGTAGCAGGCAGACCTTTCCTCTTTCATGTAATTAATTATTTGCGCAGCCAGGGTATTGAAAAATTTATTTTTTCGCTGGGGTATAAACATGAAGTGATAGAGGAATATCTCCACAATCATTTTTCCACCCTTACGTATGATTGTGTGATAGAAGAAGAACCTCTCGGCACTGGCGGCGCCATTCAACTGGCATTACAAAAAGCTACAACCAAAAATGTATTAATTGCCAACGGCGATACTCTCTTTAAAGTAAATGTGCAAGAAGCTGGGCTTTTTCATACCCACAACAATGCTGAATGTACATTGCTGCTAAAGCCCCTGCAAAATTTTGATCGCTATGGTGTGGTAGAACTATCCGCCAATAACCAGGTTATAAATTTTAAAGAAAAACAATTCTATACCAGCGGCTCTATCAATGGTGGTGTATACATTTTGAATGTGGCTAATTTTTCATCACTTCAATTTCCCGCAAAGTTTTCTTTTGAAAAAGAATACCTCGAAAGCACCCTGAGTTTACCGAAGGGTAAAGAACACCGCATCTTCGGCCAGGCGCAGGAAACTTATTTTATTGATATCGGTATTCCCGAAGATTTTAACCGGGCACAAACAGAATTGGGCAAACCAACTCTTGATTTAACGGCCATTAATAAATCATGGACAATCTTTCTGGATCGGGATGGTGTTATAAATGAAGACAAGATTGGCAGCTATATTTTCAATACCGGCGAATTTCGTTTTATGCATGGTGCACCGGAACTGTTTAAAAAACTACAGGAAAAATTCGGGCATATCATCATCGTCACCAATCAGAGGGGCATTGGCCGTGGGTTGATGACGGAAGAAGATCTCACCGCCATTCACTCCCACATGAAAAATGAAATCATGGCAGCCGGTGGCAAAGTGGATGGGATATATTTTGCTACCTCCACTCAAAATAATGATGTGCTGAGAAAACCTAATCCCGGTATGGCTCATGCAGCAAAGGAAAAATTCCCTGCAATTGATCTTTCTAAATCTATAATGGTAGGGAATAAGCTTAGCGATATGCAGTTTGGTAAAAATGCAGGGATGTTTACGGTATTTGTGGCCACTACCAATCCCGAAGTGCCCTTCCCCCACCCCGATATTGACCTACGCTTTGATGGACTGCATGAATTTGTAGAAACCTTATAACAGATTATAAAATTTATTTACCCATTTGTACGTTAAATGCCCTGCCATCTGCAATGCAACCTGCATTAGTCGGCAGGCATCTGAACTAAGTCGTACATTTATAGCAAATAAAACCACCACGGTGAAGAAACTTTTTATTTTAACATTTTTTACCAGCCTTGCATTTTTTTCTCTCTGCATACACAGCCATGCACAAAAAATAACTGCAGCCGATTTAAAAAAACTGAAGGCCAAAGAAGACACCCTAAGTGAATATTCGCAATACCTGAATACGGACAGCTTGCCCGAAGATCGGATGATATCCGACAGCATTTTTACTAAAACACTGGTAAGGGCTTTGCAAATAAAAAATTCTTTTTACTATCCTTTTGATTCGGTGCTGGGTGTTTCCAAAATATATGCACCAGATACCAGCTTCCGCATTATCACCTGGAATATTTCTTTTGATGATTATTACTCCCGGCAGCGGGGTGCTATACAATACCGCACTCCCGATGGATCACTTAAATTAACGCCGCTGAGAGATGTATCAGAGTTTACCGACAAACCAGGAGACTCTGTTCGCACAAAAAGCAACTGGATTGGCGCCATGTATTACAACATTGTAAAAACACAGCACAAAGGAAAAAATTATTACACCTTATTTGGTTTTGATAATAATAGTGTGATGAGTAGTATGAAGTGGATAGAAGTATTAACCTTCAACGAAAAAAATGAACCCATATTCGGCGGCCCTTTTTTCACTTATGAAAAAGATAGTATTCCAAAAAAGCCACAGTACCGCTATAATATTGAATTTAAAAAAGGAACCCGGGTATTGGTAAATTATATTGAAGACCTGGAAATGATACTCGTAGATCATTTAGTTTCTGAAAATGATGATCCCGAAAATAAATGGACGATGATTCCTGATGGAGACCAGGAAGGTTTTAAATGGGAAAATGGCAGGTGGGTGCATATAGATAAGGTCTTCACTTTTAAATTGGAAGATGGACAGGCACCTGTTGGTGATCCGCTACTCGACCCAAAAGGAAACAAGGATGAAAAAAAACTACAGGACAAAACTGATAAGAATAAAACAAAAGACGGTACTAAAAACCAGCTTAAATACGACAACTAAACCAATCCCCTTTCCGCTTCCTGTTTCAATCTCCAATAGGTATCTTTACAACTAATGGAGAAATTTACTCACAGCATCAAACCGCCTTCGGGTTTTTCACTGGGCCTTAAGGAATTATGGCAGTACCGGGAGCTGTTTTACTTCTTTAGCTGGCGGGATATAAAAGTAAAATACAAGCAGACTTCGCTGGGTATTTTGTGGGCCTTACTACAGCCATTGGGCATGATGGTCATCTTTACTTTTCTATTCTCCAAAACATGGCCTATCAATACCGGCGCCATTCAATACCCCATCTTTGTTTTATCCGGGCTTATCCTCTGGAATTTATTCAACAGTGCAGTTTCTCATGCAGCAGAAAGCATGATTCAAAATGCCAGCATCATCAATAAAATATATTTTCCCCGGCTCATCATTCCAGGCTCATCGGTATTAGTAGCCTCGTTTGATTTTATGATGGGACTTTGCATCTTTATTATTTTTTGTTTTATATACAAGCAACCGGTGGAAGCTTCTGCCCTATTATTTTTTCCGGCAGGTATTCTTATCATCATAATTGCTGCATTTGGTGCCGGCACTTTTTTATCAGCATTAAATGTCAAGTACCGGGATTTTCGCTACACCATTCCTTTTATGCTGCAGGTATTATTTTTTGCTTCGCAAATAATTTATCCGTTGCAATCCATACAGCAAACCTGGTTAAAGTATGTGCTGGCCATCAACCCGGTTAATGCAGCTATCGAACTCTTTCGGGCACCGCTGGCTGGCAATGCAATGGACCTGACGGTGGTAAGTATCGGCATAAGCAGTACTTGTATTATTTTATTTGCAGGCATTTATTTTTTTAGAAAAACAGAAGCATACTTTGCTGATTTAGCATAAACTATTTTGAAACCCGCCATAGAAATACGAAACCTGGGCAAAGAATATAAGCTGGCTACCTCACAACGGTATGTAGCCCTGCGGGATATTATTTCCGGCTCAGTAAAAAATTTATTCAACACCCGAAAGAAACCAATTGAAAAATTTTGGGCATTGCAAAATATTGATCTTGACATACAACCCGGCGAAAGAGTGGGCATCATTGGCCGAAATGGTGCCGGTAAAAGCACATTGTTAAAGATCATTAGCCGCATTACTCCACCTACTACTGGTTCGGCCATTATCCGTGGCCGTGTAGGAAGTTTGCTGGAAGTCGGCACCGGTTTTCATCCTGAACTTACGGGTAGAGAAAATATTTATCTCAATGGTTCTATCCTTGGATTAAAAAAAACGGAGATCAATAAGCAGCTTGATGCTATTATTGATTTTAGCGGTGTAGAAAAATTTATTGATACACCACTCAAGCATTTCAGCAGTGGTATGCAACTACGTCTTGCCTTTTCTGTAGCCGCCCACCTTGAGCCGGAAATATTATTGATAGACGAAGTACTTGCCGTTGGCGATATGGAATTTCAGAAAAAATGTATTGGCAAGATGGAGGAAGTAAGTAATAAAGATGGAAGGACGATAGTGTTTGTAAGTCATCAGCTCAGTTATATAACATCACTATGTAACAAAGCAATTTTACTAAATGGAGGTAAAATATTAGAAGTAGGAAGGCCATCCAATATTATTAATAAATACGTAACCGACATTGCTAATTCAGACTTATCAAAGAATAAAAACTTAGAAGGAAATGAAGTTGTAAGTCTGATTGCTATCCGGGTAATTAATAAAAAAGGAGAACTTGGAGAAAGCTTTAGCGTAGCAGAAAAAATTGGAATAGAAATGCATTATCATGTAAAAAAAGGTGAGCATATTCTTTGGCTAGGTTATAACGTTCATAACAAAGATGGAGTAAATGTTTTTGACACACACAGTGTAAATACTTCTCTGTATAATAAACCACATGAACCTGGAGAATATAAAGCCATAGCATGGATACCAGAACATCTGTTGAATACAGGACTATTTTTTATAAGTTGTGCAATTTTTAATCATGCAGAACAAGTAGTGCATTTCCACAAAAAAGATGCAATGGTGTTTAATGTTTACGATGTATTTGATGAATCAACAGCAAGAGGCTTAAGTCCGGGGGATTTTCCCGGTATAGTGAGACCCCTGCTTGATTGGCAAATTGAAAAAGTTTAAAGGAATGGCAAAAGAATGGACAGGCGAAAGACTGGAAACATTTGTGTTCAATGAAACAACCATTGAACATTTACACAGGTATGCCATTGCTATGGAATTAGCAAAGGGTAAGAAAGTATTGGATATTGCCTGTGGAGAAGGATATGGAAGCAATTTACTTGCTGAAAAAGCTGAATCCGTTATTGGAGTAGATATAAACAAGGAAACGATATTTGAAGCAAATAAAAAATATAACCGAACAAATCTCAATTTTATTATCGGAGATGTAAGAAATATTCCTTGTCCGGACCAATCTTTCGATCTGGTAGTAAGTTTTGAAACTATAGAGCACATAGAAGAGCATCAACAAATGATGCAGGAGCTAAAAAGAGTATTGAAACCCGGCGGTCTTATCATCATCTCTACGCCAGATAAAAAAAATTATAGTGATGAAACAGGGTACAAGAACCCTTTTCATGCAAAAGAATTGTACGAAAAAAATTTTTATAGTTTACTTTCTTCACTATTCAAATATGTTCAAATAATATTTCAGTATCCAATACATGGCTCAATTATTAGTAACAACGAGGTTAACACTTATGAAATTTATGAGGGAGATTTTAAACAAATACGAGTTGTAGAAGAAACAAAAAATTCTTTATACCTGATTGCTTTAGCATCAGATTCAATCTTACCCTCTAGTAACAATAGCCTTTTTATTGGAAACTCGATTTTTCAAAAAGCTCTGGAAGATCAGGAAAAAATGATAACAGAAACCATTACATATAAAGCAGGTCATGCACTACTGTACCCATTCAAAATGATAAAAAAGATATTTAAATAATCAGTGATAGCTATTTCTGTCATAATTCCAAATTATAACCACGGTCTTTATCTTAAAGAAAGAATTGATTCTGTGTTGCATCAAACATATACAAATTATGAAATTATAATATTAGACGATTGCTCAACTGACAACAGTCGTGAAATCATAGAGGGATACTGTCACAAAAGAATATCTCACATCACTTATAATGATAAAAACAGTGGATCGCCATTTAAGCAATGGCAGAAAGGAATAAAACTTGCTAAATTTGATTGGATATGGATAGCCGAAAGTGATGATATAGCTGAACCTAATTTTCTTTCTTCCGCCGTTTCGGCAATAGAAATGGAGCAGTCAATTGGATTATTTTACTGCGATGCCAGATTTAAAAACGATATGGAAAACGAAGTATCAACTTTTTCCATGATTAAAAATGAATACTTTGACACTAATAAGTGGTCGTCAAATTATATAATTACGGGTCTAAAAGAAATAACTGAAGGTCTTGGAATACGTTGTACAATTAATAATGCAAGTAGTACTTTAATGAGAAAAGATTTACTTCTTCAATATATTGATGAAGCAGCTGAATACCGTTTTCATGGAGATTGGTTTTGCTATTTAGCTATAGCCAGTAAATCTAATATTGCCTATACTGCTTCAGTACTTAATTTTCACCGAACTGACAGCAGTAATATAAAATTATTTCTCCCAGAAGATGGCAAACATCGAACAGAATGTTTTGCAATTCTTAATCATATAAATAATCAGTTTCATCCAAAGCTATCCTATAAACAATTACAAGAATTTACTCTTCTTAATTTAAATATAAAACTGACAAGTAACTTCAAAACAATATTAAGTTACATACGTATCAATAAAATATTAGCTTGGAAAGTTATTTTCATACTTTTTAAAAGCAGGTTTCGTAAAATTCAATTTCTATGACTGCTTGTATAGCTTCAGATGGTTTTCCCCCACAAACAGGAGGTATTGCCACCTTTAACAAACATCTTGTTTCATTGCTGTTACAGGAAGGTCATGATGTTGTTTTGCTACTGATAGACTATGAAAATAAATCGGATGACAAAATAATTACCGAAAGCAATTTTACGAAAATACTTTTAGGCAAAAGCTACCACCAATACTATAAACATTGGCAACCTTATTTCAGACCAGGTGGCTTCGATGCTCCAAATTGGATAGCTATTGGATTAGCAATGCGGGATTGGTTATTAAACAATCATAAATTTTTCAAAATAGACGTCATTGAAGCTTCTGATTATGGTGGAGCCGGAATTTTTTTATGTGATTCGCAATTACCCCCAATTGTTATTACAGGACATGGCAGTCTCTTGCAGTATTCAAGATATAATTTTACAAAGAAAGATGATAGTTTTAAAGTAATAAGAAAACTGGAAGAGCTTTCGTTTTTATACGGAGATGAAATAATATCACATAGCGTTTTAAACAAAATAGATCTTGAGCATATTTTTAAGAGAAGAATAGTATTAGCAAAAATTCCATGGATACATGAAGCAACTCAAGAAATACATGACGATGATGTAATAGAAAATAAACTAGTTGTTGTTGGAGGTATGCAGCCAATAAAAGGGATTTACGATATGATTACAGCCATGGAAATCCTAAAAATCAAAAAACCTTCTCTCATTTTAAATTGGATAGGTGGTGATACCTGGCTTGCTCCGGGTCAGAAGTTAATGTCACCATATCTTGAAAGAAAATATCCGGCCGTATGGCAACAAAATTTTAAGTGGAAAAACTTGCAATCTTTTGAGGAAACACAAAAAGATATTGCTACTGCTTCCTTGATAATTGTCCCTGCTACATTTGAAACTTTTAATTATGTAGCGTTAGAAGCAGCCCTATTTAAAAAACCAATTCTCATAACGGAAGGAGCCGGAGCTTCCTCTTGTTTTACTCATAGTTTTGATGCCTATATTGTCCCTGCAAATAATCCGAAAGCAATAGCAGAAGCTATTCTTTATCTCCATGAAAAACCTACACTTTGTAAAGAATTGGGGAATAATGCTTACCAGACAATAAAAGAAACTCTAAATGGAAAAACAATTATTGCTGAAAGAATTGAAATTTATAAATCAGCTATTAAAAACAAAAAAAAATCGACAACCGGGCTGCACCCCTCGCTGTTATTTCTTAATCAATACCGTACATCCGTCAGAAAATACTATTATTGTATTCGTCGGTTTACAAAAAAACTAATCGGCAGAGGTTAATGTTTTCATTTTTTAAACGTAATACAAAAAAGAGATTGTCTGCAGTATTCCACAAAGTTTACTTTAAAACTAATAAGTGGGAAGCAGGTGAGACTGGCTGTGGGCCCGGTTCAACACTAGAAAATACAAATAAAATCAGGCAGGAGATTCCATTACTATTAAAATCAATTCATGCCACATCATTACTAGATGCCCCCTGTGGCGATTTGAACTGGATCAGTCATATTCAATTTTATGATATTGATTACATTGGAGTTGATATTATTGAAGAAATTATAAAGCAAAATGAGAAGAAGTTTCCAGGTAAAAAATTTATGATTGCAGATATCACAAGTGATTCGCTGCCAAAAGCAGATATTGTATTATGCCGGGATTGCTTTATACACTTACCAAACAAATTGATAATTGCAACTATTGCAAACTTTAAAAAAGCAGGTATTCAATATATGCTTACAAACACTTACAACTTTGTACGGGTGAATAAAGACATAAAAGCAGGAGATTTTCGAATGATTAATTTATTACTCCCCCCTTTTTCATTGCATGATCCTATCCTATCGATTGAAGAAGAATATACAAGCGGCTACCCGGATAAACAATTGAGCCTATGGAAACTGTAAACATATGAGATCTTCAAGTAAGCATATCGCCATACTATGCTCCTACCTCCATGTACCCGGTGGGTATGAAAAAGCAGTCGTTACATTAGCTAATCTGTTTGTTCAAAAAGGTAATCATGTCACTCTGGTAATTCTTGACAATACTAAAGAGATATTTTATCCTCTGGATCCTTCAGTAAAGGTTATTCAGCAACCGCTTTCTTTCGGCATAGGCCCGGAAGGTAATATTATAAGCCGGAAAGTTAGATTGCTGACTGATGTAGTGAAACTTAGAAAAATTCTAAATAAAATAGATGCTGATCATATTATTGCTACTGAATATGCTTTTTCTGTTGCAAGTGTTTTGTCCGGTGCGGGTAGAAAAGCAAAATTATTTTTATGGGAGCATCATCATTTTAACACGGCAATAAAAAATTCTTTTTGGAGCTTTTTATTTTTACATACTGCAAAGCGATTAGATGCGATTATATGTCTGAACGAAGATGAAAGAAAACATTACGTTTTATTCAATAAGAATGCTACCGTCATTCCTAATTTTATTACTCCCCCCGAAAACGAATTACCCCTGTATGAGCAAAACAAAAAAACCGACATCCTAACTGTTACCCGTTTCAATCATATTAAGGGAATTGATCTCTTTATGGTTCTTGCAAAAAAAGTATTGCAACAAAATCCACTGCTTACCTGGAAGGTGATTGGCTATGGAATACAAGAAAAGGAATTCTTAGAATTTATTCAGCAAGAAAATCTTTCCCGGCAATTAATTTTTCAACCAGCTACCGACGTTGATATAAACACGGAATACCAACAAGCATCGCTATTTGTAATGACATCCCGCAACGAATGTTTTCCATTAGTACTACTTGAGGCAATGAATAATGGGCTCCCTTGTATTGCCTTTGATTGCGACACCGGGCCCCGACATATAATAGATCAGAATAAAACTGGTTTGCTCGTCGAAAAAGAAAATGTAGACAAAATGGCAAGTACAATACTTGCCATCATGGAAGACGTACAAAAAAGAAATGAAATGAATTTCAATGCACTTATAGCAATTCGTCAATTTTACCCTGATAAAGTATATGAAAAGTGGGAAAAACTATTTAGTAATATCCCAGCACAAAATGCCACATTATAATTTATGCGGATACCGATAAATAAATTTTCGCCATTTTCTGCCTAACCAAACAATCCCTTTCTGCAAAATATTTCGATCGTCACTAAGTAGTCTCTCCTCAAAATCGATTCTCTTTCTGATGACTATAAATTGATAATCATTTTCTACCCATACACTATAAGTTTCGAAATGGGCTATATCAAGCCCGGCATTTCTCAATACATTTGCCAAATGATCAACATAGATTGCCTGATCTACCTCCTGCAAAACATCCGGGTTATTTTTTTGATCATATAAAATATAACCGGGATTGGGTATGTTAATAAGCAAATAAGATTTATCATGCATACAATCATTTATTCTGGTAAACAAAGCTGTATGTTTTTCTATGGGTATATGTTCAATCACATCAAAAAGAAGTACAAAATCAAATTTACTTTGCTGCGGTTCTAATTGCAATATATCGCCTGAATAGAGGAATAAATTTGGGGCAGTAATATGTTTTTTTACATATTCAATAGACTGAGGACTCAGATCTGTTGCTTCAATTCTACCTCCTTTAATTTTTCTTGCTAACAAATATGTAAGAGTTCCAATACCGCAGCCAATTTCAAGCACTGTAGAATTAGTATTCAAACCGACCTTACACAACCGCTTGTATAAGCCATATATTCTGTCATTAATTCCAGAATCAATTTGATACTTAATAAAATTGTCATAAAACTCAGGTGAACTCATATTAACAGTTGAAATTCTAAATTACTAATTACTAAGAACAAAAGAAAAGGCATCCTTATGGATGCCTCAACTAAAAATATTTACATCTACTCAATCATCCAGCTTCAGTACCGCCAAAAAAGCTTCTTGTGGCACCTCTACATTACCAATCTGTCGCATCCGCTTCTTACCTTCTTTTTGTTTCTCCAATAGTTTACGTTTACGGCTTATATCACCACCATAGCATTTGGCCGTTACATCTTTCCGCATAGCAGATAGTGTTTCTCTCGCCAATACCTTAGCACCAATAGCTGCCTGTATCGCAATCTGGAATTGTTGACGAGGAACTAATTCTTTCAATTTTTCGCAGAGCTTACGGCCAAATTCCTGCCCTTTGCCACGGTGTATCAATGCACTTAATGCATCCACCTTATCACCATTCAATAAAATATCCATCTTCACAATGTCTGCATCCCGGAAACCGATAGGATGATAATCAAACGACGCATAGCCTCTTGTCTGGCTTTTTAATTTATCGTAGAAGTCAAATACAATTTCTGTCAATGGCATTTCAAAGATCAGCTCTACCCTTGTAGTGGTCAGATAGCTTTGGTTCATCAGTATTCCTCTTTTGCCAAGGCAAAGAGTCATAATGTTTCCAATGTATTCAGGTTTAGTTATTATCTGTGCTTTGATAAAAGGTTCTTCTATACGTTCTGTTTTTACCGGGTCTGGAAATTGTGTAGGGTTATTTACAATAATTTTTTCGCCGGCCGTAGTATAGGCTATAAAGTTTACGTTGGGTACCGTGGTTATTACTGTTTGGTTGAATTCTCTTTCCAAACGTTCTTGTATAATTTCCATATGCAGCATACCAAGGAAGCCGCAACGGAAACCAAAACCCAAAGCCTGTGATGTTTCTAATTCATAGGTGAGTGATGCATCGTTCAACTGTAGCTTGTCCATACAATCCCGCAGTTCTTCAAAATCATCCGTATTTACCGGGAAGATACCGGCGAATACCATCGGCTTCACTTCCTGAAAACCTTTGATGATCTCCTGCGTAGGATTAGCTGCCAGTGTGATCGTATCACCCACTTTTACTTCTTTCGCATTTTTAATACCGGTAATTAAATAGCCAACATCCCCACACAGCACTTCTTTTTTCTCCGTCATCTTCAGTTTCAAAATACCCACTTCATCCGCTTCATATTCCTGGCCTGTACTTACAAATTTTACTTTATCGCCTTTTCGTATTTTACCATTTCTCACTCTAAAGTAAACGATGATACCACGGAATGAATTGAACACACTGTCAAATATCAAAGCCTGCAGTGGTTCATCAGGTTTGCCAACCGGTGCTGGTATTCTGTTTACAATTGCATCCAATACTTTATCTACACCAAGGCCTGTACGTCCGCTGGCATGTAGTATATCTTCTCTCTTACAACCAATCAGTTCAACTATCTGGTCTTCCACTTCTTCAATCATCGCACCATCCATATCTATTTTATTGACAACCGGAATTATCTCCAGATCGTTATCAATAGCCAGGTATAAGTTAGAAATAGTTTGTGCCTGTATACCCTGTGTGGCATCCACTAATAATAAACAACCTTCGCAGGCAGCAAGGGCCCGGCTTACTTCGTAGCTAAAATCCACATGGCCGGGAGTATCAATCAGGTTCAATATGTATTCCTGATTATCTGTGTGCTTATAATTAATCTGGATAGCATGACTTTTGATCGTAATACCTTTTTCTCTTTCCAGGTCCATATCATCCAGCACCTGGTCCATCATATCCCGATCGCTGATGGTGCCGGTGCTTTGCAGCAATCGGTCAGCCAAAGTAGATTTTCCGTGGTCAATATGAGCAATAATGCAAAAATTTCTAATGTTCTTCATGTACGATTTGCCTCTTTTTTAGAGGCTGCGAAGGTACGGAAAACAGGCGGTTTGAAAGGTATTGTTTAGACAGTTTACCTGCGGGAATTTTATAGGGAGGCCGGCTTTTGTTCCCTGATTGAGCTGATGTTGCGACGCTCCGTTCGGGGTTCGGTTCGCTGTTGGGCTTTTGAAATACCTGTATAAAATCAATTAGTACTAAATTATTCTGTTTGTTTAAATTTATTGTATGAAAAAATGGATCCTTATATTTTTTTATTTGACTGTAGTTATAAGTTGCAGGAAAAATTCAAAAAACAGCTACTCCATTTCAGATTTCAATACAAGCCATAGAAAGTATTTACAAAGAATGGTTACTCAGGCAATTTTTGATTACGATACTACTTACAAATACATTGAAAAGAATTTAACACCAACTGAATTAAAAAAATTGAGTAAATCGGAGCATCCCATTCTTAGATTAGCTGCCCTTGAAATAATAAAGGATAAAAATAAAGGCGATCATTATGCTCTTATAAATGATTTCTTGGATGACACGGCTATTGTTATTGTAGATGAAGGCGAATTTGGTCAAAACCTAAGAAAGATTGCTGACGTTATTTTTAATAGAAGTGAATGGAGATCATCGGAGCAAATCAAAAAAACCAGAGAAAAAATAATATTGAAGCATAATAATCTTTCGGAAGCATATGAAAACTTAAAAAAAATTCCTGCTGAAGAACGTTTCTATCAATCCGTTAGGGAAATGGCCAATCGCTTACGTCCATTTCATGAAATAGAATGGGCAATTTACAAACTAGCCGAATATAGAAAAACCGGCGATATCGAGTTGATTAAAAAAATTATGCTGGCAAATATTTTTAGAATGGGAAGTTTATGTTTTAAACTTATGGAGGAGTTTCCCAACCCCGCCTATATAGAAGTTTTAAATAAATTCAGAAGCCTTGAATTTCCACAACGAAGATTTCCTGAATTTGTTGAAGGCGGCGAAAATCTTCATAAAGAATTTCTTACCGCTTTCATGTCATATAAAAATGATAGCTCGGCTTCAGCATTAAAACAAATAATAAGAAAATTTGAAACTCCAAGTGATTGCTACAATAGAAAATCGATTTTTGGAATTTTATATAGTGCCATCCAAAAATATCCATCATTTTTACATAATATCTATATTCCCCAAATTATAAGACTTGGAAATGTAGATACGAGTCGGCAAATTATATTAATTACAAGCAATGAGAAAAATAGAAAATTTGAAGAGACGGAATATGAGAATATATATTATTGGCGATAAATCTATGTGCTTTTTAATGCTTTTGAATTAGTATTCATAATACCGCCCTTTCAGGGCTCAGCACATTATTCGATGGCATTTTACACCGGGCTGCTCCCCTTGTTGTTTGCGTCACACTCTTCATCGTTCTGTAATTCTGCTCAACAAATACAATTTGAGCCTTAAATTCGTAAGGTAATAGCTTTATACTCTAAACAATCATCGACTTCTTATGAAAATGTTTATGTTATCTTCTTTTCTACTTGCAAGTCTTACTCTCACTGCTCAAAAAAATAAAGACACAGAAAAGTATTTTGTATTTGATAGCTCCTGGAATCCAACTAATGTAGATAATGCAACTTACTTATCTGTATTGCAAAAATTGAATGATACCGCCTATCAATGGAAAAATTATCATTTCAGCGGACCACTGATCAATATTGAAACTTACAAAGACCTTGACGCCACTATCCTTAATGGGTTTATTGCTTTTTATGGAGCAGATGGTCAAGTTGATTCTTCTGGATATAGCTTAAACGGGAAGAAAGACAGCACATGGTATTATTATGATGACACACTGGCAATCTTTCTGCAGAAAGATTATAAAAATGGAATCCTGATCAATACCGTTGATCATTACAAAAAACGAAAGGATTATGCCATGGAAAATCCTACAAATGTGCTGGTGGAAGGAGAAAGCGAAGCAGATTTTGTGGGTGGTATCAAAGCATGGCATAAATATTTGCAAAATAATTATCAAGCACCCGACAGAGGAGCACAGCTTGGCAAAAAAGGAATGATCAAAATTGGTTTTGTAGTTGATGTAAACGGTATTCCTGTTGATCTGAGAATTTTAAAATCCATTGAATACTCATTGGATAAAGAAGCACTTCGATTGATTAAAGAATCACCAAAGTGGAAACCGGCCTTTCAAAAAGGAAGGAAGGTAAAAGCTTTTAGAATACAGCCGATAACGATCGATTAAGTTGTCTTACCGCCATTTCAGAGATATTATCACAATAATGAATTGGTAGTATATGAATGGAATATGATAAACGATATGTGGGATTAAAACCCATCCTTCACCATATCCCAAAAATTATCCAAAGCAATAATTCTTGGTTTTAAGAATGTAATGATCAAAGGCCAGTCGGCTTCGGTGAAAATATTTACTCCTGGTAAATTTTTGTAGATACGACTAATAGTAATTCCATCTTCATCAGTAACGTCTTCTTGCCAGCTCCACTCCTCACCTATTGTTTCTTCCAATATTGTTTTTAGCTGTTGTAGTTGAGCATACAATTGATTTCTTAATTCTTCGTCTGAATGTCGTAATTCAATAGCAATTGAAGCTGCCTCTGTATCCGCATCCATCCGAAAATATAGATGCCGGATACCAGTTTTATAATTCAGCCAGTTGATGGTATCGCCATTGGCACCGGCTATAGGCCGCATATACTGACCAAAGCTGGTCCAGAATTTTTTTCTGATCTGAGATGCCTCTTGCCGGGTGTACATACTGCAAAATAACAATTGGCATAGTTTTTTTTATACAAGAAGCTAAAATAAAAATATGAAAGGATTTTTGAAAACAATAATAGCAGGTTATGCAGGTTACAAATGGGGCGGTGGTTGCCTCGGCTTCATTGTAGTATTTGCCATCGTTTACTTCCTGTTAGGCAATGTCAATTGCTGAAAATTTTTCCCATTGCGGGAAATACCAACTTTGAAAGCTGCATAAATATTTTTGCATGCTTTTTAAATCGTGACAATTTTTTGGATGTATAAATTTCATAGAAGGTAATTACTCCAAACTTCTTGAAATTTGTACCTTCATTTTATGCCTATCTCTACCGCAACAATAAAAGATATTCCGGCATTGGTTACACTTATCAACAGTGCCTATCGAGGCGAGGCATCTAAAAAAGGCTGGACCACCGAAGCTAACCTGGTAAGTGGTGAACTGCGTACCGATGCTGCCGCTCTTGCAGAAATAATGGAAAACCCGGAGGCAACTATTTTAAAATATACATCCGATGGAATGATCACTGGTTCTGTTTACTTAGAAAATCAAGCAGCAGGTCTATACCTTGGTATGCTCACTGTTTCTCCTACGCAACAGGCCAATGGCATTGGCAAAAAATTAATGGCTGCATCAGAAGAACATGCAAAGCAACATAGTTGCCCAAGAATTTTTATGAATGTAATATCTCTCCGTCAGGAATTGATAGAATGGTATGAACGAATTGGCTACCGGCAAACAGCCGAAAGAAAACCTTTTCCCTCCGACACTAAATTTGGTGCTGCTACCGTTCCGCTTGAATTTATCATCATGGAAAAAATAATGGTTTAGCAAATTGCTATTTACGAATCATCATTTTCAAGTTTCAATCAGTAACATTGCAGCATGTTACAACAAATAGCACCTTATTTTGGTTACCTCGCATCGGTTCTATTGGCCATTGGGCTGATGGTCAACAATGATTTGAAATTCCGCTGGCTGAATACCAGCGGTAATGTGGCTTTTATTATTTATGGTGTTGTGTTGGGGGCTATTCCAATTATTCTTACCAACGTCATTTTATTAACCATCAATCTTTTTTACCTCTATAAAATTTACAATCGCAAAGAATTGTTTGAACTGCTGGAATTCAGCAATGGAGGCATTATGGTCGATAGATTTCTTTCTTTTTACCAGGAAGATATTGCTGCTCACTTCCCTGAATTTAAAAGGGAGCAACTGCAAGGCAAACTGAATTTTGTAGTACTAAGAGATCTGGTAGTTGCCAATATCTTCAGTGCAAAGGTGGCTGCCGATGGTACCGCCGAAGTAGTTATAAATTATACGGTCAATAAATACCGGGATTACAAAGTAGGCCGTTTTATTTTTGATAAGGAAAAACAATACTTGCTGGCGAAGGGAGTTACAAAAATCTATTACAAGCAGGTGGCCAATAAGCGACATGAAAGATTTTTAGAGGTAATGGGTTTTACTCCACAGCCGATTGGTGACAATACATATTTGGCAAAAAATATCAATTGATTGCTGCTATTGCCCAAATTTTAACATCCGCATTTACAGACTTAAATTAACTTTAAGAAAACAACTGTTATGCGTTTGCCAAAACCGATTGTAAAAATTGCAGTGCTATCCGGCTTTGTTA
This sequence comes from Chitinophagaceae bacterium, assembly GCA_031397865.1. GTDB lineage: Bacteria > Bacteroidota > Bacteroidia > Chitinophagales > Chitinophagaceae > JJ008. The sequence goes on from JANNMN010000006.1 coordinate 120,144, forward strand.
TTCTACTTACAGGATTTGTTGCTTATCGCTCTGGTGCATTTGATAGCTATCTGCAAAAAGAAGAACCAGCAATTTATCCCTATGAAAAACTGCTGGCTTTTAATATTTTCGACACTAATAAAAAACCAACAATAGACACTCTTATTCAACCAAGAACTTTGATGTCGAGTTCCAAATCGCTGATTTTGGTAGAAGAAAAAAAAATTGCCCGGGTTTATATTGATACTTCAACTTCAACCAAATACAATCCAAACCTTCCAAAAGAAACCCATAGAATGTGGAGTTCTAAATCAGGTGCTGTGATCCGAACTTCTGATTTAGAAGTCCCTCCTAAATTAAAATTAGAACCCGCCGGCATCGATAACAAACCATTTACACATAAACAAATTGACAGCATATTCAGGGTGCCCAGGGCTGACTCATTAAGAATTGTTCCGTTAGATACCACAAAAAAAGATTCGCCAAAGATGTACGGTACAAAATCGGGGATGATATTCCGCTCCTCTGATATTAAGCCTGCTAAAAAAACAAATAAAAAAAAGAAAGCAAAATCCAACTCGCAATAATTTTTATATAAGATGAATCTTTATAGCATAGTAGCAGCCACAGGTTTCAGCATACTTTTTTTGCTATTGCTATTTGTTCCTATGGAAAAAATTTTTCCGGCAAAACAAAACCAAAAAATCTTACGGCCTCATTGGTTTACTGATCTATGTTTTTTTCTTGGTCAATATTTGTTATGGGGCGGCCTGGTTCTATGGGCTCTAAATCATTTTAGTTTTTGGTTCGATGGTATCATGCCTTCATCTTTCAGAGAAATGGTGGCCAATCAACCATGGTGGCAGCAAGCAATTGAAGTAGTTGTATTAAGTGATTTTATTATTTACTGGGGACATCGATTGCAACACAATGTGGGTTTTTTGTGGCGTTTTCACAAAGTGCATCATAGTGTTGAGCATATGGATTGGCTGGCAGCACACAGGGAACATCCATTGGATTCCATTTATACAATTGGATTAATTAATCTACCTGCTATAATACTTGGTTTTCCCCTCGAAACTATTGCAGGTTTTATTGCATTTCGTGGTATCTGGGCTATTTATATTCATTCAAATGTCAGGCTACCAATTGGCCCTTTAAAAATGTTGATAGGAGCCCCGGAACTTCATCATTGGCACCATGATCTGGACAGGAAAGCTGGCAATTACGCAAATATCTCACCGCTAATGGATATTATTTTTGGCACCTACACATGCCCGGATCATGAACCAGAAAAATTTGGTATAAAAGAAGAATTTCCCAAAAACTATCCGGGACAATTACTACATCCCATTTTACCTGATAGTGTGGGCAAAAAATTAATCAAAAAAGAAATTGATATTAAAGAAGATCTTTTCTGAAAATCTACAAACTGATTATTTTTTTTGAGTCAAAGGTTTCTCCCCAAGCCTTTCCCTTTGTGCATCTACTTTCTTATTATGTTTTATGACATCCCAATATTCCTTTCCATACTCCACTAATATTTCCTGGCCGGGATAAATATCTTTCTTTGATTTAATGAATACTTGCAATCCATCTTCCACATACTCCGCATTGTTATTTATCCCTTTTTCCCGTTGCAGGCCTTTTGCATCATTGGCATACCTGGCCAATGCACCTCTATGGCGACTGGCATCTATTACATGGTGCTTTTTTACATAATAGATATAGCCATTATTACCATCTTTATCATCTACTTCCTTCCAGTTGGTAATTTTTCCTTTGTATTCAACTATCAAGCTGCCTTTTGGTATAAAATCTTTTGCAAATAAACCTTTACCTGCATTGGGTAATGTAGACTCTTTTACTTCTACTTTTTTTTCTAATAATGCCATATTACGGATTTCTATTTTTAAACAGGCGCAAAGATATAGGCTGCCGGTAACAAAAGAAGCCAGTATTTTTGCTCCGACTTTCAAAAACATCATTCTATGCTCCGTGTAATAGCTATCCTTCTTTTATTCAGTTCTACACAGGGCTCTGCACAATCCTATATCAATAAATCAAAAAAGAAAGCATTAGCCATGTTGTCGAAATATGAAGCTGGCAATGGTTTTCAAACACCTGAGATACTTCAAACTGATAGTACCATCACCTTTTCAGTAAAGGATATGGCAGATCGAAAATCAATTTTTACTTACTCGTTTGATGTAAATGGCAAATGCCAGTCAGAAAAAATACAGGCCAGTTGCGATTCATGTTTTGAGAAATACATCGGGCAGGTATTGGCAAATAAAAAATATGATTGGAAAAAAATTAATGCCAACCAATACATTTCAAAGTATTCCAGCAAATTGATGTTGGAATTGCCTCCGGAAATAAATGACTTCAGCTACATGATAATAAGAACAGGCTGGAAAAAAAAATCATACCGGCTATTATTTGAATAAGCGGTATGATTTGAAAAATTAAAATATCTAATTACTTATTTCTCCAGCAGACCATCAGCTCTCCACTGCTTAAATACAGCAATAGTACTGTCGCTCAACTTCATTGTTTTCTTGAAAGGCATAAAGCCTCTTTCGCTGGGATTTAATTCTATTCGACGGATTATTTCATCAATATCCGTCTTCACATTTTCAAAATTATCGTAAGCTCTTTTATTTCCACCGCTGGCAGGTATATGGCAGGGAGAACAATTAGCAACAATGACCGTTTTCATATTTGATTCATACGTAAACTTTACCGGAGCAGCTATTTTTTTGGATGATCCGCAATTGGCAAAAATTAATATTAAAAAAGAAGCGGAGCCAAGTACCATGTATTTTTTCATGTTGGTTAAATATTTAAGAATTGAATATATTAAAATAATTGCGAAATAAAATGCCGGTCATATAATCGTTCAAAATTTTTAATGAGTTGCTTTACTACACTTGTTATTGATAACTTCGTTTTTCCAAAATGATAAAAGCTACTGCTACTACATATCGAAATGCATATTCCGGTCTTTCCCGGGAAACATGGCTGCTATCCATGGTGATGCTCATCAACCGAAGTGGCACTATGGTAGTTCCTTTTATGACACTCTATCTCACCAGTCCGCAAATGGGTTATTCCATCGGTCAGGCGGGCATTGTGTTTGGTCTTTTTGGTGCCGGTGCATTCAGCGGTGCATGGCTTGGGGGAAAGCTTACTGATAAAATAGGATTCTATCCCGTACAGTTATTTACATTATTGGTAGGAGGCCTTTTGTTTTTTGCATTAGGTCAAATGAAATCCTATCCGCTTATTTGCATTTTTACTTTTCTATTAAGTTTTGTAAATGAAAGTTTTCGCCCTGCTAATTCTACGGCTATCGCTTTTTATAGCAAAGAAAGTAACCGGACAAGATCGTATGCATTAAACAGGCTGGCCATTAATCTTGGTTGGGCGGTAGGCAGTGGTCTGGGTGGTTTTATTGCACATATTAATTACGAATTACTATTTTGGGTAGATGGCTGTACCAATATTGCTGCCGCATTACTGCTATGGTTCTTTTTAAAGCCTATTTCAAACAAACCGTCAAACATAAACAAAGAGGTGACCTTGGCTCCGTCCGCATATAGTGATAAAAAATATTTGTCTTTTGTAATCATCACCATACTTTTTGCCAGTTGCTTTTTCCAGATTTTTACCAACCTGCCTGTTTACTTTAAAAAAGGTTTACATCTTTCTGAACCACTTATCGGTTTGCTAATGGCTTCTAATGGAATCATTATTGCATTGGTAGAAATGGTGCTGATTTATAAACTGGAAGGTCGGCGTAAAAACATTTTATACATCACGATTGGTGTGGCTATGGTAGGTTTTTCATTTTTACTGTTAAACATACCCGGTGCTGCTTTACTGGCAGCATGCAGTATGATCATTCTTGTAACGTTTGGCGAAATTCTATCCATGCCTTTTATGAATAGTTATTGGATAGTAAGAACACAACCAGCAAACCGTGGTGAATATGCTGCCTTATATACTATGGCCTGGTCTGCAGCACAAACGTTGGGGCCCATGGGCGGCGCACAATTGGTAGAAGTTTCCGGATTCAATACTCTCTGGTGGGTAGTGGGTGCTGTTTGCCTTGCTGCTTCCTTTTTTTATTGGAAGCTTCATCAGTAAGATTGAGCCAGCAAAACTTCCTCTACGTTTTTATATGTATGGAAATTTTTATTTAATAATTAAACATTCAGCTCCCTTCAAAACATTCACTAGTTATTGGTAATAATTAAGAAACTTTCAAAAGCTTACTTTTGCCAAAACATTTTTACATGCAAAGGCTATCTATTTTTTTATTGGCAATACTTTTTTCAGCAACAGCAGTAACAGCACAACAACCTGTGCAGCGGCCAAAACTGGTAGTGGGTTTAGTAGTAGATCAGATGCGTTGGGATTATCTCTATCGGTATTATGAAAGGTATGCACCAAACGGAGGAATAAAAAGAATGCTCAACCAGGGCTACACCTGTGAGAATACATTAATACCTTATGCACCTACCGTTACGGCTTGTGGCCATAGCACTATCTATACAGGATCAGTGCCTGCCATCAGTGGTATTACCGGTAATGCATGGTGGGATAAAGCAACTATGAAAGCTGTTTATTGTACAGAAGATAGTTCAGTAAACACCGTGGGCAGCACTACTACTTTAGGAAAACAAAGCCCCCGAAATATGCTGGTGAATACGATCGGTGATGAACTGCGGCTTGCTACTAATTTTAAAAGTAAAATAATTGGTGTGGCCATTAAAGATCGTGGCAGTATTTTAACAGCAGGCCATAGTGCCAATGCGGCTTACTGGTACGATAATTCTGCCGGTAGCTGGATCACTTCTACTTATTACATGAATGATTTACCAAAATGGGTAACTGATTTCAACAATCAAAAATTAGTGGATAAATATTATCAGAATGGATGGGATGTTCTATATCCACTTACTACTTACCTGCAAAGTACCAGTGATGAAAAAACGTATGAGGCAAAAACCTTTGGAAAAAAATTTCCGTATGACATGAAAGGTTTTATTGGCAAAGACTATGGTAAAATAGCCAGCACCCCCATGGGCAATACATTGACCTTTGATTTTGCGAAAGCTGCTATCACCGCTGAAAAATTAGGAGAAGATAAGATTACCGACATGCTTACCATTAGTTTTTCTTCACCAGATTATATTGGCCATTCCTTTGGTCCTAACTCTATTGAAAGCGAAGATGGGTTTCTTCGTTTTGATAAAGAGCTTGGACAATTTTTAGATTATCTCGATGCAAAGGTTGGTAAAAATCAATACACCGTTTTTTTAAGTGCCGATCATGGAGTGGCACACACACCAGAGTTTTTACAGGAAAATAAATTACCTGCTGGAAGAATGATGATTGGTGATATGATGAGGCAGTTGAATAAACAACTGAGTGATGAATATAAGATCAATAACCTGGTAGTTAGTAATTACAATTACCAGATACATCTTAATCATCGGCTGATAGATTCAGCAAAAATAAATAATGAAGCCCTGTTCAATAATATCATTGATTTTTTATTAGCGAACCCCGCTATAGCTAGAGCTTTTTCTATTGCCGAGTTGAATAAGGAACCACTCCCTGCAGTTATCCGCACTATGTTAAACAATGGATATCATCCCGGAAGAAGCGGTGATATACAAATGATTTTAAAACCCGGCTTCATTGAAGGCTACAGCACTACCGGCACCACACATGGACTTTGGAATCCATATGATTCGCATATTCCATTGCTATGGTATGGCTGGGGTATTAAACAGGGAAAAACTAACCGGGAAACTTCCATGGCAGACATTGCACCAACTATTGCTGCTATGCTGCGCATACAAATGCCAAATGGAAACGTTGGTACTGTAATTACAGAAGTGATGAAATAGAAAGCCGTATTTATCTGGCTTTTTTATAACATTTAATGATACATATTTATTTGTAAAATTTTTGACGAGCTGTATTGCTACTATCATCGCCTGTTGTGTCACTCCCTTGTGCTGCATGAATTCTATTGGGCATTTTTGCAGCATCCCGATTTTTATCGGGATTTCGGTAATCCTATTCAGCATTATGCAAGGCCGTTTTTTTACACATTCAGAATTTGATTTCAATGTGACCGAAATTGCGGATAATCGTTAAACTTTTGTAATTTGAGCCTATAACCATTAACATACCACACCATGAAAAGGATCAATTATTTTTTTCTACTACTGCTCCTCATTTCCGGATTATCCATCAAGGGATTTTCTCAGCAGGTTGACAGTGTAAAATTTTTTACCGATGAACGGCTGATTGAAATGACACTTACTACTGATATCCGCGGTCTTCAATCACAAAAAGGAGATGATGTTTTTCAACCCGGCACTATTACCATGCGTATGCCGGACAGTACGGTGATAACTGAACCAATTAATGTAGGAGCAAGAGGTAAATTTAGAAGAGGCTACTGCCGGATACCGCCAATGATGGTGAACTTTCGTACTTCAGCTAAATCAAAATTTTCTTCTCTCGGTAAATTGAAACTGGTCATTGGTTGCGGGGTAAAAACTGATGATGAACAATTATTGCTGAAAGAATTCCTGGTATATAAAATTTACAACCTGCTGGAGAATAAAAGTTTTCGGGTGAGGCTGGTAAAAACAAACTATGTGGATTCCAAAAATAAAATGAAGCCTTTTACCCAATTCTCCTACTTCCTGGAAGATGATGGCGATATGGCCCGCAGAAATGGCTGTAAGAAAAAGACACATGGGCAGGTGCTTACAGAAAGTACTAATAGAGAAACAATGACCATGGTTGCCATCTTTGAATATATGATTGGTAATACTGACTGGTCAGTACCCAACAATCACAACATCAAACTTATTTATGATAAGAAAAATGCCAATGCCCTCCCTTTTGCCGTTCCATATGACTTTGATTATTGCGGCCTGGTAGATGCCAGCTATGCCGTGCCCAATGAAATTATCGGAACAGAAACAGTAACGGAAAGAGTGTATCGTGGCTTTCCAAGAAGAATGGATGAAATTCAAAAAACACTAGCCATATTCAGAAATAAGAAAGCAGCCATTCTTTCATTGATCAATAATTATTCGCTGATATCACAACGAACAAGAAAAACAATGGTAGATTACCTGGAAGATTTTTTCAAACTCATAGAAAATGAGAATATAGTAAAAAGTATTTTTATTGATAATGCCAGAACAAGCTGATCTTAAAACTCAATTTTAATTTTTCACTTTTTATTTTATAAATACTACTACATGGACTTAAAAGATCATTTTGAACAGGCAGCAGCAGATAGCAAGAGCTTACCACAGAAGCCCAGCAATGAGACCTTGCTACAATTGTATTCGCTTTACAAACAGGGCAGCATTGGTGATGTAAACATTGATCCACCATCGAACCCTTTTGATTTTGTAAACAAAGCAAAGTATGAGGCATGGGCGGCGTTAAAAGGCAAGTCCACTTCTGATGCAATGACGGATTATATAGAACTGATAGAAAAATTAAAAAATTAATTGTTAGCTGGCAACAGGGAAGAATAAATTTCGTCAAACTTTTTTCCAATTACCTGGTAGCTGAACTTGCCCTGTGCATCTTCAGCTATTTTTTTGCTATTATATTTATGATATGAAGCAATCATATTTTTCATAGTAGCAGCCAATGCTTCATCATTACCTGCTGGAATTAATAGTGCATTACTGTCATCTACCAACTCGGGAATGCCACCAACATTTGTTGCTAATACTGGCAGGCCGCAACAAAGTGCTTCGCCAATTACACAAGGAGAGTTTTCAATATTGCTGTTTACAATTAAACAATTGCTTTGTTGCATCATCTCCCCCACTTTTTCATAAGGCACTTCGCCATGAAAGGAAATACTTTTCTTACCACTAATTTTTTGCGCATACTTTACCATTTCATCATTCGTATTACCTACCATATGCAATTCAGCCTCTATACCTTCATCCTGTAGCACTTTGAATGCCCGGATAATTCCTTCCACATTTTTCAGCGGAACCATATTAGACACATGGATGAAACGAAATAAGGCCGGTTTATTTTCTTTGTAAAAAAATATCTCCGTATTGACAACATTGTGAATAATAGAAAAATCTTTTTGCACTACCAGCCTGTTTACTCCTTCTGCCAGGTAATTGCTTACACTAATACAAGAGGCAGCATTGTTAAAAACCTGCTTTGTAAATTTTTTAAAGGTATCCGTTCTTCCTGTATAGTTCAATACTTCCACATCATTATAAATACCCCAATGCTCCGTAAGCACATATGGAACTTTATACTTTTTTTTCATCCAGATACCAAACAAGCCTGCTTTGTATGGGACATGCACATGTACGAGGTCTGGCTTACCATTCTCCACTATATATTTCCGGATTGCCTGGCGATAGAAAAAAAGCCAGCGGTTATAAGCTATCAGCCGCCCGATTAATGTTGGTTTTTTTTTATAGTAAACTATATGCTCAGTCAGGCCCTCTGATTTGTTTATCTCCTTTTCTGCCTTATCTGTATTGCCGGATGTATCGGCAGCAAGATGAATTACATGAATATCATTATACAACGCAGCAGCCTGGGCATGCCGTTGTATAAAGTCACCATTAAACGGCTCTAATTTATTAGGATACCAGCTACAAAGCCACAATATTTTTTTTCTTTTCATCTGGCACTAAATTAATCCAGCCTGTACTGCCAGCAAAATCTACCTTGCAACAGAAATAATTACCCTGAATTAATTTTACATTTGACAATGGCAATGATGAAAAAGAATAACAAACTAAAAACGGACGAGAATACGGGGTTTGGAACAAACAGTAACAGCACCGGGGGCCGCTTTATCAACCGGGATGGCAGGCCTAATGTAATTAAAAGAGGTACTGGAGTCCTGGAAAAATATAGCTGGTATCATACCATGCTGGGTATGAAGAATACACATTTTTTACTGCTCCTATTTTTAATTTACATCACTATTAATCTTGCATTTGCAGGAATTTATTATTTAATAGGTATTAATCATTTAGCAGGTGTAAATACAGGCTCTGATTGGAAAAATTTTACAGAAGTATTTTTCTTTAGTGCCCAAACATTTACCACGGTAGGATATGGACGCATAAGCCCTGTAGGATTTATGGCAAGTGCTGTTTCTACTTTTGAAGCTTTTCTTGGTTTATTAAGTTTTGCCATTGCCACGGGTTTATTCTATGGAAGATTTGCAAGGCCGCAGGCTTTTATTAAGTTTAGCAAAAATGCGTTGATAGCTCCCTATAAAGAAGGCACAGCCTTAATGTTTCGCCTCAGCCCCTATAAAAATAACAGCCTGTCTGAAGTAGAAGTAAAATTAACTATGGCGGTAACTGCTGAAGAAAATGGAAAACTAACAGATAAGTTCTATACTCTTGATATGGAATTTTCTAAAATAAATGGCCTTGCTCTTAGTTGGACGATTGTGCATCCTATTGATGATAAGAGTCCTTTTTATGGCTTATCCAAAGAGGATATTGCAGCAATGGATATTGAGATCATAGTATTCTTAAAAGCATTTGATGAAATTTATTCGAATAACGTAGTAACAAGAACTTCTTATATAAGTAGTGAAATAGTGTGGGGAGCAAAGTTTAAAATGATGTATCATCCTACAGAAGATAAGATGAAAACAATTTTAGATATTGATATGCTAAATACTTTTGAATTTGTTCCGCTACCAGGGTTAGTGAAAGAGACCACTAGTTAACCACTGGTATCAACTGGATAAACTGTCGGCGGTTAAAGTAATAAAACAGTAATAAGTAAATAACGGGCAAAAAGCTTATTAATTTTAATTCAAGTATATCGGTGTAAAATCCCAGCAGGTAAGCAATTATTAATATGGCCAACCCACTATACAACTGCCAGTCGCTGATGGCACACACCACTTTAAAACAATAAATATGCAGATCATTATACACCAGCTTTAATGGTTTGGTGATATGATAGCCATCCGTAATTACAATTCTTGGATTATTTTCCTGCACAGGTATTACTACCGGTTTGCTATCTGCCAATGGATAAATTTCACGGCCGTTTACCACCGCTTTTAGTTTTAAAAAACTAAGCAGCACCTGGTTCTTTCGCTGCAGCACTATATGATAGGTAGCTGAGATTAATTAAGAATTAGTAATTAATAATGCCGAAAACCCTGGCTATTTCAATGCTTTTATGATCTCGATAAATTCTGCTGCCACCAATGAAGCTCCACCTACTAATCCACCATCTACATCCGGATTACTAAACAATTCTTTGGCATTGTTTGCTTTTACACTTCCTCCATACAGTATCGGAATTTCATTAGCAACTTCTTTTCCATATTGCCCGGCTATTACAGAACGCAAATAGTGATGTATTTCTTGTGCCTGAGCAGTGGTGGCAGTTTTGCCGGTGCCTATTGCCCAGATGGGTTCGTAGGCAATAACCAATGTTTTCATTTTATCTGCCGGTAAATGAAATAATGACTCCTTTAACTGGGTGGCTACATAATCATTTTGAGTGCCAGCTTCCCGTATGCTAAGCGGCTCGCCGCAACAAAAAATGGGGGTGATATAATTTTCTAAACAAAGGTTTACTTTTTCTGCAAGTACCGCATTGGATTCTATAAAATATTCTCTTCTTTCGCTATGGCCAATTACACAATATTTAATGTTCATTGAATGTAGCATTTCTGCTGATACCTCGCCGGTATAAGCTCCACTCTTTTTATGATAACAATTTTGCGCAGCTACAAAGTAGTTTACATATTCGTTTTCTTCTTCTACTTCGCTTCTTGTCATTAGCAGATAAGGATAGGGAACGGCAAATATGGCGCAGTGGTGATCACTCATATTTATTTCTGCTCCGAGAATTTCGTCTAATAATTTTTCTCCTTGTTGAAACGTTAGATTCATTTTCCAGTTGGCGGCGGCGATTTGTTTTCTCATACTCTTTATAATTTTATTCAAGATTAATAGAACAATTATTTTTACTTTTTTGTCTTAACAGGTAACTATATACCTGTTAGACCATGTGAGTTTAAATTATTTTTTATGAAAACTACTATATGAAGCTTTAACGACGGAAATCGCCTAATCGTAAACCATATTTATGAATTGCTCTTTCTATTAATGCAATAGATTTAATCCCAAGATTTTTAAATTGTAGTAAATCCTCCACATCATAACTTGCCAATTCCTTCAACATAGTTACACCGTTATTTTTAAGTACAATTTGCAATTTAACTGGCAGTTCCATTTGTTCAATAGGAAGGGAATAATTGTTAGGCTTTTTATACTCCTTTGGTTTTGGATTCCCCTTTACAGACGCAGCCATAATATTATGGAAGGTTTGTGATGCCTCCTTAGCTGATTTTTTATTTGCTTTTGCCATACTACAAATTTAGTAACTTTACATAAATGGAAATCCCCGTAATAAAGCCCCTAATGAGAGGGCAAATCCTTGCGAGGTTCACGGCAGATATATTGTTGCCGTTCTTTCCGGTATAACAAGATTATGGGCAGTCTTAGACTGCCCATCTTTATATAGCAATTTTAAGCTTGGAGCTACTTGCAAGATTTGTTACTCTAGTCAAATCGGTTTCAGAAATACATAAATAATCTGAAAGTTCTTTCTGCGAATAGTTTAATTCGGTTTTATACACCCTTAAAATCTGTCCAAATAATTTTGGTTCATCTAGTTCTACATCAAAACTTTCTGTTGTTCTTTCACCTCTCCTGCTTAACTCAATCATTAAATTTTTATACTTTCTTTCATCAATGCACCCAAGAGTTTTAGCCTTGTAAACCAAAGCTCTTTTTGATACTTTCCAGTACAATTTTAAATCAGACAATTTATGATAATTTAAATCATATAATTCAACTCTGCATTCAGTACTAGGTAATAAAAATTCGGATGCAAAAGCATCAGCCTCCATTTCTAACGCATTCGCATTAGTGGCTATCCTTTCATAAAGATCAATATCAAATCTATAAGGCAGGTGCAATATTTGGTGACCTAGTTCGTGAGCAATAGTAAACCGTTTCCTATCATTTGACATATTCTTATTTAAAATTATCAAAGGATAGTTTGAATCAGTATAAACAGTCATACCGTCAAATTTATCTGACTTGACATCAATAAATATTAAAGCGATACCATTTTTTTCAATCAAAGAAACTAATTCCTTGATTGGGCCTCTCGATACTCTATAAAATTCTCTAGCTAAAATAGCCGCATCAGCAGAAAGAAAGTTTTTACTTAGTGTTGAACTAGGTAATTTAGCTAAAGGTATTTCAACGGATTTTAATAGCTTTTCATAAATCATTCTTAGCAAATCTATCTGAGCTTCCAACCTTATTTTATCCTTTGCAGGAAGAGATACTCTCTTTCTGTAAAAAAAATCACTTATAGGCGTTTTATTTTCTGCTTGATAAAAAAAAGATTCTGGAAAATTTAACTCGTTAGCATATTTAGTTATAAGTTCTTCGGTTGGATGAATTAACCCTTGCTCTATTTTAGATAGATTACCCTGGTCAGTATTAGTGCTTTTTGCTAAGTCTGTTTGTGTTATGCCTCTAGCTTCACGAGCCAGAGTTAGCAGCCTGAAATTATAGTTGTCTGTACTCATATTAGTGTGGTTTTAATGGTAAAAATGCTACTCTTTTGCCTTCCTTGATTGTACAATTTTTGCCGTAGCAAGATTCTCTTCGATTGGCTGCTGAACATCGTAAGGCAAGATGATTGCTTTACTTTTCCTATATTCATTTAAATCCAACACCCATTCTGTTTTTGTAGGATAGTATTCATTTGTATAGCTAACAAAATATCCTTTTGGCTGTTTCATCCACTCCTTTCCATCCAAAACAAATCCAGCATTTAGGACATGTATTTTTGTACCTCCAGTAATTAATTTTTGCCCTCTTAATCGAAGGACATGTTTAGTTACAATATTATTGGGCAAATATTTTTCATCAAGTTTTTTAGGATATATTCTTACGTTATCAGAAAGTTTAATAAAAGGTCTTTTTTCCGAATCAAGGTCAATCAGTTCAGGATAATTATCAATTAATAATCCTACCATATTGCCATACATATTTTCAGCCATGAAATTTCTTCGCTTATAGTGACTTCTTTTTCTTTCAGCGTCTTGTAAGGTCAGCTTATGAGCCTCTTCATAAACAGATGCCATATCTAATTCAGATTTCTGAAATAGTGAATGGCAGTAATTTCTCAATACTGATGGATTGTGATTATCCACATAGTTTTGTAATTTTTCTTTCATAACTAATTGTTTTTTAATTACTTATAGCATTTTATGCCGTACTACGGTTAATTCTGATACGCAAATTACATAATTTTTAATTAAAAGTTACCATAATTTTTAATTAAAAGTTGCGGGTGTGGGAATATTTGCTATATTTGTCTTACAATGAAAGACAATAAAACAGTATCAATTACATTCAGAACCACAAAAGACATGAAAGAGGCAGTACAGAAAATGGCTGACAGAGATAAGAGAACACTTAGTAACACTATCGAGATGTTACTTGAGGCAGCTATTAAGTCTTCAAAAAAGAAGGGTTAAATTTTTTTTTATCAAAAAGTAAGACAAAGTAAGACATAATGAAAACATTCAAAAACATATTAGACTTTCAAAAAGAATTCAGCAACGAAGAAAAATGCCGTGAGTATTTAGAGCAACAACGTTGGAACGGTACTCCTGCTTGCCCGTTTTGTGGCTCTATAAACGTATGTCGTTTTCCAAATGGTAAAATATTCAAGTGCAGAGAAAAGCAATGCAGAAATAAGTTTAGTGTTACTGTTGGCAGCATCTATGAGAACACAAAAATTCCACTTACCAAATGGTTTCTTGCTACTTACATTTTATCAGTACATAGTAAAGGTATTAGCAGCTTACAACTTGCAAGTTGGTTGGGAGTTACTCAAAAAACTGCATGGCATTTAAACCATCGTATTAGAGAAATGCTGACAGATAATGCGCCTGAATTATTAGAAGGAATTGTAGAGGTTGACGAAACTTATGTAGGCGGAAAAGAAGGCAATAAACATGCAAGCAAAAGAAAAGTAAAAGGTGGGGTTGGCAACAAGACTATGGTTTTTGGTGCGGTAGAACGTCAAGGGAAAGTAAGGGTAAGAGTTATACCACAAACAAATATTGAGAATGTAAGTGCAGCTATTGAAGATTTTGTTGCATTAGATAGCACTATGGTAACTGACGAACATCATGCTTATAACAAGGTAGGTCAAAAGTATAATCACAAGAAAGTTAACCACCGTAATAAAGAATATGTTCGTAGGGAAGATATATTAGTTCACACTAATAATATTGAGGGCTATTGGAATATTTTGAAAAAACAAATAGACGGCATACATCATTCAGTTAGTCCAAAACATTTACAACTCTATTGCAATGAATCAGCATTTAGATATAATAATAGAAAAGTGTTGCAGGATGAAAGATTTGCAAACGCATTAGCTAATTGTAAGGGTTCTTTAAAATACAAAGCATTAACAAGTCAAGAATGAGAAACGATATATATCTAAAGGAAATGGGCAGGAAAATAAAGGCAGCGAGATTAGCCCAAAAAATAACCCTAGACAAGCTAAGTAAATTATCAGGTGCAACAGACCTTTCGAATCTATGGTTTATAGAGAATGGTCAAAGGAATTGCCATATACTCACATTAAAAAGTATTGCAGACGTTCTTAAAATGGATGTAAAAGATTTTTTATAGGATTTCGGTAAATTACAATACTAGAATTTTAGTTGAATTGAGTAAATTATTACCCGGTACAAATTTCAACCGCCGCCATATCAATTAATTGTAAATAGGCAAGATATTTGGGTTAAAATATGTGTTAAACGTAAAAGAGCTTAAAATTTATTTGAGAATTAAAAACAATAATATTATATTTATAATCGTTAGACCCTTACCTTTGCGCCTGAAAAATAAAAATATCCAAACCCGTCTGAAATCTAAAGAACCAATATTCCTTAAAGTTGTTATAGATAATTATGAGCCGCAACTTTTAAAAGCCACCCAGCTCTTGCAACAGATAATTACCACAAAACGTCATTAAAATAAAAAGCCCCCGGTGGAAACCAGGGGCCGTAACTCTAGATTGCAGTCTAGGGTCTGTGTTTACAAGTACAAATAAAGATTGGGAAGGGCCTTTTATGGGCCCTTACTTCTTTCCCTGTATCAGGATGCGTGTAGCTCCATCTAAAGATGAGCTGACAAGATGCCCCGCATTTAGGACATAAGGCAGATTTTGCCATGATTAAATACCTCCTTTTTTTTATTAGCCGATTTTAATAATTAAGGCGGCTTCCTTTTAGTTGTAGAGACAACAGCTTTTTCTTTCGCTCACATAGGCATTGATAAAAGTTGGCTTTCTCGTACACTTTGGCAGGAGGCATTTAATAAAACACAGACGTTTTATGAATAATTTAAACGAGGAAATTTTGGAGAGAAGGAATAATGCAGTAAATTGCATTCACATATAATCCATCTCAAAAATTACCGCCTCAGTCCCAACTGAGGCTTTTTCGTTCTTAAAAGAGCTTCACTAGTAAAGTAACGAAATAAATAACAGACGATAAACAAATATTTGAAAATTTACGATTGTTGCCGGGACTTATACCTTCAAATATGATTAATGGACATTAATTTTTGGCAATGTTGGGAATAATATGTATATAATTTTGCGAAGTAAGGCTGTTTTTCTATTTGGTCTAACAGGTATATAGTTACCTCTTAACACAAAAAAGTAACAAAAAAAGTCAAGGCTTCGAAAAAATGACTAAAAATTACTACGTAAGCCTAAACCCGGCGAACTCGCCGGAAATTTTTTTATAACTTAATGATACTGCTGGCTCAAACAAAGCCGGCTTTTTAACGGCTTACTGCGTAATTTTCTTAATCCCGATTTTCATCGGGACAAGCTGTCATTTTTTCGAGGCCAACACTCCTAAAGACGGCGAATCTCAAAACATCAATGTCAGTATTTCTCAAAGATATATTTCAAAATAGTTTTTTCTGCATCGCATACAGTTTGACCTTTTAATTTTTTCCAATTTTCAATATCCTGTAATGCTTTGTCTACCTCGTATCTCTTAATGCCTTCGCTGCCCCAGCTAAAATTGGGAATATGTTTTGGCGTAAGTCCATTACCAAATACATTGCAACAAACACCGATAACGGTGCCAGTGTTGATAGCAGTGTTGACAGCCGTCTTGGAATAATCTCCCATCATTACTCCACATTTGTTTCCTGCATTGAGCTGTCCTTTGGATGTCCATACCTGCACATTGCCTGCGGTATTTTTTAAATTGGAGTTAGTAGTACCAGCACCCATATTGCACCACTCTCCTATTACCGAATCGCCAAGGTATCCATCATGTGCTTTATTTGAATATCCAAAGATTACGGAGTTTTTTATTTCACCTCCCACGACCGATTTGGGCCCAACGGTAGTGGCTCCATACACTTTTGTGCCGGATTTTAAAACAGCTCCTTCACACAGGGCTAATGGCCCACGAATGATACTGCCTTCCATTACTTCTGCATTTTTACCGATATATACCGGGCCGGTGGATGCATTGATAATGCTATGCTCTACCCTTGCTCCTTTTTCAATAAATACCTGTGAGGGCTTTATAATTTTATTTGTCCTGGAAATAGTTTGCGATCTTCTTCCTTTGGTGAGCCATTTAAAATCCTGCCGGAGGGCCCAATCGTTTAATTGAAAAATATCCCATGGATACTGAATTGTTTTTACTTCGTGGGGATAAGCAATGGCCTTACCTACTTTTATTTTATGCTTGCCGGTGATATCCTCTTTACAGATGCAATACACTATTGAATTTCCTTCTGTAGTAGAAATAAATTCACCTTCTTTTAATTTCTTTACGGCTTTTATTAACCGGAGTGTGGGTAATACATTGCCATGAATAATATAGCATATGCCTTTGCCAATGGCTTCATCAATATTCACCGATCGATCGAGGTCTTTGTAGTCATCTTCTTTTTTGTCGTAAGATACAAGCCCCATCATTTGTTCCCATTTTTGCCGGATGGTGAGGATGCCGATACGAATATCCTGCAGTTGCCGGGTAAGGGTGAAGGGATGCAGGTTTTGTGGCTGGCAAAACTCTTCGGTAAAGATGATCTTATTCATACTCAAATTATGTGTAAAAATAAACAACCCTCCGAAGAATCGGAGGGTCTAAAGTATAGCCATGAAAAACAAAACTCTTTCTACCTTTCGGAGGATCGAGTAGTGCTCACAATTTAATATTATTCTGCCTTTTTTGCGTAGCGTTTGTTAAACTTATCGATACGACCTGCAGTGTCCACCATCATATTTTTTCCGGTGAAGAATGGGTGCGACATGTTTGAAATCTCCAATTTGATCAGTGGATATTCATTTCCGTCTTCCCATTTAGCCATTTCTTTAGAAGCGGCTGTAGAACGGCTAAGAAAGGTATGGCCGTTACTCATGTCTTTAAAAACTACTAACCGGTAGCTATCGGGATGGAGTCCTTTTTTCATAATGCTATGATTTTTAAGGCTGCACGGATTTTGCCGTACAGATTAATAGATAATTTTTGGGCGGCAAAGATAGGCCAGGGAACTGTGGGAGCCAAATATTAGGAGAAATAGATTTTGAGAATGTAAAGACATCCCTAAAAGATGAAAGCACCAAGTGAGTCTACTTTCCGGCTTGCGCCTTCTTGTTTACTTACCCGATGCTTTCTGGAGTACTTCCACCGTTTGAAGGGCTTCTGTGTTCTCCCGGAGATTCTTCCAACCTTTTAAGGGGTTTTCTGTTTCTCCAAGCACTTCCTTTTATTGCTAAAATTCCGTGCAGTTGTATATCAAATATAGTTTATTGAAATAGGGGTTTCCAAATTTTTGATGGTTTTGATATGCACCTGTTTTGCACCTGCTTATGCACAGTAATTAGCTGTAAAAGCAGGTTTATTAACGGATTAATCCCGCATATTGACATATTGTAAAGGTATTCCGAGATTGCCGGTATTGCAAAGTTGAATCACTGCCTGTAGGTCGTCAATTTTTTTGCCTACTACCCTTACCATATCATCATTAATGGATGCCTGCACCTTCATTCCGGAGTCTTTAATAAGCTTCACTATCTTTTTTGCATCTTCTTGTATAAGACCGTTTTTTACTTTCACTTCTTTCTTCCACACTTTGCCACTTTGTGCTCCGGCTTTGGCTGCATCGAATGCCTCTGGGGCTATACCCTGCTTATGTGCACGGCTGATGAGTACATCGAGCAACTGCCGCATCTTCATATCATCATCCGTCTCCAATTTGATAATAAATTCTTTTTTATCAAGATTGATAACAACATGTGATCCTTTGAAATCAAACCGGTTAGTGATCTCTTTGGTAACAACATTCACAGCATTGTCTAATGCCTGTGCATCTACTTTACTTACAATATCAAATGATGGCATAATTGGTTGGTTTTATAACGAACAAGTTAATAAGATAATAAGAGGCGCAAAAATAAAAAAACTTCCCGTTACCACAAGGGTAAACGGGAAGTGTGATAAGTGTTTAATGGTAAACTATTTTATTGCCCTGTTTTTACTCTCTGTTGTTCGTCAGATGCACCACTTTCTCTTTTAATGTTACCTGCTTTCAACTTTCCTTTATTAAATCTCCAGGTAAAGCCCAGGGTGATGGCACGGCTGTCATTTACATTTTTAAATACAGCATCTACATTTCCATATTTACTATAGCCCCGGGCTACATTGCCGGCAAAAATGTCACGGACATTTAACCGGATGCTTCCTTTATTCTTTAATATTTGTTTGCTAAAACCAACACCTAACTGTGCCATCGGTTTTATAAATATCACCCCTTCCACACCTTTGCTTCTGTAGAATCCGCTTAGTTCTGCACTCCAGCCTTTACCCCATTTAAATTGTTGTTGTGCCTGTACCATCAGCATGGTAAGTGCAATAGAAATATTTTCATTGTTCACTATTCCTTTAAATTGATTGTGCGAAACGTTGGTATAAATATTTCCGCTCCACCATTTAGTTATTTCTTTTTGTGCACTGATAGCAATACCAAACTGGTTACGGGTAGCAATGTTTGCCTTTTTGATATAGGTTTCATTGGTAATTTCATTTTGCTCCAGTACCTGCTGAATAATATCGGTAGTGTTACTGTAATTTAATGTAGAGGTTAAAAATCCTTTGTAGGTATGGCTCAATTCAATGTTATGACTGAACTGTGGTTTCAGGTTTGGATTGCCTTGCTCAAAAGTATAGCGATCAAGAAAATTGATGAAAGGATTCAGATCCTGGTAGTTGGGACGGTTTATCCTTCTGCCATAATTAATAACAAACTGATTTTTTTCATTGGCAGCATATTGTAAATAAACCGTTGGGAAAAGCTGCGTATAATTTCTATTAAACTTTTCATTGAAGGAAATGAATTTATTCTGTGCACTATTAAAAGTATAGCCTTTTGAATCTCCATCAGCTTTGGTACTTTCCAAACGAAGGCCCAGTTGGCTGCTCCATTTCTTTCCCAGCTTTCTGTTATAGTTTACATAAGCAGCCGCAATGTTTTCTTTGTACAGAAAATGATTACTACGGGAACTGTCGAGTACAGCACTGTTATTTATCCAATTTTCATACACAGCATTATTATCTGTTCGTACATTGCTGGCTTTTATTCCGGCTTCAAATTTTGCTCCATCCTTTAAAGGCGTGGTATAATCTATTTTACCACTAATGATTTTTATATTTTGAGGAAGATGCCCAAGCAATGTATCCGGAGTTTGAAATGCATTACCCCATTTATCAAAGTAAGAACTATATAATGGTTGATAACTGGTAGAGGAATATTGTACATAATCAATATCACTCGATAGCTCCTGCCCTGTTGAATCAAAAGCATGACGCAGGTTAAAATTAGTGCTGAAATTTTTCCACCTTTCTGTATTACTGGTGTACGTTTTTGTCTGGCTTCTTAATTGTCCATCAGGTTCATTAATAAAAGTATTGGTATTGCTTTCCCAAAGGCTTGGATTGTAAAAACCATTTACCACTACGCCTATGGTTGTTTTTTTGGTGGCGGAATAATCTAATCCTATTTTACCGCTGTAAAAATGCCCTTGGTTAACCATTTTAGTTTCCTGATCAAATATTGAAAGTATTTCCTTTGATCCAGCATCCCGCATATTTCTTACTATATTAAGATCTTCACCACGATGGTTTCTGTTATAGTTCAGGTTAGTGAATAAATTTATTTTACCATTACGATAATTAAAATTTACACCTTCGCTAAATCTTGCATAACGGCCTTGTGTGAAAGTGCTTGTAACACTTCCATTATAGCCAAACTGTTTATTCTTTTTTGTTTTGATATTAATAACCCCCGAGTTACCTGCCGCATCATATTTAGCAGGTGGATTTGTCATAATTTCTATTTGTTCTAATTGAGATGCACTCATACTGCGCAGCATATTGGCGAGGTCAGCACCACTTAAATAACTTGGTCGGCCATCGATCATCACCACTACACCTTGCTTTCCTTTCAGGCTTATGTTGCCGTCTTTATCTACCGTAATACCGGGAGATTTTTCTAACACTTCTAAGGCTGAATTGCCTACATTAGTTACCGATGCTTCTACATTCACAATCGTTCTGTCTAACTTTTGCTCAATCAGTGGTTTTTTTGCAGTTACCGTTACTGCGGCAATTGATTTGGCCTGCGGCACCAATTCTATTGTTTTCAAACTGATAGAAGAATTGATAGAGTTAATATCAAAAGTTTCAGAAAAGCCTTTGTCATGTCCAATGGCTGAAATGGAAACAATATATCTCCCCTCAGACACCGCCTCGAAGTGATAGTTTCCTGTTTTATCCGCAACACTCATTTTTGCAACCGAAGAATCTTTGGCTCTCAGTAGAGTAATGGTAGCCGATTCAATGGTTTTAGTATTTCCGTCAATCACTTTGCCGGTTACTGTTCCGGTTTTTCCTTGTGCCTGGCTCGAAAATGATAAGGCTGTTAAAGCAATTGCCAGCATGGTTAAAATCTTTCTCATAATATCTGTTTTATATTGTTTGTACCCTGTTTTAATTATTACAGGTCAAAATTAAGTACTTTGTATTATCAAGTACATTGTTTTAAATTGAACGGCGATTTTTAGGGATAATCGGCCGTTTTGATGACGTAGGTGTGACGCAGTGGCATGTTTTCCGTTACTTGTTTAGGCTTTTTTCGGATAAATGGCAGCATTTGGAGATAAATGGAATGTTTTGCTATACCACAGTCATAAATGGACTTAAAATTATCCGGAGGTAGTTGTTATTCATTTATAAACAGTCCAATAAGTATATTGCAGAAAACTTTCCGATGATTATTGATTTCCGTTCAGATACCGTAACTAAACCTACTCCGGCCATGCTGGAAGCGATGATGCAGGCAAAAGTTGGTGATGATGTGTTTGGAGAAGACCCTTCTATCAACGAATTAGAAAATATGGCCGCCGAAATGTTTGGCATGGAAGCCGGCCTCTTCTGTCCTTCTGGTACAATGACGAACCAGATAGCCATCAAATGTCACACCCAGCCTGGCGATGAAGTAATATGTGACGAAAGTGCCCATGTATATCAATATGAAGGCGGTGGAATAGCTTTTAATTCCGGTGCCTCCGTAAAGCTTTTATATGGAGACCGTGGCAGAATAACCGAGCAACAAGTAACTGCTGCTATTAATCCAGATGACCCACATCGGGCACATACCAGCCTGGTATGTCTCGAAAATACTTCTAACCGTGGTGGAGGTAGTTGCTATGACTTAAATGAAATAAAAAAAATACAATCTCTTTGTAAAGAAAAAGGACTTGCATTTCACCTCGATGGAGCAAGATTATGGAATGCATTAGTTGCAAAAAATGAAACTGCTAAACAATATGGCGAAGCTTTTGATAGTATATCTATATGCCTGAGCAAAAGTTTAGGTTGCCCGGTAGGCAGCGTATTGCTTGGTAAAAAAGATTTTATAAAAAAAGGAAGACGAATAAGAAAAGCTTTTGGTGGTGGAATGCGGCAGGCAGGTTTTATAGCAGCAGCAGGTATTTATGCTTTGCAAAATAATATTGATAGATTAACTGAAGACCATGCAAATGCTGAAAGTATAGCAGCAGCAATTGCCACAAAAGATTTTACAAAATTTGTATTGCCGGTAGAAACAAACATTATCATATTCGAATTAAACGAAGGGATTACAGCACCAAATTTAGTAGCTAAGTTGAAAGACCATTCTATTTTAGCTTATGCTATTGCTCCAAATCGTATCAGGCTTGTAACACACCTGGATATAACAAAAGAAATGGCCAAAAAGACAGTTAGTACTTTTAATGAACTATAAGAACAATACATGCTTCCTAAAATAAATCCTACAACCACTAAAGCCTGGCAACAACTACTGCATCATGCAGAAGAAATGAAGCAGGTTAATATGCGGGAACTATTCCACCAGGACAGTGATCGTTTTAAAAAATACTCTCTTAATTTAAATGACATCCTGTTTGATTATTCAAAAAACATATTAACTGATAAAACCAAAGAGCTTCTAATACAACTGGCAGAAGAATGTAAACTGAAGGAAGGTATCAATGCAATGTTTAGCGGTGATATTATTAATGCTACTGAAAAAAGATCTGTGTTGCATGTGGCATTGCGCAATCTTTCTGGCCGCCCTGTTTATTCGGAAGGTGTAAATGTGATGCCGGAAGTATCAAAAGTGCTTCGCAAAATGAAAAATTTTTCCAATGCGGTGCATAAAGGAAAAATGAGAGGCTACACCGGAAAGAAAATTAAATACATAGTAAATATTGGAATAGGTGGTAGTGATCTTGGTCCGCAAATGGTATCCGCAGCACTTAAACCTTATTGGATAAAGGATATTGAAACCTATTTTGTGTCAAACGTAGATGGCACACACATTGCGGAAACTTTAAAAAAGATTAGCCCAGATAGAACATTGTTCCTCGTAGCATCCAAAACATTTACTACACAGGAAACAATGACTAATGCTCACACTGCAAGAAAATGGTTTTTGAAAAAGGCAAAAGACGAAAAACATATAGCCAAACATTTTGTAGCCCTTTCCACTAATGAAAAAGAAGTAGTGAAGTTTGGTATTGACAAAAAAAATATGTTTGAGTTTTGGGATTGGGTAGGTGGCAGATATTCTCTTTGGAGTGCTATTGGTTTATCGATAGCTCTAACTATAGGTTATAAAAATTTTGAACGTTTGCTGGCCGGTGCACATGAGGGAGATAATCATTTTAACTCCACGGCATTTAACAAAAACATTCCGGTGTTGATGGGATTGCTTGGAATCTGGTACACCAATTTCTTTGGTTCACAAACAGAAGCTATTTTACCATATGATCAGTATATGCATCGCTTTGCGGCATACTTTCAGCAAGGCAATATGGAAAGCAATGGGAAACGTATTGATAGAAATGGAGAAGCTACTGAATACTCCACTGGTCCTGTTATCTGGGGGGAGCCGGGCACCAATGGGCAGCATGCATTTTATCAACTCATACACCAGGGTACTGTGCTGATACCATGTGATTTTATTGCACCGGCACAAAGTCATAATCCCATCGACGATCATCATGAAAAATTATTGAGCAATTTCTTTGCCCAAACAGAAGCCCTGATGAATGGCAAAACAGATGAGGAAGCAGAAAAAGAATTAACAAAATCCGGATTAACTAATGAAGAAATTTCGAAACTTCTTCCCTACAAAGTTTTTGCTGGTAATAAGCCTACCAATTCATTTTTAATTAAAAAAATAACTCCCGAGAGTTTGGGACAGCTGATTGCTTTGTATGAACATAAGATTTTTGTACAAGGACTAATCTGGAATATCAACAGCTTTGATCAATGGGGAGTAGAATTGGGTAAGCAACTGGCCAATAACATTTTGCCTGAATTGCAAACACAAAATTCTATTAGCAACCACGACTCTTCAACTAATGGCCTTATCAATGCCTGGAAGAAAATGAAATAATAGTTATACTTTAATGTTGTAAATCAAATTCAGCAATGAAAAAGATATTACTTGTTTTTGGAGTTATTGGTTTTTACTCAGCCTCTGCTTAGCAAAAAAGATGTTTTTGATTTACAAAAATATTTATTGAATCAAAAAGGTAACACTCCAAATGCTTTTAAATTGAATAAATCAATTTTCCAAAAACACCTTCCCTTTTCGACCGTTAACACTGCACCGAGTTCATCTTACTCCTTTGCAAATGGCGATATAGTAACATATACTATTGGCTCAATGCCAATAGTGAAACCCAGCATGAATTATTTTTATATTATGCCAAATGTAGGAATGCAAAACATTTTATTTTCTCTTCGTAACTGTTATATGGCAGGCCGAATTCCGAATGCAGCCACTCCTCCAAATATTTTTCAATAAATAATCATACATAAAAGTTGAATGCATAAAGCCGGATTTATTCCGGGTTTATTTTTGAAAATAAAAAATGCCCCGGTAAATAACCGGGGCATTGAAGTATTAAGGTGATTAAGTTGTTCTTATTGAACTACAACTAATCCTGAAATTATCTTTCCAGTATACTTATGTACCACTTTTACTACATAAGTTCCTTTTGCAGCTCTTCCAAGATCGAAGTCCATCCGCATGTAAGGAGATGATGAGCCTAGAAGATTAAACTCACGGCTGGTCATTAACTGTCCATCAGAATTGTAAATGTAAACAACTCTTTTTTCTGCATAAGCAGATGGATCATAATAGACCCGAACCTGGAACTGACCTGTTGTTGGATTCGGATAAATCCACAGATTGTCAGATGCTTCGGTACCAATAGTAAGACTTGCAGAAGTAGCAGAACATCCATTGATGTCTGTTACAGTTGCTGTGTAAGTACCAATTTGGTCAATACCTATTCCAGAAACAGTGTTTGTGTTATTACCTGCAATGGTTGTTCCATTTAAAGTCCAAACATAACCTCCTGTTGCTGCTGCAGGTGTGCTGCTGGCAGTAATAGAGGTTAGCTGACCTGGAGTTAACTGTAAGTCTGGTGATGATAATGTTACAGTTGGTAAAGCATTAACAGTGAGAATAGATACAGTTGAAGTAACTGAACCAGCACAAGGGGCGGCTGTTACTATTACACGATAACGATATCCAGTCATTGCACTGGTAATTCCTGTAAGATTATAAGTAGCAGAAGTAGCACCTGTTATGTTAGTATAAGTTAATCCACCATCTGTGCTTACCTGCCACTGATAAGTAACTGGTCCGCCGGTAGCAACCACACTGAATGAAGTGCTTCCACCAACACATACAGTTCTATTTACAGGATTCGTAGTTATTGCAGCTGGTGCCACAACGGTTACTGGTACTGTCGTAGTTGATGATGTACAAGGAGTAGGTGTAGTAAAGCTAACCTGGTAATTATTAACACCAACAACAGTTGGCTGTACATAAATAGTAGTAGCCGGTGTGCCAGTGTAAGCTGTTGTAGCAGCAGCATTAGTAAACATTGTACCAGCCGGGCCAGTCCATGTTCCTTGTGCAAGTGTTGGAGACACATAAGTGATGTAGATAGACCATGATGTAAGATTACCGAAATCACCAGGTCCTAAATCACACATACCGAGAGTCCAGTTACCATTCATAGTGCCAGTTAAAGCCGACCATGAATTAGTGGTAGTACCAAAACCTGTTGGAACAGTTGCAGTAAACTTGTCTGCACGATATGTTCCTGTACGAGGCGCAGGAGCACCACTCATAGGAATGGTAGAAACAGAATCAACTGCAGTGTTCACAAAGTTTGCAGTAGCGTTACCACCAGTTCCGCCATCCAAAAGACCTACCAGGTTCAAGGTCTGTGTGTTTGGAGCTCTAAGATTGAACACCATATCACCCACCCAAGTATGCGTCATATTAAATCTTACACCAACATTAGTAATAACTGCTCCTGCAGGAATTCCTGATACAGCTATAGTATTGCTTACACCGTTTGGTGTATTATCAGGTATTGCTAAAGGAAGGCCAGTTGAAGCATTAAAAGTTACAGTTGTAGGAGCTGATAAAGAATTAGTCAATGATAATTGCTGTATTGAACCTAAACAGATAGTAGCCGATGCAGGATTTACAACGGGTACTATTGGCGTTACTGTAAGTGTAGCAGCAGATGAAACATCTGTAGCGGAACAAGCACCTACTACCGTTGCTCTATATTGAAAACCATTTAATGCAGCAGATACATTAGTTAATGTAAGAGTAGCCGTGTTTTCTCCGCTATATGGAGGCGCAGATGGTACAAACTGCCATGCCGCAGAAGCGTTTGGCCTGAATTCCCACCTGTAGGCTGGTAAACTTCCTGTGGTTGTAACACTAAAGGAGGTATTTCCTCCACAAACAACCGATGCATTAGAAGGTTGACCAGTAAATGTAACAGGTACACAAGGCTGAATGTTTACACTATAATCTTCTGTTTCACCAAAAGTAAATGCATTACATGGACCTGCAGGTACAGCGGCAAACTGCATTCTTACCCGCATACGGGTAACGCCTAATAAAGCAGATGCTGGTATATTGATATTACCAGTAAGTGCTGGGACAGCAGCTGGTTGAGTGCCCAGGCTTGTTAACTCAGAAGCTTCAAAATTTCCATTTTGGTTATAGTCAATCCAAACTGCGACTCCCTCTGTCCAAACAGTAGGTTTATTTACAGTAATAGGATTAGGAGCCCCTGCAAAAACGATAGGAGCAGCAACAGTGGTTGTATAATTGGTATAACCCAATGGTGGGCCAGTACCACAAGCAGAAGCATTATCTAGTGAGCTTATTCTTACCCTGGTAATTACATCATCGTCTGTACAATCTGATGGCGGAGGTGTGCAATAACAGTTAGATGCTGGAGTTAATGCAATACAAACAGGTGTGGAAGTACCAGAACCATTACCAGCACATGATACGATTGCCTGATAACAGGTAGCAGCTGTTTGAGATGTAGTATAAGTAGCACCAGTTGCACCTGAAATATTAGTCCATGGTCCTGTAGAACTTGGAGCTGACTGCCACTGATAAGTAACACCAGAACCAGATGTAGCATTTTGTAATGACAACGTAAAATTGATACCGGAACAAACAGTACCACCAGTAACGGTAGCATTCGTGTTACCCGGGTTAGGAGTAGCTGCGCAAGGTGCAGAAGCACAAATTGGAAAATCTACATTTAGTGTAAAGCTGGTAGCTGGAGTTCCCAAATCAAATACAGCAAATACAATAGTTGCACCACTTGCAATAGTTCCCTGAAAACTAACTGGAGCTCCTACACCACTAACACCCGGATCGGCCAGATAATTAGTTGCAAGGGAAGCTGGATTAAAGCTATTAGCATACATTGCAAACTGAGCATTAGAGGCAGCACCAACAGTAGTTAAAGTAAAAGTACCACACTGTGTTAACCCAGTAGTATTGGTGTATGTAAATGTCCTGTAAGGAACTGTTTGGGCAAATGTACCAGGAAAGGTGTAAGGCAGGGTACAGCTTGTGGTTGCGCCGGGTCTGAAAAGGCGATTAGTCATGGTGGGAGCACCTGTAAAATTGCCTGTAAAAGTGGCACAAATCGCCTCTGTACGAGATGTTGTTGCAACTCTTGATTGATTGGCAGTAGCATTGGAAATACCACGATCGTTGTTAGCACCTCTTGGAACTAATACATTTGACGCTCCACCCTTTGCTAGTTGTATTTTCTCTGCAAACCGGGCCTGTCGATCCGGATTTAATGAAGGACTATTTTTTTGTCCCGGTTTTTGTGCAAATGAAATCAGTGTTGTTAAGGCCATCACCAATGAAAACATTGATAGCCTCGAAAAGAAGTACACCAAACTTCGATAAGTAAATTTTGGTTGCATAATGAAGTTTTTATAATGATTAATGAATACCGGATAAGCCGGTATCGTCCAGATCGGACGTAAGATAATTTTTTTTAGATTACTAATAAAAAAATTATACCCAGATTACTTAAGAGCTCAGAGAGATGTTTTTGAAGACCAAAAAAAGAGACTTTTTTTTGAGGAAAGAGACAAATAAAAAAGCCTGCAAGGCAAAATAGCTGCAGGCTTAAATTATACATTTTATTAATTTCAAATCAAATCAATTACCATTTATCCACTTGTTCATCATTAGCTGGCGCAGGAGTTGCACTTGCGACTACCACAGGTTCTTCCTCTTTTTCAGCTACCACTTCAGTTTCTATTACCGCTTCAGCGTTATTGTTTTCCATGTTTTCTGTCACTCCTGAATGATTCATTTCGTCAGGATTTTCATCATGGTTCAATGCATCAAAATCAAAATCAGGCATTAATTCTGTTTTTACATAATCCATCGCCTCACCCAATGCCTTTATAAACTTATTGAAATCCTCTTTGTACAAAAAGACTTTATGCCTGTCATAGCCATTGTCATCAAATCTTTTACGGCTTTCGGTGATGGTAAGATAGTAATCATTACCCCGGGTTGCTCTTACATCAAAAAAGTAGGTTCTTCTTTTTCCAGCACGGATTCGCTTGCTGTAAATGCTCTCCATTTTTTTGTCATTATTCTCGTACGCCACAGTTATAAGTTTTTAGCAGTTAAGTAATTATTTTGGTTTTGTTCGCAATACTCTGCGAGGCAGTTACAAATATAGAGATGTTTTTGAAACAGCCAAATAGGGTTTACAGGTATCACCTGTAGCCAGTTGAAAGCTTTTTGCATTGACGTATGAGAAAAAACAACTGGCAACTTTATTCTTCAGCCATTGAGTCACCTTTACTAAACTGCTCCTGCTCTTGCTGGCGGGCATATAAACCCGCATAGTAGCCTTTCTTTTTCAACAAATTGTAATGGGTACCCTCCTCGGCTATTACACCCTCTTCCAAAACAACTATTTTATCAAAATTGAAGAGAGAAAAGATGCGGTGGGTTATGATAATAGCAGTTTTATTCTCCAGGAAGTCATTCAGGCTTCCAATTATTTCTTTTTCTGTACGGGCATCAACGGCACTCAGGCAATCGTCAAAAATAACCAGCTTGGGTTCTTTAATAAGTGCTCTTGCTATAGATATCCGTTGCTTTTGCCCTCCACTAAGCGTTACTCCCCTTTCTCCTACCATCGTTTCATATTGCTCAGAAAATAAACTTATTTCCTTTTCTACACTTGCCTGCCGGGCTGCTTTTTTTACAGCATCGGTATCCGTATTTACTACACCAAACGCAATATTATTTGCAACAGTTTCGCTAAAAAGAAAAACATCCTGCGGCACATAACTTATTTGCTCCCGCAATTGTTTCAAATCGATAGTTTGAATTTTTCTTCCATCCAATTTTATTTCTCCATCCGTTACATCATACATCCGTAGCAGCAGTTGAGCAATGGTAGATTTGCCGCTTCCAGTTCTACCAACAATTGCTACCTTCTCTCCTTTTTTAATTTCTAACGAAAAGTTTTTTATAGCCTGTATGCCAGTATGCGGATAGGTGAAATTTACTTTATCAAATTTGATATCACCCTTTAATTCAAAAGGCTCCGAAGAAGTAAGTGGTGATTGAATGGTTGGCTCAGTGTCTAAAAACTCATTGATTCTTTTTTGCGAAGCGGCTGCCCTTTGTATCATACTTGCAGTGAGGCCGATGGCACTTACCGGAAAGGTGAGCATATTAATATACATTACAAACTCCAGGATGGTACCAAGACTAATATTATGATTGCCCCGGATATAATACAACCCGCCTATCATTATAGTAAGCAATGTGCTGAGGCCAATCAATAAGGTAATAGAAGGAAAGTAAATGGCTTCTACTTTTGCGAGACCAAGTGCATTTTTTTTATACTCTTCGCTGTTCTTTTTAAAAAAGCCAAGCATCGCTTTTTCCTGCACAAATGATTTAATAACCCGGATGCCTGAATAAGATTCCTGTGCATTGGTAGTAAGGCTGGAAAGTGATTCCTGAATTTGTTCACTTTTCTTATTGATCGTATTATTTACAAAATAAATTGTAATAGCCAGAATAGGCAATGGTGCCAGCACATATAAGGTAAGCTCTGGATCACTATTCCACATAAAAAAAACACTGAGGGAGATAATGGCCAGCAGGTTGGAGAGATACATGATAGCCGGGCCAGTAAACATTCTTACACGGCTTACATCCTCTGCAATACGGTTCATCAGATCTCCGGTGCTATGTACTTTGTAAAAGGCTGTATCTAATTGCTGGTAGTGCTTATAAATTTCATTTTTCTGATCAAACTCAATATGACGGCTCATTACAATAATTGTTTGCCGCATTAAAAAAAGAAAAAATCCACGAAGCAATGCCAGTAATAATATAGTAACTCCGCAAAGTGCTACCACCTTTCCTACGGCACTCATCCCTTCCACTGCTGACACAAATTTTTGAACTAAAAAATCATACTGAGGTTTTGTATTAGGCTCTTTATATCCCGGCAGGTTCATCGATTTTTGAACATGATCTATAACAAACCTTGTTATCTGTGGAGATAGAACGTTAAAATAATTTGATAGAAATACAAATATTATTCCTATGCCAAGACGGATACGATATTTCCAGAAATATTTATTAAGAGACCGGAGATGTTTCAACCATAAAATTTGCAGCAAAGTTAAATGAAGTGATAGTAAAGTTTGGGTAGAAATAGCTGAGGCCGTACATTTGCACCGGAGAGTTGGCAGAGCGGTCGATTGCGGCAGTCTTGAAAACTGTTGACTGTAACAGGTCCTGGGGTTCGAATCCCTAACTCTCCGCAAAAACTAAAAAAACCTGCTACAGATAGCAGGTTTTTTTATGCTGACCCGTTTAAGCAAATCATAGCACATAATTGAAATCATCCGGACAACCCTTTTAAACAATGGGGGGAAATAATTTATTTTGGCTTCCGCAATTTCTTGTCGTAAATTTCAATTGTAAACGTATAATATGATCAATGTAGCTGATGTAATAAAAAGGAAAGATGCCACGGCCGTAACTATTTCCCCGGACACAATTGTAGTAGATGCACTGTCTTTAATGGCACAGAAAAATATCGGATCTGTAATAGTAATTGACAATGAAAAATATCTGGGCATAATGACTGAGAGAGATTATTCCCGTAAGGTCATTTTAAAAGGTAAAAATTCTACCACTACCAAAGTGTCGGAGATCATGTCCACCAATCTACCGTCGGTAAAACCGGATGATACAATAGAACACTGTATGCAGGTAATGACTGAAAATAATATTCGCTACATGCCTGTTTTTGAAAATGAGAAACTTACCGGAATAATATCAATGAGTGATGTGGTGAGAGCAACAATCTTTGCTCAAAAAGAAACGATCAATCACCTGCACACTTATATCAACAGCTGACTTACATACTCCTTAAATATGCAACGAAGCCCCGTAAGGCTTCGTTTTTTTATTCTATAGATTCCTTTTCTTTAACGATAACAAGATCTTTTACATCCACCTGCATCGGCAGCAATCCAATTTTTACTACAGCTCTCTTGCCTCTTAGTTCCATCACCTGCCCTACCTGGTGATTTTTTTTCATTTTCACTTTATCACCCAATTTTATTTCGCCCCCAACCTCTTTAAATTTATCGTCAATCTTTTTTTGCATTTTACTAACTACCTTCTTCTCGTCTTTTTTGAACAATAAAGCTTCCATCTGCTTTACTACTTTATTTTTATTCTCTTCTTTACGCCATTCTATCAGCAAATGTTTTAGCTTTCGTTCCATGTCTTTCAGGTAACCAATCCGTCCTTCTGAAATCTTGTTCTGTTCTTTTAATAATTCTACTTGTTGCTGATGTTTTTCTTTATTCAGCGTATGCTGCATTTCCTTTTTCAGCTTTTCATTTTCTTTTATCTGCTGATGAAGTTCTTTTTCTTTCTTCTCTAACTGCTGCAGATCCTGTTCTGTTCGGTTCAATAATTTATCGAGCCTGAACTGATCTTCATCCACCAATTTTCTCGCCCTGTTTATAAGGTTTTTATCAAGCCCTATTCTTTCTGCAATGGAAAAAGTATAAGAGCTTCCGGGTTTTCCAGTTACTAATTTATATTGTGGTTGCAGATTTTTTTCATCAAAGGCCATGGCACCATTCATAATGCCGGCAGTTTTTCCCGCCATTACTTTTAAATTGAGGTAGTGAGTGGTCACAATTCCTATAGAATGTTTTTTTGCCAACTCTTCCAATATCACTTCCGCAAATGCACCACCCAGATTTGGATCACTGCCGCTACCCAACTCATCAATAAAAAATAATGTGCGGCCATTGGCATTCTCCATGAATTGTTTCATGTGTATAAGGTGACTACTGTAAGTACTCAATTCAAATTCGATGCTTTGTGTATCACCAATATGGATCATTAGCTGCTTAAAAATTCCAAATTGTGATGAAGGATGAACAGGTACCAATAAACCACTTTGTACCATCATTTGCAAAAGTCCAACCGTTTTCATCGTTACGGTTTTGCCACCGGCATTCGGTCCACTAATCACTAAAATTCTTTTTACATCATCCAAAGTTATATTTACTGGTATGGTAGGCTTGCCTGTTCGTTTATTGTATAAAAGCAATAATGGATGGTACGCATCCACCAAATGCACTTTTGCTTTATCCGAGATGGCCGGGTATTCTCCTTTAATTTCTACAGCCAATTTTGCTTTAGCCCTGATAAAATCAAATTCACCCACTACAGCATGCCATGCACTCAATAATGATGAATATCCAGAAAGCCGGGAAGTCAATTCTCTTAAAATTCTATACACTTCCTTTTTTTCTTCATTCTCCAACTCATAGATCGAGTTATTCAATTCAATCGTTTCCTCTGGTTCTACAAAAGCAGTTTTTCGACTATCACTTTCGCCGTGCAAAATTCCTTTTACAGTTCTTTTCTGCTCCGCAAAAACAGCTAATACCCGCCGGCCACTCATAAAGCTTTCTTCAATTTCGGCCAGGTAGCCTTGTTTATTTAATTTAGAAACGATCTTATCAAACATCCGCCGCAATTCATTTCTTTTCCGGTAAAGGTTCATCCGAATATCCTTCAACTCCTCTGAAGCATTATCTTTTACATGCCCATGTTCATCCAGTATTTCATCTATCAATTCAATTATTTTCTTTTCATAATACGTATTGTTGATGATCTGAGTTAGACCGGAATATGCCGTTTTTCTTTCATTATCAAACCAGCGGAATATCTTCTCAATACTTTCAGCCAGTTTTCTTAATTGTAAAAATTCATCTCCACTTAGTACTGCCCCTGCTATACCTAATAATTTCAGTTCCTTTGCAAGATTCAAAATATAATCATTGGGGAAATAAATAGCATTAGCTATTAGTTGATGATATTCGTGGCTTTGGCGAAGTTCTGTTTCCACAAAATCTTTACGGGTATGTATGCGGAGTTGTTGTGTTTTTGTATGGGCATAATCCGTTTGGCAATAATTTGCCAACAAGTCTTTTATTTTATTAAACTCAAGCTGCAAATGCCCCGACTCTGGAAAAAATTTCATATTTGAAAACTAAAAAATAGAATGGTTATCAAAGTGTGCAAAGGTAAATATATTGCCGAACCTTTATTACTGTCATTTGTTCATTATACTTGTTAACTGTTTCAAAAATTAACAGTCTGGCCATTTACCTGACAAACTATAAAGGATGCTTTAACGTAAATTGCACTGTTATTAAAGCAGCTCATCAATTATGAAAACAATATTGACAATAGCAATAGCAGGATTAAGCAGTCTTTTATCCTGTGCACAAAAATCATCAGTAAATAATACTACCAATATGAATCCAAAAAATAATACGGAATCATCATCGAACACTTCAGTTCCGGCTACTACCGACACCGCTACTTTTGCCAATGGTTGTTTTTGGTGTACGGAAGCAATTTTTGAAGAACTGAATGGGGTTATCAGTGCTACTTCAGGCTACACCGGCGGACAAACAAATAATCCAACATATAAAGACGTCACCAGTGGACAAACAGGGCATGCAGAATGTTTGCAGATCGTTTATGATCCTTCTAAAATAACTTTTGACGAATTGCTTGAAGTTTTTTGGGAAACTCATGATCCTACTACTATAAACCGGCAGGGTGCAGACGTAGGGACACAATACCGTAGTGGCATTTTTTACCATAATGGCGATCAGAAAGAAAAAGCAGAAAAGTATAAAGTGGAGTTGAATAAAAGCGGAGCCTTTAATAATCCCATTGTTACAGAAATTACTCCCTTCACAAAATTTTACCCGGCCGAAGATTACCATCAGCAATATTTTGAGCAGAACGGCAATTCAAATCCGTATTGCAAAATCGTTATTCAACCTAAGCTTGATAAATTCAGAAAAGTGTTTAAGGATAAATTAAAAAATTAATATCCTTTCCCAAATAGTTATCACTCCAACCTTGCACGGCGAAGTTCAAGCAGGTTCAATGCATTTGGTTTAAATCCATTTACATAGGGCTGTACTAAATGCACAGCCTTATCATACCATAGTGGAATTACTGGTGCATCATTCATCATCACCTGGTCTGCCTGCTGATAAAGTTTATATCGGAGTGAATCATTTGTTTCTGCAATCGCTTTTTCAAATAGAGCATCGAAGGCTGCACTATTATATCTTGTATAATTAGGCGGTGCAGGATTTTTAGAATAAAAGACTGACAAATAATTCTCAGCATCTGGATAGTCGGCAATCCAACTGCCCCGAAAGAATGGAGCTTTTGAATTTGATGTCATATCCAGTAACAGCGACTTCTGCATTACTTCTACCTGCACTGAAATACCAGCTTCATCTAATTGCTTCGCAATAAAATTGGCCATGTCTGCATAAATAGCAATCGTCAAAAGTTTTATTGCAGGTATTCCATTGCCATTGGGATAACCAGCTTCCTGCAACAGTTGTTTTGCTTTAGCAGGATTATAATTGTATCCTTTTACAAACGATGTATCAAAAGATGGCAAACCCATTGGCACAAAGCCAGATTCCGCCGCAGTACCCAAAGAATTTCTCAGATATAAAATCATTTTTCTTCTGTCGAATCCATAATTAATAGCTTGTCTTATTTTCTTAAGTCGCAAAGGAGAATTGCTGATCATGTCCTTTGTAGAGTCCATTAATATCCCGAGGTATTCAATATTGAGATAAGGGCTTGTTTGCAATTTGATTTTACCTTCCCATTCTTTTCGCAAGGTTCCTTTCTTCGTTAGTACTTCATCTTTAAAAGATGCTTCTATATCATTAATAAATTCAAGTTCCTGTTGCCGGAATAATAAAAACTCAGTAGCCTTACTATCATAAAATGATACTTTTATTCCTTGCAAATATGGGAGCCTGTTACCTGCACTATCTTTTTCAAAATAATTTTTATTTTTTTTCAATACCAAAGCCTGTCCTTCTTCCCATGCCACAAATTTGAAAGGGCCGGTGCCTACGGGATGACGACGAAAATCATTCCCATATTTTTCCACTACTTCTTTGGGCACTATAGAACAATATTGCATGGAAAGAATTCCAAGAATAGGATTATAAGGTCTCAAAAGTTTTACTTGAAATGTAGAATCATCCAGTGCTTTAAATGGAAGCAGTGTATCCACTTTTCTATTAAAGATCCATGCACCGGGACTTGCCACCTGCTTACTGATGATCCTGTATAAACTATATTCAATATCTGAAGCCAGCATCCGTCTTCCCTTTCCGTTCGCAAAAGCTGCATCATCATGAAAGAACACATCGGTTCTTAAATGAAAAGTATAGGTAGCCCTGTCAGCACTCACTTCCCAACTTGTAGCCAATGAAGGAACAATATGAAGACTATCATCAATTTCCACCAACGTATTAAACAACTGGTGAGCCGGCCACATGGTAGCCTGGCTTTTTGCGAAAGCAGGATCTAATGTGGGAATACCCGAAAACTCATTGTAATGAAAAATGTTTTTCTCCCTGTTCTTTTTATTATAACATGCCGGCAGCAGGATAATAAGAAAAGCCGGCAGCCATAACAGGTTTTTATTTTTAACTTCCATCTTAGGTATCAAAGCTTAAATTTACATCAACAAAACATAATACCGTGAAATACGTACACAGGTTTATATATATATCTTATTCCTCCATACTACTGGCAAGCATGTGCTTTTCTAAAAGCACTTGTGCACAACCTTTACATCAAAAAGTAAAGTTTACAAAACAGGATACTTTGCGGGGAAGCATTACACCGGAAAGGGCTTGGTGGGATGTAAAATCTTATAACATATTTGTGGTGCCGGATTATAAAACAAAATCCCTTTCTGGCTGGAATCAAATTATTTTTTCTGTTACTAAAAGCAGAAGTAATACAAAAATGCAGATTGACCTCCAGGAGCCTATGAAAATTGATAGTGCAGTTTTTGAGGGAACTCAACTTCCTTTTACAAGAACGGGTAATGTATATTATCTGGATTTCAGTAAGCAGGTTTTTAATGTAGCAGCAGATGCCAAAACTTTAAAAGATTACTCTCTTAAAATATATTACAAAGGAAAAGTTCGCCAGGCAATAAATCCCCCTTGGGACGGTGGATGGATGTGGCAAAAAGATGAATTGGGACGGCCATGGATGACGGTGGCTTGCCAGGGACTTGGTGCCAGTGTGTGGTATCCATGCAAAGATCATCAAAGCGATGAGCCTGACCTTGGCGCATTGATACAAATAAAAGTACCCGATACATTAGTTGCAGTAGCCAATGGAAAACTATTTGCAAAAGATGATCAGCATGATGGCACCATGCTTTATACATGGGAAGTAAAAAATCCCATTAATAATTACAACATTGTTCCCTACATCGGCAATTATGTTCATTTTGATGATGAATTTAAAGGCGAAGAAGGCAAAAAACTTTCTTTAGATTATTGGGTGCTGGATTATAATAAGGAGAAAGCAAAAAAACAATTCAACAGGGATGTAAAGCCAATGCTGAAAGCTTTTGAACATTGGTTTGGCCCCTACCCTTTTTATGAAGATGGATTTAAGCTAGTGGAAGCTCCACATCTTGGCATGGAGCACCAGAGTGCCACTGCCTATGGCAATCATTATATGGATGGTTATCTTGGTTCTGACCTTTCTGGCACCGGTTGGGGATTAAAGTGGGATTATATTATTATACATGAAGCCGGGCATGAGTGGTTTGCAAACAATATTACCACTAATGATATTGCCGACATGTGGGTGCATGAAGGTTTTACCATGTACTCCGAAGTATTATTTGTAGAATATCATTATGGTAAAAAAGCGGCCGATGAATATGTACGGGGCATTAGAAATAATATTGAAAATGATAAACCACTCATTGGCCACTACGGAGTAAACCAGGAAGGAAGCGGTGATATGTATAATAAAGGAGCCAACCTGTTGCATACTATCCGGCAGGTTATAGATAATGATTCTGTATTCCGCAAAATATTAAGAGGGTTGAACAAGGACTACTATCACAAAACGGTTGACTCGAAAGATGTAGAAAATTATTTCTCCAAACAATCGGGAAAAGATTTATCGAAAATATTTGATCAATATCTGCGTACCATCAAAATTCCGGTGTTAGAATACAAATTTGAAGGAGGGAAACTTAAATACAGATGGAACAATGTAGTTACTAACTTTAAAATGCCTTTAAAAATATTAGTTGGAATGAGGAGTAAAGGAACCTTAGTTAACCCAACTGGCAAGTGGCAGACTCTTTCTTTATTAGCCAATGAAAAGAAAGTATTGTTTGTAGATGATAACTACTATGTACAAACCAAAGAAATAAAATAAATAAACAGGGTGTTTTTTATTGGTAAAAGACAGATTACTTTAGCACAAACTAACTCATGAGTAGCATCCGCAGGCAAAGTATTATTTCATCGGTGGTTATTTATATTGGCTTTCTTGCGGGCCTTGTTAATACATATTTTTTTACCCGGCAGGGAACTTTTACTGCCGATCAATACGGACTCACTACAGTTTTTATTGCTATTGCTACTATGATGGCTGCATTTGCTATGCTGGCTATGCCATCTTACATCTATAAATTTTATCATTACTACAACGATTTTGTTCCGCCCCGCAAAAATGATATGCTCACCTGGGCATTACTGGTTAGCACAATTGGTTTTGTACTAGTGATGATAGCTGGACTTGCTATGAAAGAGCTGGTGATAAAAAAATATGGCACAAAATCACCTTTACTCATTACTTATTATTACTGGATTTTTCCGATGGGGCTTGGCTTAACCATTTACTCCGTGTTGGAAGCTTACACCTGGAACATTGGCAAATCGGTTGTGGCCAATTTTTTTAGAGAAGTGCAATGGCGATTATTAACCACACTGCTTATTGTATTGGTTATTACAAATACCATTAAAGATTTCGGACTCTTTATAAAATTATATTCATTTACTTATATCGGAATTGCGGTTAGTCTTTTTATATACTTGTATATTAAAAATCAGATCCATTTTACTTTTACTCCAAGTAAAATAACCCGCAGATTACTTAAACGAATAATCACTTATACTTCTTTTGTATTTGGAGGTTCATTAATCTTTACAATTTCACAAGTATTTGATTCTTTTGTATTGGCGTCAGTACTCGGACTTGAAATTGCAGGCATTTTCGGATTGGCAACTGTGATCACCAGTATTATTCAAGCTCCGCAAAGAGGTATTGTGTCTGCCTCCATTTCACATCTATCAAAAGCATGGAAGGATAAAAACATTCCACTCCTGCAAAAAATTTATCAACGTTCTTCCATCAACCAACTCATTTTTGCATGTGCCATTTTTTTACTTATCTGGCTCAATTTTTATGATGCTATCTATACTTTCAAATTAAAGCCAGCTTACGTTTCCGCTGCATGGGTATTTTTTATACTTGGACTTACAAAGATTATTGATATGGGCACTGGGGTTAATGCACAAATAATCGCCACCTCCAATTACTGGAAGTTTGAATTTGTAAGCGGTATTGTTTTATTGATATTGATGCTACCGCTAACTTACTTGCTCACAAATACAATTGGCATTACCGGGCCTGCTATTGCCACTTTAATATCTATTACTATTTATAATATCATTCGCATTGTATTCCTCTGGAAAAAATTCAAACTCTTCCCCTTCACTATACAATCATTATACACAGTATTGCTGGCAGCAGCTTGCTATGGGGTCACTTATTTTGCATTTATAAATGTGCAAGGAATTACAGGCATGTTTTTGCGCAGCATTACTTTTCTCACCCTGTATGTTTCAGGAACTGTATGGATGAAGCTATCACCAGATATTTATCCGGTAGTACAAACCATTAAAAGAAGAATGGGATTTAAGTAGCAATTAATTAGTAGTAGCTACTTGTTTATTCTCAACTCTACCAGCACCATAATATCGCTGACGATAATAGGGCTCATACAAATCGTTTACCATCACTCCCCGGGAAACAGAAGCATGTATAAATTTATTATTGCCCAGGTAAATGCCGACATGAGAAACGCCGTTGCCTTTTGTATTAAAGAAAACAAGATCTCCTTCTTCTAACTCAGTGATGGATAATTTGCGGCTGATGCGATATTGATCTCTGGAAACTCTTGGCAAAGCGATACCATATAGTGCAGTATAAACACCAACAGTAAAACCAGAACAATCAACGCCTCTCTTAGTATTGCCGCCGGTAACGTAGCGAACACCATACCACTCATCTACACTTTTCAACAAAGCCCTGTCTGGTAAATTTTCAACTTCAGTATTCATTAATATAGCATACTTCAACTGAACAGTAGAAGCAGATTCCACGGTAGATAAAGACCGGCTACCATTTGCTAATATTTCATCTATCTCGTTTACTTCTTGCTTTTTGGCTGGCTCTTTTTTGGCATTACCGCTTCGGGCAGCCACCATTTGCTTTACTTCACCTCTGGCTTCAGGATTTTCTGCCACCTGATGAGTAATAGAAATTTCCTCAATAAATTTTGAATTAGAAACCTGTGGGGCAGGGTCTGAGACCACCTGCTTATTACTGGTAAAATTGAGAGGCTTTAATGTAGAACAGCTGCTCAGGAAAACTACAATTGCAACTGCTGGTAATATTTTCTTAACCATTACGTCTTTCTTTTTAGGATGATTTCATGGGGGTTTTTCAAAATCCGGTTAAAGATTTGCCTTCTCTTGAAGGCGGGCAAAAATATGGGTAATTGACCAAAAAAATCCACAATACGTAAACGAATTTACCCGGGATAAATTGCCGAAAAAGCTAAATCGCTGCAAGTAAGAGACTTAGAGTTTCTAACATTATGTGAATATCCATGTGGATTAACCCAATTGTCACTTGAATTTAATTACTTAGTATTGAAAATAACTTCAATATGCAAATAGCCTTATCATTTATCGCCTTGTATTTTTTTGCGGCAGCTTGTCACAGTTCCGGCACCAGTTCGGTACTTGTTGATACACTGCCTCCTAAAACAATAAAAAAAGATACAATTCCAACCGTTGCCAAAGTAGTTAAACCGAAACCTTATTCATTTATTGAATATGAAAAAACAGAAAAACTAAATGCGGCGGATGGAACCAAGTCTGTCCTCTTTAACTCGGACGGCTCAAAGCTATTTGCGATGAATTTGGAAGGTATGAGCATCTATGAATTTGACCAGGCCAGCAGAAAATTAACCCGGGAATTTAAGTTTACTCCTACAAGAGGCATGGGTTGGGATTATAACAAAAGCCGACCCATAAAATCTTTCCAGGAAAAACCAGTAGAAGCATGTTTCAGCCATGGCGATTCTATACTTTGGGTATCACTGCACAATGCAGAAGGCATCGTACCAATCTGGATAAATAATTTTTCAAAAAATGATGCCACATCTACAGCCAAACAAAAAACAAAACCAATCACCATTATTTATCCCGGCACTAATAAAAAAGATTCATTCAGGGTGCCCCTGATAGAAACCGGTAAAACACCTAAAGTAATTGCACAAACATCCGACAGCAAACATTTATTGGTAAGCAACTGGCATTCAAGAAACGTAACGATATTAGAAATTGATAAAGACATTTATCCCTTCGGAAAAATCATTAGCACAATTCCGGTATCTGACATTCCCCGTGGCATTGCGGTGGATGATAATACAGGGTTATCCTATGTGGCCATTATGGGCGGCGCCAGCATTACCGTTATCAGCAATTCAGTTTGGATGAAAGAGGATGATATAAATGTTGCTGCCAGTCCCCGCCATTTGGTGATGGATACCAGTGGTCATTTATTTGTATCATATAACAGTTTGGCAAGAATAGCCTGTCTCGATGCTGCTACCGGTAAATCGTTATTCACCACTTCCACACATGCCCAACCAAGAACGATTGTATTATCAAAAAACAAAAAATTTATTTTTGTAACCTGCTACAGCAGCGACTTTGTGGATGTGTACAAAATCAATTCCGACAACTTTGAGAAAGTGGCATCTTTGCCCTGCGCCGGTCATCCGGTGGGTGTGGATATTTTTGAAAGTGATGATAAACTGGAAGCCTGGGTGTGCAGTTATAGTAGTGGTTCTATCAGTGTTTACAGTTTTAAAAAGAAGTGATGTAGCAAATACAGGCACACGGATGACACGGATTGAACGGATGAACACAGATTTTTTCTGCTTTCGCAGAAAGCTGGATATTAATTCCACACATATAAAATGAAACACGAAGAGCTTACTGAGAAAATTATTGAGGCATTTTATAAAGTATATAATACATTGGGATATGGTTTTTTAGAAAGAGTTTATCTTAATGCAATGTATTTAGAATTAATAGCGATGGGCTTCAAAGTGGAAAAAGAAAAAATGATACAGGTGTATTATTGGGGACAAGTTGTTGGTGACTATAAAGCTGATTTGATTGTGGATGATACAATTGCAGTTGAGCTAAAAGCAATTGATACTTTGGTTGAAGATAATGAACATCAATTGGTGAATTATTTAAAAGCAACAACTCTTGAAATTGGCTTATTATTAAATTTTGGAAAGAAACCGCAGATCAAAAGAAAAATATTTGATAACGATAAAAAAAAGATGTTGAAATGAATTGCCGACATATGGTAATGCATATACAAACTGATTGTATATAGCAAATCCAGATTTTACGTAGTAAAATAATCTGTGTTCATCCGTTCAATCCGTGTCATCCGTGTGCAAAAAATAAAAAATGAAATTTTCTCACTTACATGTCCACACCCAGTTCTCTCTTCTCGACGGAGCTGCCTCTATACAAAACCTTTATAAAAAAGCCATTAAAGATGGTATGCCCGCCCTTGCCATCAGTGATCATGGTAATATGTTTGGCGCATTCGAATTTGTAGCCGAAGCCTATAAACATAAAAACGATGATGGTACAGTAAAGGTGAAACCCGTAGTAGGTTGCGAATTTTATATTACCGAAACCCGTCACCAAAAAACATTTACCAAAGAACTAAAAGATAAACGTCACCATCAGATATTGCTGGCAAAAAATGAAGTGGGCTATAAAAACCTTATCAAATTGACCTCACTTGGTTATGTCGAAGGAATGTATGGTAAGTATCCCCGCATTGATAAAGAATTGATTCAAAAATATCATGAAGGATTAATTGCTACCACCTGTTGCCTTGGAGCATCAGTACCACAAGCCATTTTGAAAAAGGGAGAAGAAGAAGGAGAAAATGAATTCAAATGGTGGCTGAATATATTCCAGGAAGATTTTTATGTAGAGTTGCAACGCCACGGCATGGCCGAGCAAGACAAAGTAAATCAGGTGCTGATAAAGTTTGCTAAAAAGTATAAAGTAAAAATCATTGCCAGTAATGATTCGCATTATGTGGATCAGGATGATTTTAATGCACATGATATTTTATTGTGCATTAATACCGGAGAAAAAATAACCACCCCTGCCCTGCGGGATTTTAATGATGATGATATTAATGTAAAAGGCAAACGATTTGCATTTCCAAACGACCAGTTTTATTTTAAAACAACAGAAGAAATGAGCAAGGTCTTTCACGACCTGCCAGAAGCAATTGACAATACGAATGAGGTAGTTGATAAAGTTGAGTTGCTGAATTTAACAAGAGACATTCTACTTCCTAACTTCCCTATTGAAAAAAGATTTCAAATTCACACCAAAGAAGAAACCGTTGGTAAATACAAAGTGTCTGCAGAATCACAAAACCAATGGGAATACCTAAAAGAATTAACCTATCAAGGTGCGAATAAAAGATATAATGAAATAACAGACGAGATACGGGAACGATTAGAATTTGAATTGTTCACCATCCGTATGATGGGTTTTGCGGGATACTTCTTAATTGTTGGTGATTTCATCCAGGCCGGAAGAGATAAAGGTGTATTCATTGGCCCCGGCCGTGGTTCGGCTGCCGGCTCCGTGGTGGCTTATTGCATTGGCATTACCAATATAGATCCGATAAAATATAATTTACTATTCGAAAGATTTCTAAATCCTGATCGTAAATCAATGCCGGATATAGACACCGACTTTGATGATGAAGGAAGACAAAAAGTAATAGACTACGTAGTAGAAAAATATGGTAAGAACCAGGTAGCACAAATTATCACCTATGGCACTATGGCGGCCAAATCAAGTATTGCAGACGTAGCAAGAGTAATGGATTTACCATTGCCAGAAAGCAGAGCTTTAACCAAATTGGTTCCTGATCGTCCCGGCACCGAACTGAGAAGAGTATTGCATGCACCAATGAAAATTAAAGATGGTGAAAAATCATTGGAGGAAAAAGATGGTTTGGGTAGTGATGATATGGAGAATGTAAAAAAACTCCGTGAAATTTATAAAGACACCAATTCTGTTCTAAGCAAAGTATTGCATGAAGCAGAAAGACTGGAAGGTTCTGTACGCAGCACCGGCATCCATGCCGCAGGTATCATCATTGCTCCAAAAGATCTGATGGAGATGATTCCGATTGCCGTTTCCAAAGAATCGCCAATGTGGCTCACCCAGATTGAAGGAAATGATATTGAGAATGCCGGTGTTATTAAAATGGACTTTCTCGGATTAAAAACATTAACCGTTCTCAAAAATGCATTGACTCTTATCAAATTAATTCATGATGTAGAAATTGATCTGGATAAAATTCCATTGGACGATAAAAAGACTTTTGAACTCTACCAGCATGGTGCCACTATCGGTACGTTCCAATTTGAAAGTGCCGGTATGCAAAAATATTTACGGGAATTAAAACCTGATAAATTCGGCGACCTGATTGCAATGAACGCCTTGTACCGCCCCGGCCCTATTGCTTACATTCCGAATTATATCGATCGCAAGCATGGCCGTGAAGCTATTCAATATGACTTACCGGAGATGGAAGAATATTTACAGGAAACATACGGTATCACAGTTTACCAGGAACAGGTAATGTTGCTGGCGCAAAAATTAGCTGGCTTCAGCAAAGGCGATGCGGATGTATTGCGTAAAGCAATGGGTAAAAAACAAAAGTCGGTGCTGGATAAAATGAAAGCACAGTTTATTGCTGGTGCCACAGAAAAATTATTACCTCCCGAGCCATTAGAAAAAATATGGACCGATTGGGAAGCCTTTGCTCAATATGCATTTAATAAATCTCACTCCACCTGCTATGCTTATGTAGCCTACCAGACAGCTTATTTAAAAGCTCACTATCCTGCTGAGTATATGTCGGCC
The DNA here is from genome assembly GCA_031397865.1 of Chitinophagaceae bacterium. Classification (GTDB taxonomy): domain Bacteria; phylum Bacteroidota; class Bacteroidia; order Chitinophagales; family Chitinophagaceae; genus JJ008. The sequence goes on from JANNMN010000006.1 coordinate 165,016, forward strand.
GTATTAAACAACGCCGGTAGTATTGATAAGATCACCTTCTTTATGGAAGAATGTAAACGAATGGGATTAAAAGTATTGGGGCCGGATATTAATGAATCATTAAAAGGATTTGCAGTAAATGATAAAGGTGAAATTCGTTTCGGTCTTGGTGGATTGAAAGGTGTGGGTGAAGCTGCGATAGAAAGTATTATTGAAGAAAGAAAAAAAGGCGGATCATTCGTCAACATATTTGATTTCATCAAACGTATCAATCAACGAACCGTTAATAAAAAAACATTAGAGAGCCTTGCACATGCAGGCGGCTTCGATTGTTTTCCTGACCTGCACCGGGCACAATACTTTAATGTTCCTGAAGGTGAAATAATAAATGGTATTGAAAAAATAATTAAGTACGGACAGATATATTCCACACAAAATGCTACCGCCACTAATACTTTGTTTGGCGATTTGCCTATCAGCATGGAAATACCACCACCAAGAATTCCTGAATGCGAACCGTGGCCATTGATAAAACAATTAGATAATGAAAAAGAAGTAACCGGAATTTTCTTAAGTGGTCATCCGCTGGATAATTACAAATTTGAAATGCGCCATTACGGTGTAACAACCATTACAGATTTTAATGAATTTAAAGAAGTCATTAAAATGCAACCAAATCCCGGCAGGCAATTCCGATTGGTGGCAATGGTGGTAAGTGCACAACATAGAGTAGCACAAAAAAGCGGCAACAAATATGGCAATTTTGTTATCGAAGATTATTCCGGCAAAACAGAGTTTCCATTGTTCAGCGAAGATTATCTACGCCTCTATCCCATTTTAGAACAAGGAAGTACTGTATTGATAAACGGATATTTTAAACCGAGGTATAATAAAGATGAATTTGAATTTAAAGTAATGTCTGTCTCATTAGCAGAAACGATGAAACGGAACATGACCAAAGCCATCACCATTGAAGCACATCCACAGGATATCAGCAAAGAGATGGTTGACTTTGTAGAAAAGAATGTCAAGTACAACCGTGGCAGTTCCACTTTAAAGTTTGTGTTAGCAGAACCAAAGAATAAAATGAGAATCAGCCTGGTATCCACCGGCACTGGTTTCGAATTAAATGAAGAGATGATACAATTCCTTGAAAAAAGCCCGGAGCTGGAAGTGCAGGTGCAAACGGTGTAAGGAATGAAGTCGGAAGTAAGAAGTCAGATTGCCTAATATATATTAACTAAACTGTTAAAAATTGATCGATCCGACTTGCTATTTATGTCATCTTTGGTTTTACCTGACAAGTTTTACACAAATCCACGTCACTACTTCATGTTAACCCGAACGGCCTTAAATTTGTCCTCCCATATCAATTAAAACAAAACAATTAAAAATGGCAAAAGAGTATACTGATTCAAATTTCCAGACTGATGTGCTGGCCTCCGATAAACTGACCGTAGTGGATTTCTGGGCAGAGTGGTGTGGACCATGCCGTGCTATCGGGCCAGTTATTGAAGAGTTGAGCAAAGAGTATGATGGTAAAGTAAACGTAGGTAAAGTAAATGTGGATGTAAACCCGCAGATTTCTATGAACTATGGTATCACTTCTATCCCTGCTATTCTTTTTATAAAGAACGGCCAGGTGGTTGATAAATTAGTAGGCGCACAACCCAAAGGAAACTTTGTAAAGAAAATTGAAGCTCATATCTAATTGTTGCTTTTATAAATTTGAAAACCCGTCTCTTTTAAAATGAGACGGGTTTTTTATTACCCTGGTGTAGTATTACTATCATCGTCCTTCGCAACTTTACACCGGAGTTGATCCGGTGAACTCTTCAGATTTCGGTTCGCTACTCAACATTCCGCAATTCTCATACTTATTACTACAAAGTTTATTAGGCTAAATCGATTGCTCCACCATTTATTTCAAATAAAGGATCTATACAAGTAAAAGAAACACCTCGCATTTGCTTATCCGTGTTACCTCAGTAAAAGTGTGCGACGCAAGGGACGATGATAGTAACAACTCTGTTGGCTAAATAAATTTCTCCCTAATGCCTAACCTCCGCTACATCTTTTGGATTATGCTTATACTTAAAAATCAATAAAAATAAAATAGCAATTACAAAAGCATATCCTGCAAAAGTAAACCAGATGCTTTGCCAATCTTTGTTACCTGCCGCATCGCTAAAGTAATCAACTACTTTTCCAGCAAAAAGGCCACCGAGAATAGCACCAAGACCATTGGTCATTAACATAAACAATCCTTGTGCACTTGCACGGATGGCAGGCTTTGCTTCCCGATCCACAAACAATGAACCCGAAATATTAAAGAAATCGAAAGCCATTCCATACACAATCATTGAAAGAATGAGTAAGTATAATCCTGAACCAGGGTCACCTACACCAAACAAGGCAAACCGCAATACCCATGCAATCATACTGATCAACATCACCTGTTTAATACCAAATCTCTTCAAGAAAAATGGTATGGCAAGAATAAATAGTGTTTCAGAAATCTGCGAAAGTGAAATAAGAATATTGCTATGCTTTACAGCAAAGCTATTGGCATATTCAGGAATTTTTCCAAAGTCGCCCAGAAAAGGATTACCAAACATATTGGTGATTTGCAATGCAGCACCCAGGAACATCGCAAACAAAAAGAACTTTGCCATCATAGAACTTTTAAATAACTGGAATGCATCCAAACCTAAACGGGTAGCAAACGATTTGTTTTCGGTTGATTTATTCGTTTCAACAGCAGGTAATGTAAAACAATATAAACCTGTACATACCCCGGCAACTGCTGCAAAATAAAACTGGTTGCTGTTTTGTGTCCAGCCTAATAAGTCAACCGCCCATTCTGCTACTATAAAACCAACTGTACCCCAAACCCGGATGGGTGCAAAGGATTTTTGAACATCCAATTTATTCTTACTTAAAATGCTATAAGAAACTGAATTACTCAATGCGATAGTAGGCATATAAAAACAACTTACCATAAAGATGGCCCAATACATATCACCTGCATTGGTAACGGTGCTGGCATAGTATAATGATGCACCACCCAGTATATGACAAATGCCTAATACAATTTCTGCTCTTAAATATTTATCTGCGAGGATACCCATCAAAGCCGGCATAAATAAAGATGCCCATCCCATTGTGCCATAAGTGTTGCCCACTTTGGAACCCAGACCCGGGTCAACAGGATTATTGAAGTTGGCAAACATGTAGCCACCCAGCGAAATAAGCCAGATACCCCAAACGAAGAATTGAAGAAAGCTTAATGTGGTAAGTCTGAGTTTTAAATTCATATGGCAGTTTTTGAATTATTAAAAGGGAAGATAAGGATTTTACAGTTTTGATGACGGAATACAGGTGTCCAGCTTGTGGCAAAAACTTCTTTAATCTAACCGTAACTTTGTGCCTAGAAAATTGTTACTACAAACATGATAGCTACTACCGATATTTCTCCCGACCTGCAACAGATAGCCAACAAAGTAAAAGCCGGACAACGCATTACGGATGAAGAAGGATTATTGCTTTTTGAAAAAGCAAGTTTGGGCTTTGTAGGCAGCCTGGCCAATGAAGTGCGGAAAAGAAAGAATGGCGAAAAAGTTTATTTCAACCGGAATTTTCATATTGAGCCGACGAATGTATGTGTGTTCAGTTGCAACTTTTGTGCATACAGTAAACTATATGCCCACCGGGAAGAAGGTTGGGAAATGAGCATTGAACAAATGCTGCATATTGTAAAAAAATATGACGGACAACCGATTACCGAAGTACATATAGTTGGGGGTGTTCATCCAAAAATGGATTTAAAATTCTTTGCCGATCTATTAAAAGCTATTAAAACACATCGTCCGGGTTTGCACATCAAAGCATTTACTGCCGTGGAGTATGATTATATGTTTCGCAAAGCAAAAGTGAGTGTAGAAGAAGGATTGAAATTTTTGATTGAAGCGGGGTTGAATAGTATTCCCGGCGGTGGTGCAGAAATTTTTCACCCGGAGATACGGGAAAAAATATGTGCGGATAAAGTGGATGCTGATGGTTGGTTGCTGATACATGAAACTGCTCATAAGTTGGGATTACATTCCAATGCTACGATGTTGTTTGGTCATATTGAAAAGTACGAACATCGTATCGACCATATGAGAAGACTAAGAGAATTGCAAGATGAAACTAAAGGGTTCAATACTTTTATCCCATTAAAATTTCGCAATAAGGATAATGATATGAGCAATATTGCTGAAAGCTCAGTAGTGGAAGATATGAAGACGTATGCTATTGCCAGAATTTATTTAGATAATTTTCCACACCTGAAAGCATACTGGCCAATGCTGGGCAGACAAAATGCTCAACTGTCTCTTTCGTTTGGAGTAGATGATATTGATGGCACAATAGATGATACCACGAAGATCTACAGCATGGCTGGTTCCGAAGAACAAACACCGTCTATGTCAACGGCTGAATTGGTAACTCTCATCAAGCAAGCCAAAAGAGAACCGGTAGAAAGAGATACATTGTACAATGAGATCAAAAACTATGGTACAACGGATGTATCGTTGAATTAATCTTTTTTATCTTTTGGTGTAAGATCAATATTATCACCCGGCAAAGGATTCACTCCCGTTTCTCCCGGCAGCTTATCTTCCATGGGCTCCATTTTTTTATTGTCAGCTAAATTCATTTTTCGCCGCAGGTGTGGTAATGAATATTTTTTTAAATGATACTTCTGCGGCTCTCCCAATAAAAATCCCCATGCTTTTAATGCTGGCACCCTGTCGAAAATAACTTTGAGAATAGCTGCTAATGGAAAGGCAAGGAATAATCCTGGTAAGCCCCACAATTCACCAAACAAAAACAAAACAAGAATGGCGATCAGTGGATTGATGTTTACTTTGGAACCAATAACAGCCGGCGCCACGATGTTTGAATCTATGATATGAATGACCCACAACACCCCTAATGCAGTTAGTGGTTGCCAATCGGTATTAGTTGTGAGTAATGCAATCACAAATATCATCGCACTGCCAGCTATCATGCCCAGGTATGGAATGATGCAGAATACTGCCAGTAAAAAACCTAAGGCAATGGCATAAGGAATACCAATAAAATATAAAACAATTGCATTGGCAGCACCAATGATTACAATATCAAGGAACTGGCCAAACAAATAATCTTTGATGACCTTACCAATGCTTTCCATGGTTTCATCAATATCTGTACGATTAGAATCATAAAAAACTTTATAGAAAAACTCCAGGAAGAAATGGCGGAAGTACAACAGGAAAAACATATACAAGGGTATCATGAAAAGATTAAGCATGAAAACCGGTAGCTTACTTAATAAATCAGAAAGCATTTCACCTGAATACGTTTCCAGTTGTTTTACCTTCTCCTGTATCATGTTGCCGGCTTCCGATCTTTTCATCCCAAATTTTTGCGAAGCAAAATCCCGGAGATTGTCGAGGATTGAATTAAATTTTTGAGATAGTTCAGGTATACGGGTAGTGAAACTTGCTAATTGGGTAAGTATAATATAAGTAAGTACTCCCAACACAACAGATAATATCAGTATGGTAACAAATGCGGCAAGCCCCTTGGAGAAACCCCATTTCTCAAACCTTGCAGCAAATGGAAAGATCATGATAGCCAGTATGACGGCTATCAGCACCGGCACAATTACCGGTTGCAGAAAATGCAAAAGCACCACTATTAAAGAAAGTGTAAGCATGGTGGATGCCACTCTTACAATATATGCCGGCCTGGTTTCATTCTCCATATTCAAATTTATGCTGGTTGAGAGATCAATATCTCAAATTTAAGCCCAGAAAACAAAATGCAAAATAAATAGAAGCAATGCCAATATTTTTTTCACTCTGCCGTCATCATCCTATCTTTCAAAAAACATTGCCGGCTTTATGCTTTCTGCCTCTACCATTAAATTACTCCGGATACCTTTCTCTGTTTTTTTGTCGCCATTATATTTCTTTGCATTATCACAAGTACCTGATATAAACTGGGGCAAAGCCGCACTGATATTTTTTATACTTCATTTTTTAATTTACCCTGCCAGCAATGGATATAATAGTTACATGGACCGGGATACAGAAAGTATCGGTGGTTTGGAAAAACCTCCGCCACCATCCCCTCAACTTTTTGGACTTACAATTGTAATGGATGTGGCAGCATTGCTGCTTAGTTTTTTGATAAGTCCATTATTTGCTGCCGTAGCGGTTTTATACATCGGTGCTTCCAAAGCATATAGTTACCGTGGTATACGATTAAAAAAATACCCGGTGATTGGCTATCTCACGGTTATCATTTTCCAGGGAGCTTTAACGTTTGCATTGGTTTACTATGGCAGCAATGCAAATAATGAAATGTGGGTGCCGTGGCAAGGAATGGTTATTTGCGCCTTACTGATTGGTGGGTTTTATCCGCTTACACAGATATACCAGCACAAGCAGGATCTAGCAGACGGAGTAGCTACCATCAGTTACAAACTTGGATACACCGGCACTTTTTTGTTTTGCGCCATTGTATATGCAATGGCCTGGATATTTATGGCACAATTCTTTATCAGCATACAAGGAAAAGATAAATTACTGATGGTTAGCATCTTTTTTGTTCCGGTTATCGTTTATTTCATCAAATGGTTTTTACAAGTAAGAAAAAATAATGCCGCAGCAAATTTCAAAAATACGATGAAGATGAATTGGATCGCCGCAGCATGTACCAACACCGCTTTTATCATTTTATTAATCTGGAAATCTCTTGAGTAAAATAATTTCAATAGGCACAGCCGTTCCGGCACATAAGCATAAGCAATCCGATATATTGGAGTTTATGCAATTGGTTTATGCATTAAATGAAGACGATAAAAGGAAATTGAAATTCCTTTACCGACAGGGAGGTATTGAAAATCGCCATTCAGTAATTGCGGATTATAGTTTACCGGCCGCTGAATGGGCATTTTATTCCCCAACAGAAAACCTGGAACCGTTTCCAAACTTGGAGAAGCGGATGCAGTGGTATCAAAGTTATGCAGCCGAACTTTCATTAGAAGCAATTAAAAAGTGTATGGAGAAAACACCCGGCCATACTATCACCCATCTCATTACGGTTAGTTGTACAGGCATGAGTGCTCCGGGTCTTGATCTGGAATTGCTGGAGATGCTAAACTTACCTGCTAACACTTTCCGTACTTCCGTAAATTTTATGGGTTGCTATGCAGCTATACATGCTTTAAAAATTGCAGATGCCTTTTGCAAAGCTGATAATACTGCCAACGTAATGATTGTTTGCACGGAGTTGTGCACTCTTCATTTTCAAAAAGAATATACTGTAGATAATATAACCAGCAGTATGCTCTTTGCAGATGGTGCAGCAGCAGTAATGGTAACGGGTAATAAAGAAGTGGATGGACTTACCATTGAGAATTTTTATTCCAAAGTTTCATTGGAAGGGAAAAAGGATATGGCCTGGGAACTTTCATCGAAAGGTTTTTTAATGACACTCAGCAGCTATGTGGCTAGTATGATTGAAGAAGATTTTGACGGCCTGGTCACTCAAGCTTTATCAGCAGCCAATCTTGAAAAAGAAAATATCACTCACTGGTGCATACATCCTGGAGGTAAGAAAATACTGGAGTCCGTACATAAGAGTTTAGGATTTACTAATGGGCAGTTGCAGCCTTGCTATGATGTGCTGAAAGAATACGGCAACATGTCGTCCCCCACCGTTTTATTTGTGCTGGAAAAAATAATGAACAATTTAGATACCAAAGAAAAGAATACCATTTTTGGAGCAGCCTTCGGACCGGGCTTAACGATGGAAACTTTTATTTTATCTGCATGATAAACCTCCGCCACCGCAGTTATCAGAAAGAATTAATGGATGCAGACAATATTCCCTTTGATGCAATGGCACAAACATTAAAGGAATTGAATGTCGTTAACACCCGGCTGGGTGGTCATGCTATTACCATAGAAGGAATTATAAAATTAAAAGGTAATGCAACTTCTATTACCGTTTGTGAAATTGGTTGCGGCGGCGGTGATAATCTTTTTGCCGTACATAAGTATTGTATAAAAAATAATATCACCGTAAATTTTATTGGCATTGATATGAATATGGAATGTATCAATTTTGCCAAACAGCAATATCCTCAACTTCCCTGCCAGTGGATCTGTAGTGACTATGCAGTAGTGAATTTTGGCAATAACAGGCCTGACATAATTTTTTCCTCCTTATTTTGCCATCATTTTACTGATGAGCAATTGGTGAGTATGCTGCACTGGTTAAAGCAAAATAGTCGTCGTGGTTTTTTTATAAATGATCTGCAGCGGCATTGGCTGGCTTATCATCTTATAAAAAACATTACCAATGTTTTCAGCAAATCATACCTTGTAAAAAACGATGCGGCCTTATCCGTGGCGAGGAGTTTTAGAAAAGAAGAATGGGAAGTATTATTTAGTAAAGCTGGTATCAAAAATTATTCAATTGATTGGAAATGGGCATTCCGGTATTTGATAATTGCTGAAAATCAAAAATAAATTGACTGCAGATAAAAAATATGACGTTGCCATCATCGGTGGTGGCCTTGCCGGTCTTGCATTAGCTATTCAATTAAAAAGAAAAGGATATTCAGTTATTCTCTTTGAAAAAGAACAATATCCTTTTCACAAAGTATGTGGCGAATATATCAGTTTAGAGTCATGGGATTTTTTGAATGACCTGGGAATTGATATGCATGCTATTGGTGTTCCGGTAATTAATAAACTACAAGTGTCTTCCGTAAATGGCAAACTACTTCAGCAGCATTTACCTCTCGGTGGCTTTGGTATCAGCAGGTATAAACTAGATAATGAACTGGCAAAAATTGCAAAGACTGAAGGTGTGATAGTGATGGAAAATACAAAAGTGAATGATATAATTTTTTCCAATGATGAATTCACCATTGATACTTCTAAACAAACCTGCCGGGCAAAATTTGCAGCAGGCAGTTTTGGCAAACGAAGCAATATTGATATCAAATGGAAACGAACATTTACTTTCGCCTCAAAAAATAAACTGAATAATTACATTGGAGTAAAATATCATATCAAAACAAATTTTCCAGCAGATACTATTGCATTGCACAATTTCTACAATGGCTATTGCGGTATTGTAAAAATAGAAGGCGATGTGTATAATTTATGTTACCTCACTACGGCAGATAATCTGCAGAAATGCAAAGGCGATATAAAAGAAATGGAACGAATCATATTAAGCCAGAACCCTCACCTTAAAAAAATACTGGAACAAAGCGAAATGCTTAATACCAGTCCGCTTACCATTTCACAAATAAGTTTTGATAAAAAAGCACAGGTAGAAAACCATGTGCTGATGATTGGTGATGCAGCCGGTATGATAACCCCGCTATGTGGCAATGGAATGAGTATGGCTCTGCATGCAAGTAAAATTGCGGCCACTCATGTTCATGATTTTTTACAAACCAAAACTTCAAGATCGGAAATGGAAAAAAATTATGCCCTGCAATGGAATCTTGAATTTGGCCGCAGGCTAATAATAGGACGAAGAATACAAAGACTCTTTGGCAATAAAGCTTTAACCAATTTATTTATCACTCTCTTAAAACCTTTTCCAAAACTGGTGAATTCTTTGGTCAGGCAAACTCATGGAAAAGCATTTTGATTGCATTTGTAATTGGTTCTATAAACGCAGATCATAAAAAAAGCCGCTTACAAAAGCGGCTTTAAAAAAATATTTTAGCATTTATTACATCATTGCATCTTTATTCGTTTCTTTTTCACCCTCATCCTCTGTTACCACAGTACTTTCATCTTCTACCAATTCAGGGGCATCAGTCATTTCTTTATTGGCTGGCGGTGTAGCTTCCGGCCATATTGTTTCTTCTTCCTTCTCCATTGCCGGAACAGAAACCGGAGTTGATTCAGGAAATTTTTCTTTCTTAACTGGTTTCTTTGCAGCTGGCATTGGTACACTTTTCTTTACAGCTTTTTGTGGTGCCGCCTTTTTAGGTGCTGCTTTTTTAGGCGCTGCTTTCTTGGACACCTTCTTTGGTGCAGATTTCTTCTTTGCTACTTTCTTGGGTGCTGATTTTTTCTTGGCCGCTTTCTTTGGTGCCGCTTTTTTCTTTGCCACTACTTTACGTTTTGCTTTTTGAGGGGCACTTCTACGGGTAGGTTTTTTCTTTGGTGCAGCTTTTTTAGTAGCCTTACGAACAGATTTTTTAGCAGCTTTTCTTTTGGGAGCAGCTTTGCGGGCAATCTTTTTTGATTTCTTTTTAGTAGCCATAAAAGTTTAGTTTAATAATTTCTGAAAACGTTTTTTGTGGGGACAATAAAATTACATTTTCATTTCATTTAAAAGTGCACTCAACAAAAAATAAATGAGAATAAATTTTAACCAGCAAATGGTTGGCTTACATCATATAGAAAAACTAACACTCCGGTAAGCTTAGGGGAACATTTACTGCCAAACCACCATCTGCCGTCTCTTTGTATTTAAAGTCCATGTCTTTTGCAGTATCCCACATGGTTTTAATAACTGCATCCAGCGATACTTTGGCAAAATCAGGTGTGCTTTGCAGGGCTAATTGTGATGCGGTAATGGCTTTGATAGCTCCCATGGTATTGCGTTCTATACAAGGCACCTGCACCAGTCCACCAATAGGATCGCAGGTCAACCCAAGATGATGCTCCATAGCAATCTCCGAAGCCATCATCACTTGCTTTTGTGTGCCGCCCATACATTCCGTTAATCCTGCAGCAGCCATGGCTGATGATACACCGATCTCCGCCTGGCAACCACCCATAGCAGCAGATAATGTGGCTCCTTTTTTAAAAATACTTCCTATCTCAGCAGCTGTCAGAAGAAATTGAATGATCTTATCTTCTTTATTACCATCGCAGAATGCTATATAATATTGCAGCACGGCCGGAATTACTCCAGCAGCACCATTAGTTGGCGCCGTTACCACCCTGCCAAAAGATGCATTTTCTTCATTTACCGCCAGGGCAAAACAACTTACCCAATCTAATGTATATTTAAAATCATTTCCTCCGGTACGAATGGCAGCCAACCATGTATCATAATCGTTGTATCCCTTGTTACCCAATAGTTTTTTATTAAGTCCTGCGGCACGGCGTTTTACATTCAATCCACCCGGCAATATGCCGGGAGTATGGCAACCTCTATACATACATTCCTTCATCACCCGCCATATATTCAATGCTCCATCTTTTGTAGCTTGTTCATTTCGCCAGGCAGTTTCATTTTCCATTACAATTTCGCTGATAGACATACCGGTTTTTATACACCAATGCAACAGATCATCCGCCGTATTTACCGGGAAAGGTAATTGCGCCTCATCTTTTGCAGATGCCACTTCGCCTTCTTTTACTACAAAGCCACCACCTACGGAATAATATGTTTCAGCTAGTGAATCACCATTTCTTGTAGCAGCTAAGAAGGTTAATGCATTGGGATGAAAGGGCAACGTTTCAGTGATGAGGAATTCAATATCTTCATTGGGATCAAAATCTACTTCATGTAATCCCAGCAAAACAATTTTTTTCATGGCTGCTATATCATTGATCTTAGCATCAATCTGGTCAACGGCAAATGTTACCGGATCATCACCACATAAGCCCAATTGTACAGCTACACCAGTACCATGGCCTTTACCTGTTTTAGCTAAAGAACCATATAGCAACACCCTTACTTCCGTAACGTCATTCAGAATATTTTTTTGTTGTAATGCTAGTGCAAATCGTTGAGCTGCTCTCCATGGTCCGAGTGTATGAGAGCTGGAAGGCCCCACTCCTATTTTAAAAATATCAAAGGCTGATATGGCTTCGTGTGACATTGAAATGTTTACGGTAAAAATACAACTACTGCGTCGCAAAAAACGAACAGTCATTTTTTAAATGTTATTACACTACACTGAAATAAAAAGCCCCGGAAAAAAATTTCCAGGGCCCGACAAAAGCAGATAGTCTTAGCTATTATTGAACATCGTTTAGTGTAACATCAAAAAAGAGAACAGAATTGCCGGGTATTGGGCCATTATCCTGGCAACCATATCCGAATGAAGAAGGTATAATTAATTTAATACGACCGCCTTTTTGAATCAATGGCAAACCTAATTGCCAACCTTGAATGAGTGTTGATAAAACCCATCCCCCTGCCGGCGTAGTTCCTGCATCAAATTGATTATTGTTCAGCAATTTCCCGGTGTAGGTAACAAAAACTTTAGAGCTTAAATTAGGAGTAGTCCCAGTTCCCTGGGCCATTATTTCATAATAAATACCACTGCTGTGTGCTGTAGCATTTATGTTATTTGCAGTAGCATACGCCGTGATGGCTGCTCTTTCACTATCCACTGATTTATTCTGGCATCCGGTGTCTTTTATACATCCGATATTACCAAAAAGTAGTGCTGATAAAGCTAAACTGAGAATAATTTTCTTCATTATATGGGTTTAATTAAAAAATGCTCTTTAATAGACCGGGCAAGGGCCGGATTCGCTGCAAAGAAAATAAAATTCAGGGAATATCTTTTTTTGCCATCAGCTCTTTGTATCGCTGCTCATTCATATCCCAATTATGATGACCGGAAAATACTACCATAAATATTACGATAAGTATTAATCCTATTAAAACTACTAGAGTTCCAGAGTGATTTACATTAATTACCATTACTGCCCGGTGATACCACTGAGAAAAGTAAGTAACAAAAATGGCGACGGATAGAAAAACGCCTAGTGGCAACCCTGCGGCAAGTTGCCACAGTAGCCTTTTCTTACGATTACGGTTTTGCTCCCAATAGTTTATAAATTTTTTTTCTTCGGCTGTCAACATAATGCAGGCGAAGTTAAAGCATCAAAATTGGATGTGCTTGCAAGCACCATACAAATTCTATATCTTGTAGGCTAAAACCCAATAAGACCTTGAAATTTGCACCTCTGCTAGCTCAATATCTCTATACCCATAAAAGGTTAGATCTTCCCGGAATCGGTAGTTTTCTGCTCGACCCTTCTGCAGTTATAGAAACAGAAAATTCAAAACAAAATAAGCCGACCATGCTTGAGGGTGTTTCTTTTGAAAATAATGTGGCAGTTAAACAATCTGTTGACCTGGTAGATTTTATTTCCTCACAAAGTGGAAAAATAAAACCGCTTGCTGCTGCCGATCTGGATTCACATCTTGAATTGGCCAAGCAATTTTTGAATATAGGTAAACCTTTTATGTTTGAAGGAATAGGGAGTTTATCAAAAGTGCAAGCTGGTGGATTTTTTTTTACTCCCGGAGAATTAATAGCTGAAAGAGTAAAAGACGTAGCCACTAAAATAGTGAGTGGAAGTAGTACAGAAGAACCTGCCACAGATTACCGAAGTGTTTTCCATGCTAAAAAAGCACCGTTGAACTGGAGAAAACCTGTAGCACTTCTATTGTTATTAGCCGGTATTGTTGTAGCCATTTGGGGTGGATACATGATGTATAAAAAAAATACCAGGCAAAAAAATAGTGTTGCTCCTGAAAATAATAATAAAGAACAAACCGTATTGGGCGATACTACAGCCAATGCCAAAAAGGATACACTTGCAGTAACCAATATACAGGCAACTACCACTTCGGTCAGGAATAACGGTACTTATAAATTTATTTTGGAAACCTCTCCTGCTGACAGAGCCCTGAATCGCTATAGCCGTTTAAAGTCTTTTCAATGGCCAGTACAATTAGAGACAAAAGACTCTATTACTTACCAAATATTTATACAGTCGGCTGCTGCCGACACCAGCAGATTTATAGATTCCCTTAGCCAGTTGAATGGCAGAAGGGTTTACATTGAGCAGTAACTTCTTTCTACATCATTTCTAATTCCTTTTTGTAAATTATTTCAATATCCAGGAGATATGAAAACGGGAATGCCGCTTATTGAAGAATATTTTTGATTGTATTGTTCTCTTAATTTTATTTAAAAAAATTTAAACCCAAAAAAGGAAACATTTCTGTTTCCTTTTTGAGGTTCCGACCAGATTCGAACTGGTGTAGCAGCTTTTGCAGAGCTGAGCCTAGCCACTCGGCCACAGAACCATTTTCTATTTCAGATTATTAACTTTACTCCCGACCTTTATCGGCATTAACCCGAAAGATTGCAAATATACATTTTTTACTCAATTTCGTTACTAACAAACCTTAAAACATGAGCCGAATTGCAGAATCTGAATTAATAATTAATCCCCGTGGTGCAGTATATCACCTGGATCTGAGGCCGGAAGAATTAGCAGGCACCGTTATCACCGTTGGTGATCCGGACCGGGTAAAAGAAGTAAGTAAACATTTTGATTCAGTAGAAGTAAAAAGACAACATAGAGAATTTATTTCCCATACAGGTTATGTTGGTAAAAAAAGGCTTACCGTTTTATCATCTGGCATAGGGCCTGATAATATTGATATTGTATTAAATGAGTTGGATGCACTCATCAATATTGATTTTGCAACAAGAGAAATAAAAAAAGAATTAAAGTCAATCAACATTATCCGCATTGGCACATCAGGTTCTTTGCAAGAAGATATTCCGGTTGATAGTTTTGTAGCTTCCACTCATGGCCTGGGAGTTGATAACCTGTTAAATTTTTACCGGCATGAACATAATGAGCAGGAAAAAGAATTACTACAATCTTTTATTACTCATACACAGATACATGGACAAATAGGCGACCCTTACATAACCAGTGGTGCAGCTTCACTGATTAAACATTTTGTAAAGGATTTTCATCAGGGTATTACTGTTACTTGTCCCGGTTTTTATGGCCCACAGGGAAGAGTGTTGCGATTGGGTGTTCGCAATCCACAATTGATAAACCGACTCACCGATTTTAGTTTTGGGCAGCATCGTATCACCAATTTTGAAATGGAAACTTCTGCTATTTATGGCTTGGGGAAATTGCTGGGTCATCATTGCCTTGCAGTAAATGCTATTGTAGCCAACCGGGTAAAAAAAGAGTTTTCAAAAGATGGAAAGCAGGCGGTTGAAAATCTGATTCAAAAATTTCTTCACATTTTTTCAGAGAATATATAATGGTTATTAAGTTTTATAAATACCAGGGAACCGGAAACGATTTTATTGTTGCCGATAATCGTAAGAATGAAATTACCCTTACTACGGAGCAAATTAATAAATTATGCGACCGTAGGTTTGGCATCGGTGCAGATGGGCTAATGCTGTTGAATGAAAAAGCAGGTTTTGATTTTGAAATGAAATATTATAATGCCGATGGCAAAGACGGAAGTATGTGTGGCAATGGCGGCAGATGCATTACTAAATTCGCCTATCACCTGGGCTTGCATAAAGAAGTTTATCGTTTCCTCGCCTCCGATGGTGTGCATGAATCAGAAATAGATATTGATGGCATTGTATCGTTAAAGATGAAAGATGTAAAAGCAATTAAAAAATTTCATAATGATTTCTTGGTAGATACAGGCTCACCTCATTATATAAAAATGGTGAGCAATCTATCAGAACTAGATGTATATAAAAAAGGATACGAGATAAGACATAGCAAAGAATTTAATGATGAAGGCATCAATGTAAATTTTGTAGAGTTACAGAATGAGCCGGACCAGATATCTGTCCGCACCTTTGAACGGGGTGTGGAAGATGAAACATACTCCTGTGGCACCGGAGTTACTGCTGCTGCATTAGTTTGCTATCACAATGAGAATGGTTTTAATGATGTAGAGGTAAAAACATTGGGTGGAAAACTTACGGTAGAGTATGACAGGTTAGAAGACAATAAGTATGAAAACATCTGGCTATGCGGACCAGCAGAAAAAGTATTTGAAGGAACAGTTGAAATAAAATAAATGGCGCAGCATTTTACTATAAACCAGATTGAAGAACAATTACTAGCAGGTAAAAAAGATTTTCTTAACTACTGTTCATCGCTTTCAGATGAACAGTTTTTTTACACACCAGAAGGAAAATGGTCTGCGGCACAGCAGGTAAAGCATCTTATTATCGCCATCAATACCAGTCGTCTTGCTTTTACACTACCTAAATTAATTGTACGATTAATTGCAGGTAAACCCAATCGGCCATCAAGAACATATGATGAATTGGTAGCAAAATATAAATTGAAATTGGAGCAAGGTGGCCGTGCCAGTGGAAGGTTTATACCACCACCAGTTCATCAATCATATGGCAAACAAAAATTATTGAAAAAGTTTGATACGGCCATCAAGAAAATTACAGCAGCAATAAAAAAGAATTGGAAAGAAACCCTTTTAGATAATTACCTCTCCCCTCACCCATTGCTTGGAAAAATCACTCTTCGGGAATTATGTTATTTCTCAATATATCACACCTTGCATCATCTCAATAACATTCAAAAAGCCGCTAAGCTGTAAGCCGCTACTTATAATATTTTATATATTGATTGAAAATGGCCGCTTACCTTTGCCTGCCTGCCACATAAATTATACAGGCTACCACTTTGATACAATATTTTAAAAATATTAACCAGCAAACCGTAGAGATCAATCACCCCGAACCCGGTGCTTGGGTAAATGTTTCTCCACCATTAAAGCAGGAAGAATTTTCTGAACTTTCATCCGGCCTTGATATTCCTATAGATTTTTTGACCGACTCACTCGATATAGATGAAAGGAGTCGTTTTGAAGAAGAAGATAATGTGAAGCTCATTGTTATTAAAACACCTACGGAGAATAATTCTTTCAACGAAAGTGACGCATACTATATAACCATTCCTATTTGTGTTATCCTAACTCACAACCAGATAGTAACAGTAAACTCATTTGAAAATCCTGCCATTAAAAAGTTTTTGAACAACCTGCAAAACCGGCACCCGGAAAAAAGAAACACTATGGTGCTGAAAGTTTTTGAAAAGATCGTTCAAAACTTTATGGAGCACCTGAAAGAGATCAATCAGCGTAGAAATATGCTGGAGCAAAAATTATACGGAGCCAGCCGCAATGAATATTTATTACAATTGATGCGGATACAAAAAAGCCTTGTGTATTTTGTTACAGCACTCCGTTCCAATGAAATGCTGATGATGAAATTGGAAAGAACAAACTTCCTGGCATTGACAGAAGATGAAAAAGAAATTCTAAATGACCTTATAGTCGACAACTCACAGGCCCTCGAGATGGCCAATATTTATACCAACATCCTCAGCAGTACATTAGATGCATTTGCAAGTATTATTGCCAATAACCAGAACGAAGTGGTAAAAAGATTATCGGTAATAACCATTGTACTTACTTTCCCGGTATTGATTGCCAGCTTATTTGGAATGAATGTACCCAGTGGTTTTGAAAAATCTAAATATGCATTTTATATCGTAGCATTTCTTTCGTTGGGCATTGCCCTCATTATTGGCTGGTTTTTTCTTCGCAAGAAAATATTTTAAACCTTTATGTTTAATCTCAGAGTGTATGGGATATTAATAAATGAACAGCAACAAGTGCTTGTAAGCGATGAGCTGATCCGTGGCAGTTCTATCACCAAATTCCCAGGTGGTGGTTTAGAATTTGGCGAAGGAACAAGAGAATGTTTACGAAGAGAATTTATGGAAGAAATGAATTTGCGGGTAGAAATTGGCGAACATTTTTACACTACAGATATATATCAGCAATCTGCTTTCAATCCTTCTCACCAGATCATCTCTATTTATTACCTGGTAAAGCCATTAGAAGATATTAAAGCCCCACTCAGAACTGAGCCTTTTGATTTTGATGAACAACAGTTAAAGACGTATGCAGAAACGAACGAAACCGAAACATTTCGTTTTATAGATTGGGCAGATTTTTCTGCTTCAAGTGTAACACTGCCAATAGATAAAATTGTAGCTGCGTTATTAAAAGAGAAATATTAAGTACCCTGCATCGCTGCTTTTTTCATCTCCGCAGCAGTTTCATGTCCCAGGTATTTTTCTATCCGGTGATGAACAAAGTATATCACCGGAGTTAATAGTATAGCTACAATAAATTTATAGATATAATTAACTATGCAAATAGCAATCAACTGATCAAAAGGCCAGGGTTCGCCTTGACCTTTTACTAATTTTGGATAAAAATAAAAAGCGATTAATAAGACCACAAAACTATCTATCAACTGTGACACTACGGTGGAACCGGTAGCCCGAAGCCATATCTTTTTTTCGCCGGTCGCTTTTTTTATTTTATGAAATATGAACACATCTACAAGTTGAGCTACTAAAAAAGCAATCATAGAAGCAAGTATAATACCCATACCTTGCCCATAGATTCCATTGAAAGCAACATTCATGTCTTCAATGCCAGCTTCTTTTTTGCTGGTTATCCACCAGCCATTGGGTTGTGTTTGAATAGCACCAAACACCATGATAAAACCAAAAGCGATCAGGCAAATGGTCATCCAGCTTAAAAACTTAACTCCTTTTTGCCCATAATATTCATTAATTATATCCGTCATAATAAATACTACCGGCCAAAGCAATACACCACAGGTAAGATTGAAAGAATAGGTGCCGCCAAATAAATTTATTTCCGCTGGCTTTATTCCAAGAGTGGCTTCCAAAGAAAATATTTTAACACCAATAAATTCAGCTATCAATGCATTGGTAAGAAATATTCCACTCAGGATGATAAATAACCTTGTGGGTTTATTTTTGATGATAGTATGGATCATTCAGATAAAATATAAAATAGATTAACAATAGAAAAAACAAAACATTGGCCAATATCAGCCACAAGGGTACATAAGCCGTCAACTTTCTTTTTATTAACAACACCGCCAGGTAGCAAAGGTTGGTAAATGGAAGTATTATCATCCCCATGGCATATCCAATTGTTATAATAGTGGAAACGGTATCAGGATCCTTTACCCAATCATTAATAAGCAGCGACATTGCTACCATAAAAAACAGGCCACAAATAAAACTAAGTCTAGATAAAAATAAAAGCCAACGCATCGGGTATTTTAGTCTAAAATAGCATTATTTTGTCAGCCAAATATTCAAGTTATTATGAATAATTCTCTGCTGAAAAAAATTCTTCCCCATTTGCTGGCTCTTGTTGTGTTCCTGGTGATCTCTTTGCTTTTTTGCAAACCCATCCTGGATGGCAATGTGCTGAACCAGCATGACAACATCGGCTGGAAAGGAATGGCGCAAAATGCTTTTGAATATAAAGAGAAGAATGGCCATTTCCCTTTGTGGAATCCAAATCTTTTCAGCGGTATGCCCAACTACCAGGTGGCTATGGATGGAAAAACTATTTTACCAGATACGGTTAAATTATTATCCCTGGGTTTACCAAAGCCCATCAATTTTTTCTTCCTGGCTTGTGTATTTTTCTATATCCTCTGCATGGTATTAAAAGTAAGACCAGTTGTTGCCATGCTGGCATCTATCGCCTATTCATTTTCCACTTACAACCCCGTAATTGTAGCAGCCGGTCATGATACTCAAATGCTGGCCACTGCTTTTATGCCACTATTGATGGCAGGCATTATCAGTATTTATGAAAAGAAGTATTGGCTGGGTTTTGCATTAACAACGTTTGGCACTTATCAGCAAGTTGGTGTTAATCACCTGCAGGTAAGTTATTATTTCTTTTTAATTGCTTTAATGGTAACCATAGGATATTTAGTTAAATGGATAAAAGAAAAAGATTGGAAACATATTGGGCTGGCTGGTGGTATTACTATTGCTGCAGCTATCATTGGTTTAGCAGGAAATGGCTTAGTATTAAAAACAACTTCTGAATACAGCAAGTACACCATGCGGGGTGGAAAGGATATAACGATTGAAGGTGATTCTGTAAAAGCCGCTAAAACAAAAGGTCTTGACACTTCTTATGCATTTGAATATAGTTTGGGCAAAGCAGAAACAGTAACACTATTAATGCCCAATGCATTTGGTGGTGGTAGCTATGCCCGGTTTGGTGAAGGAAGTAAGGTGGCAAAAAAATTAATTGAGAAAGGATATCCTGATGCAGACTCTGAACAAATTGCACAGAGTATGCCTAAGTATTGGGGTAAAATTTTTACTGCAGGTCCGGCTTACTTAGGTGTACTTATTTTTCTACTCGGTGTATTAGGATTTGTAATAGTAAAGACTCCGCTGCGTTGGGGTTTACTCGCAGCTACTGTTTTAGGCATCTTTATGACCTGGGGAAAATATTTTGGGGGCTTCAATGTTTTTCTTTTTGAAAATCTCCCACTGTATAATAAATTCCGGGCACCATCTTTTGCACAGGTAATACCACAGTTTACCATGGGCATCATGGCGGCATTAACCCTGCAACAAATTTTATTTGCGCCAAACAGTAAAGAATTTTTACACAAGAATTTTAAACCTATACTATATACAATTGGCGGAGTCTTTGGTCTGCTTGCCCTATTATATTTAGGAATGGATTACGGAGCTCCGGTTGATAGACAAATAATTGCCGGATATACAGACAAAGGCGGCTCAGATGAATTAGGAAGATTGATTGTATCTGGGTTAAAGGCAGAAAGAAAATCAATGTTCGGCGGCCAAATTCTTAGAGCATTTGGTTTTGCCCTATTGGGTGCAGCAGCTATTTACCTATTTGTAAAAAATAAAATATCTGTATTGGCGGCTGCTATTATTTTATTAGTAGTAAGCACACTGGATATTACATTATCCAGTCACAAATTTTTTAATAATGATAATGATCAATATTCAGAGAAGCCGGAGAATGAAAAATTATTTGTATCAGCAGATGATTATAACAGCAGCAACTTTACTCCCGATGGAATTGAGCAACAAATATTGCAGGATAAAGATCCTAATTACCGGGTGTTTAATATGGTGGGCACTACTGGTGGTAGTACATTCAGCGAATCAAGAACTTCTTACTTTATGAAATCGGTTGGTGGTTATCATCCGGCCAAACTGCGTATCTACCAGGATATTATTGAAAAATATCTTTCTGCACAGCCAAACCCCGGTGTGCTGAACATGCTTAATACAAGATATTTTGTAGTGCAGAATCCAGAAACAAAACAACCACTCCTTATAAAAAATCCTGATGCATTTGGTAACTGCTGGTTTGTAAAACATGTACAATTAGTGACTGATCGGGTGGCCGCTATTACTGAATTAGGGAAAACAAACTTGAAAGATACTGCTGTAGTAGAAAAATCATTGCTGCCAAATTTTGTACAACCAAAGTGGGATTCCGCTGCATCCATTAAAATGACAAAGTTTGATGCTGATGCCATAGAGTATGAAAGCAATAGCACAACACCGCAGTTTGCGGTCTTCAGCGAAGTTTATTATCCCAAAGGATGGAATGTATATATAAATAATAAGAAAGCTGAGTATGTAAACACTAATTACATTCTTAGAGGAATGCAGGTGCCTGCAGGGAAGAATACTATCAAATTTGTTTTTGAACCGGAATCGGTAAAGCAGGGACGCAACATTATGTTCATCGCATCCATATTAATTGCCTTATCATTAATAGGTGGATTATTTATGGCATGGAAACAAAGTAAAAAGCAATAGTGAGTGAAGTAAAAAAAGTATTGGATGTAATGCCATATGCCTACCTGCCTTATTCATCCGGTGGGCAAAAATCAATTGCACAATTTCTTGAGTATCTAGGTAATGAAACAGAACTGCATGTAATAACTGTGGAGGGCAATGATGAAAGCCTGGCAACTACTTACAGAATTTCATCCATGCTAAAAAATGGCTCTTCCCGTTATTATGATTTTAGTTTGATAAATAAGATCAGCAGTTATGTAAAAGAAAATAATATACAGTCTATTATCTGGGAGCATCCCTATTATGCATGGCTGGCTTTTCGCATTCGAAAAGAAACAGGTGTCCGGATAATTTTTCATACACATAATATAGAATACCAACGATTCCGATCGCTGGGAAAATGGTGGTGGCCAATTTTAAAAATATATGAAAAGTGGAGTTTCAAAAAAGCTGATCATGTATTCTTTATTGCCCCGGAAGAAAAACAATTTGTAATTACTAAATGGAATATTGATTCAGCTAAATGCAAAACCGTTCCTTTTGGTGTGCCGATAAAAGAAAATCCAACTGATAAAGCAGCATGCCGGCATTTGATTGCAAACACTCATGGCATTCCCGCTAATGAAAAAATATTTTTGTTTAATGGATTATTGGGCTATCCACCTAACCTTGATGCATTGAATTTTATTTTAAAAGAAATAAATCCATTGTTGCTGGCGCAAAAAGAAATAAGCTACAAGATTATTATTTGTGGCAAAGGATTACCTGCCGGCATGAATGAATTAAAAGAATATGCATCGCAAAATATTATTTATGCAGGTTTTGTAAACGATATTGAAAGCTATTTTAAAGCGGCAGATATATTTTTGAATCCAGTGCAAAGTGGCGGCGGTGTAAAAACAAAAATGGTAGAAGCCATTGCCTATGGTACCACAGTAGTTGCTACCAAAAGCGGGGCAGCAGGTATTGAAAGAGAAACCTGCGGCAAAAAATTATTGGTAGTCCCCGATAATGATTGGAAAGGTTTTGCAAAAACTGTTACTGAGAATTCAATCATATCAATACCAACACCTGCTATTTATTATAAAACATATTATTGGGGAGAAATAGTAAAGAGAGCTGCAGAAGTATTATAATACCGATTCGCTACAAAAAAAGTCCAAAAGTAAAGTCTAAACTCATTGACTCTCGGTATTATACCACAAAATTGTTGGACTATTTTACATTTACAATTAGTATAATTTCATTGCAAACCCGTCCTTTATTCCCTGTACCAATTTTTTCTTTCCTGCTTTATTGTACTTCAACCAAAATGCAACTCTTGAGACCAGCAGGTATGTAAGAGAAAAATAACGACGGATACCTTTTAGATTTTTACGGATAAAATAAATTTTGTTGCGGCTGGAATAGTAAATATAAAAAGTAGAATCATTGCCGGAGGAAGAAGAAACCTTGTGCAGCACATACAATGACGGTTCATAGAATAATTTGAATCCCCCCCGCAGAGCCCTGTACACAAAATCAGTATCATCATAATAAGCAAAATACTTATCGTCCATCATCCCGATCTTATCAAAGACTTCATTTTTCACCAGCATAAAACAAGTAGGTGCATAAGTAATATGACGGGCCACATTATAGCTGGGTTCATCATCTTTGTTATAGCCATGATGCACACCCAATGCCCTCCATGTATCCATATGCCCACCCGCCATCCATAATTTCTTTGTATCGTAATAAAATATTTTAGGGACTACAATGGTTTCATTCCCTTCTTCTATCAACGACAACATTTTACTAAATACAAAATCTTGTTCCAGTTCTATATCGTTATTAAGAATAAGAACATGAGTGCATCCATCTTTAATAGATTCTTTTATACCAATATTATTACCGGTAGCCACACCAACATTGCCACCAGTATTTATATGTTTGAAAGAAGTAATTGGAGATTGCGCAGCACAGCTTGCAATTATTGAATCCGTTTTATCATTCGCAGAATTATCAACCAGGTAAAGAATGTAGTCATTAAATTTTTGCAGGGAAATACTTTTAAAGAAACCGGGCAACACATCATCGCTGTTATACAAAACTGTTACCAATCCTATTTTTGCCATGATCATTTATTTCATTAATCCTTTTGCTTTCATCTCCCGGATAGAATCATCATACTTGCTGCTGCCGATGTGCTGTGTATTTACCCAGGCTGCAAACTTTTTTAATCCCTCTGTAAAATTTACTTGTGGCTCAAAACCCAGCAACTTTTTTGCTTTTGAAATATCAGCAAAATTATGACGTATATCTCCCAGCCTGTAGTTACCAGAAATATTCAATGGCACATCAGCATTATAAAACCGTAATAAAAGCGAAGCCACTTCGTAAACAGAAGTGCATTCGCCAGTACCCACATTAAACACCTGCCCGTCTGCTTCGTCCTTTTCTATTCCGAGAAATGTGGCATTTATCACATCATCAATAAAAACAAAATCCCTGCTCTCCTTTCCATCTTCAAAAATATTAATGGCCTTATTATTTTTTATAAGCGATGAAAAAATAGAAAGAATGCCAGTGTAGGGATTGCTAAGTGATTGGCCGGGGCCATACACATTCTGGTAGCGAAATGCGACTGGCGCAATACCAAGTGTTGGACAGACAGTCATCACCATTTGCTCCTGGTTATACTTTGTAATCCCATATACGGATGATGGATGAATTTTTGAATCTTCATCAGTAGCCACTAATTGTAAAGGCTCTGTAATCCCTTCATGAGTAACTTCAAAATTTCCCGCATCCATATCCTCTGCTAGCCTATGTGCAGGATATACAATTCCTTTTTGTTGTGATAAATATTTTCCTTCACCATAAATAGCCCGGGATGATGCTACTACAACTTTCTTTACAGATGTTTTTATATTAGCCAATATATCCAGCATCAATGCAGTTCCGCCGATATTGGTTTCTACATAGTGACTGATCTGGTACATGGATTGCCCGGTACCTGTTTCAGCCGCTAAATGAACGATCACTTCGTTACCAGCAATCGCATTTTCCCAATCTCTTCTGGAGGTAACTGTTCCATTTATAAAATTCACTTTATCTTTTATCGATGCATATAAAGGCGATGTTGTTTCAGGATTATCTCCATGAATCTGCTTAGATAAATTATCAAGAATAGTTACAGAGCAGCCTTTGCCCATTAACTGCAAAGCAAGGTTAGATCCTATAAAACCTGCTCCACCTGTTATTAATATTTTTTTGTACTGCATCTTATTTTCAAATAAAGTTTCCTTCCTTATCGGTCTTACACCATTCGTTTTTTTCAAAATTATATTTCTTGATAATGTATGCCGGTGATCCTACCGCCACACAATAATCAGGAATGTCTTTTGTAACAATCGCATTGGCACCTATCACACTATTTTTGCCCACCGAGGCTCCTATCACACACACATTTTCTCCTAACCAGGCACCATCACCTATCACCACGGGGTTAAGCTGCTCCACCGGCTGATCAATAACCGGCAGGTTTATGTTTTTGTATCCATGTGCATTATCGCTGATGTAAACTTTATCAGCCATCAATACTTTTTTTCCAATTTCAATTATGCTGGTTGCATATATATGGCAAAAGCGACCGATATAAGTATCATCACCGATACTTAGAGAACAATTATTATTTCCCGTAAGCGGCTCGCAGGCAAGCCAGCCGTATGAGTTGATGTAGACTTTTGAACCGAGGAAAATTCGGCCGTATCCATCCACTTTTGTTTTTAAAAGCCGGGAACGGGAGCCAATTTTTGCAAACAATATCTTGTACACAGGATATTGTATAAAATAATAAAGGGCTAAATTTATTTTCCTTAGCATAGAAGCAGCAAAGTAAACAAATTTTGCCCATTAGTAAAGTAAGGCGGCAAAAGGACTTAAACGTTCCTTCCTAAACTATAAGAGTCCAAATTGTCTTAATTGGGCACTCTTGTACCGGAAGCCATATAAGTTAAACCACTACCAAGGTTGTACTGTGAATATTTAAAATAGGTTTCAGTTATGTGAATATTCTCCAGGTAAACAGTAAGTGGAGTTGGAGGTTGATTGATTACTACTGTCATTTTGCTTTTAGCTGCATCAGTGAAATTCCAGGTGATGGGATATGCCGATCCAGAAAAATAATAAGTACCAGTATTGCTGTTGGTAAATTTTAATGAATCGGAATCATATGTATTTCCAGATACTCCTCTTTTATAATATTGCGTAGTGTTGTTGCTAAGTTGTATTCTTAATTCATCTGCCTTCCATGTTTTAGAAGTCAATAACTCTTCAATAGTTCTGCTTACAGGTTCTACTTCATCTTTTTTACAAGAATAAAGAAGAATTATTGTTGCGAGACTCAGGGCCACGGTTTTAATTAATTTTATCATAGTTCAATAGTTTTCTTAAAAGTATCCTGAAAATCTCTAATTCACTAGAATAATTAATGTTTTTTCAAATTACCTTGAAAACAAGAGCTGATATAGCAAGCATTATTTATGGCACTTATATGTTCTATTTCTTTTATTTTTGACTCAATAATTTTTATTTATTCTGTATGAACATTCTGCAACGCCTTTATATCGCTCTATTCAAGGAAAAGGCTAAAAGAAAAATTTATAATGAGGCTTTAACCAAGGTTAAGCAGCCAAACCTCTACCCTGCTACCGAACCTAATGCTGTACATTTCAAACATTTTGGCTTGATAGGTGATATTATTTATGCCATTCCCGCCATGCAAAGTCTTGCTGGTGAAAAAAAAATTCATCTTCATCTTCAGATCAATCAAAAATCGCTGTATAAGCAAAGTATGCAACATGGCAATAAGGATAAGATCCTTACTGAAAAAAGTGTGGCAATGATCTCCCCCTTGTTATTATCGCAGCCACAGTTTGAAGTAGTTGATATTCTGAACACCCAAAAGATTGATTACGATTTGGATGAATTTAGAAATTATCCTTTTGACTATAATACCAATCATATTTGCAGATGGTATTTTCATATGTATGGCATTACGGCTGATTTAAGCAAGCCATGGCTTTCTGTATCCCCAGATACTTCTTTTAATAATGAAATAGTGATTGCCCGAAGTTTTCGGTACCGGGCACCGGGAATTAATTACAATTTTCTACAAGCCTATCCCAATATTACTTTTGTAGGATTGCAAGAAGAATATGAAGACATGAAAAAAGCGATTCCTGCTTTGAAGTACAAACCTGTTACCAATTTTTTAGAATTAGCAAAAGTAATTGCAGGCTGCAAATTTTTTATCGGTAATCAATCTTTCCCCTATGCCCTGGCAGAGGCATTAAAAGTAAAAAGGGTACTGGAAGTTTGCTTTGAATGCCCAAATGTAATACCAGAAGGAAAGGATGGATATGATTTTTTATACCAGCCCCAGTTTGAAAAAATAGTAAAGGGGTTAAATAGTCCCTCTTAAATGCTACAGATAATTTTTTTCTGATGATAAAAAGTCATCAGCTACTTTCTCATCATCTGCATGAAATATACAGATATCGTAATAGCCCATAAGGTTATGTTTAGAAGATATATATTTATGCAGATAAGTAATCACTTCCTGATTATCTAAATTGGTAGCCAGCACCAATGCACCTTTATGATCAAAGAAAACTATTTTATTATAACCAAATTCTTTGAATGATAAAACAGTAGAAAGTCCCTCTTCATTTATACCAATCATATTCTGACGGTTATATTCAAAAAATAAAACAGGCTTATGCTCTGCGATCAAAGTACTTGCACCTCTTAAAACAATCGTATCAAATCCTTCTACATCCACTTTTAAGAGTTTAATATCTTTACCAGATAAGTTATTTTCCCGCAATACATCGTCAAGTGTCTTCAACATAATTTCTTGTAAACTTCCCTCAGTAGGAATAAGAGTTGTATTCCACCCACTTTTATCTAAATTGACATTCATCCTTTCTGTTCTTTCGCCCAGGAAAGATTTTATAGTAACAACATTGCTAAACTGTTTGATATTTTTTTCAAGGAAACTATAGGAAATATCATCACCTTCTATTCCTATAATGGGCACATCTACAGAAGACTTTAATACGGCTATAGTATCACCTACATTAGCACCCACATCTACTACCCACATCTGCGAATGTTTATTGAAAATAAATTTAGCCAGTCTGCCAAATTGTGCATTGAGATCTGGATATAACTGATAATTGATCAACTGCACATTAGAACCGGGCATAGTAATAGGGAATTTTCCGACCAGCACGGTGCCATTTTTTTTGGAAGATGGAATATAGGGAATGCCTGTCTTAATTATATCATACCCGAACCGCTTTAGAAAATTTCTGATGATTGTTCTCATGTTTTTATAACTATAGTAAACGTATCAATAATTCTACTCGGGATGTATCTTCGCCCACAATATTTAATAACAGTATTATGATCGGCAGACTGAAAGCATTAGCCAAAAAAGTTCTGGTAAATACTATTGCTCCTTATATTAGGGGTAGCTACTCACAAAGTGGCGAAGATATAATTATTAGTGATTTATTTAACCGGCTGGGCATTTCACATCCCTCCTATCTCGACATCGGGGCAAATGAGCCTGTTTCGCTCAGTAACACTTTTCGGTTATATTCCAGGGGAAGTAAAGGAGTCTGTATAGAGCCTAATCCAGTCCTTTTTGAAAAAATCAGAAATAAGAGAAGCCGGGATGTAGCCATTAATGCAGGCGTAGCATTTGATGAAAAAACGGAAGCAGATTTCTACTTATTTCCAGAAAAACTTCATGGCTTAAACACCTTTTCTAAGTCCGAAGCAGAATTTTGGGAACATACAGGAAATGATGAGATTGGCCAACATAAAGTTGAAAAAGTACTAAGAATAAAGCTGATTGATATTAATAAGATCATGGAAGAACATTTTTCCCCATGGCCTAATTTAATTTCATTAGATGTAGAAGGGTTAGATTTTGAGATTGCGAAAAAAATTGATTTTAAAAAATTCAAGCCGGAAGTGATTTGTGTAGAAACTTTATGGTTTGAGAAAGGAAATAAAGAAACCAAAAACTATCCATTTATTGAATTTATAAAAGATCAGGGATATTTTGTTTATGCAGACACCTATATTAACACGATCTTCTGCCGGAAAGATGCATATAAAAATAAAGATTGGGGTTAGTACTTATTGAACTTTTATTACGTCTAAAAAAAATTCCAATCCTTTTCTTTTTTGATCCTCTAATTTATAGTTTAAATGAAGCTTATAATATTTGCTTAAATCATATAAATCAAAAGGCGTAGAAGCAACAATTTCATCAATGTGCGACATCCCCATTTCATTGGCAGCATCAAACATTAGAATAAAGTCTTCTGGTAATGGCTTTGTACTTACCCACGCAGCAAATACAAAAGGGAGGCCTGTTATAGATCGCCACTCCGAACCAAGATCATAAATAAACGTAGAAATTTTTCGCTGCTCAAATGCCCGATCACCAATTACAAGGCCAGCAGTGGTTCCTTTTATCTCTTTGCGGTACTCTTCATTTTCAGCTTTGATGATTTGCGGATGAATTCCCCATGCTTCCCGCATCAGGTATTTTAAAAGTTCTACGGATGTGCGACTTTGATAATCCAAATAAACCTTCTTTATTTCCTCCATGGGCACATCACTAAATAATGCTACGGATGCTATCTCACCATTAGCCCCGATGCAATGATTGCCGACAATATAATGTGAAGGTAATTCAGGAATAACCGCTACCGGAATCAAACCCAGGTCTATCTCACCATTGATCAGCATTTGTGCCAGCCGGGAAGGATAGTCGCCAATTAATTCAATATGCTGATTGATGGGTGGCCGTTCAAGACCATACATCAATGGCTTAGTATTCAGGTAATTCACTACTCCTACTCTAATCTTCTTCAATTCGGTTATTTTTGTGGCTGCAAAGGTATAGTCTGAAGGTATTTCTTTAAAATCAAATCATGGAACTAACAGCTCTCACATCCATTTCAGCAATAGATGGAAGATATAGAAAACAAGTACATCACCTCGATGAATTTTTTTCGGAATATGGCCTGATGAAATACCGGGTACATATTGAAATTGAATACCTGCTTTTTTTAGAGAAAAAAAAGTTTTTCAAATTGACGGGTAAGGCTTCTAAACACCTGCTAAAACTGGCTGAAGATTTTGGTCCGGAGGATGCACAAGAAATAAAACAGATTGAATACACCACTAATCATGATGTAAAAGCAGTAGAATATTTCTTAAAAAATGAGTTGGAAAAAACGGGCAGTAGTGCTGCAAAAGAATGGGTACATTTCGGTCTTACTTCGCAGGACATCAATAATACAGCCATCCCACTTTCGTGGAAGCATGCTATTGAATATGAATACCTGCCGGGCTTGCTTAATTTAAATACACAATTAAAATTATTGGCAAAAGATTGGATGCACATTCCAATGCTGGCACATACACATGGGCAACCGGCCAGCCCTACCCGACTGGGAAAAGAAATAATGGTGTATGTAGAACGAATAGAAAATCAGATCGAACAATTCATCGGCATTCCATTTACCGGAAAATTTGGAGGAGCTACAGGCAACTTTAATGCACACCATGTAGCTTTCCCTAAAACGGATTGGGTAAAATTTGGAAACGAATTTTTACAACACTTAGGATTGAACCGGCAGCAATACACTACCCAGATAGAACATTACGATAACCTGGCAGCTCATTTTGATTGCATGAAACGCATCAACAACATTCTTATCGATTTTAGTAGGGATGTATGGAGCTATGTTTCTATGGAATATTTTAAACAGAAAACAAAAAAAGGGGAAGTGGGTTCTTCTGCCATGCCGCATAAAGTAAATCCGATTGACTTTGAAAATGCAGAAGGAAATCTTGGTCTGGCGAATGCAATTTTTGAACACCTTTCTGCTAAATTGCCTATTTCAAGATTGCAAAGAGATCTAACAGATTCAACAGTGCTGAGAAATATAGGTGTGCCATTTGCACATACATTGATTGCTTTCCGTTCGTTAGAAAAGGGATTGGGGAAGTTGGTGATCAATGATGGCAAAATGTATGATGACCTCGAGAACAATTGGGCAGTGGTAGCAGAAGCTATTCAAACTATTTTACGAAGGGAAAATTACCCCAATCCGTATGAAGCATTAAAGCATTTAACAAGAGGTAATAGTAAGATTGATAAAAAAGTAATACACCAATTTATAGATGGTCTTAAAATAAAGGAAGAGATCAAAAAAGAATTGAAAAAAATTACGCCTCAAAACTATGTAGGTGTAATGGCTAAATAATTTTATTTCCTCAATACAAAAACTGTCAACTCTGTTTCTCCTTCAACCTTTTTCTCATTGAATTGAAATCCTGCTTTCAATAAAACTTTCTGCGAAGCAATATTTGCTGATTCGGTAACGCCATAAATAATGGCAAGTGGTGTACGATGATAAAAATAATCCACTCCTGCCTTCGCTACTTCTGTTGCATATCCCTTTCCCCATTGCGAGGGCAAAAAAGAATAGCCCAACTGTATTTTGTCTGCATCATCTGGAATAGGAATAATAACAAAGCTGCCTACAAATAAACCAGTTTCTTTCTCCTCCACGGCCCAATAGCCTTTATAGTCGTTAGCATCCCCCGTCAATATTTTCTCCATTAAAAAAGTATCACTCTCTTCCTTTGTTCTCGGTGGTCGTATGTATTGCATCACTTGTGCATCACCCTGCAGCAAGAAAAAATTATCATGATCCTCCGCCGTAAAATGCCGGACTACCAATCTGTCCGTTTCAAAAATTATCGCCATACCATGAAGTTATTAATTTTCAAGACGGGCTTTGCGTCAGCCTTCCCAAACTTCCCGCCTTCGGACGGGAGGCTTCAGGTCGTTTATAACTTATAATGACTAATGAAAATAATCACTCAATACTTCGTATCGTAGTAAGAAGTTCTTTTCGTGGCAATTTGTGGCAATTCGTGGCCAACCTGCATTTGTATTCATTGCCGAAGGCAATCCCATTCGTATTCAATTTGTATTCTTCGTGCCATTCGTGGCCAACCTGTATTCATTCTAATGCCACAGGCAATCCTATTTGTACTTAATTTGTATTCTTCGTGCCATTCGTGTCATTCGTGGCCAACCCTGTATTCCTTGCCGAAGGCAATTACTTATGTATCTCACTCGTAAAATGAAACTCAATATCCGGGTTATTGCTGATCTCAGTATTTAGGAACCACTCACTCTGCGCCAGGTACACCATATGCCCATCCTTATCTTCCGCAATATTTGCTTGTTTAAACCGGGAAAACTCCAGCAACTTTTTATCATCAGTACTTGTCAACCAGCAAGCCTTATAAAAAGGAAGATTATTAAATACAACAGATGCGCCATACTCATGCAGCAAGCGGTATTGTATCACTTCAAACTGCAGCTCACCCACACAACCGATTATTTTTTTATTACCACCAAACTGGGTAAAGAGCTGCGCCACTCCTTCATCCGTTAACTGCATCAATCCCTTTTCCAGTTGCTTCGTTTTCATCGGGTCTTTATTCACCACTTCTTTAAATATCTCCGGGGAGAAAGAAGGAATACCCGTAAAGAAAAAATCTTCCCCTTCCGTTAGTGTATCACCGATCTTAAAATTACCCGTATCAAACAAACCCACCACATCACCGGCATACGCATCTTCAATCACACTTTTATCACGGGCCATAAAACTATAAGGATTACTAAAACGAACATCCTTATCCAACCGCACATGGTGAAAGTATTTATTCCGCTCAAACTTACCTGAGCATACTCTAAAGAATGCAATTCGATCTCTATGCTTCGGATCCAGGTTGGCATGTATCTTAAAAACAAACCCACTCATTTTATCTTCTTCCACATTCACGGGGCGAACAGTGGTCTCACGGCTACGGGGGTGCGGGGCTATGCGGATAAACGTATCCAGCATTTCCTTCACCCCAAAATTGTTAACCGCAGATCCAAAAAATACCGGCGCCACTTTACCATCCAGGTAATCCTGAATCTTCAACTCTCCATGCACACCATCCACCAGTTCCACATCTTCTCTTAATTGTTTAGCATTTTTTTCTTCAATCAGCTCATCCACCACCGCATCATTCAGATCATTTATCATCACTCTCTCATCGGTGGTCGCTTTAGTACCGGCGGTAAACAACACCAGGTTTTTATCATGCAGATTATACACACCTTTAAATTCTTTACCACTGTTGATGGGCCATGTCATCGGGTGCAGGGCCAGGCTCAGTTCTTTTTCCACTTCTTCCAGCAGATCAAAACGGTTCTTACCATCCCTGTCCATTTTATTGACGAATACGATCACCGGTGTATCCCGCATACGGCACACTTCCATCAGGCGGCGGGTCTGTGCTTCCACCCCGTTCACACTATCTATCACCAGTATCACACTGTCCACCGCCGTAAGGGTACGGTAAGTATCTTCTGCAAAATCTTTGTGACCGGGAGTATCCAGCAGGTTTATCAGTACGTTATTGTATTCAAAACTCATTACCGAAGTAGCTACGGATATACCTCTTTGGCGTTCTATCTCCATAAAGTCGCTGGTAGCATGCTTCTTTATCTTATTGCTCTTTACCGCACCTGCCACCTGTATAGCACCGCCAAACAGCAAAAACTTTTCTGTAAGCGTTGTTTTACCCGCATCCGGGTGACTGATAATCGCAAATGTCTTCCGCCTTTCTATTTCGTTGTGATACTTCATAAATGTGTTTTCTGCGGCCTGCCCGACCATTCCCTTAGGAATGGGCGGGCAAAGGTAAGAATCCTGAGCTTGACGAAGGAGTGAAAATTAGGAGAATATCGAAGGGTTATGTAGCCAGCTGAAGTACTACTATCAGCTTCGTTGCGTCGCACACTTGTGCTGTAGTAACACGGATGAGCATTATGCAAGTTTTTTTTCCTGTTTTGAAGTATCTTTAATTCGAGTTTTCAGTAAGAAGAAACACTAACAAGGGAATAAAATTGAAAATCAAAATACAAAATAAATAAATTTTAAAGCCCTCACATAAAAAATTACTCATGAGTGAAATATTAATAGGATTGATAGTTGCTGCAGGGGGGTCGCTGCTGAACTTTATCAGCACAAAAACATATAATGAGATAACAGGTTCATCCAAAAATTTTATGTGGGGGGATTCAGCGAATAAAATAACTAAGCTTAAAGCTCCACTTGAGTTTGAAGAATTGAAGAAAAGAATTAGAATCGTCGTAATTGATGACGAAGAAAGCTTCCCAGTACCATTATTTAATACGGAAGGCTATAATATTGAGAAATGGGATAAAGTCAAGGATTATGGAAAATTAGAGTCTGGAGCATACGACATTATAGTGCTTGATATT
The DNA here is from genome assembly GCA_031397865.1 of Chitinophagaceae bacterium. Classification (GTDB taxonomy): domain Bacteria; phylum Bacteroidota; class Bacteroidia; order Chitinophagales; family Chitinophagaceae; genus JJ008. The sequence continues at coordinate 198,994 of JANNMN010000006.1, forward strand.
AAAGGTGTAGCGGAGCATATTTCTGCGGATGATGGATTGGGGGTTCTTGAGAGTTTAAAAAAGAAAAATCCAGCACAAATAATTATAGCATATTCACAACATAGCTACGACCTAAGTAAATCTAAGTTTTGGGAATTGGCTGATGAAAAAATTGCAAAGCCAAGTGATTTCCTTAAAATGAAAAACATAATTGACAATTTAATAAATACAAAATTCAAGCCCGAAAGATATATTCAAACATTACACTTACTTCTACAAAACAATAATGTAAATAAAAAAACTATAAAGAAAATAGATGCAGATATATATAAGGCAATTACTAAAAAAGTGCCGCCTATTTGGCAAAATATTTTTTCATTTGCTTCAAACAGACCAGAATTAGCAAATCAACTAACTGCTATATCTGCCACCATATTAAAGTTCTTCAGATAATGGAATTAGAACTTTTCAAATCAATAACAAAATATCCCTTTATTTATAAAGAGGAATTCTTCAACTCATACGAACTAGAACAAAATAATACTTGTCTTAAAAAGTGTAAAGAAAAGGACTGCTTAAAGCTGTTCAGGAAAGATGAAACCATGTCGGAGTATGTTTGTTCGAAGGGATTTGATTCTTTTTTACTAATAGTTGGAGAGCATAAATATTTAATTAATGGTTTAATATTAGATACAAATAAAATAATTTCAAAAGAAAGAAAAGATGCTAGAAAAGATTGGATTATTCATAAAAACTCCTTACTTCTCTTTTCTAGAAAAATTGCTGAGATACAAAAAAACCTAATCAAAAGGGAGAATGAAGGGAGCGAAAAGAATTTTTCAATATTTCATGATTTTAAGACTTCCATGAGTATTTTTTTTAACTGCACTCAAGATATTGTCAATAAATTACCCGGCAATACTTTTGAAGAAAAACTCGATAATAGCGATAAAGTCTATAAAGACTTGTATAATTCTCTTGAATTAATTACCTCACAGTTAGGAATGATTGATGTAATAATAAACCCAAAAAGCATATCATTCGGCATCAAAAAAGAAATAAATATTTATAAGCTATTTAATAAAGTGCAAATTTTATTTGGGCATCTTTCAACTAAAAAAAGGAATGTAAATATTGAATTAATCAGTGTTGATGGAACATATATACAAAATAGCCTTTGTTTTGAATCAATAGAATTCATTCCCCTTATTCTTCTTGATAATGCCTTAAAGTATTCTTCTCCTGATTCTGTTATTACAATAGAAATTAGGCAACTTTATAGAAAAGCAAAAATTACTGTTAAGAATATTGGGCCATTTGTTAGTGACGAGAATACCGAAAAAATATTTGATAAGTTTTTCAGAGATGAGTCTGCAATAAATTTTTCAAAAGAAGGGATTGGAATGGGACTATGGATTGCACAGCAAATATTAAGTGCTCATCAAACTAGGTTGTTTTATTATAAAGACACAAAAGAGTTTAGACCAATTGGTTTAAACATCTTAGAGTTTGAGTTGCCAACTTATTAATCTCCCTCTTCCACGGTTGTCCTTAATATTCAAAAAAGAAGAATGGTGCTTCATCGTTTATAAATATGGGAAAGAGAACAATTCTTTACTTATTTATTGAAGTGATGAATTAAAATTAATAGTCAACTGATTTAAACAGGATACCCAATCTTTATATACTCTTGCTGTAGCCTTATATGGACTAGGACAATTAGGAGTAATTTTCATTCTTTGAATTAGATACCAAAAGACATCATATGTTTTATATACAGTAGCATATTTTCTATTAATTGGAAATTTAAATTGGTCAAGAAAGCCAAGATTTTTACTTGTGTGATACAGGTACTCAACGTTCGTTAATGAAACAGAATTTATCTTTTGCTTTTTCTTAAGTTTTATATTAATATCATACACATACAACTTGAAATCTTCTTTATAAGCTTCAAATAATTCATTTGAAATTATAATAAGGTCCAAATCAGAGCTTTCTCTATATGGACTTCCTAGTTTTCGAGGGTTTAATGAGAACCCAAGTCTGGAACTACCAGTTAAGGTAATATTTTCAGGATTTGTTCCTAAATGTTTTGCTATCCAAATTCTTGAATCTTCAAAAATTAATGGATTTCTTTTAAAAGCAAAGGGTATACCTTCTGTAATATAGATACTTATAAAATTCTTCTTTTCTTTAGATGAGAAAGTAGATTTTATTCGTTTTAAGAGTTCCAAATCAAGAGATAATCTATCTCTTAACAATGTACCATTATCTGATGTGAATGGATAAATCATAATTAAAGCGTTTTCAAGATATTGCTAATAAAACTCTTTACAACAAACAAATAATCTTCATCCTTTTCATAGTCTTCCTCTTCAATATCTCTATAGCCTTCTGTTAGAAATCCAATAGTAGTATTTCCTGTTCCAAAGATTGCAAAACGTTGCTTAAAGTCATTTGTCGTTCCAGTTTTTAAATATCCAGCTTCTATTTTCAGATTTAGACGTTTCGACAGGGTTTCATTTAAAATATTTCGACATTCATTAATTATTTCATCAGAATTCTCTTTGAAAAAATTGTTATACAGTAAGGTTAATTCATAAAGCGAAATCCCTTTAGGAGAAGCTCCTAAAATAATAGAGGGAGATAAAGAAGGCTGTGAAGGTATTAATTGTTTGATTTCCTGAAGTACTTTACTTAAGCCAATTTCTATTGATGCATTGACGAAAGCATTGTTGTTCGAAAGTAAAAGAGCTCTTTTCAGGGTTAAGTGATTAAAATTATTCTTAGTGGCCTCTCTAATACTCCAATTATAAACATTTCCGTTATTAATTGGAATTTGCTCATCTCCATCTAAACCAAATTTTCTTAGAATTGTATATATAAATGGCTTAAGTGTTGAACCAACATTTGATTTATAAAGAAAAGGATGATTTGAGCCATGTGTACTTGAAATTGCTCTAACCTTGCCATCAATTATTACAACAATTGATAGAGGTATTTTTTGCCTCAAAACAGATTTTGATAACTGTTCTTGTAATTTTTTATTCAGAGTTGTATAAATTGAAAAAGAAATATTATCTATTGAATCGGTTATGAAAGGAACTGACTCTTTTCTAAAAACATCCATTTTGTTCTGTTGCAGATTAAGTGAGCTGTTCAAATTTTTAGTAAAGGCCTTTTTACTTTGAATGTTACTTTGAAAAAGCTTTCGATTCAGCATATTAAGCCTTTTTTTATAAGCTTCTTTTTGTTTAAGATAATAATTCGGTCCTCTTAATAGAGTTAACAGTTTTGTTTCTTCAGAATTACTAATCTTATTTACTTCTTTACCAAAATAATGCAAGCTAGCACTACGCAGTCCATAAATATTAGTACCCCAAAAAACTGAGTTAAAATACAATTCAATAATTTTTTCTTTTGAATATCGAAATTCAAGATAGATAGCGAAAAGAATTTCCCGAAACTTACGAAAGAGGCTTATACTATTATCATGAAATAAATTTCTTGCTAATTGCTGAGTAATTGTGCTCCCACCTTGTACAATTTTTTTTGCTTTAATATTCTCCAAAGTGGCTCTTCCAATAGCTTTGAAATCTATTCCAAAGTGTTTATAAAATCGAACATCTTCAATCTGTATTAATTTTTCAACTAATGATTTAGGAATATTACTTAAACTGCATTTAGCTTTTCGCCTACCATCTTCTGTAACCACACCAACAGGAGAATAACGATTTTTATTATTTATTCCATATAAAACGTACCCTTCAAATAAATTTGGGAGTTCTTTTTCCATTTCAATTACAAATTTTTTCTGAAGAGGAAGGTAACTAAAAATTTCTCTCTTCCATGCCGAGTCTTCCAACTTTATAGTTTCGTAGCCGTGTCTCACAGATCGTCCTTGTGTGCAGAGTGTACCCGGCGTTATTCCGTAATACAACTCCGTAGTACGGCGAGTACCACAGCCTCAACACACAAAGCCATCTGACACTCGCCTGGGAAAAATGTAAGTTTTCCTTTTTTGTATCGGAATTTTCCTAAAAAAATAAAAATTTCTCAAAATAGTATAAATTGTAGTGCTGTGTTAGAATTATTGATACTCATGAGGATTAAGAACAACTAACAAAATTTACAAATATGGCAACATGGTATCCTGGAGCGATGTCGTATTGGGAATGGTTACAGGCAGAAAGTTATAAAAACGATTTCAATACCACTATTAAGGAGCAGACAAATGAAATTGTAGCGAATCAAAAGCAAACTCGACAGGCTGTTTCCGACAGGCTCGATAGAATTGCCGCTATTAATTCTGCTGGCTTTGAAAATGTAACGAATGCAATAGAAGAAATGCATTCTATGCTCAATTATAATTTGGGGCTTATTGTTCAGGAATTAGAAATTCAGAGTGCCTTACTAGGAAATATTTTATACACTTTAAGAAACCCATTAAAAACTCAAGTCGAAGAATTGTATAATGACGGTTGCAGGTTAGTTCGAGAATCAATCTTAGACAAAGCAATTCAAAAATTTAATAAAGTCCTAGAGGGTTTTGATGACACACATTACTTAACGCATTATCAACTTGGCCTTTTATATTTAGAGGGAAAGACAGATGATGAAAATGTTTCCGATATAAAAAAGGCTAACGAACATTTAATAACAGCCTGTAGGCTCGGAAAAGGGAAAGCAAAAACAAATAGCAGTTTTAACCCCGCCGTAGCTAATGCAATGTTTTTTACTTCGATTACTTTTTATCGTCAACTTACTAGTGAAACCGGCATAAACTTAGATAATGCAATAAAATATGCAGAGGAGGCGATTTCTTACAACTCAAAACTATCACAATCACATTACCACTTAGCCATGTATTACTCATTAAATGGCCAAATAGAAAAAATGAAATTGCGACTTGAAAGTGCTATTGAATTAGACCGTATGTATGCAAATGACTTAGACGACAATAAAGTGTTTGATAAAAACAGAAAGCATGTAAACTATGTATTAAATAATTTAACAAATCAAAAAGCTGCTATTTCAAACTCGAAACTAGAAACGGTTAAAAATATTTTAACCCCTTTACTGCAATTTAACATTGACAATACTATATATGAAGATTCACTACAGAAATTTAAAGCCGATTTAAAAGAAGCAACAATATTTCATAATTATAAAACATATTTCGGCTATCTCGACTCTATCCCTATTAGTGATTCTTTGAGTATAACAGGAAATCAGCTATTATCAGAACTTCAAATTCATGTAAAAACATTAAACTCTGAAAAGAACAAAGGCGTTTTAAAGTCGATTTGGGGGGCCATATGGGGTCCAGTAATAGGGGGTCTATATGGCTTAGGTCTTGGCTTACTAATAGGAATACCTGGCTGTGTAGTTGTTGCAGTTAAAAAGACTGGGAGTGCAGGCGAAGACTTTTTAGATACTACAGCTAACATTTGTATTGTAGGTGGAATTATTATAGGATTTATAGCAGGCATTGCGATGGGTCCATCAGGTTATAAAGGTTATATTGCTTCAAAGAGAAAGAATAAATAATTTTTTCACCTCCGTTGTTCGTAGTGTTCAAAAAAAATAAAAATAATCTAGAATGGTTATGGTTAGTCCCCCGTTGTTCGTAGTGTTCAAAAAAAATAAAAATAATCTTGAATGGTTATGGTTAGTCTGCGACTAACCATCAGCCTCAACGAGGCTGTCAAAACCAAGCATAAAAACAGTTTGCTATCTTAGTAAAAAAAACCATGAGTGAGGGTGGCTACAAAATCCGTAACCAGCAAGCTGTTCATTTTATAACATTTGCAGTAGTAGAATGGGTTGATGTATTTACCAGGAAGGATTACCGGGATATAGTGCTGGACAGCATCCGGTTTTGTCAAAAAGAAAAAGGATTAAACCTGCATAGCTGGTGCATCATGAGTAATCATCTGCACCTGATTATCTCCGCCAAAGAAGGCAACCTGAGTGATGTGCTGCGGGATTTTAAGAAATTTACCAGCAAGCAACTAATAAAAGCCATCGAAGATAACAAACAAGAAAGCAGAAGGGAATGGATGCTGGACATCTTTAGCAAAGAAGGACAAAAGAAAAGCCGCAACAGTAACTACCAGTTTTGGCGGCAGGATAACCAACCTATGGAATTATATAGTCCTGCATTCATTTTTCAAAAGACCAGCTATATTCATAACAATGCAGTGGAAGCAGGCATTGTAGAAAAGCCGGAAGACTATCTATACAGCAGTGCAAAAGATTATGTGCTGACAAAGAAATGCGGGTTACTGGATGTGGTGTTTTTGTAAAAAAGAATATTTTCAGTCCATCGTTGCAAACGATGGACAACCATTCAACTTTTTATTTATCTCTTCCCTGCCGAGTCTTCCAACTTTATAGTTTCGTAGCCGATGTCCGCCTTGTCAGATGTTCCGTCAAAAACAACACTCCGTGGTTGGTGTTTTATTTCCCCCCGTTGTCCGTAGTGTTCTAAAAATAAGAAAATGCTGAATGGTTGTGGTTAGTCTGCGACTAACCATCAGATTCGTACTATCTTCTGAAATCGCTAAATTTGAGAAACCCCGGAAAGAAAAAATCCTTTATGATTGAAATTGATAATAGGGCAAAAGAAATGGCAAAAATATGGGGCATGCCTCCTGATGTTCATATTCCAATAGCTGCAAGAGACAAAAATGCTATTACTAAGTATATTGGAAGTATTATCAATATTGAAACGATACAGCCAGAAAAAGCTTTTATCGTTACACCCCACTTTTGCCCAGAACTTAATACAAAGCTACCATTATGGAAATTAAAAGAATCATCCATCTTGCACTGTAATAAACAATTATGGGTGCATGTAGATTATAGTTCCTACAGAAATGCATATATAAAAGCTTGCCCTGAAGAAGATGTGAAAGGTTTTTTCATTGACCATATATTAAACAGACGGGTATCAAGACTAAAAGGCTTTAATTATTTACGTATTATCCCTGTTTCTCCAAGTGTAAATACAAGTAGTGGTGGGGTTACTGAAAAGTATGGTTTCGAATATCATAGTACAGATCGTATGAAACAACTAAATGAAGAAACCCAGCCATTTATACAATACGCAGATATTGCAGATATTGTAAAAATGTTAAATCAAAAAACTGGTGGCAAATTTCAAGATATAATTAGAGATTCTTTATATCTGTTAGAAGCAGAATAATTTGCCGCTAATTTAAGCTACACTTAGCTTTATTAAACAAGTTTAAAAAATGCTGAATGGTTTTGCTTTATTTGTAACAACAGGCTGAAAAAAGAAAATCCATCGAATTAACGATGGATTAAATTATCATTTGTTGCGTTCGGCTTGAGCTTGGGTGAAAACTCAGTTTAATATTATTATAACTTTTTTCGCCGTTTTATTTTTTCCTTAAAGAACGTTTCAATAACTATGTGAATTCCTACATAAATAAATATGCAGAGAATTATTTTTGGTAAGTACATGTATGTTTCATGTACTATCGCACAAATGATAAGAATTAATAAATGTCTCCTGCACATAGCCGTGCAGTTCCTGCGAAAATCCAATCACCCAATTGGAATATTCGTCTCTTAGATTTAATAATGTTTATCATAGATACAAAAATAGTCAATTTTTTATTCGTCTTTTTCCTTTTTTCGACTCAATGTTGCAGTTTCTCCGTTGTTCGTAGTGTTCAAAAAAAATAAAAAAAATCTTGAATGGTTATGGTTAGTCTGCGACTAACCATCAGCCTCAACGAGGCTGGCATCTTTTCCTTAGTTGAAATTTTCAAAAGAGTGCAGTATATTTAAACAATGCCGGAACCACTAAAATATATCTGTAGCAACTGTGGCAAAGAACATACAGAATGGCCAGCATTGGCTTATGATTCTCCTACTAATTATAACAATTTATCAGAAGAGGATAAGAAAAGTATGGGAACTCTTAGTACTGACTTTTGCACCATAAAATATCCGGACCAAACAGACAAGTTTATCCGCTGCACATTAACCCAAAAAGTTATTGACCATTGCAAGGATTTAGAATATGGTCTTTGGGTTTCATTAAGCGATAAAAGCTTCCAGGATTATTCAGATAACTACAACAACGAAAACCACGAAACAAAATATTTTGGCTGGCTATGCAATGATTTACCGGATTATAACTTTGAAAAAAGTATTCCTACAACTGTTTTTACCAGAACAGGAAATCAACGGCCAGAAATTGTCCCCCATGAAGACTTTGACCATCTATTTGTAACAGACTACTACAACGGAATTACAAAAGAGGAAGCTGAAAGACGAATACAAGAAATGCTCAGAACAATTGAAGAAAGAAACAACACATGATTTTTCTTCCCTGCCGAGTCTTCCAACTATATAGTTTCGTAGCCATTTTCCGCCTTGGCAGGTGTTCTGCAAAAAATAACACGCCGTGGTTGGTGTACTGAGCTTGCCGGAGTATCCCGTTGCATTGGTTTCTTCCCTACCGGGTGTCCTCACCGCTACGTAGCAGATGTCTCAACGTCCGGTTTTGTGTACGAGTACCTACTACTAACATGGTATTTCCCCTTACTCTTCTAAGCACTACCTTTATTTTCCAACCGATTCGTTTACGAACAAACGGATTGATAACATTAACCATTCAAACTTTATTTTATGCTACACAAAATTCTATCGGCTTGCATGGTATTGCTATGCATTGCTGCCAGGGGCAATGAACCCAGTTTTGAAAAAAACATTGACTGGCTCTCTTTCAGAGATCTTACCGGGCAATCCTTCGGCGAAAAATTTCAACAGTACAAAAATGCCGGCTACATCATGATTGATATGGATGGATATGAAACTTCAGGCGGCATCCGGTATTCAATGGTTTGGGAAAAAAATAAAACCAACCGTGGCTGGGCCGAATACCGGGATATGACCGATGATGGCTACCATACCAAATGGACGGAGATGAAAAACCAGGGTTACAGACCGGTGGATATTGAAAGCTATCGCATGGGCGGTGCACAGCGATTTGCTGGTATCTGGATTAAAAACACAGAAAACTACAACTGGTCTTCAAAAAGAGGAATGACAAAAGCTGAATTTGAAAGTTACAAGACTGAACAGAAAAATGGTGGTCTTAAAATGATAGACCTTGAAATGTATGAAACAAGCAGTGGCATCCGCTATGCTTCGGTGTGGGTAAAGAATTTTGATAACACCGATTGGAAGCAAGAGCATGCCCTAGACAGGGACAGCTACCAGGAACGTATTAACACACTGAACAGCCAGGGTTATCTCATTACTAATTTTGATTCGTATAAAGATGGCGGTACCCAACGCTATGCTTTCATTTGCGAAAAAAAATCCGGCCTTGGATACCAGGTACGTACCGACCGCACCGAGCTTGAATATGCCAACATGTGGCGGGAATACCGGGATAAAGGTTATCGTCTTATAGATTTTGAATGTTACTCTACCTCTGCAGGTATGCGTTATGGCGGCATCTGGATTGAAAACAACAGCCGCTTTGATTATAATAAGAAAGATGAATTGGATAACCTGATTACCAAATACCGCACTGATAATAACTTGCCGGGAATTTCAGTAGCTATTATTAAAGATGGTGATATACTCTATCGCCGTGGTTTTGGTTTTGCCGATAAAGAAGGGGGTAAAGTAGCACATGGTGAAACGGTTTACATGGCGGCTTCTGTTTCTAAAGTATTCAGCGGTACACTGGCTGTTAAACTAGCTGATGAAGGCAAACTGAGAAACGGCACTAACGTAAGTCTTAACCTGAACAACACTACAAGAAGCTATTTGACCAATGTAAAAAAGTCTGATGGCAGCATAGTAACACTACCCGCCAAGCACATACATACGGTAAAGCAGTTGTATGCACACCTAGGTTGTTTGCAACATTATGATGGCCCCGAACCGGCTATACAACAATATACTAAAGCCATTGACGCATTAACACAAATTTGGAATGCCGATTTTGTAGCAGGATGTACCAATAATACGAATGCCAATTATTCCACTCATGCACACACCTACCTGGCTGCTGTGCTGGAAAAAGTAACTGGTCGTACTTCGGCACAATTGGTGCAATCTGAAATAGCAGCACCCTACGATCTGGAGAGCCTGCGGGTAATGTACACTACATCTAACCTGCCTTCCGATTATGAAAGAGCCAAACCTTATGAAGATGATAACTCAGCTACCAGCTATGGTAATAATAGCTGGAAAGTATTTGGTGGTGGTCTTGAAATGAGTGCATTGGATATGGCTCGTTTTGGGTGGAAAGTATTAGATGGAAAAATTGTAAAACCAGCAGCAAGAGATAATGTATTGTGGACAAGAGTGCTTACTGGAGAAGGGTATGGTGTAGCCTGGGCAGTTGGTGGCAATAGCCCCAATCGCATTGCAGAACATGGGGGTAGCTGGACAGGTGCAAGGTCCCACCTACGTATATACCGTGACAAAGGAGTGGTGATAGCCATCATGTCTAACCGTAGGGGGCATACGGTTGGTGATGTGGATGTGCTTTGTAACAATATAGCCAATATTGTTTTATAATATACTTAGCTCCTACCGTCCGGTGGTTTCGCATCCGTATATAGGAAATGAAACGCCGGACGGTTTTTATTTACATTACCTCTCCCTATGGTGTGCCCTCACCGTCTTCATAGCCAATCCCGAAATAATCGAGCCAAGTTATTTCACTATCCAGCCTTCCGCCCCAGCAGGTGTTCCGCAAAAAATATTTGCCCCCCGATTTCTCCGCAGTATTCAAAAAAATAAAAAAAGATAAATGGTTGTGGTTAGTCTGTGACTAACCATCAGCCTCAACGAGGCTGGAAATATGTTTTCAGTCCATCGTTGCAAACAATGGACAACCATTCAACTTTTCATTTATTATTGAGCGGTATTTTGCAGACAAGCTAAGGATATCGGCGTGGTTGGCATGATAAGCCCTGATGCAGTTGTGATTTTGCTTTCAAATTTTCTTGTAGCTTAGCTCTTAAACGACTTTAGTGGAATTGGCCCACTATGGCTCGACAGAATTAGAATTAAAAAAAAATAAAGAGTGAAAATTTTTACGAGTGCCTGAAGAAGTGGAAAAAAAGCTGCTACTAAAAACAAGCTATGATAATCATTTATATACTACTAATTGCACTTGGCGCATTGCCCATGATTCGTTTCGTAGTAAAGCGAAAACACTACCGTAAAGTTCTTTCAGAAGGCACAAGCACCACCGCCGAAGTGAAGCATGTGATTAGAAGAAGAATGTACAAGGGAGCTAATTATGATAGGGTTGTTTTCTGGTACCTGCCAAACGGGGCCAACCAGTACAAGGAGGGGCAACTTACGACCAAACCGGGTAAATACAGGGGTGGTAATACACTTGAAGTTTATTACCTGCCCGGGCAGCCTGAAAAATATGCCCTACCCGGCAACAAATACGAAACCTTGACCATTGTTTTTCTGATTTTGTTTTTTGCCTTCGTAGTTTTTGCCTGTTTTAAAATTGATGAATTAGTAAGGAAGGATAACGCCACTTATGAATTTAAACCGCCATGGACAAAATAATAATTTCCCCCGTTGTCAGTAGTGTTCCAAAAAATACTGAATGGTTATGGTTAGTCTGTGACTAACCATCAACCTCAAAGAGGCTGTAAATATATTTTCAATCCATCGTTGCAAACGATGGACAACGATTCAACTTTTTATTTATTAGGTCGCTGTGTTATGTGAACAAACTAAGGATAACAGGCGTCGAGTACCGGGGGCCAGTTGAGTATTCAGATTATCAATGCGTATGAACTACCTATTCAGGCAGTTTTGTAGCAGCAGTTCCCAAATTAAAAACATCGAACATTACTTTACAAATACACAACAAACTGATAATAAAAATATTCCCATAGCTACCAAAGGAAGTATTCTTTTCCAGGAAAATGCTGCCTAAAGCACCTATTACGATGGCTACATGAATAATTAGTTGTCTTCCATCGAATATAGACGTAAAGCTATCTGGTGAAGAAGTATAAAAAGCACCATTTCTAAAAAACCCTGTAATTATATAATACCCTTCGCTAAAAATACTGATGAGTAATCCCATATTGAAAAGATTGTTTTGAAATAGCAGGGTTATAATTACCGCCTCTTTATTTTTATTTACATTCGCTACAAACCCAATAAACGTAATGATGAATATGGCGTAAAATATAAAAATGGCGGTACGTATTAACAAATAAGTTATACCTTTTTTAAAATGATACACTAAAGGCCTATTGGTATCTGTAATAGTAAGTTTCTGTCCCTGGCTAAATACAATTCGTATGCTATTAAAGAATGCGATGATGAGTGTTTCCACCCAAAAAAACCAAAATGCTTCAAAAGGTTGCCAGTCAAAATAAGCAACTCCAACAATGGGAATTGAATTAAAAAAAATGATAAAAAGAATAATGATGGTTTTATTCATGTTGCTAAAGTATATAAAACTTTTGCTTTTTATACCCAGGCAACTATTTTGCATGATTGTGTAGAATCGCCTAACACATAAAATCATCAAATACTTGCCGGGAAATGAAATACCCACAGTGTAGTAAGCATGGGGAATGATGTGCTGTTTGTACTCAATAATAAACTAAAGCTGGAAGGAAAGGAAACTCTGCTTAAACCATTTTTTTATAAAATGCCTTAAGCAATGGAATACGGGGTACAAAGTTTATCTAACAATTGAAGTAATATAACTAATTACATGTCTTGATGGTAATAATTAGTTGCCGGCCTTCAATGCCACCCATTTAATTATTCCTTCTTTTCTTCCAGTTGTTGTTTAGTAACATCTGGCTCATTTCGAATTTCTATCTCCATAAAATGAGTATCACTTATATAAAACTCTTTCACCTTTATATATACCCCTTTTGCAAACTTTTCATTTTTATTGATCCAATAAGTTACTTTACCCAACACAGTGGTCTTCTCGATTTTTTCAAATTTCACCAAGGCCTTTTCAATATAACCTTTATAAAGTTTTACGTTTACATCAAGAAGTGGCTTCTCATAGGAACAATTATCTCTATAATAAGGCTTACCACTTCCTATTAAAAGGTTTACATTTTTATTAGCAGTCTGTAAATAAGGAAGCCAGGTAGTAGGGAAGTTTACATTAGTTCTGGACGCTTTGGCAAACCAGTTGTTGTTTTGTTCCAGTATAGTAATCAGATCATTAATTTTATCTGCATCCTTCTTATCAGTTTCTTTGGTAAAGCTTTCGATTTTAATATTATCAAGACCTATTTTTTGTTTATCAGTCGCCAGCAGGCCTATGCTATTAACGTTGATATTGGCATTGTCAATATTGAAAAGCCACTGTCCGTTTATTAGAAAATGAAACTGATTTCTTTTTTTAACTATGGTTAATATATTGGTCGCATTAGTGGTTTTAATAGCTTTATCCGCCGTCCAATCTACATACTTTATTTGTTTACCATCCTTTGCTATGTACATCCGGTAATAGCCGGTATCTACCATTAAAAAACAATAACCGTTATACTTGTCTCCGGGTAATTTTTCCCCCAACAGCATACCATAACCTGCTAATTTTTGACCAGCCAGATGGGTAAAGGAAGCATGGACAATAACTTCTTCATCGGTATTAATATTGATCTTTTTATTGGTAATACTGTTTAGCGATACTGCAAAGCCCAGTTGTTTATTATCCAATACCAATTGACCATTCGTAACGATAGCTGTTGCACTGTCCTTATTAATAGTACCGAGCAACGACCATTTTGCTTTGTTTGTTTTAAAGTCTTCCAGAAAAATATTTTTCTGTGCCTGCAAAACAATTGCACTAAATAATAAACCAATTATAATAAATCCATTTTTCATAGTTCCTTTATTTAATCATCCAATTGAAATAATTCAATATGACAAAAATAGGTGGGGCCCTTTAGATTCATATACCTTGTTAAGGGTATCTCTTTTTATTTTTCCCCCCTAGGTGCTCGAAAAACAACACTCCGTAGTTATTGTACGAAACTCAGTGTTAATCGAATAATCAACTTTTATCTTCATCAACCAAAGCTGGTAATAAAAATACCCGGAATAAAAGAATAACTTTATTCTAATCAATCATTATCAAAAACTCTGTGTTTAAATGAAAAATAAAAATTTTCGAATTCTTCTAGTCTGCGTATCACTTATTTCACTCTTTTTAATAATTGCATGGGCTACACCTAAAAAACCACAACGAACCTTTTATCAGCTTACCGTGTATCATTATAATAATCAGGCACAGGAAAAAGTGCTTGACAATTATTTACAAGTGGCTTTATTACCCGCTTTGCACAGAATGCAGATCAAAGAAGTGGGTGTTTTTAAATCCATGGCCAATGATACCAGCAAGGCCAAAATGCTATATGTATTGATACCCGTAAAATCGCTGGATATGGTCACCACTATGGCGGATAAACTGGCGGCCGATAAAGACTACCAGGCTAGCGGCAACAGCTATATCAATGCAATGTATACAGAACCTCCTTACACCCGTATTGAAAAAATATTGCTACAATCATTCGCCATGGCACCGCAACTGAAAGTCCCTAAATTATCAGCTGCAAAAAAAGACAGGGTATATGAATTGCGGAGTTATGAAAGTGCTACAGAAAAAATATTCCGCAATAAGGTACACATGTTTAACGAAGGGGATGAAATAGGCTTATTTGCCAAATTAAATTTTAATGCGATTTTTTACAGCGAAGTGATTGCAGGAAGTAAGATGCCGAACCTGATGTATATGACAAGCTTTGAAAGTATGCAAGACCGGGATGCCCATTGGAAAACTTTTGGAAGTGATCCCATTTGGAAAAAACTATCTACTATGACAGAGTATCAAAATAATGTATCGCATATTGATATTACTTTTCTAAGGCCGGTTGAATATTCAGATTATTAATACGAATGGACTGGATATTTCTGCCTTTGTTGTGTGTGGACCTTTAGCAAAAGCTAGAATACATCCATCGGAATCCTGTAAAAGCTTTTATGTCCAATATGCCTGAAGATTATTAGTATTCATCATCCTTATTTTATCATACCGGAATTGACAACTGGGGATTTCTTAGGCATCACCGGGGTGAACTACACACCAGTGGTTGGTGGAAGAAAACCTGCCTACCGGCAGGCAGGCACCAACCAAGGCGTAAGTAAATAGAAAGTAAAGGCAGTTACTCTCCAATTGTTTTAAAATATATAGCTGCCGTTATTACTCATTACAAATACCGTGTTTTTACTTTTTTCTACAGTTCTTTAGATACCTGTCCTAGCTCAGTCCCAATGGATAACAAAATGTTGATCCTTATCAATCTATTTTCAATTTCACAAAGAACAATTACCGTGTTATCGTAGTATTCCGATGTAGAAATACTTTTGTTTTTTATTTTATTCAATTTTTTATCCCAAGAATGTATCAATACTTCTTTTTATTCGTTTAGGCCATTACCAATATCTGCATTATGAAAAACACATTTACTCTTTTTAACGTTATCGTTATTTTTTTATCGCTTCTTTTTAATCTTCGGTTAAACGCCCAGGTGCCCGGTTTCATTAACAGACCAGCTACGAGTGCCGGTGGCAGGGCGGTACTGGATCCTAATGGAGACAGTTATACCTCTTTAACTACAGCTGGATTTATCGGTAATGATGTAGCTAATTCGGAGCTTGCTTACCAGGGCATCCGTGCCTATTCCATCGAACCGTTTGGTGATTTGCGCAGGGGGCCCAATCATAATTTTTCGGACTTTGTACCTGATTCTGCCGGTAATGGCGTTTATCATTATTTTTCCCCAGCCCAGAACGTTCTTTTCCGGATGCGGATGGGTTCCATCATGCCTGGATCAAAAGGGTACAGCATTATGATGGATACGGATGGTAAATTCGGGGCGACAGGCCCCAATGCCGATCCTAATTATTTACCATCCACTACTGGAACAAACGGCAATCCAGGTTTTGAAATAGAGATCGTACTGGAAACCAATTTCCGTATCGCTATTTATAATGTGGACGGAACTTCTTCCCCGGTACTCGTAAAACAATACCTTAACTGGCAAGACATGTCACAGATATCCATTGCCGCTACCAATGATAATGGGGATCCGGATTTCATGATGGATTTTTACATCCCATTTTCAGATCTGCAGGCAGCTCCTTTTAATCTTACAACCGCCTCTACTATCCGTATGTCAGCTACCACTGTAATGGCACCTAAGGCTGCAATCGGTGGACCCCGTTCAGATATATATGGTACAGGAGGTGACACATATGAAGATTTTATTAATGGACAACCTGTCTGCCAGGTTTTTGTAAATCCTGCGAATTGTCCAACAGCCATGTGTACTGCTCCACCTGTTGTTAATTCACCCATCAGCACAGGTACGGTATCTATCAGCGGAAGCTGGACCAAATCCACATTGACCGGTGCAGCATCCACCGCAACAATCATTATTTATAAGAATAATGTTATCGTGGATTCAGTAACAGGAGTAACGAGTGGTTCATCATGGAGTCGGCCCGGCATTACCACTGCAAGCAATGACATCATCACTGCCAAAGCCAGGGCCAATGGTGAAAGTATCTGCCTGGTGAGTAACAGTATTTATGCCAGCAGCTGTAACAGTGCAACCAGCCCTGTAACTCCCACTGGTTTTTGTGGCGACAGAAAGGGTTTTTCCGGTACCAATTATCCGGCCGGAACAACGATCTATTTATATCGGCTAACCTCGGCCGGTAGAACCCTTGTATCATCAGGTGTACCACCGGCTGGCGGATTTGCCATCAATGGTGCCGGATGGACTTTATCCGGCGGTTGTTCTGCCGGTGGTGGATCCTTTGCAGGAGGCACTTATGAAGTAGTATTTAATAATGGAACCTGTGATTCAAAATCTGCCTTTGTCTGCGCTGCGAACACAACGGCCGGATGGAGTACTACTAACACTGCTGCCCCGGTGATCAACAATTCAACCAGCATTTATACAAGTACTACATCCATAGCAGGTACGGCTGTTGCAGGCAGTACCATACGCATTTATATTGATGATGTGCTTGAAGCTTCTCCTGCTCTTTCAGGAACAAACTGGAATTACACCTTTACCAAACAATTAATAACAGGTCAGGTAATAACTGTTACTGCCCAACTGCCTGATGATAATACAGGTAAGATTTATTACTGTACGGGTACCTCTACGGCAACGGTTACCTGCTTTACAAACCCGCCAACCATTGCTTCGGATAATAATAATCAGCTAACCGGCGGTGCTCCCATCACTGGTAAATCTGTAGATGCACCGGGCACAACTATCAGGGTATATACTTCGATCAATATCCTGGTGGCCACCACTACTGTTCAGGCTAACGGCACCTGGTCCACCGGCAATGCAGGTACATTACCGGCGGTATACAATGCAGTTGCCGGAACAACATACTATGCCAATGCGCAGAACGGGTCATGCGGAGTAAGTACGAATTCTGCCAGTTATACAGCAGCCGGCCCTACCTCCGCAACTCGTTGTGGAACTATTACCGGCCCTATCACTCCCGGTGTTGCCAGTATATCGGGTACACTCACCGGATCTTTTTCTACCACTACTGTAAACCTGTATCTGGATGATGAATTGATCGGTTCAGCTGTTACTTCGGGAACCAATTGGGGACCTATAACGGTAAACACCACCCCAACTAATACATTATATTCAAATGGCATTCTGAAAATCGGTGTACAAGAGACCGGAAAACAGGAAGTGGCATGTCCATCTTCGGCCATTGCCATTGTTTGTACGCCTACACCGGCTGCTCCTATTTTCACATCAACAACGACTACGATCTATACAGGGCAAAGCGTCACATACACAATTTCCAATGCCGTTTCCGGAACTTTTTATGCCATTGCCGATTCTACCAGTGGTCAATCGTTTGCGCAGGGTAAATGGGCCACCTCCAACGGTGCATTGATAATAACCACCAGTCCGTTTACAACTGCAGGAAGCTATAAAGTAGTTTTCAGGGCCACTTCATTGTCCGGCGTTACTGTTTGCAGCAGCACTTCCTCTACCGGAATTATAACCGTAAACAATATAAGTTTACCCATCAGCCTGCTTTATTTCAAGGGTAAAAAAGAGAATGGAAATATTTTACTGGACTGGTCCACTTCCAGCGAGGTGGATGTAAGCCGTTTTGAAATTGAGCAAAGTCATACTGGATCGGGATTTATCAAGATCGGTGAGGTAGCGGCAATCGGCTTCAGTACTACAATAAGGAACTATGGTTTTACCGATAACAATGTAAACGGTTATATTAATTATTACCGGTTAAAGATGATTGACCGGGATGGAAAGTTCCTCTATAGTAATGTATTGGCATTTTCAGGTTCAAGGGATAACATCAACCTCATTAATATCAGACCTAACCCTTTTATCAATTCGTTCACCCTTTCCACTGATGTATCACAACCCCAGCTGTTAACGATTCATGTATCAGATATGGCCGGGAAAATATTATATACAAATCATCTACAGGCCAATGCCGGTAAAAATGATATCAAAGTAGATGGCATTGCCCATTTAGCAGCAGGCATGTATATTATTAAACTCATTAGTACAGAAGGAATATTTCAGGAGAAAATACTGAAAGTAAAATAAAGGGTCAGGATACTGTCAGGGAAATAAAATCCATTTCTTTTCGACAAGATTCTGTGTTCATGACTTAATGATTTGAAACAATTATTTTTAGCCGATGTTGGTGTTTCCAAAGAAATCACCACGCCGTTGCTGTGTGTTGTGAGCAGGCATATCAGCCGGGCAAAGACACCAGCAACCTCCCTATCGGCAGGCAGGCAGAACTATTGGAAACTCTTATCTTAATTCTTTAAAACTATAAATGCAATAGTTGGATGTCCTACATTCATTTGTTGGTGTTTTTGCTATCGCACAAAAGCCATCACACAACACACAACAAAGGCCGTTCAATGGTTTTGTTAGACCAATAAGAGCAACAGAACTATAGAAACTCTTTGCCTTAGTTCTCATCTATGGCTCCAATTATCACAGAGTACCCAGTTGTACGTAGTGTTCATAAAAAATGCTGAATGGTTATGCTTCGTTTGCAACGAAGCATCAGCCTCAACGAGGCTGTAAATATATTTTCAGTCCATCGTTGCAAACGATGGACAACCATTCAACTTTATATTTATTATTGAGATGTGTTATGCCAACAAACTAAGGATAACGAGGGCAGGCAAAAGCATACCTCTAAACATGTTCTTTCCTGCCAAGTCTTCCAACTTTATAGTTTCGTAGCCGATGTCTCACCGCCCGGCTTTCCCGCTAAGGCGGGACAAGTTATGTGAAGAGTGGCGTTATTCTCTAATGCAACTCCGTAGTACGGCGAAGCCTGTCCCGATGGAAATCGGGATGCCACAGCCCCAACACACAATGCCATCCGACACTTTCCTGGGAAATAAAGAATTTAATCAATTCGTTTTTACCCGATTCTCCTCTGCATCAGAAGCTGTGTTTCTGCTTCTTGCTGCTTTTAGTTTTTGATTACCAAATGAATAACGGAATGATAACCGGATATTCCGGCTATCTTCCAACTGGCGAAATTTTACATTGATGACCTCGTAATTAATGAAGCCCCTTGATCTTTCGCTAAAAAATATATCACTGATATTAAGAGATAACCTTCCTTTTTTATTCCAGAAATTTTTTTGAATGCCAAAATCAAAAGAACCAAGGTCTTCCAATGTAATAAATTCCTGCAGCGACTTCGTCATATAATATCCCGATATTTCAAAATTCCATGTATCAGTTGGCTTGTACGCCACTTGCCAATAGGCCAGCCAGTTCCATTTGCTTTGGTTAAACTGGCTGCCAAGGTAATTGGCTTTGTAACGATTATAAATAAATTGATTGCCGGCAAAGCCTGTTACTTTTTTCCCAAATTCAATAGGGAAGTTGAGTTCGAAAGCCCAGTTATCATACACCGCAAGGTTTTCAGGTGTGGTGTAGGTTAAGTTACCCACCTGGTTGGGTGCATCGTTTACAATCACATCATTTTTTTTGTTATAGCTGATGGCAAAGAAAGGTTGATTTTCATACGTAAGGGAGAACTTGTATTCATCGGCTGTTTCTGGTTTTAGCAATGGATTACCTCTGGTGTAAGTAAGTGAATCTAAAAATTCAATAAAAGGGTTCTGTTGCTGAAAGCTTGGCCGGTTTACCCTGCGGCTATATTGCAGTACGGTGGAAAGTTTATCTGTTATCTTCCTTGTAAGAAAGGCTGATGGAAATAACTGCACATAATTTCTATCCAACACTTTTTGCGATTGGCTGTTTCCTTTAGCAATGGTTTGCTCAACACGGAGGCCTCCCTGCAATTGCCATTTTTTTAAATCATGTGTAATGGAGGAGTACAGTGCATTGATGTTTTCTTTGTATTTAAAATCGGTGCTGCGTACATTATCCAGCACTCCCTTCTGGAAAAATTGCAGGTAATTATCTATTGTAGCTATGCTTAATTTGGCTCCGGCTTCCAGTTTTGTCTTCTTGTTAATCGGGTACTCAAGGTCTGCTTTCATTACAAGAAACTGCACAGGGTTTCTTATAAACTGATTATTGGTGTAGCTGGTACCGTTTTGCAATTTATTGATGATATCGCTATTGTTTGTTAATTTAAATGTGGAGTAATCAACGTCAACATTTAGTGTTTTGCCGGTTGTATCAAAAATGTGTTTCCAGTTTACATTCCCGGAAAAATTCTTCCGGTTAAAAATTTTATTATTCAGCGTTTGAAAACTGCTTAGTGCCTGGCCTGTTGCCGGGTCGCTCTGAAAAGTGGTGTTTCTGGCTTCGGTTCCACCATCCCTTATAAATCCTCTTGCTATTACACCGAATGTATTTTTTTTATTCGCATAAAAATCGGCCCCAAAACGAAAATTATGACTGTTTACATCACTGGGTTGATAATTTTCCTGGAAGAAACGATTAGGTGAAATGATACGGTCAAATTCGCTGTACTGAAACCAATTGCGGCGAAAAAAACTATACCCGCCAAAGAGGTTTAATTTTCCTTTTCGGTTATTGATACTAAACGCAGGATTATAACGGTAAAAATTTCTGTCTGCACGGATATCTTCCCTGTTATACAATCCCATACCGATGGTGAAAGAAACACTGCCATTAGTTCCAAGGTTTGCATTTCTCTTTAAAATAATATTAATTACAGCACCGCCACTTGCGTCGTATCTGGCACCGGGGTTAGAAACTACTTCTATCTTTTCTATATTGTCAGCACTTATATCTCTCAGCAGTTGTGCTATATCTGTATACTGTGAAAGCCTGCCATCCACCATGATGGATGGTGTACCCTTCCCTACCATGGTAATTTTATCATTACTTACTATTAGCCCGGGTACTTTTTGTAAAACTTCCATGGCCGTTGAACCTGCAGCAGTAGCACTACCTTCTACATTTACTATCAACTTATCTGCTTTTTGTTCCAAAAAAGGTTTGGTGGCCGTAACCGTTACTTCTTTTAACGTAGTTGCATCGGGAAGAAGTATGATTGTACCCAACTCTACATCTTTATTTGTTATTTCTGCCTGCGTATATTTTTTTTTATGACTTATTACATCAATTTTCACCAAGTATTTTCCTGTTGCCACATCAGTGAATTTGAAACTTCCCTCATTATCACTTAAGAACGATTTAACTAAGGAAGAATCATTTTGTTTCAACAATAATACCGTGGCAGAACGTACTGGTCTTTGCTTTTCGTCTGTTATTTTGCCGGATATTGTTTGTGCATGGAGGGAAAAGGCAGTTATTATACTTAGCAGCAGCAGCAAGAGTCTCATAATGTTCTGGTTTACGCAGTAATAAAACTAAACGAAATAGAAGCCGGAATGTTACAGGAAATCAAAAAAGAATGCTATTCTTTCCTTTTGACTCGTCCTAAAATAACTATACAAAGTATTAAATACCGTGGTCTGCCCTGCCCTTCATGCCTGGCCTACATTATTCCCAGATATGCCGTAGCATTATAGTACGGCATATCTGCGGCAGAACTGCGGCATATCCCGGAATTCAGTTGCTTTGTCCTATACTTTTCTTGAATTCGTCAATAAGACATACTAGTTCCATTTTTAGGAGCTAAGTTTTCCAAAACAATAAGGATGTTGGGGGTCAGGAAATATCTTTTCTTCGTATAGCCAGGTACATTTCATGCATGATCTGCATATGTGGTGCTGTTAAAACCGCTAAGCCGATAAAAATATAAATGGTAAAAGATTCATAATTAAAAAACATACTGCCGGGTATTCCAATCAATAATATTCCGGCAAATGCCAATAGACTGTATAAAAAAATTTGTTTTAGTATTTGAGAGTAAGCATATTTTTTGCCAGCAAGCAGGAAGGCAAAAATTTTTTGTAATGACAGCATAGAATGCCACACGATAAAATAAAAAGTAAATCCAAGTATAAGAGGCATATAATAAAGGAGCAATACCAATAAAGCTAATTGCAGCAGGTAGTACCCCTGCTCAAATTTTCTTTTTACCACTAGGAAATAGAAAAGATTGCAGGCAACAAAAAATAAAAAGCAAATAAGTAAAAGACGGGTATGATTAATTTGTATCCAATAAATCACTTCAGAAAAATAATTATTGAATCCTGAAGCCTGTAGCAGCCTTTTTAGTTCAGCAATATTACCCAGTAAAATAACGGACAGTATTACCAACCCATAACTACTTACCAGCAATTTGCCGGCTATAGATTTTGTATCAAAAAAATAAAGGTCAGTTTCACCAAAGTGGTAAGCAGCCATTACAATAAATAAGATTAACCCGGTTACCGGTAAAAAATAAATAAGCAGGCCAAATAAAAGCAAGCGTAAAATATAATTCACAAAAAAACGGGCTATAGAAAAAGATTGTTGCGATACGACTGCCTGCTCATTAGCCACCAGTAAATCTGCTGCCCCATGTGGTATACCTAAAAATAATATTCCTCCAATGAAAATACTGTATTGTACACTATAAGAAAGTGGATTGTAGTACCAACTGCCAATCAATAGTAAAAAACCTGTAAGTAATATAATACCCCTTAACATGGTGTAATGAGTTGAAGAAAAAAACGAAACTGTCGTCAAAGGATTGCCATACTGAATTCATCTAGCTAATCATTTTTATTACGAATATTTCGACAAATCCAGTATGACAATCAAATGGGCTTTTCAGACACTCCCACTCCCCTCTTTATTTTAGCTTATGCATGTACTAATTCCTTATCCGATTGTGCCAAAGCATAAATCACCAATCCAAATCCAATTTTATTTATTACATCCCCAATATTATATATTACGTCTAATGAAACACCATCCAGGATCTTCACTCCAAATAAACCTCCCTCAGTGCCGGCGATATAACCAATTGGATAAATGGCCCAACCCACTAATACAAACCAGGAAAGAATTTTTACTGCTTTTGCTACGGATGGCCCGGCCTTTACCGCCAGTTTAGCTACATCACCAAACCATATAAGATATAGAATGTAGAAATAGCCTACACTACTTACCAGTCCCCATACCCAGCTCTGCTTTTCAGTTGGGTAAATGGCTTCACCAACATAACCGGTAACCAGCATAAATACAGAGGCTGCGATCAACTTCCATAGCAATCCTGTTTTAGCACCAGCTTTTTTTGTGATCAGGTAAAATTCTACACACATTAATGGAACAGTCAATAACCAATCTACATAGCGAAAAAATGTAGGGGATTCACCTGTAGCCAGGTTGTAATCCCGCATATAATAATAATGGACGGCTGCAATAAATGTGATAAGCCCGGAAACCAGAATAGAAGTTCTCCATTTTTTTTCTACATTACTCATTTCAAAAAAGAAAAAAACGGAAGCAGCCATCATAGCCATACATCCTACAAAAAAAGTAAAGGCTACATAATTGTTAGGAGCAATGGATTTAATATCCAGCAAAATAATATTCATACGTTTAGTTTTGTTTTAAAAAATTATAACTGGTAAGCTGTTTAGAGAAATGAACTGTTCAATGTTTTACGCAAATGATTAAACAGCACATTAGGAGAAAATGTTCATCTATTTTCATTTTTCTTTGAAAATTCTGATTTTATCAAATGAAAATACGGTGGGTATATATTTTTGTTTGATCTATTAAGAGTATTAGCCCATTATAATAAACAAAGGGCCATTTTACTCCAACACTACCCATCATCCCCTCAGTATGCTTTCCCTTTACAATTTCATCTACAAGAGATTTAACTTGTCTGGTTTATTATATCATACACATAATTAACTGGAAGGGAATATTATTCCTTTTACAATAGTGTAGTTTTTCTCTTACTCTATTTGAAAAGCATAAAAATTTACGAACTTAGCCAAAGACCAATCATACTTTTAAAAAAACGCCAATGAAACCAAGTGCCACACATGATGAACGGTTTGCCAGGATGCTATTCAGTTCAGTGTATCCGCTTTACATGGATAAAGTAAAAAGAAAGGAATAACAGCGGCAGAGTTACAAAAGGTCATTACCTGGCTTACCGGCTTTGATAAGAAAAAAATAGAAGCCCTCATTAATGAAAAAACAACTTTCGAAAGCTTTTTCAAACAAGCAACGCTCAATCCCAATGCACACCATATTACCGGAACTATCTGTGGCTACCGGGTAGAAGAGATTCAAAATCCGCTTACACAAAAAGTTCGTTATTTAGACAAACTGGGGGATGAACTGGCTAAAGGGAAAAAAATGGAAAAGATAATGCGGGCAGTTAGTTCTTCTTTCTTCATTGAAAAATAGTAGGATAGTCAGCAATTTTCATTGGTAATCTTTTTTAGTTACCCAATGAACATTTGCTTTGATTGACTGTTAAAATGTTGCATCAAATAGTATAAATGAATGAACCGGATTTTAATCTTATCCTTTGCTTTATTTGTCTTTCAAATTTCCAATGCTCAAAATACAGGAAGTATTACTGGCTTTGTAGTGGATAAAGCCACCCAACAACCGCTGGATGGTGCATCCATAAAATTGGATGGTAGTGAAAAAGGAACTATCGCAGATAGTTTGGGCAAATTCAGGATTGCCGCCATACCCGTAAAAACGTATAATCTTGAAATAAGCAAAGTGGGGTATAAAACCTTTACACTTTATAATATTGTTATCAATAGCGGAAATGAAAATAACTATAGCATCGAACTGGAACAGAATGCCACTTTGTTAACAGAAGTGGTGATTAAAACAAATAAAAGAACAGCAAGGGCTGCCACTTTAGAAACCCCGTTGAGTGTGCAACGATTAACAACTGAAGAAATCAAAAGCAATCCCGGGGGAAATTTCGACATCAGCAAAGTGATACAAACACTACCTGGTGTTGGTGGTGGCCAGCAGGGCGGCAGTTTCCGGAATGATATTATTATTCGTGGTGGTGCTCCCAATGAAAATGTATTTTATTTAGATGGCATTGAAGTACCGGTCATCAATCACTTTCAAACACAGGGAAGCAGCGGCGGGCCGCAAGGCATTTTAAACGTAAGTTTTATTGAAGATGTAAAGTTAAGTTCATCCGCCTTTGATGCCCGCTATGATAATGCGTTGAGTTCTGTATTTCAGTTTAAACAAAAAAATGGTAACCCCAATCAATTCCAGGGCAACTTCAGGTTGAGTGCTACCGAAGCAGCATTAACTGTGGAAGGCCCTTTAGCAAAAAATAAGAAAACAACTTTCCTGGCATCTGCACGGCGTTCTTACCTGCAGTTATTATTTAAGGCCCTTGACTTGCCTATCCGTCCCAACTTCTGGGATTTTCAAACAAAAGTTACACATCAAATTAATAAAAACACCACCCTTACGTTCCTGGGTATAGGTGCTATTGATGAATTCCGTTTTGAAGCTCCTAAAGAATCTACACCTGAAAAATTATATCTCATCAACTCAAATGTATTAGTAAACCAATGGAACTATACTATCGGAGCTTCGCTGAAAAAAAATATTCCCAATGGTTTCTGGAATTTGTCGTTGAGCCGAACTGGTTTTAATAATGATATTGAAAAATACGAGGATAATCAGAATCAAACGGCGGCCAATAAATCGTTAGATATTGTAAGTGCCGAAACAGAAACCAAACTCCGCTTTGATGTAAATAAAAATCGCAATGGCTGGAAGATTGCCTATGGAACTTCCGCTCAATTAGCCAATTACGATAACACTACATTTAGTGTTATCCGTAAAGAAGTGCGGGATGCAGGCGGCAACATTGTGCAACCTGCAGTAAGTGTAAATTTCAACAGCCCGTTAGAAACCTTTTTAAGATTGGGTGCTTTTGCACAGCTAGGGAAACGTTTCTTTGATAACAGGCTCGGAGTAAGTGCAGGAATTCGTACAGATATGAACACCTTTACTACACATGGTATGAATGGATTACAAACTTTATCGCCACGGATTTCTTTTAGCTATGTAGTGGCCGATAAATGGACCTGGAATTCATCAATAGGAAGGTACTATAAAATTCCGTCGTATACCATTCTTGGATTTGCAGATAACAATAATGTGCTGGTAAATAAAAATGCCAAATACCAACGTAGCAACCATTATACAACCGGATTTGAATATTTTCCCAATGATGGGTTACGTTTTACCGTAGAAGGCTTTTATAAACAATACAACAATGTGCCTGTATCAAACCGTAATGGCATTTCATTAGCAAACCTTGGTACAGACTTTACCTTACTTGGCAACGAAGCAGTAACAACCAATGGAAAAGGCAAAGCTTATGGAGTTGAATTTTTTGCGCAAAAGAAGCTCACGAAGAATTTCTTTGGCATTTTGTCTTATACCTTTTACAGGAGTCTTTATTCAGGAAGGGATGCAAAATTTATAGCCAGTAGCTGGGATAATCAGCATTTATTAAGTGTTACCTGGGGTTATAAATTTCCCCGTAACTGGGAGCTTGGTTTAAAATTCCGTTACCAGGGTGGTTCGCCGTTTACACCGTTTGATGAAACATTATCAAGATTAAATTATTTATCGCAGGGTGTTGGCACATTAAATTACTCACAACTAAATACCAATCGCCTAACAGGATTCAACAGCAGCGATGTACGTATCGACAAAAAATGGAATTTCCGGAAAACAACCATTGATTTATTTTTAGATGTTACCAACTGGTATGTGGCAAAAAATCCTGCAATACCAGAATATACCTTTAAAAGAAATGCTGCCAATACCGCTTTTGAAACTACTGATGGCTTATCCATTAAAGCCGATGGAAGTAATGCAATACCAACAAGAGTAAAAAATGATGACCCGTTTGTTACGCCAACAATAGGAGTGATTATTGAATTTTAAAAAGAATGCCCAATAAGAAAGGAATGCTCTTTCCCACCCTCCCTGACGAGTCTCTGAAAAACTAACCCTTCTCAGCCGATGTATTATTGCCTAGCCCTGTGTACAGAGTGGAGCCGATAGCAATCGGGTAGCCTGAAAAGAGTATAACAAAAGTCAATATATTTACTGGCTATAAAGAGAATCAGCTATTGTAGTGATGTATTGAGTATTAACCAATCAACCATGATAAAACTAGCAGAATCTTCAGGCACTCTTATCTATGAAGCCGGCAATAAATTATACATCAGCAAAAGACCAGCAACCTGGACCAGTGTCTTTCTTTTTGTAACCGGGCTGTTGGCTGTTATTTTATTGGTGAACGGTGTATTGCAATTGGTGCCGCTTGGAACCGATGCCATCGGGTCATCAAAAATTGGAATGATCCTTATTCTTGTGGCTATATTTTTTATAATCGTTTTTTGGAGAGTAAGAATGTATCAAAAAAAACTAAGTGCTATTCCCTTTCAAGAATTCAAAAATATAGCCATCTTCGATTTTGAAACTAATAACCTGCTTGATGGACAGCAAAATATTCTCACTCCAATTAATCAGGCATGGCTAACCCGCAAAATGCTACTCAGTTCCAGCTCACCTGAGTTACTAATAAGCTGGGATCGTGGTTCCCTTAGTATCGTAAAAGGAAATCCTTTTTCTGGCGGAATAGCAAGTATTGAAAAAGTTTTACTATCAAAAGGTATCAGGAGAAAGTAGCTATACACTTTCTGCAGAAGCCCAACACAAACTCATATATCACTCACCAAGGAACGTAAATCCAGGGTTCTATTATTTGCTCCCTTTATTAAGTTATCTTTAAAACAAGTAGTGCGGGGTCAATGCATCCAATTTATATTATTGTACAATGAATTCAATCAGGATGAAGGCAAGTATACAAAATATGGGCCGCCGGCTGCTCTAAAGATCTCAGCCATAGAAAAACCTGTTCCAAAAAATAATGAAGTGCTGGTAGCTGTAAAAGCAACTAGAGTGAACCGGACGGATTTTGCAATGCTAGGCTAAGCCAATTATTATGCGGTTTTTGACAGGACTATTCAAACCAAAAAACCTGGTCCTGGGAACGGACTTTGCCGGTACCATTGAAACGGTTGGTAAAAAATGTACTATTTTTAAACCCGGGTATAAAGTTTTTGGATTTGATGATAACGGTTTGAGTTTTCATGCACAATACCTGACACTACCAGCAGATAAGAACATATCAGCAATACCCAAATAAACAGATTCTTTTACAGCCTCATTTAGTTAGGTATAGAAATACAGGCCAGTTTCCAAATTTATAATAAAGGACTATTAGAGTTTTCTAATGCTACTGGGAATAAAGTCTTATACCACAATACTATCATTTGGAATCAATTTCTTCTCATACCAATTATGAATACCCAGAATAATTACACCAAATAAAACTGCAACCACGATTAAAACCACATTTAACAAACCTTCTGTTCCAAATGACAGCTTAATTAGAATTGTAGAAATAATAAATCCTGAATTTCTAACAACCTTACTGAACTTATCCGTATGTAAAAAAGAAAATAAAAGCAGCAAAACGTCGATCAGAATTAAAATAGTGAAAAAATCATCAAAGAAAATAGTGTTGACATCTTTAATAGCATCTACCATCAAGTTGGTTGTAAAAAAACTTTCAGAAATCCATCTGCATAAACTATAAATAGCCAACCCCAGAAAAACAGGGATCAGAAACATGGCTATAATATTTTTCATTTTTATGAATCTCATTATTTCGGGTGATGGTTTTATATAATTTTTCTGACCTATTTTATTTATGTCATTAAAACGGTAAAAAATAAAAATCAGGAAAAATAAAACAAGTGTTGCAATGAGATCATATGAAAACTGTAAATCATTTTTTATAGTAAACCAATCTGAAGTAAATTCAATTTTAGGCAGATCTTTAAAAACTCTTCTTATAATAATCAGTGTTATAATTTCATATTGCTTCCCTATATAGATAGAGGTTGATTTTGGTAAATAATAAACCAAAAGATAAACTTCATAAATTAAAATAAATGAGAAAGGAGTATAAATAGCTGCAATGGGAGTATTTAATAGTCTGGAGGGATCGTTAAAATGTAGAATATCCAGATCTGCTAATACTATAATTAGAAGATGAATAATGAAACTTACTATTGCGATAAAAATAATAATTTTTTCACTTTTTCTTTTAGTAGTCTCCGAAAGAAAAGAAGAATAGAAAAAATCAAATAATTTCATGCTTTTTTTCATTTCAAAATTATTTGTTCTCTTTTTAGGGCTCAATGCCCTGGTATTGAGCAGAAAATATTTTTTAAAATTATTTTACCTATGAAGATAAAATACGAATAAACATTAAAATTTTCATTTTCATACGCTTTTACAAAACCTCCTGTTTCGCCTTGCTTTGAGACCGCATGCTGCTATACATGTCATGCATGATTTGCATATGAGGAGCTGTCAGTACTGCCAGACCAAGAAAAATGTAAAGAATCATTGTATCATTATTAATAAACATAAATCCCGATAATCCAAATAAAGTAATACCTGACATTGCTAATAAGCTATATATACTTATTTGCTTTGCGATCGTTGAAACAGGTAACAACCCATCTTTTCGCAGGTATCTTATAATATTATTTAACGACAATACAGAATGCCAAACAATAAAATAAAATGTAAACCCAAGTACTAAAGGAAGATTGTAAAGAATAATCAGGATAAAAATAAACTGTACCAAAAAATGTCCATGGTTGTGACGATTTCCAGAGGCAGTTAAAAAATAAATAAAAGTATTGATATAAAAAAATAAGACGCTGAAAGATAAAATAATGTACCGATTCTTTTCAAGTCCTGCAATAAAGGCTTCATACTTCAAATCCGGATCTAACAACTGCAAAATAGGTTTTACCTCCTCAAAATGATGGAGCAGTATAATTCCGAGAATAACAAGTCCATAACTTATGACAAATAATTTTCCGGCAATATTATTAGTTTTAAAGTGGTATAAATCAGTTTCACCGAAGTGATAAGCGGCAAAAACGATAAACAATAAAATACCCGCAATTGGAAAAAGCCAGAGTACAGCTGCAAATAAAAATATACGACCCAGGTAATTACTAAAAAAAAGGAGTTTAGAAAAACTTTTTTCTTTCTGTCCGGTACTTTGGGTAGCAACTAAAAGGTCGGCTGCGCCATGGGGTATCCCTACTAAGACAATTCCAACCAAAAAAGTAATAAATTGTAATTGTACTGAGAGAGGTTGAGTAAACTGCTGAATAATCAGCAATATAAATCCAACCAGTATCAATACACATCTCATCATAAAACAGCAAGTAAAATTGTAATTAATAAAATAAAGGGAGCAGAATAAAAGAATAATCTGCTCCCTTTTTAAGCGTTAAGCAGTTGCCGGAGACTTATCCGACTGTGCTAAAGCATAAATTACAAGACCAAAACCAATCTTATTGATAGCATCACCAATATTATAAACCACATCGAGTGATACACCTTCCAGAACCTTCATTCCAAACAAACCACCTTCTGTACCAGCAATATAACCAATTGGATAAATAGCCCAACCCACTAATACAAACCAGCCTAATGTTTTAACAGCTTTAGCAACAGCTGGTCCAGCATTTCCAGCCAATTTAGCTACTTCACCAAACCAAACAAGGTATAAAATATAGAAATAGCCGATACTGCTGATGAAACCCCAAATCCAGCTTTGTTTTTCCGCAGGATAAATAGCTTCGCCAATATAACCGGTAACCAGCATGAAAACAGACGCAGCAATCAGCTTCCACAACAACCCTAGTTTCGCACCAGCCTTTTTGGTAATCAGATAAAACTCAACACACATAAGCGGTACTGTAAGTAACCAATCTACATAACGAAAAAATGTTGGAGACTCACCGGTTGCCAGGTTGTAATCTCTCATATAGTAGTAGTGAACCGCAGCAATAAAAGTAATCAGTCCAGATACTAAAATAGATGTTCTCCACTTTTTATCTGTGTTATTCATTTCGAAAAAGAAAAATACGGAGGCGGCAAGCATGGCCATACAACCAATAAAAAACGTAAAAGCGACATAATTGTCGTTGGAGATGGATTTAATCTCCAGCAGTGTTAAATTCATAATGTTTAAGTTTTGAGTTAAGAGATTCGAGAATTAGTTATTTAATTCATTTTTTGTACAACATTTTATTCAGAACATTAAACATCTATAAAAATTAAAAGTTTATAAATTTTCTTTTATTATTGAAAATTCTGATTTTTTGGTTATTGAGTAATGAAATTTTTAAATCTTGTAAAATCTTTCTGATTAAAAAATAAAATAACTCTAAACAAATAATAATTACTGTGCAGCAGTTTTACTTATCAGCGAGACTAATTCTATAATACTCAACTTTAAATTGTTTAATTATTTAAATTATAATGCCGGATAAAATAAACAAATAATATTATTATCCAACTTTTATTAACAGTATGAACCAACTGGCCTAAAGATGGTTATTACCTTATTCAAATTAAATACTTAACTAAATAAAAAATTAATCAATGAAAAAATTATTGCAATCCGCCTTATTGGCCGTAGTTGTTTTATTATCTAACGCTGCTTATTCACAAGAAAAGGATATCGTTGATATCGCAGCTGGTTCTGAAGCTCATACTACGCTGGTAGCAGCCGTAAAAGCAGCTGGTCTTGTTGAAACATTAAAGAGTGCAGGTCCCTTCACTGTATTTGCACCCGTAAATGATGCATTTGTAAAATTACCCGCCGGAACAGTTGATTTCTTATTGAAATCAGAAAACAAAGCAACACTGATAAAAATTCTTACTTACCATGTAGTAGCTGGTAACCTTGATGCAAACGCAGTTATCGCTGCCATCAAAGCCGGAAAAGGAAAGGCAGTTTTAACTACTGTTAGTGGTAACATGCTTACTGCTACAATAGATAATGGTAAAGTGAAATTAACAGATGAAAAAGGTGGTGTAGCCTTTGTTACTGTAACAGATCTTAAAGGCAGCAATGGTATCATTCATGTAATTGATACAGTTGTTCTTCCAAAGTAATGAGTAGATTGGTAAGTGAAAAAAGCTCCTGAGTTCAGGAGCTTTTTATTTGTCTAAAATATTTTAAAAATCAGCTATAAAATGGCATTGGCTACTTTTTAATTCCTTTGACTTTTAACGGCATTTTTACAGTAACTGATGAACCTCTGGCAAGAAATACAGAGTGAGGCTGTTTGTTAGAAATATATGGCACAAATTCCTTTCCGTAGAGATTCTCAATATCGCAATCAATGGAAAAGCCGGACACCGGATAAATTTTCCAGCGGGGGTGCTGTACCGCATACTCAATTGTGGTTGTTGCATTCAATTGATTGTAACCAAAATAATGTTCGAAAATAAATTATGCTTCTGAACCCTCTTCAATTTCTTGTAGTACTGGTGCGGCATTAACCCGGATAACATTCCGGGGTTGATTTCTTTTTTTCCAGCTATACTCTACAAATAAGTTATCCGACTTCTCCAGAATCTGGTGTCCCATTTTTGCAGTGCTGTAATGCTCATTATAAAATAAATTAGCTAAAGTAGCTACTAGGGGTTTGGGAACAATTTCTGAGACAAACCCTACTCCCCTTTTCCATAGATTATCATCCAACCGCTTGATATAATAACGCAGATTTGCTTCTTCAAAATTTACATGAAAAGGCCAACGAATACCTAACACTTTTGTATCATTGAATAAAAAACCAACAATACTTACCAGCGCCTTGCCATCAAAGTAATCTATCTCTGTTCCGGGTGGCACATGTTTATGTAATATCTGTGGATCCACTTCATAGTTAAACATGGCCAGGTATTCCCAACGGGCAGATAAAAATAATTGTTTACTCATGGGGCAGTTTTAATGCTAATTTTTGCCCGGGTTTTGCATAATTTAAACGACCAAGTGGTTTGGTGCTGTAATAGCTATCGATTCCATTACTGCAAACTGTTTCTGCCTTGTGCAGATCAATAAAACCATCAGGCATTATTAGTTCATCTTCAAGTAAAATTGAGTGAATTTTTCCAATTACAAGAAATGTACTATTTATTTCTATGGGCACTATTTCCTGAAGTGTTAAGCCATACCTGACAAGACTTTCACCCACAAAGGGGGCAGGAAAATTGTTGAAATATTGGGGAGTAAGTCCCACCTCTTCAAATTCTGATACTCCATCAGGATATTTAGCACTGGTTTGGTGTGCCTTTTCTAAAAAAAAGGGGAGAATATGATTAATAGTATAAAAGCCTGTTGACTCAATATTAGCCAACGTATGGGGAGCCGCTGCACGGGGACGGTTGATATAACCAATCAAGGCGGGATCTGACCCCATATGTACAATACTGCTGAACACACCCAGGTTGGTTTGCCCATTCTGATTGACAGTACCCAAGAGGCTAACTGATTTAAACCCGGTAAGGCTGTTGATTAAATTAGCCCGGTAAAACCTCTCCCAGGAGTGAATTTCTGATTGATTGTAAAATAGCATTTGAAGAAAATATTGTAACCCTTAAACAAAAGCTGGGGAAAAATATTTTATTTTGGAAAATATATTGTTGAGATAATTTTCTGTGAATAATTGAGATTTTTTTTGCTGCGTTGTTTATACATTAACCGATAACTAAATTATAAAAAGCCATGTTTTCCAAATTTAAAGTATCAGAATTATTAATAATTGTACTGGTCGTCGTACTGATTTTTATCTCCGAGTACTATTATGTAATTGCTAAAGATCCGAATCGAGCAATTTTTATCGGATTATGGCCCCCAACCATACTGGGTTTACTGATCTTCTTCAATTTAAAAAGAAAATAAAGCATACATATGGAAAATCTGGATCTCATTATATTGACAACAATTGTTGTACTTCTTTTCATGGTTTTTATCCTTGCCACCTTCAAGGAAATAATGGAAGAGACAAAAAAACCATTTGCAGGAGGAAAAGAGAAGGGTCCCCGTGCTGATATGATGGACTTTGTTGGCAGATTATTTTCTGATGAACGGATTGATCCAAGTGAAAAAAAGGCACTCAAGGATATCATTAAGAAAAAAATCGATGATATAGAAGCTGAAGAAAAGAAAAACAGTGGCCAATAAAAATCCATTACCCTTCCATGCAGGACAATTCTGAATTAAAAAACTTTCTGATTATAGGTGGATCAACAGGTATAGGTAAACAACTAGCCCATCAAATAGCAGAGAAACATCGTGTATTTGCAACCTATAACCAACATGCCCCATTGGGAATATATTCCATCATTAGTACACGATGAATTTGAATTGCAGCAAAGCCGGCAAAAATATACCTGGCTCAATGCAAGAGCCGAATCATTATTGTTAAATTATAAAGGAAAACTATCCATGTACCGGGAAGGTGCCCTGCATGGCCGCTGCCTGGTGTTATCTACCGGTTTTTATGAATGGCATCATAAAGCAAAAATTGGAAAAGTAGGAAAGTATAAAGGGCAGGTATTAAAAGGAACCGATAAGTTTCCTTACTATATTTCCTTAAAAGATAATCCCAACGAATATTTTTTTATGGCAGGTGTCTCCCGGGTATGGACCAATCAATTGAGAAATCAATCGGCTGATACATTTGCCATAGTTACCGCTCCTGCCAATGACATGATGCATGAGATACATAATGCACAGCATAGAATGCCCACTATTTTACCGGAAGAGCTGGCCCTGGAATGGATACAGGAAGACCTTAGCGAAAAAAGAATTAAAGAAATTGCATCATATCAATATCCTTCAGAGAAAATGCAAGCCTGGACAATTGCCAAAGACTTTTTGAAACAACCTAACCCTGAACAATATTATGAATACCCCGAAGAGCTGCAACTGCCATGGATAACGAAACCTTTATAATAATACTTTATAAATATGTAGATGGGAAAAAGACCATTTACAAAATGCAGGTGGAGATCATTCACCGGTCGGTGCAGGTCATCCGGTTTTGCATTACTGCCGGCAAAAAAAAAATGGTGATGGAAAAATTATTACTAAAACATAAAGGTCAATGGAAAATAAAAGAGACCAATTTTAAACTACAGGGCATTACCAAAGAAATTGCCATGACCGTTATGGAAATTCAGGATGAAATAGAATTCTACCTGGCCGGAAGTCCAAAGCCGGTAAATAAATTCAAGAATAAAACTTAGTGGCCGTTTTTTTGCGGAGCCTGTAAAATTTTAAAAAATAAATAAAACCTGAATGGTTATGTTTTTTGCAACGATGCATCAACCTCCACACTTTTTTTGTGATGCTAATTAAACCATTGTAAATAGGCAGGGTGTTTTAACAAAAATCTCCATTTTAATAATACCTATAGGAAGCTTTCTGTATCACAAAACCCATCAGATAACAACAAAAGCGATTCAACAGATTGCAACACCAATAAGAGGCATTAATTCTACTATCAATCAAAAAAATAAATTGTCTTATTTCCCCACACTTTACTACGGTTCTTCCATCCCCTATCTTTGCCTCCATGCAAAACCCTTCGACTCCACTCAAAATAGGTATTCTCGGTGGTGGCCAGCTTGGCCGTATGTTACTACAGGCTGCGGCCAATTACCCTGTAGCAACTTTTATTCTCGAAAATGATAATGAATGTCCGGCGGCTCATCTCTGCCATCGTTTTACCAAAGGCGATATCAAAGATTTTGAGGCGGTATATAATTTTGGAAAAGGATTAGATGCCATTACTATCGAAATAGAAAATGTGAATGTGGAGGCCTTAGAAAAATTAGAAGCTGAAGGAGTAAAAGTTTTTCCCAAACCATCTGTATTAAAAACTATCAAGAATAAAATTCTGCAAAAAGAATACTACGGGCAACACCAGATCCCTACGGCAGCATTTGTCATTACCCAGTCGCTTGCAGAATTACAACAACAAGAAAAATTTTTACCAGCCGTTCATAAAATTGGTGAAGGCGGATATGATGGTAAAGGGGTGCAACTGATAAATAAAAAAGAAGACTTTGCTAAAGGATTTGATGCTCCATCAGTACTTGAAAAAATGGTACCTATTCATAAAGAGATTGCACAAATGGTAGCGATCAATGAAAAAGAAGAGATCGCTTTATATCCTCCGGTAGAAATGTTGTTCGACAAATCATTGAACTTATTGGACTACCAGCTTTGCCCTGCCGAACTGGATGAAAAAGTATTGTGGAAGGTTGAAGCCATTGCTTTATCAACGGTAAGAAATTTTAAATCACCCGGCATATTTGCGGTAGAAATGTTTGTAGATAAAGATGGTAATGTGCTGGTAAATGAAACGGCACCAAGAGTACACAACAGCGGACATCACACCATTGAAGCACATTACAGTTCACAATTCGATATGCTTTGGCGGATAATGTTGGGTTATCCATTAGGAAATACTGATGCCATACTGCCATCCATCATGGTAAATATTATTGGTGCAGAAGGATACAGCGGCGATGTAAAATATGAAGGGCTGGAAGAAGTTTTAAAAATTGACGACGCATTTGTACATCTCTATGGAAAAAAACAAACCAAACCCGGTCGAAAAATGGGACATGTAACCATTTTAAGCAAAGAAAAACAGGAGTTGATACACCAGTCCAATAAAGTAAAGAGGACATTAATAGCCCGAACATAATTCCTTTTATCCAAGATAACAGCCGCTTATACCTACCCTTTTTTATATGTACAGGTAAATCGCCCCTTTTACGTCTATAATTTTGCCATTATAGGTTATCTTTATTTAAATACTTTTTATCATTTCCACCTTATAATTATGAGAATTTTGAATAATTTTTTTTCTCTGATATTTCTGGTTTTACTATCCGCAGGATCCTTGGGATTGGCATCTTGCGGAAGTAAGAAAAAAGAAAGCACTACTACAAAAGAAGCTGGTGCAAAACCCCCACCCATGCGGGTAGATGGCTATATTGTACAAGTAGAATCTTTTCAGTCCACCATAGAAGTGCCGGGCACTATTGTTGCCAATGAAGTTTCGGAGATACATCCTGAAACTTCTGGAAGAATAGTACAATTGAATGTAGTGGAAGGAAAATATGTAAATAGAGGCACCGTACTTGCAAAATTATATGATGGCGATCTGCGGGCACAGCTCAATAAAATACAAGTACAATTAGCTCTTGCAAAAAAAACAGAAGAGAGACAAGCACAGTTGTTGAAAATACAAGGGATCAGTCAGCAGGACTATGATATTAGTTTGCTGCAGGTAAATAGCCTGAGAGCTGATATAGGCATCCTGCAAACAAGTATTGCAAAAACAATTGTAAGAGCACCGTTTAGTGGTAAGATAGGTTTGAATGCAATAAGTCCGGGATCGTACGTAACCCCTGCTTCTGTAATTGCAGTTATCAATCAGACCGATCAGTTGAAAATAGATTTTACTGTGCCTGAAAAATATACAGGACAAATAAAGATGGGACAAATCATCACTTTTACTATTGAAGGTTCGGATAAACAATTAGGAGCTAAAGTAATTGCCACCGAAGCCAATGTGATGGAAACCACCCGTAGCCTTACGGTAAGGGCCGCAGTTACCGGAAAAGATGAAGCATTACTCGCCGGTGCTTTTGCAAAAGTGAAATTGGATTTTGATGCAGACCCCAATGCTATTTTAATTCCAACACAGGCTGTACTTCCACAGGCAAGAGGTAAGAAAGTAATTTTATACAAAGGCGGCACCGCCATTTTTGCTGATGTAATAACCGGAATAAGAGATTCTGCAAGAGTGCAGATTACCGATGGATTAAAACCAGGGGATACAATAGTAGTAACTGGATTATTAAGTGTAAGACCTGAAGCTAAAATACAGATAGGGAAAATTGTAAATGCAAAGAAGTGAGTATAAAATGCTCAGTAGCGATATGCACATGAAGTGTGCGACTGTCTGCCGGCAGGCAGGCGCAAGGGACGATGATAGTAGCACAGGCGATGACAACAAAAAATAATTAATGAACATTTCAGAACTTAGTTTACGAAGACCTGTACTGGCAATTGTAATGAATATTATTATTGTCGTTTTTGGTTTGATAGGATTTAATTTTCTTGGTGTAAGAGATTATCCGGCTATTGATCCGCCCAATATCAGTGTACGTACTTCTTATCCTGGTGCGAATGCAGACATTATTGAAACACAGATTACCGAGCCATTGGAAAAAGCCGTCAATGGTATTGCAGGTATTAAAAACATAACCTCCAGCAGCAGCAACGGTACCAGTAATATTAATGTTGAATTTGAACTGGGCGAAAACCTGGAGTCGGCTGCCAATGATGTAAGGGATAAAGTATCGCAGGCACTTCGTTCACTTCCCTCCGATCTGGATGCACCACCCGTTGTTTCCAAAGCAGATGCAAGTTCGGATCCTATTCTTTCAATGACGGTGCAGAGCAATACCCGCAATCAATTAGAGATGACGGAGTATGCAAATAATGTGTTAGTGGAAAGATTGCAAACTATTCCGGGTGTTAGTGGTATTCAGATTTGGGGAGAAAAAAGATATGCAATGCGTATCTGGATGGATCCGGCCAGGCTGGTTGCAAAAAATGTGACTGCCAATGATGTGCAGACAGCATTGCTACGGGAGAATGTAGAATTGCCTTCCGGAAAAATATCAGGAAGTGCTACGGAATTAACTGTTAGAACATTTGGCCGTTTGAATACTGAAGAGCAGTTTAACAACCTGATCGTAAAAAATAATGGCGGCACAGATATTCGGGTAGCTGATGTTGGGGAAGCAGTACTTGGTCCGGAGAATGAAGAGTCTGTTTTAAAAGGTGATGGCATACCAATGATCGCATTGGCGATAATACCACAACCCGGTTCTAATTATGTTTCTATCTCCGATGAATTTTATAAAAGATTGGAACAGATCAAAAAAGATGTTCCGGAAGATGTTAAGATCAACATCGCATTAGATCAAACAAAATTCATTAAGAAATCTATACTGGAAGTTCAGGAAACATTGATGATTGCTTTCCTGCTGGTAGTGATGATCATCTATGCTTTTTTCCGTGATTGGATCATTGCCATTCGTCCGTTGATCGATATTCCCGTTTCTCTGATAGGTGCTTTCTTTATTATGTACCTGATGGGCTTTACCATCAATGTGCTTTCATTACTAGCTATTGTACTTGCCACCGGCCTGGTGGTGGATGATGGCATTGTGGTGACTGAAAACATTTATAAAAAAATGGAGAAAGGAATGAACAAATGGCAGGCGGCGATAGAAGGCTCTAAAGAAATTTACTTTGCTGTTATCGCTACCTCCATTACACTGGCGGTTGTATTCCTCCCTATTGTTTTTATGCAAGGTTTTACAGGCCGCTTGTTCCGTGAATTTGGCATAGTGGTAGCTGGTGCGGTATTGATCTCAGCATTTGTATCATTAACACTGACGCCAGTACTGAATGTGAAATTGAGTAGAAAAGACGTACACAAACATTCCTGGTTGTACAATAAAACCGAACCATTTTTCCAGCGGATGGAGAGTAGTTACCAGGCCGCATTGCGTCGGTTTATGAATGTAAAGTGGATGGCCATAGTTATAATTTTACTGTGTGTTGCCGGGGGATTTTTTGTTTTCCAGCAATTAAAATCTGAACTGGCACCCATGGAAGACCGCAGCCAGTTTCGATTACAATTATCGGGACCAGAAGGAACTTCATTTGATGCGATGGATGTATATGTGAACAGGCTTACGAACCTGATGCTGGATTCAGTACCAGAAAGAGATGTGGTGCTGAGTGTAACTTCTCCGGGTTTTACCGGATCGGGCAATGCCAATACTGGTTTTGTAAGAGTAACATTGGTTGATCCAAAAGACAGAGACCGATCGCAAAAAGAAATAGTAACGATGGTAAATAAAAATTTACCAAAGTATAATGAGGGCCGTGCATTTGCAGTGGAAGAGCAAACCATTTCTGTAAATCGAAGAGGCGGACAACCGGTGTCATTTGTAATTCAGAATAATAATTTTGAAAAATTAACTGCGATACTGCCAAAGATTTTAGAAACAGCGAAAGAAAGTAAAATACTATTGAATGCAGATGTTGATTTAAAATTTAATAAGCCAGAACTGAAAGTAGAAATTGACCGGTTAAAGGCTTCGCAATTGGGCATAAGTGTGAATGACATTTCTCAAACATTACAATTAGCTTATAGCAATCGTCGTCTTGGTTATTTTACCAAAGATGGTAAGCAATACCAGGTGCTGGGTCAGGTGTCACGAAATGACCGGGATGATCCAAATGATCTTAAAACTTTGTTTGTCCGCAATAGCCGGGGAGAATTGATCAGCCTTGATAATCTTGTAACAACTACTGAGTCGAATACACCGCCAACTATTTATCATTTCAACCGCTACAAATCGGCTACTATTTCTGCTGGCCTACAACCGGGCTTTACCATTGGTGATGGAATAATAGAAATGGAAAAGATAACAGACAAGTTGCTGGATGAAACATTTGCCACTTCACTATCTGGTTCATCAAGAGATTTTAAAGAAAGCAGCGGCAATATTCTCTTTGCACTTTTGTTAGCATTTGGCTTAATATTCCTGATCCTCGCTGCGCAATTTGAAAGCTTTGTTGATCCTTTAATTATCATGATCACCATTTTACTTGCTATCCCGGGTGCCGTATTATCATTATGGATATTCGGTCAAACATTAAATATTTTTTCGCAGATCGGAATAATTATGCTGATTGGATTAGTAACCAAGAATGGAATCTTAATTGTAGAATTTGCCAATCAGAACCAGGAGAATGGTATGAAGAAAGCCGAAGCTGCTATCTATTCTGCTACGCAGCGACTACGACCTATATTAATGACAAGTCTGGCTATGTCATTAGGCGCATTACCATTGGCATTATCACTCGGCGCATCATCCACCAGCCGTATCCCATTAGGAATAGTATTGGTTGGAGGAATTATGTTTTCGCTGGTACTTACATTATTTGTTATTCCTGCCATGTATGCCTATCTGTCGAGTAAAAAGAAAAAAAATCAGATAGATGAATATTTGAAAGTAGCACCAACCCCTGATGCTACAACTGAATCTGCAAAATGATGATGAACATGAACAAAAAATTTGTTTTGCCTTTTTTACTATTGCTTACTTTATCTGTAAAGGCACAACGGCAATTAACTCTTGAAGAAGCAATTGCCACGGCCTTACAAAATAATTATGATATACAGTTATCCAGAAATGATTCTGCAGTAGCCGCATTAGATTACTCTTACCGCAATGCCATTTTTTTGCCAAGAGTAAACGCCACTGCTGGCACCAACTGGAATAATAATAATCAAAAGCAAACCCTTGCCGATGGAACTAAAAGAGAACAGCGAGGTGTAAAATCCAATAACATCAATGCCGCATTAAATCTTAACTGGACATTGTTTGATGGATTTAAAATGTTTGCAACGAGAGATAAGGCTGAAGAGTTTATACGCCTTGGAGAACTTGGAATAAAAAATCACATAATAAATACAGTGGCTGTCGTTATCAATACTTATTATGATATTGTAAGGCAGAAACAATTACTAAGAGCAATAGAAGAGCAAATGTCGCTAAGCCAGGAAAGGGTAAAGCTGGCACAATATAAATTAGATATAGGTGTTGGAGCAAAACCTGATGTACTGCAAAGCAAGGTTGATAATAATGCACAGAAAGCATTGCAACTGGCCCAGCAATCATTCATTGCGCAACTGAAACAACAACTGAACCAGGCCATGAATGTAAAAGATGCGCCGCCATATGATGTTGCTGATAGCATTCCAATTAATACTGCTTTATCATTAGGTGATCTGCAAAATGGTATTGACAGGACAAACCCAACACTATTAATAACTAAAAAGAATATTGATATTGCAAGGTTAACGTTGAAAGAAAGAAGAGCCGAAAGATTTCCAACCGTTTCTTTTAATTCAGTATATAATTTCACCAGAACAAATAATCAAACGGTTATCAATCCCTTTTCTCCCCTCTTTAATCAAAGCAGAGGTTTGAATTACGGACTTACTGCTGCTATCCCCATCCTGAACAATTTTACCACCAAGCGGCAGATTCGACAGGCACAGTTAGATATACAATACCAACAACTGGTGTATGAGAATCAGCAATCGCAGGTAAACCTGGCCATTGTAAATGCTTTTATAGAATACGAACAACAGAAAAAAGCATTAGCACTGGAAGAAGAAAACATCTTGCTGGCTAAAGAGAATGTAGATATTGTTCAGCAGGTGTACCGGCTAAATTCTATCACATTAATTCAATTGAAAGAAGCAGAAAGAAGTCTGCAGGATGCCTATACCCGGTTAATTACTGCGAGGTATAATACCAAACTTTCTGAAACAGAGCTGCTGCGGTTAAAAGGGGAACTGGTCAAATAGTTTGCAGTTGATTGTTTGTAGCTATTTTTGGCAAAACAAATTTCATGAATCCACTTGTTGGCATCATAATGGGCAGCGATAGCGACTTAAATGTAATGCAGGCTGCATCAGATATTCTTAAGCAATTTGATATTCCACATGAAGTAACGGTGGTATCTGCACACCGTACTCCACACCGCATGATTGAGTATGCTACAACAGCTAAACAAAGGGGCTTAAAAGTTATTATTGCCGGCGCCGGTGGGGCAGCACATTTACCGGGTATGGTAGCATCAGTTACGGTTTTGCCTGTGATTGGTGTACCTATAAAATCTTCCAATTCCATTGACGGATGGGATTCTGTACTTTCCATTTTGCAAATGCCGAATGGAGTACCTGTTGGCACTGTAGCCTTAAATGCATCTAAAAATGCCGGCATCCTCGCTGCCGAAATTCTTGGCACTGCAGATGAAGCTATTTCCAAAAAAGTGGCTGACTATAAAACTTCTATGAATTCAGAAGTAATAGAAAAAGTGGAAAAAATGAAGAGGGATGGTTGGGAGAATAAGTTTGATTAATACAGAACTAAGATTTTATTGATTAATAAGGATAATACCGGATATACAATGATTCGACTTTATATTTTTGTTTTA
This sequence comes from Chitinophagaceae bacterium, assembly GCA_031397865.1. Classification (GTDB taxonomy): domain Bacteria; phylum Bacteroidota; class Bacteroidia; order Chitinophagales; family Chitinophagaceae; genus JJ008. The sequence goes on from JANNMN010000006.1 coordinate 242,545, forward strand.
TCAATAACTTACTCTGCCTGTGCCACTAAAGACTCTCTCGAAGAAAATAAACTATTACCACACTACCCTTCTGCATCCGGTATTGAATATTTCAATAATAATTTTTATGTAATTGGCGATGATGCAAATAACTTGCTGGTGCTGGATAGTAATTTGAATGAAACAGATTCCATTCCCCTCTACTCTTTCGCCCAAAAAAGAATTCCTAAAGCCGAAAAACCAGACCTAGAATCTATATTACTTACTTCCGATAACAAATTACTATTACTTGGCTCAGGTTCATTATCTCCAAATCGTAATGAAGCCTGGTTGATCGATCCAATTACTAAACAAAAGGATAGTATACGGTTAGATACTTTTTATCAACGGTTATCAGCTAACGGCATTAAAGAAATAAATATTGAGGGAGCCTGTGATGTGCTTGGTTTTATATTGTTATCTAACCGGGGAAGTAAAGGCTATCCAAAAAATCAACTAATCCTTACAAGAAAAAATTTTTATACCAACCAAACAAATGCTCCTATTACTGTTATACTTGCCGGCACTAATACTAACAGTGCGATATTTAATGGCATCTCCGGATTGGCTTATTCTAAAAAAAGTGATAGGCTGATAATGACAGTATCTACTGAAGATACCCGCAACAGCATGGATGATGGTGCTATCGGTAAAAGCTATCTATGGATCGTAAATAATATCTCAGCCAAGCTAAAATGGAAAGCTCTGAACCCAGATAAGATCATTGACCTGGGAAATATCAGTCCCCAATTCCTCGCACAGAAAATTGAATCTGTATGCATTACAAAAGAAGACAACAAATTATTGCACCTTGTTCTCGCAGCTGACAACGATAATGGAAGCAGCACCATCTTTAAGGTAGTTATCAAAAAGGATTAATAGTGCCGGATTAAAAAATTGTAGTATTTTACTACAGTAATTAACCACACCGCATACATAACAACTGTTTATGAAAAAACTATTATTCATCGCTAGTCTCCATTTGTTGGTAGCCTCTCAAACTAATTTATTTGCACAATCTCCACTACTTTCAAGAGATAGTTCCATCGCAGGAGCACAGACTTTTGCTATCATTATGGGGGTTTCAAAATATAAATATGTACGTCCGCTTGCCTATGCTGATAAAGATGCGGAACTGTTCAGAGATTATTTAAGATCACCTGGTGGTGGCGGCATAAAAGATCAAAACATTTTTTTACTCATCAATGAAAATGCTTCCAATGCAAACTTCTGGGGCAAAGGATTCCAATGGTTGCGGGCAAAACAATTAAGAAAAGGTGATAAGTTATTTATTTATCTCGCCGGGCATGGTGATGCGATAGACGAAGATCAATTCTTTTTTCTTGGCTATGATTGCAATCCTGCCGGTGATAAAAATAATTATCTCGTAGCAGGTACTATCCAACTTTACAACCTGAAAAAAAAGATAGCTGCTGAAACAAATAAAGGTGTTGAAGTATTATTCATCATGGATGCATGCCGGAGTAGTGAATTACCCGGCGGCACCGAAGGACAAAATTTTTTAAATACAGCTATATCAGAAAAAAAGGCTGGTGAAATAATTATGCTGGCAACCGGTGCCGGGCAGGAGTCATTGGAAGATGCTTCAATTGGTAATGGACATGGACTATTTACTTATTACCTGGTGGATGGATTAAGTGGTGTAGCAGATAATGCCGCCAGACCAGACAATAAGATAAGCTTCGCTGAAATAAAAACATACGTTGATAAAAATGTACCGTCTGTTGCTCAACAGCGATTCAGAAGAAAACAAGATCCCTATTTCTGCTGCAATGAAAACAGTGATAAAGTTATCAGCAATGTAGATACAGCTTACTTAAGCAAATGGCTGCAAGCAAAAAAAGCAATGCAACGGGGGCCGGGCAATTCTTTTGCCGGAAATTTTATTCGTCCCAAACGTTTCAATATAGCTGATACCGCTTTGATAGAAACATATAACCGTTTTAACCAGGCAGTAAAAAATAAAAAAATTACAGGCAATGCATCTGCCGAAGAATATTTTCAACAACTCAATAAAAAATACCCGGAAAATCCATATACATTGGATGCAAAATCTACTTTGGCCGTTGAATTTATAAATGATGCGCAGACCAAAGTGGATCAATATCTTATTTGTGCCGAAACATCTGCCAAACAAAAACAGGAAAACTATGAAGCTGGATTAAGATTAGAAAAAGCTATTTCTATATTGAATGAAGATGATCCTGATTTTGCCAACTCACTTCGGGGAAGAATGTATTTATTAAAAGCAAATGGCGATGCTGCCTTTCAAAATGCACATGCAGCTTTTGCCATTGATCGAAACGGAGCCTACATTGAAAATAAATTGGCCTTATTGCATTTAGAAAATAATAATCTTGACAGTGCAAAGTATTATGCTGATAAAGCTGCTGCCACTGCGCCTAAATGGAATTGTGCATTAACTACACTGGCATTGGTGCAACAGGCATTAAGCAAAGTTGATAATAAAACAGATGACACAAAAAAAGAAACAAAGAAGCCAATAAGAAAAAGCAGTTTTGGTTTTACATTGGGCGGCGTTATCAACCAATCTAAACCAACTTACTCAGGAAATGCCAATTCTGGATTTACTGATGTGGCAACTAACTCGGCACCATCTTTCGAATTAGGAATTATCTACCAAGTAAGTTTGGGAAATATAATTAGCATCAGGCCCACTGTTACAGCTTCATTTGAAAATACTGATATTGATTTTCAAAAAAGACCTCCTACTGGTGGCCAGGTGACTACAGAAACTATTACTATAAAAGGTACCGCAGCAAATATGTCTTTACCGATTATAGTCCGCCTTTCTACAAAAAATATAGTTCCTTACATTTCCTTCGGGCCTTCATTTAATTACTTAATAAGTCAAAATAGCACCTCGACTGAAAGATTACCCATAAAGAAATCTTTATTATCTGGTAGTGGTGGCTTTGGAGTTGATATCAATCTGCTGAAATCAGGAATTATACTTTCACCAGAATTAAAATATGTGGCGGGCTTTTCAGATTTGAAGGATACTAATGCAACTACTACTTATGCGGCAGCACTTTCATCGTTGAAGAAGAATATGTTCAGCTTCAATCTTTATTTGAGAAAAAGGTAGTAGTAATTATTTTTCAGAAAGAATAACAAACTCCTGCTCAAGACCGGGAGAAATTGTGTAAAGCTGTTGTATAAAAGAGTTACCCCATTTTGCATAATACCAGGCAAGATTCTCTCTCCGTTCCTGCAGCCCATTCCCGGGAAAAAGATTTTCTTTAATAGTATGTATCTGCCTATGCTGATCAATAAATTTTCTTTTTTCTGCCCGTAGCATTTTCTTTTCTAACTCCTGCAGGCGATAAATTGTTTGTGTCTTTAATGAATCAACATGCTGCTCCAAAGAACTATCGACTGCTGAAGCCTGTTTCTTAAATTCTTCATACAGTTCCTCCAGCTTTTCTAAAGAACCATTCAGCTTCGTGTCGTTTTTACTTTCCTTGGCTACCAATTTATTCATCAACTCCTGTTCGGGTAAAAAGAAATCATCAATAGTAAATCCAAGCTTGCTGATGGCTGCCTGCCATTTCTTCTCTACCAATAAAAAAGAATTGCGAAGCACCAATACCGGAAACGGGATTTTATAATGATCAAACAAATCTTTCAATTGTAACCAATAGGCTGTTTCTCCTCCTCCACCGATAAAAGCAATGTTGGGTAAAATAGTTTCCTGGTATAAGCCACGAAGAATAACATTGGGACTAAACCGTTCAGGATGATTTGCCAACTCCTTTTTTATTTCTTCTTCCGATAAATCAAAACTTGTCCCTTGCGCCGTAAACCTTTCACCTTCTTTAAATATTCTCTCTCTCTTATCATCAATCAAATAAAAAAGATTGATCTCTCTGGGATTAGCTTGTACTTTATAGCCAGCCGCTTCAAGTTTTTCTGCCGATTTTTCTACAATAGCTGAAGCGGTTTGATTTAGCAGATCATCTTCAAACAAAGCCACCATTTGTTTTTTTAATTCCCCATTATCTGGCAACAAAACTACCAGCCCATATTCGGCAAATAATTTATTTACAAAATGGAATGTAGCATCCTGCACTGAAATGCCTTCTTTATAAAATTCTTTTAGCAGTGATATTATCTCATTCCCATTCGGCAGTACCGACAACTGGCCTTCCATCGCATCAATCAGCTTTACCAATTGCTTATCTATTTTCATCCTGCCTACGGCTCCTGTTTGTTTCGTTTCCCAAGCTAATTTTTTTCCACCCAGCCAGATATGATTTAATTCATCAAGGTCTGCATCTTCAGACCCGATATAAAAAACAGGAACAAAATTTTGTTCCGGCATGGATATTTTTAATTGGTCAGCCAGTTTAATGGCATGAATGATTTTGTAAATAAAATACAACGGACCGGTAAAAATATTATTCTGGTGTGCCGTAGTTATAGTAAAAGTTTCAGCCGATAAAAGTGAATCAATATTTTTTGCTACCAGTTCACTCGTTGCTATTCCTTCGTATTGTTTTTTCAATTGCTGCACCAACACATCCCTTTTGGTAGAAACTTTTTTCCTTGCTTCAATCGCTTTCTGTATTCCTTGGGTTGAGGGTGAATAAGTGAAGAATGGTTTCAATGCAATGAACTGATCTATGTAATCCATAGCAATTTTAGTGAAAGCTCCTGTTTGGCGATAAGGCAGTCGGTTAGATGTACAGTCCATAATAAGATATAAAATTAAGAACTCTGAACCATACCTCCCTGACAGCCAAAAAATTTAACGCTGTAATCAGGCGGGGATTATAATAATCCAACTCATTGAAATGATTCAGCTATAAATTTTAAGAAAATCTTTCAACCGCAAAGGGCTTTAAGTCCATACTGGCTGGCTGATTGTTCACTATTTCATTTACTATTTTACCGGTGCCTGCTCCCAAGCTAAGCCCCAGCATCGAATGGCCGGTAGCCACCGTTACATTGCTATATTTTTTTATTCTGCCGATGTATGGCAATCCATCTGCTGAACATGGTCTGTATCCATACCAGATCTTTTCTTTGGGTGGAAGCGGCACATCAAAATCAGGATAGAAACGTTTTACTGCATCCAGCACACCCTGCACCCTGTTCATCCGTGGCGGAGTTTTATGTGAGGTAATTTCCATCGTTCCGCCAAAGCGGATTTTATTTCCATCCATAGGTGTGATGGCGGCCCGGCCTTCCAGCAACACCGCCGGATAATTTACTTGGTAAGGAGAATTTTCTAATGTAACAGAATAACCTCTTCCCGGCATCAATGGAATTCTTGTACCTAACAGTTTAGCAGTTTCTCTTCCCCAAGATCCGGTGGCGATTATAATTTCATCCGCATCAAATGAATTTTTACTCCCAGAAATACTATTTACTGTATTTACCCTATTCACTTTACTATTGGTCTTTTCAAATCCAATCGCTTCTTCATTCGCAATTAATTTTACACCTTGCTGTTTCAAATAAGCAAGCAAATTGCTCATCAGTTTATTTGGGTAGCAATGTGCATCACAATTAAAAAGTATAGCTCCTATTCCATTTATCCGGGTTTGTGGTTCCAGTGCCTGTAATTCCTGCTGACTTATTAGTTTTGTATCAGTTAAACCAAGTTCATGTGCTTTCTCTACCGTATGCCTTGCATGTTCACCACCAGCATATGTCTGAAAAATTTCTAACAATCCTTTTTGCTGATAAGCAAAATCAAAACCCGGAATGGCTAACCATCCTTCATATTCCTTTTTACTGATGATGGCAATATCTCTTAGTGGAATAGCTGCCGTCTGCACATGATCTTTCGTAGCGGTGCGAATAAATTTCAATCCCCAATTAATTAAATTCCAATCGAACCGTGGCTGCACATAAAACGGACTCTTAGAATTCCACATCCATTTTAATCCCTGCTTTACAATACCCGGTGTAGCCAAAGGAATAAAATGACTGGGACAGATATAACCGCAATTTCCATAAGAACAGTTATCACTAAAATCTCCTTTATCAATAACAGTTACTTCCCAACCTGATTGTTGTAAATAAAATGCAGAACTTAATCCGATGATGCCGCCTCCGATAATTGTTGCGTTGCCTTTGTTACTTTTATTTATAGCTGATAAATTTTCTTTCATAAAGATTGTTACAAGCCCCTCCAGAGTTTACCGAAGGAAGGGGTTGAGGTTTTTATATCACCTGGAATCCATAAGCATACGGATCATCATCCTTATCAATCCAGATAGTGTTATGTCCGAATATTTTTGCCCATCCTTCCACCGATGGACGTATAGCTTGTTTTCCATTTACTGATAATTCTTCTTCTATCCTACCGGTAAATTTACTCCCGATAATACTTTCATGAATAAACTCATCCCCTTTTTTCAATTTTCCTTTTGCATACCACTGCGCCATTCTTGCACTGGTACCTGTGCCGCAGGGAGAACGGTCAATCGCTTTTTCCCCATAAAATACTGCATTTCTTGCCGTGGATGTTTTATCTAACACAGCACCTGTCCATAGAATATGACTGCATCCCCTTATCGTTTCATCTTCGGGATGTACAAATTCATATTTGGCATTAATGTTTTTTCTTAATTCTCTTGCCCAGGCTATTAATTTATCTGCGGGATAATATTGCAAGCCCTGAAAATTTTTCTGTACATCAACAATAGCATAAAAGTTTCCACCATAAGCCACATCGATGATCAACTCTCCAAGTTCAGAACAAGATGAAAGTAATTCGGTAGAATGAAGAAAAGATGGAACATTCGTCAGCTTCACACTTGTACATTGATTATTGAACATTGAATATTGAATATTTACCAATCCGGCAGGTGTTTCAAGTCTTACTACTCCCGGCATTTTCGGCTTTATAATCCCTTCCTGAATTCCAATTGTTATCGTTCCTATCGTTCCATGTCCACACATCGGCAGACAGCCACTTGTTTCAATAAATAAAACCGCTATATCATTTTGTGGATCATGCGGCGGATATAAGATACTACCACTCATCATATCATGACCTCTTGGTTCAAACATCAGCCCGGTTCTTATCCAATCATATTCTTTTAGAAAATGTTGCCGCTTCTCACTCATATTTTTTCCCTGCAATACCGGTCCGCCATCTTTTACAAGACGAACAGGATTGCCACAAGTGTGTGCATCTATACAATTAAAAGTGTGCTTCATTATTATGGCTGGCGGTTAACTCTTGGAGGGTTCTAAATCCCTCCAAGAGTTTGGATAACCAAAAATTTTAATAAATATTTTAAAAATCTAACCATTTATTCTTTGGATCTATCGGTTGTTGATGATACTTGATAAACCAATCCAATCCACCAAAAACATCCAAAGTATATTCTCTTTCAAGTTTTGTGGAACTTTTGCTCAAAAATATTTTATATGAACTATGTGACCACATATCTATCTTTTCTACAAACTTATGATGAACAGGGTTTGTATGTATATAATGTATCACTTTACAAAAAGAGCCCTCATTTACCACTTCTTCTCTTTTCATATTTGGCATAAATAAACTTCCCTTTCTTTCATACATTTTATTAAACGCCTGAGTATAGCTATTAAAAAAATTAGAAAATGATTTACTTACTTTTCTTTTTAAAAGATCTTGTTTTGCGTTTTTATTAGTTGAAGAAACAATTTCTTCTTCCGGAATATTTTCATTTTTTAGTTTAAAATGATTAGTCAATACATCTTCATCCTTAATTTTAAGCAGCAGATGAAAATGATTTGGCATAAGACAATAGGCATATATATGAGCTACAGGCAGCACATGTATTGAAAGTCTGCCCAAAAAGAAGTCATAGTTCTTATCCTCACAAAAAAGATTTTCCCAACCATTAGCATGGTTGAAAAGATGATATGTGGAGCCAGGTTGCATTTTGCTTATTTTTCTGATTTTAGCAACTCTTGGAGGGTTTAGAACCCTCCAAGAGTTTACACGACTATTTCTTAGTGTCTTTGTGGGAAATGTTTTAGTAAATTAGCCCATTATTAATCACAAATGGAAACTTACGGAAAGATACTACTCATCGCCATGCCAGCCTTCCTGCTGCTCGTACTTTTTGAAAAATGGTATGGATGGCGAAAAGGAAAAGACACTGTCCGCAATATGGACATGATCAGCAGCCTTACCAGCGGCGTTACCAATGTTACCAAAGATGTAATCGGGCTATACTTTATCGTTCTCTCCTATCCTTTTTTTCTAAAGGCCTTGGCCATTACAGAAGTTCCTAATAAAATTCTCACCTATGTCATTGCCTTCATAGCTCTGGATTTTGCCGGTTATTGGGTGCATCGTTTGCAGCATGTCACTAATTTTTTCTGGAATGGACATATCGTTCATCACAGTAGCGAGGAATTTAACCTGGCCTGCGCCTTGCGACAAAGCATATCATCCATTGTAAAAACATTCGCCATTTTTTTATTACCCGCTGCAATTTTAGGTGTACCGCAGGAAGTAATATCAGTTATTGCACCGCTACATTTGTTTGCCCAGTTCTGGTATCATACACAGCATATCAACCGCATGGGTTGGTTAGAAAAAATTATCGTTACTCCATCGCATCACCGGGTGCATCATGCTATTAATCCTCAATACATTGATAAAAATTATGGGCAGATATTTATCTTCTGGGATAAGTGGTTTGGTACTTATCAGGAAGAACTGCCCGATGTGCAACCGGTGTATGGCATTACCCGGCCGGTAAGAACCTGGAATCCGATTAAAATAAATTTTCAGCATGCATGGTTATTAGTAAAAGATGCCTGGCGAACCAATAACTGGAAAGACAAATTCTTATTGTGGTTTAAACCAACCGGATATCGTCCGGCAGATGTGGCCGCAAAATACCCGGTTTATAAAATTGATGATGTGTTTCAATTTGAGAAGTATGACACCAAAACTTCTGCTGCATTTAATGCATGGACATGGGTGCAAACAATTGCCATACTTTTATTCGTCAGTTATCTTTTTGGAAACATAGCCCCTATAAATGCTTTGGATAAAAATTATATTTTCTGGTATGGCAGTTTTATTTTTTTATCGGTTTATTCACTCACGGAACTGATGGATAGAAATAAATATGCTATTGTTTGGGAGATATTACGCTGCGGAGTTGGACTTTATTTTTTATTGCAACAAAATGATTGGTTTGGTGCCAATAGTTTTTTTTCTTCTGCTAGTTATACATTAGGAACTTATTTTATTGTTTCTAATATAGTTACAGGTTGGTTTGTGATGAAGCATAGGAAAGAAGATAGGTCTGCTTTAGCATTTTGATAACGAGTCGCTAACAGCATGATAAATCTAATAAATAATATTTTTTCTTACAAATAGAGGTGCATATGATTACCAAGAATAAAAAAAGTAATAAAAAAAATAAATTTTTAAACTGGATAATAAAACTAAAAATACAAGACTCCATAGGCTTGTTAGCGTTATTAATAGCAGTACTCTCATTTTGGTATTCCTGCAATAAAGACTCGAAACAAGATATTAGGTTAGAAGAATCCGAACAAGGAAGAATAACACTAAAGCAACTTCGTTTTTTTGTATATAGAGAAATTACAAAGATTCAACTTGATACAATAAACTGGGGTTATCCAGTCGAAGTTGCTGCAAACTCAGCGGACTATATATTAAACATGGACAAATTATCTGTTCAAAATTATCTAATTGGCGTTAATACTTCGACAGGAGACACTATTAATGACCCATCAATAATTTCGATCTCAGAATTACAAGAGAAAGCAAATAAAATAAAAACTTCTACACCTATCCACATTTTTGCATACAAAAGATACAGGGTGATGATTGAATTACAAAATACCGGATTAAAAGATTGTAAATTAACCAGTTTGAATATTTTTCTTAAAAACCCAAATTCTTCAACTTTTAATAACCCGATTGATTTGGCTACAAACCAAGTTAGCATTGATCCAGGAGAAACAAAAATTTCATTTTTTCATTTCGATTTGGGTCTTGCTCAAAAATTACAAAACCCTTTTGAAGTTAAGCTTGAAATTTTTTATATTAATCAAAAAGGTAAAACAATAAAAAAAAATGAGTTATACATATATGATAAATTCGGATGGCGGAATATTGACGAAATATAAAAAAATTGTTTCTCAGCCGAGTCTCATCGCCCAACCTAGTGTGTGGAGTGGACTCGGCGCAAATTATTATGCGACTCCGTAGCACAAACAAATTTACCCTTGCCACTTGTTAACAAAAAAAGCAAATATAGGATTGGAAAAATGTTGAGAGAGTGAAAGATGCCGGGTCAGGCCCGGCCGAACAACTCTATAGTTTAAAAGTCTTTATGCCATGGCTAGGTATTATATAAATAAATTGTAATTTTAATACATTAAAATATCTGTTATGGATGATTCAATAAAACAGGAGCTTCACCAGCTTGTTGACAAATGTGATAATGAATTGTTGCTGGAAGATGCCCGGGAACTGCTTCAATCAGGTAATGATTGGTGGGACGAATTGAAAGAAACTGACAAGAGTCTTGTCATGGAATCAGAAGCACAATATAACAAAGGAAATTTTGTAAGCCATGATGAATTAATGCAAGGGTTCGAAGAATGGAAAAAGAAATAGTATGGACCGCTGTGGCACAAAACGATTTTTGGGAAATTATCTCCTATTTAAAATCAAGTTGGCCCGAAAAAGTATTGAGCCGTTTCGAAAGGGTACTGTATCAAAAAACATCCCTATTAAAAAAACAACCGCTTATTGGTTTTAAAAGCCGCAAATATTCAAGGTTCAGAAAAACATTAGTGACCCGCCACTACATGCTGATTTATACAGTAACAAATGAACACATTGTTATTCACCGGCTAAAACATACAAGCAGGGGATAATTATTTTCATAGTATAATAGAATATGAGAATGCTGATTGAGTGAAAGATGCCGGGTCAAGCCCGGCAAGACGTTAAAGAGCAGATATCCGTTTTCTTTAATAACCTGATTCAGGCAGGGAATTTGTAACAGTATAACTATGAAAAGATTTTATCATCGATCAGAAAGCATTTTTGAGAAATTTTCTGAATCAGCACTCCGTTTATTTGGCAGCTCCATCAGCTTTCTCATAGCACTGATCATCTCCATCGCTTATATAGCCACCATACCATTCTCCAAACAAACCTTTCATGCCAGCATTTACGATATCATTCTTTGTTTTACTTTTCTTGGTTTCTTTATTATCCAAAAAACATTTAACAAATATAATATCGCATTAAATCTTAAAATAAATGAACTGGTATCTGCACATGATAATGCCAGCAACCGGATGGTGAATATTGAAAAGAAATCAGAAGCCGAATTACAAGAACTGGCAAAACATTATACTAAGATTGCAGACGAATCTGCATTGAACGGAGAATTACAAACTACAAAATCAATCGAGCATATACTAGACAGGCAAAATGATACTATTCAAAAAAAGGAAGACGACATCACAAACAAAGGCAACAAGTCCTAGTACAATGCAATTGCTACACAACATCTTTCGTTAATTCCCCGTTCACTGTTCGCCATATTTTTAATGTGTTCTCATTCTTCAATTCTTCCGGCAACAAATTATTACTCCAGTTTTGAAAAGCAACTGGTCTTGCAAATCGTTTGATAGCATCTGCACCTACTGCACCAAATCTGGAATCGGTACTGGCAGGGTATGGACCACCATGCTGCATACTCTTACATACTTCTACACCAGTTGGCACACTGTTAAGTATAAAGCGGCCGCAAATATTAACTACTGCATCTACTATTTTTTCATGAATACTCATATCAGTTTCAGTAGCCATCAAGGTTGCGGTTAATTGTCCTTCCAGTTTATTAGCTACCTCCAGCATCTCTTTCATATCCTTGCAGCGGATCACCAATGAGTAAGGGCCAAACACTTCCTGGTGCAATAATGGATTTTCTAAAAATGTTTTTCCTGTTGTGGAAGCTATTGTTGGGCTACCCTGGTTTAGTTGTGGCTTTTCATCACTTACTGCCATCAACTCAACTCCCTGCTGTTTTAATGCTTCGTCTTTTTTCTTTCTATAATTTTTAAAAATTCCTACATGTAGCATAGTACCAGGAGTAACCTTTTTTATTTCATTGCCCAGCGTTTCCATAAATGTATTCAACTCTTTTCCTTCCAATCCGATTATCAAACCCGGATTGGTACAAAACTGGCCAACACCCAACGTAATAGAAGCAGCATACATTTTTGCAACCGCCACTGCTTCTGTTTTCATTTTCTCCGGCAATAAAAAAACTGGATTCACACTACTCATTTCTGCAAAAACAGGAATGGGCATTTTGCGTTGATTGGCCCAATCAAATAATTGTTTGCCTCCGGATAATGATCCTGTGAAACCAACCCCTTTTGTATAATGATGTTCTATCAATGCCTTACCCACTTCAAACGATGCACCATGTACATGAGAAAAAATACCAGCAGGCATTGCACATTTTTCAGCAGCTTTTAAAATAGCAGCGGCTACCAGCTCACTTGTTTGAGCATGGGCAGGATGTGCTTTTACAATTACCGGGCAACCTGCAGCTAAAGCGGTAGCAGTATCACCACCGGCAGTAGAATATGCAAATGGAAAATTAGCTGCGCCAAAGATTACCACCGGCCCCAATGGCACCAGCATCTTTCTTATATCTGGCTTTGGTGGATTTTTATCTGTAACAGCCGTATCAATTGATGCATCTAACCAATCACCTTTTTCGCAGGCATCTGCGTAGGAAGTTAATTGAAACATTGTTCTCGTTCTTTCGCTTCTTAGTCTTGCTTCCGGGAGATTTGTTTCTTCACCGGCCACTTTAATTAATTCATCGCCGGTCTCTTCCAACGCAGTGGCAATTGCCCGCATAAAATTGGCCCTTTGCTTTAATGAACATTTTCTATAAACATAAAATGCTTTCCATGCCTGTTGCATTACATTTTCTATTTCTTCCGCACTTGCATCTTTGTATTTCATAATTATTAATTCTTAATTGTTATTTATTAATTTTTCAACTCGGGTCTGCTTGCTATACCATCATTTATAATCTTCAACACCCTTTCTCTCTCCTCTCCTTCCAGTATCAAGCGGGGTGCTCTTACATTTTCACTACCAATACCGGCTTGTACTTCTGCTAATTTTATATACTGTACCAATTTTGGATGAATGTCCAACTCCAGTAATGGCATAAACCATCGATAGATTTTTATAGCTTCTTCTATTCTTCCTTCTTTTACCAAATTAAAAATAGCTACCGTCTCTTTTGGAAAAGCACAAACTAATCCTGCTACCCATCCATCTGCACCAAGACAAAGTTCTTCAAGGGCCAGTGTATCTACTCCACATAAAATTTTATACCGTTCGCCAAACCTATTCCTCATCCGGGTTACGTTGGTTACATCTCTGGTACTTTCTTTTACCGCTCTTATGTTTTTACAGACTTGTAGTTCATCAAACATATCCAGTGTTACTTCAATCTTATAATCAACCGGGTTATTATAAATCATTACCGGCAAAGCTGTAGCATCAGCTATTGTTTTAAAATAGGTAACCGTTTCCCGGTGATCACTTTTATATCGCATTGGCGGGAGCAACATCAATCCCTGTGCACCCCAGGCTTGTGCAAGAGCAGCCTGCTTTATTGCTTCTTTGGTACTTCCTTCAGCAATATTAATTATAACAGGAATGTTGCCTGCGCCTTTTTCAATTGCAAATTTTACCAATACTTCTTTTTCATCGGTAGTCAACACACTGGCTTCGCCCAATGTGCCACCAAGCACAATGCCGTGCACACCAGCTTCTAACTGTGCTTCCAGATTTTTTTGGAACAATGGCAGGTCCAGTTCATCGGTGTCGGTAAACTTGGTTGTCAATGCCGGGAAAACGCCTTGCCATTCAAAATTCATAAGTTGCATTTAGCAGCTAAAGGTAAGTGATTCAGAATTTTATATATGAAGACAGGACTGATGGCTTTTTCTGCTTATAAAACATCTGAGAGTAAAAAATAATTCTTAATTTCCTACCCGCAATCTCATTGGCATTTTAATCAATAAACCACATTTTTCATGAAAAAAATTTTTACCCGACTTACCAGGTTATTAGTGTTCTTATTATTTCCGGGTTATTTATTTGCCCAGGAAAAAGATTTTAACCTGATGCTTAATTCAGGAAAATTTATCCCGCCTGTTAACATAAGCAGCCTGAACAAAGGCTCAGACGTTTTTCAAAAAAGTTTATTTAATAGTAAGCATTACGTTACTATTCAATTCAGTAGCCTGCCAACAGAAGCTATGAAAGCTCAGTTGAAAGGGGCTGGCATCGAACTACTGGATTATATTCCAAACAATGCTTACAACGCATCTGTATCTAACTCATTTGATATTGCAATACTTCAAAATTTTTCAATAAGAAGTGTGGTGATGCTGAATGCAGCACAAAAAACCACCCCAGATGTTTTAACCAAATCAGTTCCGCAGCATGCAATAAATGCTTCTGGCTATGCAGATGTGGATATAATGCTCTACGAAAATTTGGGTGCCGATAATATTGCCAGTGCAATCAATGCATTGGGAGCAACTATTATTGCAGATGTACCTGTTTTCAGAATGTTTACAATTCGCATTCCTAAAAATAATCTTCCGCAGTTGGCGGCAATGCCATTCGTACAATGGACGGAATACATAGCTCCTCCCAATCAGCCTGAAAATCTTCCTGGTCGTTCTTTACATAGAGTAAGTGTGTTGAATGATGGTGTAAGAAACCTGAAAGGTGATGGAATGAATATTGGTGTATGGGATGAAAGAGCAAGTCAGCATCTTGATTTTTCTCCTGCAGGCAGATTGATAAATGTAGATGCAGGTGCGGCTGGAAGTCATGGTACCCATGTATCGGGTACTATTGGTTCAAGAGGATTGATTAATCCACTTGCAAGAGGAATGGCACCGAATGCTACTATCTATTCTTATTATGGTTTTTCTGGTGATGTGCAAGTGACTATGTCTACTGCTATTCCTGCCAATACATTAATTTCCAGTAATCACTCTTACCATGATGGTTTGGGTGTACAGTGCGGATTAAGCGGTGCATCTGTTAGCTATTCATTAAGAGCAAGAAACACGGACATTAATCTTAACAATTTCCCCTATCATTTACACTGCCATTCTGCAGGTAACAATCAAAGTGCCTGTGCAAGTGGATGGGGAACAATAACTGGTACTGGTAAAGCGGCAAAAAATAATTTAGTAGTTGCTTCTATTACATCATTTGAAGCAATGACAAGTTATAGCAGCTTTGGACCAGTGCATGATGGAAGAATTAAACCAGAGATAAGTGCTATGGGCGATGGAGTTTTTTCTACTTACACTCCACTTAATACATATGGTACTATTTCCGGAACGTCTATGTCCACTCCGGGTATTACCGGCACTGTGGCTTTACTTGCACAGCGTTACAAACAACTGAATGGAAATGTACTTCCTCCATCTTCATTAATAAAGAACATAGCCTGCAATACTGCACAGGATCTTGGCAACCCCGGACCTGATTATCGTTTTGGTTTTGGCCGCATCAATGCATTGGCAGCAGTAAGAATTTTAGAAGAAAATCGTTATGCTGTAAATACTATTGCAACTGGTGCCAATAATGACATCACTATAACAGTACCTGCCGGTGCTGCAAGATTAAGGGTAATGCTAACCTGGAATGATCCTGCTGCTGCTGCTAATGCAAGTGCTGCATTGGTGAATAATCTAGATCTGCGGGTAATAGAAGGTGCAAATACTTATTTGCCATGGATATTAAATCCAACTAGCCCTGCTACTAATGCTACACAAGCGGATGATAACATCAGCAACATAGAGCAGGTTACTGTTAATAATCCTGCTTCCGGCACTTATACTTTAAGAGTAAATGGCGAAGCAGTACCAACTGGCCCCAATCAGACTTATTCTCTTACCTGGGATATACAACAACCATATATTGAAGTTATATATCCAAATGGTGGAGAGTCGTTCAGCCCGGGCACTACACAGGTAGTTACCTGGGATAATGCAGGAGTAGCAGGTACACAAACTGTTGAATATTCTTTAGACAATGGAAGCACATGGGTTACTATTGGAACTGTAGCTGCTACGGTAACAAGACTTTCATGGTCTGTACCTGCTGGTGCCAATACTTCAACAGCATTAATAAGAGTAACAAGCGGAGCTATTACAGATAATAGTGATGTTACTTTTAAAATACTTGGTACTACTACAGGTTTCAGCGGTAGTGGTGTTAGTTGTAATGCAGGTGAAGTAATATTTAACTGGACAGGTGTTACCAATGCCACACACTATGATATCTACAGATTAGATCCAGCTACTGGTGATTTTATAATACTTGCTCCAAATGTTACGGGTACTACTTACACAGCTACAAGTCTTACACCAAATACAAGTATGTGGTTTACCATCAGGGCAAAAAATAATACCACCGGCTCAGTAAGTGAAAGAGCAAATGCAATCAACGTTACTGTTTCTAATGGCGGTGGTGGTCTTGGTGCAGTAGGAACTATTTCTGGACAGACTGCGGTATGTGGTGCGCAAACTGGTGTGCCTTATTCAATAGCACCGGTTGCTGGTGCCACATCATATACATGGACAGTGCCTGCTGGAGCAACGATTGCATCCGGACAAGGCACTACTAACATCACCGTAAATTATACCGGTGGAAATAGTGGTAATATATCTGTATATGCAAGCAATGGAAGTTGCCAAACAGCTCCTAATACTTTACCCATAACTTCTGGTAATGCAGCAGCAGCTCCAACCTCTGGTGGTAATCAATCGCAAACAGTTTGCCCCGGTGGAACGGTTCCAACTCTTACAGCTACTGCTACGCCACCAGCAAGTGGTTATACAGTTGTTTGGTATAATGCTGCTTCAGGTGGTTCAGTAGTTTCCAGTCCAACATTGAATGCTGTTGGTACTGCTACTTACTATGCAGCAAGTAATGAAACAGCTACGGGTTGCGAAAGCACTAACAGAACTCCGGTGGTACTTACCATCAATTCTGTAGCTGCAGCATCTGCCACAGCAGGGGGTGCTACAACTTTCTGCCAGGGAAATAGTGTAGTGCTTACAGCCAACGCTGGCAGTTCGTATGTATGGAATAATAATGGTACTCCTATTGGCGGAGCTACTTCACAATCATACACTGCTATCACATCAGGTTCATATACAGTAACAGTTACAAATGGTGCATGTACCAGCACATCCAATGCCATTACAGTTACAGCAAATTCAAATCCTGCTGCCAATGTATCTGCCAGTGGTGCTACTACATTTTGCCAGGGTAATAATGTTGTTCTAACAGCATCAGCAGGTAGCTCATGGTCTTGGAGTAATGGTGCAACAACACAATCAATCACTGTAACTAACAGCGGAAATTATTCTGTAACAGTTAGCAATACAAGCGGATGTTCTGCATCTTCTGCTATGACAACTGTAGCAGTAAGTCCTAGTCCTCTTGTTACAATTTCCGCAGCACCATACACAAGGTTGTATCCGGGATTAATAACAACCCTTACAGCTAATGTAACACCTCCGGGTTCTTATACATATGTATGGAGAAAGAACGGCAATGTTGTAACAGGTGCTTCAGCTTCTACATTAGCTGGTATTGACCTGGATGATCTTGGATCTTATACTGTAACTATTACAAATACCACGGGGCTTGCCTGCAGTAATACATCTGCTGCATTAGCCATTAGTGATTCTGCTACCAGCAAAATCTTTATACTTCCTAATCCGAATGATGGAGAATTTGATGTAGTGTATTACAGTGCCGGATCCAGCAATTATACATTAACACTTTTTGATGGTAAAGGTGCGATGATATACAGCAGACCATACAGTATTAGTTCTCCTTACCAGCGGATGCATGTAAATATTAAACAACACGGCAGAGGAATTTACCAGGTTGTGTTAACTGATAAGAGTGGTAAACGAATTGCCAACGGAAAAGTATTGATACAATAATATTTTATCAGCAAAATATACAAAGGCTAAACGTTGGATACGTTTAGCCTTTTTTTTCAACAAGTTATTAAGCTGTATAGTTTTCCTTAACAGTCTATCATAAAAAGCATTTCACCTTTAAAGAATTTTAACAGAGTTTGGCCTGATAGTTTGATAAGATAGGTGGATATTTATTTATTCATTTAAAATACAGATTATGAAGCGTTTAATTTTTACCCTACCTATTGCAGCGTTGGTTTTTGCATCCTGCAATACTTATAAAAATGTACAGGAGCCTGTATTCAGAGATGTACAAAATGTACGTATGATTGATGTAGGTGTGTTACAATCAAAAGCTGGTGCAGACCTGGTATACTATAATCCTAACAATTTTGATGTTACTCTTTCATCTGCACGGGGAGATGTGTATCTCGATGGGCACTACCTGGGTCGTTTTGATCTGGAAGAAAAAGTAACCGTTAGAAAAAGACAGGAATTTACTATTCCGGCTATTTTGAAGTTGGATAATATTGGTTTGATAAAAAATCAAAAAGAAATTTATAAGAAGAAAGAAGTTAATCTGCGTATTGATGGTATGGCAAGATTGACCAAAGCAGGTTTCTCGAAAGAAATTCCCATCAAATATGAAAAAATGGAAAGTGTAGATAAATTAAGAAGTATCGTTTCAAGGTAATCTTACTTTCCCAAAAAAACAATGCCGGTAAATTCTCTTACCGGCATTTTTATTTGCGTTAACTAATGTTTTATTAACGACGGGTAATTTCTACAGTCCTTCTTTTATTTTGGCCTTGTCTCATCAGCCACATAATGGTGAAGGAAGGAATGAAATCCGTTCCTGGTAGAAACTCTTCAACAAAGCTGAATACTCCACCCATGGCTCCCCGCCATCCACCAAATAAGGCAAAAAACAATAAACCTGAGATAGGTGCCCAGATAATGTCAGCAAACTCACCCAGTACCGGAATACTGTAACTGGCATAGCCAACAAAATCCAGCACTACACAAAGCAATAAAGAAGGCTGGCGCAATGCACCAGAACGAAACTGCGATGGAAGATTTAAAATTTTCATGCCATTGTAGTATCAATTTTAGTTCCTGATTTTTCTACGATGCTATTTTGACATCCGCCAACAAATATTTAACTAAAATGAAAGTAAAATACAGCCCCTACAATGAAGAATTAATTTTGCGGGAGAAAAAATATGAAGGATGAAAGATACTTATTTGACAAATACCTGGGTGTAAAAAATAACGCCCCGGTTATCTTTTGCATGTCCGATACCGATGTACTTATAATTACCCAGCATATTCTTACGATGACCGCTGGAGTTTTTCCAAAGTGTAACAACTTCTCTCCCATCATTAGCACCATAGGCTACATTTTCTGCCATGCCTGAAAAAGGACGTATGATTTTTTGCGCCTTCGATTGCCGTTCGTCGAAACCTGTATGACCAAAAGCACAGCGTCCTTTTGCCATATCTTTACTATGCTTGGAGGCAATTTCGTTAAGGTCTTTTTCCATTGTAAGGGCAGGCATCCCTTTTGACTTTCTATATTGATTGGTATATTTCAAAATGTCTTCAGTAAGATCTTCTTTTGGAGAGTTGAAAGAAGTCAATAGAAAGGCTAAAGAAAGAATGCCTAGAACATACATTCCATTTTTTCTATTAAAATAATTTTTCACGGGCACTTATCAGATTTACTTCTTCTCTGCGCAAATTTTATACCGGTGACCTCTAAACCTCATTTCCTTAAATTTCTTAACAAATTCAATTTAAGTAAATCTAACTTAAAGTTTCGTCCGCCATGGGTCAATTGATAATTTACCGCATGATTTGTATAAAATAAAATAAAAAAGCAGCAATTAATACTGCTGCTTTTCATTAAATATTAAAGTATAATTTTCTAACTGATCACATCCCATGGAGTTTTAGTGTTATGATCTTTTTCTTCATCTTTAGGTCTATTAGAATCCTCAGGTATATCAAGTGTTTCATGATCCACAGATGCTTCCGCTTCTGTATTCAGGTTTTTAAAATCTTCATCACTAATTATATGATCTTCATCCTGAATGTGATCCTTCATTATCTCTTCGGCCCTTTTTCCCTTTTTTTGAGGAGTTTTTTCCCCAGGTTGATTTTTAGTTTGTTTAACTGAAGGCATATTTGATGTTTTACTCATAAAAATGTTTTTAGTCAGCTATAACTTGAAAAAAATATGCCAAGATTTTTCTAACTCAGTAAAGATGCTTTTACATATATTTTTATATATATAAATATTATTTGTTTCTTTTCATTTTATATATTCCTGCTTATAACCATTAAAACTAATAATTTTCTATACTTTTCTGAATAAGTCGAGGAACCCACATATCACAATCCTCAATTTGTTATTTTAGTCACTTATTACGCCTTCACCCTACAATCACTATACGAATGAATTCATCATCAGCGAAACTTGAACTAGAACCGTTAACAGAAAATTTACAAATAAACAAAACTTGCCCTGCCTGCAAAAATGAAAGCGGTGGGAAGATTTGTAAGTATTGTGGAGAAGATCTTCAACCTAAGAGAATTACTCTTCTAAAAATGCTAAAGGACATTCCCGATGTGTTTTTTGATTTGGAGCATGGACTTTTTTATACCATACTAACTTTTCTTAAACGGCCCGGACAGGAAATAAAAGAATATTTCGCTGGCGATAGAAAAAAACACTACAAGCCGTTGAAGTTTGTTCTCTTCATAGGTGGTTTTACTACATTCATCTATTCGCACTTTAAATTCACAGATGGTAGGTATCAAACCAGTTTTGAAGAATTTGGCACTACCTGAAATTCAATGTTCCTTCTATTGCAATTTCCGATGATAGCCTTCACTACCTGGCTACTTTTTAAAAGTCGGAAATATACTTTTGGAGAGCACCTCGTAGCCAATGCTTTTCTAATTGGAGAAGTTTCGTTGTTTAATATCGCATTATTCCCGGTGTATTATATGCTTGATGGATCGCCTGCTTTTGTATATGCACAGTGGGCATATATACTTTCAATTTTTATTTACTACACATACTCCTTTTACGATTGGTTTTATGAAAGAAAAGGAACCTCCGGTTTAACCACCAGCTTTGCTATTGTTTTCGGGTTAGTATTTGTAATCTTCTTAATTACTTATGTATTGCAGGCATTGCTTTACTATGCCTTTACGATGTTAGGATAGGCCTGATGGAATATCATTTATGAAAAAAACAATTTATTTATCCGCCTCTTTTCTGCCCACGGCAAATTTGGTGTAAACCAATATTATTTTTTTACTAGCATCTGCTCTTTTCATGATGGCAGCTCCTTCAGCTTTAAATGTAATTGATTCATCATCCGGATTTATTATCTGCAATCCCCTGGCTGCAACAGCAGTCAATCTTTCTTTACTCTCTGCAGGTATTACCACATAAAATTCAGTGGCATCTTCATTGGAGTAAGTGTTTTCAAATTTTAATCCGCCAACCATAAGTACCGGATTACTTTCAGTAAATAAAAATCCCCGGCCTATAAATGTCAGCAGCATATCCCCTGGTTTTCCAATTTGTGTACCCTCGCCCAGCACCTGTGCCTGCATTTCTCTGATCATCATTTTTCCTCTTGGTACTGTATCCTTTCGTTCAGTTGTCACCGGAGCTTTATCTACAGCTTCAGGCCCCATAGTATTGGGAGAAATGGGTGTACTGTCATTTAATGTTTTTGAAACCTTCGCAGTTGTTTTCTTTTGCTGGCAGGCAAAATTTTGAAATACTACAAAAACAAAAAGCAGAAGTATAAAAGATATCTTTTTCATGTGCTATAATTATTTAGTGAATTCAATATCATCAAAAGTGATGGCACCAGTGTTGTTTACAAAGCCTGCTACATTTGGTGCATCAAACAATAAAGTAACTTTTACAATGTTGGCCATATTTACTCCTGTAAAATTACTGAGCTTCAGCCGGAAGGTAGAGGGGATGTTTTTATAACTTCCCGGCCCACCGGGATATTCTTCCTGGTCGGGATATTGCAAGCCCTTATATACAGTATTGCTGATGGGCAGTTTAAAAGAATTACCTCCACCATCGGTCAGTTGCACTTTAATTGTTTTAAAAGTATTAACCGTATTGCCCGTTACTCCATGCCGCTGCGAAGCCCTAAAGCTGATAAAATCAAAAGCAGTTGCATTAGTAGCTGGCATGGCAAACTCAACTTTATCCGTAGCAGCATCCCACGACATACGAAGACCATTGGTATTACCAAACTGACCAGTCCCGGTGCCTAAATTACTATCATCAAATAATGTCATTGATGTTGCAGTATTAGTTCCTCCCAAATTATTGGTAGTAGCCGTACCCAATGTACCACCATCATCAATAGTTTGCTTGTTGCTGTTCATGTACTGTACATAATATTCCACCGTATCCACCTTGCGATCGTAAGTAAGGTATTCAGGCCAGGTAAATCGTTCAAAGCCTCTTACTTCTTTATCAAAAAATGCATTGATAAATCCTTTGGCAATATTCTGATGGTTTTCCCGTAAAATCCCCTGCTTTTCGTTGGAATAAACAAGATCATCAGAAAAAAAGAAATGATTAGCACCATATAATTCTACATAAACTTTGTTCTTATCTCTTGGTGCTGCATCAAAAAGTTTATAGCCTTGTGCATTGCTCAGGTCTCCATCCCATGTACCAAAGATCATCAGCTGTGGCATATTTCCCGAAACAGGAGATACATCAAATGAAGTAGGTGATATAGTGGCCAATGCTTTAATATTTCTTGGTGAACCTTGTGCCTGGTTTCTATTGACGGCAGAAGTAGCACCACCTCCTCCTCTTGAGTGACCGATGATTCCAATCTGTGTTGGATCAATCTTATTAAAAAACTTAGAAGATGCATTCCCATTTTGCGCCAGCATAAAATCAATGGCTTTCAAAAATAATTCTCCCCGCTGACTAATACCGTTACTAAAAGAATGTGTTACATCAAAATTGATAGTAACACAAATATATCCCCAGGAGGAAAGTTGCTTCATCAAATAGCTTGCATGTAAATAATTATTTGGAAAGCCACTGCCGACAGTAGGACCATAACGACCATGACCAAATATGGCTATTGGATGCGGACCATCTGTTACTTCATTACCTGTTGAATCTTTTGAAGGGTAAAATACTCTTGCAATAAAATCAACGGAAGCTGCTCCGCCAGCCGGATCCTGGAAAGTATATGTTTCTCCGGCGGGTACATCCCATGTCATAATGATGGCGAGATTACCACCCTTCGGATTACATTTATTACAACCAGTAATTAAAAAAGAAATCAGGAGGCATGGCAGCAAAAAGCTGGAGCTGGAAGATCTGAAAGACATAGCAGTTAGGTTTAATAGATCGAAGGTAGGTACAGTATATGCCCTCCGCAATACTCATTTAGTAGTATTTTTTCTAAGTATCCTATAGTATTTATCTACTTTAACAAATAGATCCCCACCGGCAATTCATTCATAATCAATCTATGTGAATAATATGCAGCACAGAAAAATATTCTCTTCATTTAAACGTTAATACAAATACCCAAATCCACATCTGTGAAAAAATTATACCTCTTTGCCCTTTTATTATCTCCGTTTGTACTTACTGCACAAAAATCTGTTGACCTCGACCGGTACTCATTTTCTGTACAATATCGTTCACTTCCCAAGCTAAGGCTTGATAGCACTTATCGTACTTATAATGTAGAAATGGAAGGCACCCAACTTATGCAATCCTTTTTGCAGGATATGTCACCGGACAAATCAGTGCTGCTGGAAGGCTGGCGAAAATTAGCAGAGGATGGCCACATTACTATCAAAGTAAAACTGGGAGATCTTTTGCCAGGTTCTGCTTCTGTAAAAGAAAGAACTGTAACTAACAAGAATGGCAATGGAGTAATTACCGGTACCAAAACATATTATTACCAGGAAGTGGTGTACACTTTTGAAGCCAATGCTGTTATTACTGATTATAAAGGCACTCATATTATGGATCAGCCATTGGCTGACCGTGGATATAAACAAGTGTATAGAAGTCCCGAATTTACTTTGCGGCCATTGGCCGAAGGCTATTTCATTGTAAATTCCTTGAGCATCACGAAAGATCTATATCGAAGTTGTGTAAACAGGGCCATGCATTATCTGAGTGATCAGATCACTGACAACTTTGGTTTTAGCGAAGTAACGTCGAAGGATTTTATGTGGATCATTGATAGTCGCAAACATCCGGAATATGCAGCACATCGGAAGGCCTTTCAGCAAATGAATGAAGTATTATTCAGCATGAATGCAAGTAACTCTATAGAAGGAGCAAGAGAACAATTAAAACCGGTGATTGATTATTTTGATAAAATAAAAAAGACATACACCAGTACCAATAAGCATGACCGCAAGATCAGGTATGCCAGTTATTTCAACCTCGCCGTTATATATTATTATTTAGATGATCCGCAGGCAATGATGAAAGAAGCAAATGGACTGGAATTAAATGATTTTGATGCTAAGGACGCAAAGGGTTTTGTGCAAACAGCCACCTGGTTAAAGAATCTTTTTCAGCAAACAAATATTTATACCCGACACTTTAGTATTGATGTTTCCACCTTCAAAGGGCCGTATGAAAAAAATGAGGTAACGGTAAAATAAAAAGAGGACACAAAATTTATTTTATATTTTATTGATCTTTATTTTAACAGGCTTCTTTACTGTAACTGCCGATCCCCTGGCTAGAAAAACAGAATGGGGCTGTTTGTTTAAAATAAATGGAACAAATTCTTTTCCGTACAGATTTTCAATATCACACTCCAGGGAATAACTGGTAACGGGATACACTTGCCAGCGGGGATGCTGCACAGCATACTCAATAGTAGTAGTTTTATTCAATTGATTATATCCGAAATAATGTTCGAAGATAAATTCCTCCTCTGATCCATCTTCAATATCATGCAGTGTATGTGTTGCATGTACCTGCATAAGATTCGGAGATTGATTTCTTTTTTTCCAACTATACTCAACCAATAAATTATCAGCCGTCTTCAGTACCTGGTGATCCATGCGGGCCGTGCTGTAGTGTTCGTTGTATAGAATATTAGCCATCGTGGCAATCATAGTTTTGGGAACTATTTCTGAAATAAAACCCACTCCCCTTTTCCATTCTACACCATCGAATCGCTTGACATAATATCTCAGATTCGCTTCTTCAAAATTTGTATGGAGAGGCCATCGGATACCAAACACTTTTGTATCATTAAATAAAAAACCTACTATACTAACCAATGCTTTCCCATTAAAATAATCAAGCTCCGTTCCGGGAGGCAAATGTTTTTTTAGTAGGTCGGGGGATACCTCGTAGTTAAACATTGCCAAATATTCCCACCTAGCTGATAAAAAAAGTTGATTATTCATGTGATAAATGGTGTAAAATGAACTGATTTGACTAATAAATGTATCAAATGAGCTCAGTAAAAATTAAAATTGCTTTGTTTGTAAAGGCCTTTCAAAATAAATATTTATATCCTTAAACAAAATCTATTCTAAAATGTTCTATACCTTCCGGTAGATATTTTTCTTCACCCCAAAAAATCTAACAGCAATTAAACTCTTAAAAATTATGTTTTCAAAATTTAAAGTATCAGAGATATTAATTATAATTCTTGTCGTCGTACTAATTTTTGTATCTGAGTATTATTATGTGTTTCTCAAAGATCCAGACAGAGCTATATTTATAGGGTTGTGGCCTCCCACCATTCTAGGGTTACTCATTTTTTTCAACTTAAAAAGAAAATAAGAATCAATATGGAAAATCTAGATCTCATCATATTAACTACGATCGTTGTAATACTCTTTTTGGTGTTTATTCTTGCCACCTTTAAGGAAATAGCGGAAGATGCAAAAAATCCCTATAGTGGCGGTAAAGAAAGAGGCCCCCGTGCCGACATGATCGATTTTGTAGGCAACCTTTTTACTGACCGTCGTATAGAACCTGCTGACAAAAAAGAACTACTGGATTTACTTAAAAAAAGAATAGATGATATTGAAATGAATGACAAAAAATAAATCATTAGTAACATTCACATGCACCACAATACTGAAATAAAAAACTTCTTAATAGTTGGCGGTTCTACCGGCATTGGCAATCAATTGGCCATGCAATTAGCAACTACTAACAAAGTATTTGCAACGTATAACAAACATAATCCTGATGCAAGCAGTAATGTTCTACTGAGTTTTCATTTCTGTAATGTTATGGAGGAAGAAATAGATTTCAGTTACCTGCCAGATATGTTACATGGTATTGTGTATTGTCCCGGCAGTATCAATCTAAAACCATTTGCCCGGATAGGACAAGAGGATTTTATAAATGATTACCGGCTAAATGTATTAGGTGCTATCAAGATTATTCAGCAATTGTTACCAAAATTGAAGACATCAGGCAATGCATCCATCCTATTTTTTTCAACCGTAGCAGTACAGCATGGATTTAATTTTCATAGTATGGTGGCTGCATCCAAAGGCGCTGTGGAAGGATTAACAAGAGCATTAGCAGCAGAATTGGCTCCTGCTATCCGGGTAAATTGTATAGCCCCATCTATTACAGAAACTCCTTTAAGTTCCTCTTTATTAAATACCGATGCAAAAAAAGAAGCCAATGCTGCCCGTCATCCATTAAAAAGAATTGGCACTCCTGCAGACATTGCCCATCTCGCCGCATTTTTATTATCGGATCAATCTTCATGGATCACAGGGCAAATTATGGCAGTAGATGGCGGTATGTCATCTGTAAAATAATGAAACCCTAAAATTGACTCAACCCTGTTAAAGAAAGAACACAGCTATAAAGCAAATCATCAAACAAATAAATTCATTTACCGTTTCATCAACCAATATGCCGGCAGCTTGTTATTCATTTAAACAGTTGAATGAATTTTCCTACAGCATATTCTGATATACTTCAAAAGATTGAAACTATCAATCCGATAGAGTATGCGGCTACCCGGAATTATATTGATGGTGCTGTTACTATTATATCACCTTACATTTCCCGTGGTGTTATTTCTGCAAACCAGGTATTACAAATTTTACATGATAAAGGATATACAAAAGAACAGTCCGCAAAATTGATACAGGAATTTGCCTGGAGAGAATATTTTCAACGTGTATGGCAGCATCTGGAAGATGACATGTTGGATGATATCCGTCATCGCTATACAGGCATATTACATCGAAATTTACCCGCAGCTATTGCCAATGCCAGAACAGGTATCACAGCGATTGATGAGGCAATACGAAAATTATTCGCCACTGGTTACATGCATAATCATCTCAGAATGTATGTAGCCAGCATTACCTGTAATATTGCCAAAGCCAACTGGCAACTACCCTCACAGTGGATGTATTATCATTTGCTCGATGGAGATCTGGCCAGCAATGTATGTAGCTGGCAATGGGTTTCTGGAAATTTTTCTTCCCGGCAATATTTTTGTAACCAGGAAAATATTAATAAGTACACCTATAGCAATCAGCGAAAAACTTTTTTAGATAAAACCTATGATGAGCTGCCGGACATGTCAGTTCCGGAAACATTGAAGAGCAATCTACCCATCAATCTGCATACGGGATTACCTGCAAAGGTAATCCCGAAGGTTGATACTTCTTTACCACTTGTTATTTATACTTCCTATAATCTAGATCCTTTGTGGAAACAAGATATAAATGCAAATAGAATTTTATTATTGGAGCCTTCGCATTTCAAACAATATCCTGTAAGTGAAAAAGTAATCAACTTTATACTTGCTCTTGGAAAGAATATAAACGGCTTACAAGTATTTACTGGTGAGTTATATGAGTTAAAAGAGTTGCCACAGTTTCCCGCTATCTATTCAAAAGAACATCCATTAAATATCCATTTCCCCGGTATAAAAGAAGAACGGGATTGGATGTTCCCTGAAATCAAAGGATTCTTCAATTCATTTTTTAGCTATTGGAATAAATGCCAACGAAATAAAACTACCGCTGATAGAAAATATAGATTGGCAGTTGTTTAAAAGATTTTCTCAAGCAGGAACACACTGTTTATCTATTAGTATTGCTGTTAATAAACAATCAAGTTCTTCTTCGGTTAGCTTAATGCTTCAATGGTCGCTTTTTTATCATTCCACCTTTTGTATCCTTTACACTGCTCATCACAATAAAAGCATCCGGTTCTATTTTTTCAATTTCGGTATTTAGTTTATTTAACTCCAGGCGGGTAATAACGGTGTAAATTATTTCAGCATTTTTTGTTTCACCCCGTTTGCCATAGCCAAGCTTACCCATGTACACAGTTACCCCTCTCCCCATTTCATTAATGATCATCTGTCTTATATCTTCACTCCGCTGCGATACGATGGTTACTCCCACATATTCCTCAATACCTTCAATAATAAAATCAAGTGTTTTAGATGCGGCCAAATAAGTTATCATAGAGTATAATGCAATTTCTATCGATAAAAAGTAAGCCGCTGCAGAAAATATAATAGCGTTAATAGCAAGGATGATATCACCAACAGTGGCGCTAAATTTCCTGCTAAGAAAGATGGCCAGCACTTCTGTACCATCTATCACAGCTCCACCCCGTATAGAAAATCCGATACCTGCACCCAGGAAGAAACCACCAAACACTGCTACTAATAGATTATCATCTGTAACATTTGGAAATTGTACATTGGCTACACAAATAGCTAGACCTAAAATGGCAAGGGAAGTTTTTATAGCAAATTGCTTACCCATTGTTCGATATCCCATTATCACAAAAGGTATATTGATACCGATTATTAATAAATAAACTGGTATTGTAGTAAGAGCTGACACTAACAAAGAAACACCAGTAGCACCACCATCTATAAATTGATTGGTCAGTAGAAAACCCTTTAGTCCAAACGCAGCAGAAAAAATTCCAATTGTTATCAAAACAAAATCCCTTGCATGCCCTTTAAAAGATCGTCGTTGCCGCCGGTATTTTTTTGCCTGTTGATAAGTAAGTCTTGATTGTCCCGGAGTGGATTTTTTTGGTAAATATTTCATGGTAAGTTTTAGTAGTATAGAAATAATAAAAAGTATTAGAAGGATGGCGGTCTGTTTTTTAGCCGCCACCCTTTAGATTTATATATTTTCCTGGGAATCTTTTTTGTTATCCGGGTTAGTTATAAATACCAGCAGCGATATAATAATAAAAAGACCTGCCAGCATTACCAATACCGTCACCAATGCTGCATCCATAGTTATTAATTTAATAGTAATAAAATAGCTGGTGCAAGACAACAGCCATGAACTAATCAAATACAACAGAATGAATTACCAAAAATTATGCGAGGGATAAATTTGAAACAAATAAGCCTTTACAGGCAGCAGAAAAAAATTGACAAATAGATTACACCGGCTAACAGGTGTAGAATAAACAATGATTTCGGGAAAACCTCCGGCAACTGTTTTTTTCTTTACCTGGGTTTGCCATACCTGCCCTGTTGGAGAGGACTGCACCCTTTCCAGCTCAGAACTGGTGTGGGATGCAAGCTGAAATGAAACATTATTATCTTTTACAGGCTGGGAGGGTGATGAAGAAAACGATTTATTATTACTGAAGCAGGCAACTGCTATCAAAGAAAATAGCGACAATAAAAATATAAATCGTTTGCTGCCCATTGGACAAAGATAAGCTAAAATAAAAAGTAGCTAAAGGCACCTGGTAGTTAGTACAACATAATATAGTTGAGGAATAATATCCTCATTCCCTTTCTCTTCCCGCACATTCCGCCTTATTGCATCTGGCATGATTGTTTGAATAAACTGCTTAAATAAAATACTTCTATGGCAAAAACAAATCCCATTAAAAAAGATAGTGAAATACAACAAAATCCTGACCCACATATAGACCAGGATTTTGCTGGCTTTCCACATCAACCGGCAGGCAGAAAAAATATAACACCAAAAACTTCAGAAGAAAAGAAAACAGCAGGAGTCAACAAAAAGAAATCGAAGAAGACATATGGCTGAGTTTCTTATTTATACTTTTTTAAAAAATATACATCCATGCAACCTGCTAATCATTTTACCGGCTTCGTTTTTCTTTTTCTACTAACATTTTTTAGTTGCAAAAATCAGGGCAAAGTAAATAATGTAGTTTCACATAAGTCACCAAATGATACATTGCCTGCTCCCTTCGAAACAAAGTCCACTAAAAATTTCAGTAAAGTAATTGGGTGGAAAGATGGACAAACACCTGTAGCACCGGCCGATTTTACCGTTACTAAGTTTGCTGATGGACTCGATCATCCAAGATGGATGTATGTAGCTGCTAATGGCGACATATTTGTTGCAGAATCAAACACCATTTTAAAAGGCATATTAAAAATCGGTGCTAAACTTTCCCGAAAAATAAAAACACAGCATGTAGGCGAAAGTGCTGATCGCATTACCATGTTTAGAGATGCTGATAAAAATGGAGTGTATGAACAACGATTTGTTTTCGCTGAAAATCTGAAACAGCCATTTGGTATGCTTATATTGAATAATAATTTTTATGTAGGAAATACAGATGCATTGGTGAGGTTTGATTATAAATTGGGTGATACTGCATTAAAAGGTAAAGGCATTTCCATCGTATCGCTACCTGCCGGAAAATATAACCGTCATTGGGCAAGGAATATTATTACCAATAGAAAACAAGATAAAATTTATATAGCAGTTGGTTCCGGATCTAACGTTGCAGAAAAAGGGTTGGACAATGAAATAAGAAGGGCCTGCATACTAGAAGTAAATATTGATGGTAGTGGCGAAAAAATTTATGCGTCTGGTTTGCGCAATCCTGCCGGAATGGCCTGGGCACCCGGCACCAATACTTTATGGACAGCAGTAAATGAAAGAGATGAATTGGGTGATGAACTTGTGCCTGATTATCTAACCAGTGTAAAAGAAGGTGGTTTCTATGGATGGCCATTTGCTTATTATGGTCAGCATGAAGATCCAAGAATGGCTTCACAACAACGGCCTGATCTTGTCAGCAAATCCATTACTCCTGATGTATCACTTGGTTCTCACACCGCATCATTAGGATTATTATTTTATACTCACACTGCATTCCCTTTCAAATATCATAACGGAGCTTTTATCGGGCAACATGGTTCCTGGAATCGTAAAGAGTTAGCTGGTTACAAGGTAGTGTTTGTTCCTTTTGCCAATGGCAAGCCTGTTGGTATGCCCGAAGATTTTTTAACCGGCTTTTCAGTAGCAGGTTCTACCGATAGCGAAGTAAGAGGCCGTCCTGTTGATGTAGCACTCTTACTCGATGGCTCCATATTGGTAACGGATGATGTAAATAATATGATATGGAGAGTGCAGGCTGGAAAATAAAAAAACCGGTTACTAGAACCGGTTTCAATGTATAAAGCAGTTAGTTAGGTATTTTTTATAGTACTATTAAGTTTTGTGATACTGATCCAATCACTACATTGTTTTCACAAATCACTACACGATATTCAATGTTTCCGCTGGCAACAGTTATTTTATCCCGGAAAGAATAAGTAGGATAACTTTCGCCCATTAATATAGCGATGGTTTTGAATTCACCATTATCAGTGCTTTTTTGAATCTCATATATGGTAGTTGAAGTTTCAACAGCAACAGCAGACCAACTTATGTTTACTTTGCCAGCAGCCAATAAAGATAACTTCACTGAAGTGTTTGGAACATTAATTTTGATTGGAGTTGCATAAGGGCTAACTGTAGCCTTAGCGGTAGAGAAGAAAAAAACAACTGCGATAATAGTAAATAACATTTTCATGTTTTCGGGGTTGGGGGATTAAACAACCGTTATTCTACCAGCGATTGTGAGACAAACATACTACGGGTCTTTTCAACTTGCAAGTGCTTTTACAATTATTTTTGATAGTAAAGTTACTAAATCAATTGTTTCATCTTATTAATGTATGTGCTTAAACATCTATTTACTCCTGAAAAATAGATGAGTTTATGTTTAATACTAACGTCTTAATTAATAGTAGAAATACTATATTAAACTCAACCTTTATCAAATACTACTCCCTTGCTACACTAAAAAGGTATAATTTAATAACAACAAATCACTCCCATGAACCTAAGCACTACCCAAAAGATATTAAAACTCTTTTCATCCGAAAAAATGTTTGAAAAGATGATGACCGAATCAAAGAGATATCAATTCGACTGTAACTGTGGGAAGACATCTTACATTTGGGAGATTGGTGGCATCCGTTACAAAGCATATGGCAAACCAACTACACTGGTTAAATGCCATGGTTGTAAAAAAATAGCCATGAGAAAGATTTATAAAAAAAATCAATAAAATCAGCTTGAAATTTCTGCTGTTCGTAATAACTGTAAAATATCTTACTCGTCATATAGATTTTTCTGATGTGCAACTTTCCAGAAAACAGATTATTTTCACTTATTAATCCTTAATTACTTAATTTAAAAAATAAAATAATATATGCGCAGATCATCCGGCCTTATTTCACTCAATATTTTTTTTTTATTATTCATGTGTGATAAACTTGCTTCCCAAACTCCAAAGTCTATACAAATGGCGGTGGTTAACAGTTTGTATTTTGAAGATGAAAAAACAGGCATCAAAAAATTCGTAGATGTGAAAAAGAAAGTGGAGGCTGAATTCAAACCGCTGGTAGATGAAATAACTGGTATGCAAAAAAGACTTGGTGATTTAAAAAAGGTAATAGAAAGTTCTTCCACTAAGTATGATCAGTCTAAAATTGATGAATATGAAAAACTGAATAAATCTATAACAAGAAAAGGTGAAGATTACCAGTTACAAATAAATAAAAGATATAATTCTTTGATAGGGCCAGTGAATACTTCGATAGGTGCTGCTATGAAACAATGGTGCAAGCAAAAAGGATTTGATATGTTAGTGGATATTTCGAAAGATGATAAAGGAATTATTTTATGGATAGAGGAAGAAAAGATCAATGAACTTACTTTGGATCTGATTAAGTATTGTAATACTGTTTTATAAGAGGCAATTTACAAATATGTTGTTTTTTCATTTCTAATCTTTTTTAGTCATTACAAAATGACTTTCATCATGAGTACCAAAAGATTTGCTTCATATTGTTTACTTATTCTATCCAACCTTAGTTTTATGTTTCCTGAATTTTTTTCAAAAATTAATAAGTATGCTTACAGCCATCCACCCCAAATTACCGATGCGAAACAAATCGATCACCAGGGAATTCTATTTAACTAAATTAGGTTTTCAGGAATTTGGTAATGCAGATTATGATGGTTACCTGATGTTACAGAAAGAGAATATTCAAATACATTTTTTTGAATTCTCGGAATTAGATCCCAAAGAAAATTATGGGCAGGTATATATCCGCACTGATGATATTGAAGAATGGCACCAACTGGCGTTGACTCAAAATATAAAAATGCCTGTCCTCGGGCATCTGCAAACAAGAACCTGGCAGCAAAAAGAATTTTCATTGCTGGATCCTGATAACAACTTGCTCACCTTTGGACAGGCACTATAAATAATATTTTTCCTTATCCAATCTTATCTGCAAAAAATTCTAATAATCTTTCATCACTCATTTTATTGGCAGTAGTATGCTCACTCTTTACATTTTTAAATTGTGCAGTATCTGCCAAATAATGAATAAACTGTTCCTGAACTTGCCCCGTGCCAGTAGCATGCAAATGGGTTGCGTTTTGCATATGCTTGGTTATTTCTTTAAAATATTTCCCCAGCAAGGCCCTTTCATCAGCATGCTGATTCTTTTCGCTGCTATTCATCGTAGCTTTTTCACCCTCCACATGTGCTACTACCCTTAGACCGGGAATTGTATCATCAGATTTATTTTCTACTATAGTGGCATGTACGGAATCCATCCATACTCCAAACTTTTTTGGTTGACTCATATTTATAAAGTTTTTAACAGCCTCTTTTTATCAGACGCTTACTGTAAATCAAACAACTTTCGTTCCATAGATGGGTGATGGGATAAATAACCTCGGATTAGATAAAATAAACTCAGAAAAAAATTTATAAATAGGGTTATTTTGCTTTTTGTATATAATTTTAAAAAAAATACAAATGGCAAAAACAAAAATCACAGTAAATAACAACGGGTCATTAAAAGTAGATGGCGATTTTGAAGTAGTAGATATGAACGGTACTGCATATAATTTACAAGGCAGGGAAATTGTATCTTTCTGTCGTTGCGGACTTTCAAAAAACAAACCCTTTTGTGATGGTTCACACAAGGGACATTTTGAACATGAAGCAATAGCTTTTGATTTGCCACCGAAAAAAACAACATAAGAAACCATCTAATAAAAAAAGACAGCAAGAACTCCTGCTGTCTTTTTTTATTCAACTATAACCATCAGATATACGTTATTGCAATTTATTCACCAGTAAATTAGCAGCTACACCAAGTAATGTTTCTAATAAACTAACATTTTCTTCCAGTTCCATAACGGTCGCTTGCCTTTGAGCAATATCAGCCTGCTGCATATTGTTATTTTGCGAAACAGCCAATTGCGAACGGGAATCTGCAAGCCTTGCTACTGCATAATCTAATATTGATCTGCTATATAAAACTTGCTCCTGGCTTTGCTGAATGTCATTATAATAATCTGTTCTTCTACGCAAAAAACGATCGCTGTAACGGGGATTAGAAATTACCGGGCAATTGCCTATAATATCTCCATGATTTAAATGTGCCTTTAAAGCATTAGAGGAAACACGGATAGCTACAGCAGGATCATTATTTCTATTGAACTTATGACAAACGGTTACTTTATCCTGGTTCCTGAATTTTTTCCGGTCTTTAAATTTTTCCCGGTCCCAGTCATACCCATACTCAGGTATCTTATTGCCATTGTTACCATTATTTCCTTTATTCATCCTGTCGTCTCTATTGTCGTCAAAGTCCCTGTCATTGTTCTTTCCATTGTTATCTCTATTACCATTATTCCCATTGTTATCTTTCATCGGGTTGTTTCCGGGATTGTTTTTCATATCACCTTTACCGGGGTTATTCTTCATATCTTTTTTACCCTGGTTTGGATGTTGTTGCTTCTCTTTATCTTTTCCCTGCGGTGTAAATGCAATAAATGCAACTGCAGCAAATATTAAAATGGAAAAGCTAACCCATGTCAATTGTTTTTTCATAAAATAAATTTTAATTAGGTGTCTGAAATTCTTTGTCGAGTTTTTCAAGAGATTCCTCTACTTTTTTAGTTTGCTTCTCTAGTTTCTCAGTACTTTCTTTCACAGACCTGGAGGTAGAGTCCATAATGTTTATTTCCGTTTTTTCCTCTGTGGTTGTACTTTCTGAGCAGGAAGAAAAAAAGAAGAGCCCTGTACAGGCTACAGGTAATACTAGTTTTTTAATGTAATTTTGCATTTAATTACTTATTTGTAGTTTATAATAAAGTGAGTGGTAATACTCTGAAAGCAATATTGAACAACAATCCTTCCAAAAAGTGCTGAAAACGATGCACTTGAAGCATAAACACCTGTAACTGCATGACTTTGCAATGGAGAGTGATGTTATACAATTTTAGCCACAGCCTTTTTCAATCACCACTACTTACAAAAAAGTGTGTAAATAAATCCCCAAAAAAATAGAGTAGGTATAACTATCCAAATAACTACTTAGTTGAAACAAATAAATTTATCCTGATCAATCCGCCAATATCTTCTGATTGCTTTTTAATTTCCAACTTATATTTATATATCAAATCACAACATGGGAAAATTTCATGACTCAATAAAACCGGCGCACAAAACATTTATAGAAAAGCAACATATTTTCTTTGTAAGCACAGCACCATTAAGTGGGGAAGGAAGAGTAAATCTTTCACCAAAAGGATTGGATTGTTTTAAAGTATTGTCAGAAAACAAAATTGGCTACATGGATTTGATCAGCAGTGGCAATGAAACATCTGCACACACATTAGAAAATGGACGTATCACTATTATGTTTTGCTCTTTTGAAGGTGCCCCAAATATTTTGCGATTATATGGCAAAGGTTTTACCGTATTACCTGCAACTCCAGAATGGGAACAGTATGCACCTCATTTTAAAATATTTCCCAGTACCAGACAATTGATCATTGCTGACATAGATTTAGTACAAACATCCTGTGGCTATGGTGTGCCATTATTCAATTATACAGGTGAAAGAGATATTCATTTTGAATGGGCAGAGAAAAAAGGTGCCGATGGTTTGCAGGAATATATCAAAGAAAAGAACCTTGTAAGCATGGATGGTTTGCCAACAAACCTTGGATTAAAATAAAAAAATCCGGCTATCAAATAATATTCTCCTCTCCCCATTCTTGTGGTAAATTTGCCCATGCTCCGGCGTTCTATAGAAATATTGGTTAGCAGCCTGCACCTTACGTTGGTAGAGTTCAGGTCTAATAAACTTCGTACACTGCTTTCATTATCCGGTGTGGCCTTTGGTATCTTTTGCATCATTAGTGTATTGGCAACAGTGGCCAGTTTGGAACGTAATATTCAGAATGAAATAAAAACATTAGGCTCCAATACCATCTACATAGATAAATGGGACTATAGTGCCGGCGGCGGACCTGATTATCCCTGGTGGAAATATGTAAACCGCCCCATGCCCAAGTATGAAGAAGTAAGACAGATAAAAGAAAGAACTCCCAGTGCTTCCTTTGTTGCTTTTAGAATAAGAGTGATAGACGAAGCAGAATATAAAGGCAATGTGCTTTCCAATATTAATATCTATGGCATCAATGAAGATTTTGACAATATACAACCAATAGAAATACAATATGGCCGCTACATTTCTGAAACAGAATTTGGCAGCGGCAGCAGTACAGCAGTAATAGGAAATGATGTAGCGGAAAAATTATTCGGACAGGCACAGATAGCGGTAGATAAGCAAATGGATATACGGGGGAAAAAAGTATTGATAACGGGAGTAATAAAAAAACAGGGCAAGCAAATGATCGGTGGATGGGATTTTGATGAAAGCATAATTATTGCATATCGCTTTGCCCGAAACATCATGGATGAAAAGAGAGCCGACCCGGTGATAATGGTGCAGGGCAAAGAAAATATAAGCAGCAAAGAGTTGAAAGATGAACTGATGGGCAGCATGAGAGCCATACATAAACTTACACCCCGGCAGGAAGAAGATTTTGCTTTGAATGATGTAAATGATTTTAGTGATGCCATCAGTTCCATATTTGTAAATCTGAATATTGGCGGATGGGCCATTGCTGCACTTTCATTAATCGTTGGTATGTTTGGTGTAGCCAATATTATGTTTGTATCAGTAAGAGAAAGAACCAGCCAAATAGGATTGAAAAAAGCGATCGGTGCAAAAAGAAGAACTATCCTTACTGAGTTTTTAATAGAGTCCGCTTTTCTTTGCATAATTGGGGGAATGATCGGCCTGTTCCTGGTTTTTTTATTAACCAAAGTATTGACGATGGCATTAGATTTTCCTGTGTATGTATCTACCGCCAATATGGTAATGGCCGTTGCTATTTGTATTATAGTAGGCGTAGTGGCAGGGTTTATACCTGCAAGGCAAGCGGCCAGAATGGATCCTGTGGTTGCTATTAGAAGTTAAACCCCCAACCTCTAAAGGGGCTTTGTGAGACTCCTTACCTTTGCAAACAAATAATAAATCATTTGGCAATTAAAATTCTCGCCATAGAATCTTCTTGTGATGAAACATCTGCAGCAATATGTGTGGATGGAAAAATTTTATCAAACCATATCGCCAATCAAACGGTGCATGAAAAATATGGTGGTGTAGTACCAGAGCTGGCAAGCAGAGCCCACATGCAAAATATATTACCCGTTGTGCATGCAGCAGTACAAGAAGCCGGTATTGAATTATCATCCATCGATGCGATAGCTTTTACCCAGGCACCCGGTCTAATTGGTTCATTATTAGTGGGAGGACAATTTGCCAAGTCATTATCCTTAGCATTAAACAAACCGTTAATAGCCGTGCATCATATGCAGGCACATGTATTGGCTAATTTAATAAATGATTCAAAACCGAATTTTCCTTTTTTATGTTTGACGGTAAGCGGTGGCCACACACAAATTGTGGTTTGCGAATCACCCATCCAACTAAAAGTAATTGGTGAAACAATAGATGATGCTGCTGGTGAAGCATTTGATAAATCGGCCAAGTTACTCGGCCTTCCCTACCCCGGCGGCCCGTTGATAGATAAATATGCCAAGCAAGGTGATGGAAACCGCTTCAAATTTCCCGAGCCAAAAATTGATGGACTCAATTTTAGTTTCAGCGGATTAAAAACTTCTATCCTTTATTTTTTAAAGAATGCTGGTAAAAGCAATTTATTTAAAGAAGAGTTTACCGCCACAGAAGAAGAGAGACAATCATTCATAGAAAATAACCTGGCTGATATATGTGCATCTATTCAGCAGCGCATCGTTAGCATTCTTTTAAATAAAGTAAAAAAAGCTTCGCTGGAAACCGGCATCACCGATATATGCCTCGCCGGTGGTGTATCTGCCAACAGTGGTTTACGTTCATCATTTGAAGAAATGGGAAAGAAATACAAGTGGAATACTTTTATTCCTTCGTTTGAATATTGCACAGACAATGCCGGCATGATAGCCATCACCGGTTATTATAAATTTCTTGCCGGGCAATTTGCTGATCTCTCTGTAAGCTCTACAGCAAGAGCCGAATGGTAAAATGTTGCTATGGCTAACCCCTATTTTCAATTCAAGCAATTCACTATCCAGCAGGATAAATGTGCCATGAAGGTTACCACCGACAGTTGCCTATTCGGTGCATGGGTGACATCATTAATTAACAATGAAAAATTAATAATTAATAATTGTCTTGATATTGGAACTGGTACCGGGTTACTGACATTAATGCTTTCACAAAAAAATTCAACTACTGAATTTGATGCCGTAGAAATTGATTCAGATGCGGCTGCTCAGGCACAAGCTAATGCCGATGAATCTCCCTGGAAAGAAAAAATTGTTATCATGCCTGGAGATGCCAAAGACATGGCATATACTTTTGCAAAAAAATACGATGTCATCATCAGCAATCCGCCTTTTTATGAAAATGAATTAGTCTCTCCAAATGATCAACGAAGCATGGCGTACCATCATAGCGGATTATTATTAACGGATTTGTTACAGATCATAAAAGACCTGTTGCAACCTGAAGGCAGGTTCTATTTATTATTAACCTTTAAAAGAAGTGAAGAAATAAAAAAACTATTAGCCAATATAGGACTGCACATTCACCAAATGGTTTTGGTTCGTCCTTCGATTAATCATAATTACAGCCGCATTATGCTGGAAGGAAAACATCTGCAGCATACAATGGAAGAAACTTTGCATGATGAAATTGCAATTAAAGAAGGCAATGGCAAATACACTCCGGAATTTACAAGTCTATTGAAAGATTATTATTTATACCTCTGACAGCATTTCTCAATTTCCATCTGCATAATCTTGTAAGTATTCAAAGTGGTTGGTTAGCTTTCCATCTTTTGTCATCGTGGCTCTGTTCAGAATATCCGATCCGTTTCCAATCAAATCTTCCAGCACATGCTTTATCAATTGCTCACCAAAATATCTTGATGCATCTCTGGGCAATTCATTCGGCAGGTTGCCTACCGCCATTATATCAATTGAATTTTTTAAATACGGAGCCGTTTTTTCCAGGGTTGTTTTATCTATTCCATATACCGGGTCTTCTATTGTCTGGTCACCTACATTCAGCGGTACCGACCCATCAGCATCATCCGTAATATCTGCTATGGTTTGTATAATAAAGGACTCATTTCTTGCATTCGCTTTTTCAAACAAACGGGGTACATTTTTATCCCAATAAACACCATTCATCAGTATGTCAGTTTGCTCCGCAAAGGGTAAAAATTTGCAAGAATATTTTTCGGGATACTCATGAAAATCCTCTCGGCTGTAGCTGCCGGTTTCTTTATGCTTGTATAATTCTGCACCCCTCAGCTGGGTGTAAACGGGATAAGAAAACCGCCTTTTTAAATAATAATCCGGCTCCACTTCATGTATACCCATGAGGTTCATCACTTCTAATATGCCATGGGCTACACGGCCCGATCCGGTTACAGCAATTTTTACATTTGGCAATCGAACGCCAAAATAATTATGAATCAATTCCCTGAAACTGCGTTGTTTATAAACTCTGTCTAATTTAAACAATCCGGTACGTTCACCATAGGCCATCATACCATTATGTGCACCTACTACCCCTGCAAAAAAGCCAAACCCAATGATCCGCTGGCCATCTTCATGCTCCAGGCATTCATAATCTATTAACCTTATCTCCTTATCCAAAATAGCCCTGAGCAAATGCTGGTTATGCGGTTGTTTTTTTTTGGTATGTGAAAAAAAGAGGTATGTTTTACCGGGTATCAATCTTTCCTCGGGCACTTCTTTTATACCCAATAAAATATCGCAATCATTCAAATGTTCTGTCACTTCCACACCCGCCATAGCATACTCCTTATCTGAAAAACATCTGCCGGCAGATGATTGTGCTACTACCTGCACATGCGGCGCCGATTTATGTATCCATTTGCATTGAGCCGGTGTAAGAGCCACCCTGTTATCGGCCGGAGTTTTGCCCTCCCGTATAAGTCCAATTCTTGTCATACAGCCATTTATCGTTAAAAAATCTTTGCCTTTTTAGGCAGATAGGCAAAATTGCCACTTATCCGGCTTTAAAACAAACTGATTAAAATCAATAGCCACCGCTTAATAAATGTTGTAACTTTAATTGCTAAAAAATATTGGTTACACTATTTGAATTAGTGTTGACTCACAACAAAGGCATCTGTAATGAACAAAATTCTTATTCCTGTTATTGTTGCACTTACATCAATGCTGTGGTCTTCATGCAGTAAAACAGCCGATGATACAGATGATCCAATAAGTCCATATAAACTCAGTTATGGAGATTCGATTATTTATGCCAGACCTTCAGCCGGAGATTATATCGTTTCTCCAACATCACAAAGACCCGGCGACTATTCAGGCTTTCCAGATGGAATTGAAATTGATGAAACCACCGGTGCTATAAATGTTTCTAAAAGTGAGACCGGTCTTCGTTATCGCATTACTCATATAGCGCCGAACGGTACTGAAACAAAGACAATGGTAGTGCTTTCAGGAATTACTTTCACCGATAAGTTTTATATACTTTCCCAGCATGATTCTATTGCCTCACCTGTGTACAATGCAAATCCATCAAGAGTTCTTCCGCTAAGCGGCTCCAGTTTTGACGAAGGAAATGTAGCCAACGGTGGCGGATGTGCTGTAAGAACTACTAATGGAAAAATAAACCTGGCAGAAACAGTAAGAAATGGTGTGTTTGGATCTACTCCGCAAAACGACGTAAGAAAAACATTTGAAATAAGATATCGTATTAATGATGCCAGTGGAAAAACAGAGAACCGTTTAAAGGTATTGCTCTATTGGTACAGAACGATGGCGGATGTTCCGGCCGATCTTTGGGAAACATTGAACGACAGGCAAAATCAGGGTGTGTTCTTAAGGGGATCCATAGAAGAAAGAACCGACCAGACAGCTAAACCTCGGCCGCCCTGCGTTATTATTATCGACCATTAATAAGCGGCTATCCTGTACATTTGAGGTGCATAAGCAGATGTAATCATGCACAAAATTTTAACGGCAGTTTTATTTATTGTCTTTGTTTTTATTTCCTTTTCTCAATCCGCTATTGATAAAAAAAATAACTCGTTACTTGCTTCATACCAATCTGCTGAAAGCAAATACAAAAAAGCTGATTTACTTGCCGAAATTGCCGGAGATGATGAAATAAAAATTACTGCGTCTGAACAGGTTTACAAACAAGCATTATCTGAATACAATCTGTTGATGCCTGACCTCCTCAAAAATCAGCTTGACTCTCTGTTCTTATTGTCATCCATTAAAACGGGGCTTATCTATAATTATCTCGATAGCCTGCCACTTGCCCGGGCTGCATTTGCAACCGCAATACATGCTAAAGAAAAATTACCTGCCCTGGATGACTCATTGCTTTTTCAACCACTCTTATTTACTGGCAGCATTTGTTATAATGCTGGAGAATTTGATTCTGCCTTCTATTACCTGAAAAAGGCTGAAGCAATAAAAAATAATTATTCTCAACGATTGAAAGAAGAACAACGGCTTTATAATTTACTGGGAGTCATATATTATGCAACAGGAAATATCAAGCAATCAAAAAATTATATTGAAAAAGCCATTGAAATTCTAACCACCAACCGCATTAACGATCCGGACCTTCTTATCAACTACCAGGTCAATATTGCCTCCATCCTTATTAAACTGGAAGAATATGATAAGGCCGCTGCAATATTAAAAAAGATAAACATCAATAACTCCTATAAGGATGAAATAAACCATAAGCTTGGTTTTATCCACCTGAAAACAAATCAATACAATGAAGCGATACAATATTTTGACAAATCAAATTACAGCAACAGTAAACGGATAATTGATTTGCTGCTAAACAAAAGCATGGCCTTTACACAACTCCATGAAATTGACTCAGCAACTTATTATCTATTAAGAGCAAAATCTGAAAACTTTAAGTGGAACGGAAGCAAAAAAAATATCAGCTATGGATTAATATTAAAACAGGAAGCAGATATCCAGGCTGAAAACAATCAACATAAAGAGGCTATCGTTATTTATCAGCAGGCTATTTCTCAATTCAGTAATAATTTTAGTGATACTGCTATCAGTAAAAATCCAGAAATATTCTCCGGTGTATTTTCTTACATAGAACTTTTCAATGCACTCACTGCAAAAGGAGATGCATTTCAAAAGCTTTATGAAAAAGAAAAGGTCATTAACTACCTGGAAAGTGCATTAAACGCCTATCAGTCTGCATTCAAACTTGCATACTATGTAGAAAAAACTTACGACTCTGATGAGGCCCGGTTATTTTTAAACAAGCTAAAGCATATTGTTCATAGCAAACCAATTGATATCAGTCTTTCACTATTTAACCTCACACATAAAAAAGAATACCTGGAAGAAACATACTTCTTTGACCAGAAAAATAAAGCTTCTGTGCTTTCGCTGAATGTGCAGGCAAACGAAATAAAACAGCAATCGGGGCAGTCCATTGCATTAATTGAAAAAGAACATTCTCTAAAATCTGCCATTACCCGGCTATCATTAAAAGCTGGAAGTATTACAGATACGTTGGAATGGCAAAAAAATTATTCCCTGATCCGGGATAATGAAATAGAGCTGGCAAAATTACAAGATGAGCTAAATGCTGATCCAGCATGGCAACAAAAGAGAACTGATGAACAAATTCCTTCGGTTGGAGAACTACAAAAAAGATTAGACCACAGCACTACTCTCCTATCGTTTCATTTATCTGAAAATGAATTACTGGTATTGCTGATCTCTGCTAACCAGTTTGAATATTATAAATCGCCGGTAGATAAAGTTTTTTTTACTGATATAGAATTGCTCAAAAAGTCATTGTACAATACAGCAGATAATAGTCGCTATGCAGGAACAGATGCCGCCACCAGTTTATACAACAAATTATTTTTACCCATACAATCAAAGCTGCAGGAAAAGAAAAGATTGATAATAATTCCAGATGATGAGCTTAACTATCTTCCCTTTGAAGTACTGCAAAATGAAAACAAAAAATATATTATAGAAAAATTTTCTATCCAATACCAGTTTTCAACTGCATTGTTAGGTATTAATATTAATAAGTCGCCTGGTCCTTTTAATACATTGGCTTTTGCTCCTTTCGCTTCAAACGGTTATAAGGATTCCAGTGGAGAAAGTTTTAGTAGTCTGCCAGCTTCCAAAGAAGAAATAAATGATTTAAAAGGAAAAGTGCTGATTGATGCGGCCGCTACCAAAA
This sequence comes from Chitinophagaceae bacterium, assembly GCA_031397865.1. Classification (GTDB taxonomy): domain Bacteria; phylum Bacteroidota; class Bacteroidia; order Chitinophagales; family Chitinophagaceae; genus JJ008. The sequence goes on from JANNMN010000006.1 coordinate 286,674, forward strand.
ATAACTTTCTTGATTCAGCTAATCATTTTCGCATTGTACACCTGGCCACACATGCCAGTGTAAATAATCAGGATCCGATGCGATCTTTTATTACTTTTTACCCGGCGGGTAAAGACTATAAATTATATGCCGGGGAAATTTATGATCTGAAACTCGATTCATTACAACTGATAATACTGAGTGCTTGCGAAACTGGCAGTGGTCAGTTGGTAAAAGGCGAAGGCCTGATGAGTTTGTCCAGAGCATTTACTTATGCCGGCTGCTCAAACATTATTACATCACTTTGGAAGGCAGAAGATAAAACTACTGCTTACATAACCGGCCGCCTGCATTATTATCTCGATAAAAAATTTACTAAAGACCAAGCATTGCAACAGGCAAAATTAGATTTACTTACCAACTCTGATATTGATCCACGACTTAAAGCACCTAACTATTGGGCCCATTTAATTTTTATCGGCAATTATGAAGCCAATCATAAAACGAATAATTGGTGGTGGATAGCACTTACAATTATTGCAGGAGCTTTTCTCTATAAAGGCATTAAGCAAAAAAAGCCCCGCTAATAAACGGGGCCTGAGACAAACTGGACAAGCATCAAACAATTCGGTTTTTCATAAGCAATTAATTATTGACGCAATATTATAGTTGGCACATGAATGTCTTCCCTGTTTCTAACTATCACATTATTTATCGTAGTATCTCTGTAGCCATTCTGTCCATCAATGATCAGTTTATAAGTACCAGCATTTAATCCTACTATTTTATATTCACCGTCATCATCATCTGGTATAGCAGTGGCTGTGTCGGAACCAATCACCGCTTTTACAATAGCATCTGCAGCCAGCGGCAATACTTTTCCTTCTATTCTTCCCGAATTACTTTTTGAAAAAATTTTGATGTGTGACTTTAACCGGTATCCGTTATTATTTCCAGAGCCACTATTATCTACTTGTATTGAATTGCCGGCATCAAAATCTATCCAAAAAGACACCTGGTTATTGTTGATATCGAAATTGCTGTTATCGAGGTTGGCTATCACTTCCCTGTCTTCATCTTTTACACGAAGCAGAAAACTTTGGCCATTTTTCATTACCCTGTTTTGTGTGCCCAATGTAAGCCTGATCTTTTGGATGCGGGCATTCGGTAATGTGCCGGTTGCAAAAAGAGTATCTAGTCCATTGCGAAAGCGAAGTATATTATAAACACCGGGGCGAATGTTAAGACTTACCCAGCCGCCATTGGGCAATGAATCGTCATTTACTTTTACTTCTAATCTTTGCAGATCAATAAATACACTATCAAAAATGGGAGTGGCATGATCAGTTAAATAAATAGTGGCGGCATGAGGCTTGTTAAGATTAGTATTGCCTTCAGCAATATCTTTCTGACAAGAATAAAATATAACTGCTGTAAGAAGGACAGGCAACACTGCCAAACGGATTAATTTTTCCATAATAAAAGATTTCATTAAAAAATAGATTACATCAATAAGTAATCCCCGCATGGAGGAATGTAACCAAAAAAACCTCCGCCCGGGAAGGCAGAGGTTCACCATTAACCACTCAAACACCTATCGCCATTTGAGTAACTTAACCTGTCGTATTAATTTGGTGGTAATTTCTTTATGATAAATGTGGCCTGCATCTTCTTTTATCTTGTTCATTAAATCAAGAGCAGCATCATAATCCTTATTACGTACATAACTGAGTGACAAATAATATTCCGTTTCATCATTCAGTGTTTTAGTACCTGCTTTTTTATTAGCAGCAAGAACTTCATTGAAAGATTTTATTGCTTTGCTATTATCACTTAATTCCATTGCAGCCATCCCTGATAAAAATTTAGCTTTTACAGCGTTGTCTTCTCTGGCCTCATTTATTCTGATCACTTCTTTGTAATTGCCGGTACGATATTCTTTTTCAATAACTGTTACTTCTGTTCCATTACTACGGGTAGTACTTAACTCATATTTTTGGTAGTTGGCACTATACACTTTTTCTGACGAAAGATTAAAGAAAGTAAAAGCCATGTATCCACCAACGATCAATAATATACTTGCTGCCACAGAAGCCACATACCGGAAGAATTTTTTGGATGGCATTAGAGTTCTTACCGGCACTTTCAGTTCTTCCATCATCTGCACATGTATGCCAGCTACTTTTTCTTTCATTCCATAATAGCGGATTGATTCTCTTGATAATAAGAGGCTATCAAATTCCTGTTGTAAGGCAACATCAGCAGCCAATTTTTGCTCAAGGGTTTCCTTTGCAGTTCCCTGCAATTCACCATCCATGTATTGTACAAGCATTTCCGACATACCGGGGGTAGAATTATCCATGTAATAAGTTTTTCAGCGTTTCTTTTAAGAATGGTTTTTCCAATATCATTTGTTCTAATTGTTTCAGGCATTTATACTTTTTATTTCGAACCACCTGTTCATTTTCATAATCAGTAACATCCAGTATTTCTTTCATCGACATATTTTCGTAATAAAAAAGCAATAATATTTTTCGACAAGTATCACCCAATTCACTCATCAGTTTTACAATTTGTTCTTTTCCTTCCCGATCTACTATCAATTCTTTGGTATCCAACTCTATTCTTTCCTGCCCTTTTTCAAATTTCTCTTCCCGCAAGGTGGCTCTGCCTCTTCTTTTTAATTCATTGAGCCAGGTATGCCGGTTAAGAGAGAACAAAAATGTTTTAACTGTTGATTCTCCCCTGAATTTGTCTTTTTTCACCAGATCAATAAAGCTCACTACTACTTCCTGGAAAACATCCTCCGCATCCTGCCGGCTGCCACTGTTATTCATCACATACCAGCACAAGCCATCAAAGTGATTGCGGTAAATGCCCTTTATCGTTTCATCCATCCTTCTTCCAGATCTGATATTGTCCACCAGTTCCGAATCCGGGAAGTTCCTGATTGCCTCCATGCTTAATTCGTAGATTTGTAAGATTAAAGTCCTGTTTTGTAACCCAAACTAAGGATATTTTTTAAAAAATAAGGTAATAAAAGTTATAAACGGCCATGATTTACTTCGATTTATTTGAGATACCTGTGCAGTTAAAAATTAATACGGCTTCTATTTCTAAAAAATTCTTTGAATTAAGTAAAAAATATCATCCGGATTATTATGCTAATGAGAACGAAACCGTTCAAACAGAAGTATTAGAAAAATCAGCATTACTGAATGAAGCATGGAAAACTTTTCAAAGTACAGATGCTACTATTAAATATGTGCTGGAAGAAAAGGAATTAATGGTGGAAGAAGAAAAATATGAATTACCTCCCGATTTTTTAATGGAGGTAATGGAAATAAATGAAGCCCTGATGGATGCAGATGAACCTGGCATTGCGAACAACCTGCATACACAAATTGAAAATCTCGAAAATGAAATGTATGAACCTGTTAAAAAAATTGTGGAGCAATATCAGGAAGGTGTTACTACCGAAAAAGAATTGCTGCAGGTAAAAGAGTATTATTACAAGAAAAAATATATTGATCGCATCAAACGGCAAATAGTCGATACAAAATGAATTGCTAAAATTTAAAACGGATACGGAATCAGACTAAATCAAACCTAAAGCTATTAAATCCCGTATCTGCATTATGTTCAGATTAATAATTGCTATTCTCTTATTCCTTTGCTCTCTGCTTACTGTTTTTCCTGCACCGGCACACCATGTATGGTATCTTGCCGTAGCTGTATCAGAGTTTCCATGGGTGTTTATAATTTTTGCCACACTTACTTTGATATGGAGCATTCGCCGTATTAAATACCGTTGGCTTTCAATAACTTTCGGAATTCTTTCACTGTTATTATTTTTATTTCCAATTGTTGGAGCATGGACTATCGGCCGTAAACTAAATAATGAATTAGATAAATCATTTTCTGTAAAAGAAAGTGATCTTAAAGGATTTCACCAGCAACAACCGTATTCTTTTTTTAGAATGTTTACCGGAACTGGTGCAAAGAAAATTGAATACACTACTCATCATTATGCCGTTCATTCCGGTGTTGATCTAACATTTGATTATTATCCCTCACAGGTAGCAGGCATGAGGCCTAGCCTCGTAGTAGTACACGGCGGATCATGGGCTAAAGGTAGCAGTGCAGAACTGCCTGATGTAAATAGTTATTTCGCTAATGCAGGTTATCATGTAATATCTATCAATTACCGTTTGGCTCCTCAATTTAAAAGTCCTGCTCCGCAAGAAGATCTGCAGGCAGCATTAAGCTATATCCGTCAACATGCTGCTGAGTTATTAGTAGATACTTCCAATTTTGTTTTAATGGGACGATCTGCCGGTGGTCAAATTGTATTAGCGGCTGCTTATACATTAAATGATCCGGGCATAAAAGGTGTAATTAGTTTTTATGGCCCTACAGATATGATATGGTCTTATGATCATCCGGATAATCCATTGATAATGGATTCCAGAAAAGTGATGAGAGATTTTGTAGGTGGCTCGCCGGATGAAGTACCTAAAAAATATATTGCCTCCTCACCCATGCATCATTTAAGTGCGGCTACAGTGCCCACACTATTAGTACATGGTAGAAATGATGCTCATGTTTATCAAAAGCAGAGTTACCGGTTAAAAGAAAAGCTGGATTCTCTTGGAGTCAAAAACTTTTTTCTGGCACTACCCTGGGCCACCCATGGATGTGAATACAAACTAAGTTCCCCTTCCGGCCAATTATCCGTTTACTGTATAGAAAGATTTTTGTATGCGGTAACGAAGATGCCTTAATAGCAAAACAGAGGAAAAATAGTTTGCTGCTATCAACACTCAATTAGCTGAAATGGCTTAATATTGCAGCCCAATTCATAAATGCCCGGGTGGCGGAATTGGTAGACGCAGCAGACTCAAAATCTGCCGTTCGTAAGGATGTGCTGGTTCGATTCCAGTCCCGGGCACAAATTAACCCTCGTCAATACATGTCGAGGGTTAATGTTTTTAAAAGATTAAGCTTAAAAAAATTTATGCGTAGCTGTGAGCTTATTTTGGTTAAATAATTTTATTTGCTTTAAACCAATCCTGTTGACCTAAAAATTTGATTTTAAATTGATTATGCTCAAATACCCCTGCTGTAGTATTTTTCTTATGTGCAGTTATTCTTGGCTCAATTTCTAAAACCGCATTATTTGGTTTTAAAGTTCGCAAAATTCGATACATCCCAATACCATAACCGTTTTGGTTTAGCGTTTTAGCATTATCAGATCGATAATTTTTTTGAGTAAGTAAATGAATTTCATGAGGCTCAATTCTTATAGACAACATTATAAATAGTATTGAGAAAGCATCACTTTCCTCTTTAAAAACTATCTTAAACTTTGAGCCTGGACAACAATATTTAACTGCATTTTCAATAATGTAGTATAAAGAAACAAAAAGTAGATCATTATCTACGTTGATAATTTTATCAGTAGCATCAACTGAAATCTCAATTAATTTCTCATCAAAATCTTGAATAAAAATCTGTAACGCAGAAAGTACAATCTCCTTAATGGGATAATTCATTTTTTGAATCAAAGGATACTTTTGGGAAGTTTTCTCAAACACAGAAAACTCAACCTTCATTGCAAGATTTGCTTTTATTAATTGTAAAAAAATACTGACAGCTATATTTGGTTTTTCGGAAATTATTGACTTTACAATATCTTTTTGTTTATTAATGTTTTGAGTTAATATTTTTTGAGGAATAAGTAAAAATAAATTTTGGATTGAATAACTATTTAATGAAGTTAAATTATGGATCAATTGTTCCGTAAAAGTATTATTCTGCTCAATTAACTTTTGTTGCAATTCACTTAGAGAATGTAGTGATATAAGACTCATTTTTAAAAGATCATTAAAAAGATGCTGACTTTTAACGAATTTTTGCTCTGTAGTAAGAACATAAATAGTTCCTTTATCATTTGCTCTGTAACCAATTCTTGCTTTATAAGATTTATTCTCTAAATTAATCTCTACAATTGCCTGAGATTTTTGCTGTTCGCTAATTAAAAAAAGTAGTTCTGAAGGGAAAGTACCATATATAAATTCTCCTTTAATATTATTAGCATAATAAAATGTTTTCATGGATTATTTACTTAATTCAATACTGTATTGTTCCACTAATGCCTGAAATTGATAAGGCAATGCATTTTTCTCTAACCTAAAATCGCAAATGTTCCAAGCATCATGAAAAGAATTACTTGTTTTATTTGCAGAATATATTACAACTCTTTTCTGTTGATACTTTTGTTTTAGCATTAATGCTAAATCCAAACCTTCATTTGGCAATTTTAAGAGTTTCCCCACTCCATTAATGTCAACGAAAAAAATATCAGCCTCTTTAACCATTTGTATTTCTAAATTTTTGATATCAACAACAGATTTGGTGTTTCGCCAACCACTTTCTTTCAAAATTTTAACGACATTGAAATTTTTATCATCGTCAATAAATAAAATTTTAATTTTATTTTTCATCATTTCGATTTTCTCTTCTCTTTCTTCTGATGACACTAAAGAAATACCGGGGTTTTCTTCTACTAAAGTCGGCTGAGGGTTATTTAAACTAAAATTCACACTAAGATTTTGAGAAGTCTCTTGCTTTAGACTTTGAGGCAGAATTAAATTATTCCTTTTTGTACTTTTACTTGAGTCCATAAATAAAAAAAGAATACCAATTACTCCCGTTATTCCTGATAAAATAGGTTCTAATTCAAATCCACTTTTAAAAATCCATATGGCCGATACTATTAGTGCAGAAATACTAAAAAGTAAAACTATTACTCGCATAAAACTTATATTATAGAGACGAATTTAAGAGCTAAATATCACAAAACTGTTTTATTGCGGTTTTAAATGCAAAATAAACTTTGAAATTAATTTTTTTCAAAGTTTATGGAATTTGTAGAGAATGTTGAAGACAACAAATTATCTCATAGATATATGAAGCTTTTTTATTGTTGCTTACTGACTTATTAAAAATCCAAACAACCCTGAATTATTTTCTTCCACTCCGGGGAGTTTAATTTCTCAGGAGTTAGGTTGCCCGCAGCATCTGCTGAGTTCGGATATTTTTTTTCAATTTTAAATATCATACACTCACAATAATTTTTTGACTTCTCTTCACTTATCCCACCTTTTATAGCAGATTCAATACAACTGGATATAAAAGCTTCTCTTTCTTCTGTGCCCCATGTTCCACCAAGGCAGCCTCTAATATCTTTCTGCCATGCTTCTGAATTCATATCCTCTTCCGTGACTTTGGAAGCCGCTTCCACCGTAGGATATTTTGCCTCTACTTTTTCCTGCATGCAGTAGCAATAAAACCGGGCAGAGTCTTCACTCATATTCTTTTTAGCTTCCCGCACACATTCCCGAATAAATGAGTAACGTTCTACTGAAGGCCAACCTTTTTGCGCAGTATCCGACTGTGCAAAAATTTGTGTGCAAAAAACAAATGAAACTAGCAGATGAAGGAGAATAATTTTTTTCATACTGTAAAATACTAATTAGACAGAGAGCCTTCTATTTTTATTACCAGTTTTTTAAATTTTTCTTTTTAAAAGGCCATTCGGGAGTTATAATATCCTCACCACCCGGTATTTCATACCACGGACTTAATTCTTCGTTAATAGGATTTCTTAGCACATGCATATCCTGTGCAGGCTGATAACCTTGTGTAAGCATAAATATTTTCTGCCCCTTTTTATTTATTGCCACATCTACTACCATTATGGCATGTCCGGGAAATCCGCCTTGTACCAATACATCTCCTGCGGCAATATCATTAAAGTTACTTACCGGTTTTAATTGCTTTTCCAGTGATGCAGAACCGCACCACCCAAAAACGTTCTGCAAATAATTATTAAAGGTTTTTCTGCTGGCACCGACAGGGCAACGATACCATTTGTTACTGTAATCCATAAAAGCGATCTCGTCATACTTTTTCTGGCTATACAAATATTCTGCTCTTAGTCGCATTACCACATCGGCACATTGTTGAAGGTCTTTAGTACCAACAGGAATATCTATTACCGCAAACTGCGCCAATTGATTCCGCTTAACAGTACCATTGTACAGATAGACGGTTTTATCTTTCTTTAATGGAATTTTGCGTAGCCACTCTCCAAAAGAACCGGGAGCATAATTTATTCTTGTATAAGTAGCCGGTACAGGAATTTCGATAACGGTTTTATAATATTTATTAACCGGTATTACCGCCTGAGATTGTACGATGGAAGCATCATTCTTTTCATCTGGCTGTCCGCAGCCAGCCAGGTAAAGCAATAGGATGAGTATTAAACTTCTCAACATTTGAATGAGAGAAATTTATTCTGAAAATCCATAAATAAAAACAAAATTATTGCAGTACAGCAAATCCAAACAACACAGAAAAATCTTCGCACCAGATTAATACCCTATTATTTGTTGAATAGTTAATGCTTGCACCCAACTCATAAGAAAAATTTCCGGATATTGCTTTTAATAAGCCAACTTCCTGGTAGGTGGAGGCATTATTATTTGGTGCCAGCCACACTCTTAAGTCTGGCCCGTTATCAGTTCTGAAATTTTCAAACAGCAGTTGATTCTTTCCTGCTGCATCTCTTAACACTTTTACACTTCCACTCGTAGTATGAGAACCGCTGGAAAATGTGGCTGAAGAAACTATTGTACCCGTGGGTAACATCTCATTCGCATTATCTAATGCACTTTTTTTGCATCCTGATAAAATAACCAGGAATGAAACTGCTAAAATAAATTTTGACATAAATTTTTTTTTAAAATTAAAAATAGTTCCCCGGAAATTACCGGGGAACTATGGACCAACTGACACAAACTATATTTTATACATCATCGATAATTGTTTGATCGATCTATATCATACTCATATTTTTTTTGAATTATTTAGCAGCTAAGCCTGTAAATCCATTAGCCAAACCAGTAATGGTTGTTGGCAAAGAACTTAAAGTGCCATTATTAGCAACTGCAAAAGCTGATATGCTATGACCACCAGAATTAAGTATGTATAAATATTTTGAATTACCATTTAATGCTGCATCAATCGGGCCCATTGCTGTGGTAGCAGAAATAGCCTGCGAGACTGATATACTTCCCGCATTATTTACATCAAAAGTTGAAAGATTATTACTGGCAGTATTAGTAGCATAAGCATATTTACCGTTGTTAGTTATTACTACCCAGCATGCTGCACTTTGTCCTGCTCCTACAGAGCCAGTAACTAAATTAATAGACCCATCATTGTTAACATTATATGAAGAAAGTACACTGGCACCCGGAGCTCCACCTACTGCTTCAGATACAAATACTTTACTATTTTTTCCAACTGCAAAGCCAAATGGTGTAGGGCTTGATGAGGTGATAACATGCATTGCACCTGGCATGCCATCTTCATTTACGGTATAGGTTACAATCTTATTAGTAGCCTTTTCTGTAATAACAATTACTTTTCCATTGTTAGTAAAAGAAACTTGCGCCGGGCCAGTACTTGCGGCACTTAATGGCCGTGTAGAATTAGCAATTGGCTGCAACATTCCATTCCCATTTAATTTAAATCCAGAAACATTATTTGTACCACCTGCATTCAAAACAAAAACAATATCATCATGTCGTGTAATACTTACCGGTCGCATACCACCTGAGCTAATGGTTGATTTTAAAGTAAGTCCGCTGCCATTGATTTTAAAAGAAGAAATAGAATTGCTTCCCGGATTTACAGCAAGTAATATGTCGTCATCTTCTTCTTCTTCGCCATTGCTGATGACAACTGCACCCTGGTTTCCTAATCCACCACCGGTACCCATTCCACCTGTGGCATATGATGCATCAAAACTAAGAGTACCATCACCAGCACGGCGATATACCATTACCCTGTTGCCACTTGTCTGATTGGAAAGTGTATAAACAAAGCCCTGGTTATCTTCTCTTGCAGATAATTCAGCACTGGCAATTGTTGCTTTCTCGCTATTAATAACTGTATCGGTACTTTTTTCTTTTTGACAAGAAACCAATGCGATGGCGGCAACAATTGCTGCCGTTAATGTATTTACTAATTTCATAACTGTTGATTTTTTTTAAAAGTTAATAAGCCGGTTTTGGCCGGGGCAGTATCACAAATAATGGACTTGCAGGTACTCATTTACAGAGAATCATTATGGCTGGTGCACTTCAGCAATAATTGAGTCGAAATAAATAGGTATTTAATCAGGTACACAAAAACTGCAGGGATGGTTTTGGAGAAAATAAATATTTTATTTTAATGGGTGCTACACTTTTATTTGCCCATATTTGTTACCTGAATAATATTTGTTGACAGATATAAGCACCTATACAGAAGCAGAGTTACTCCAGGGCCTCCGGCTAAGGACCAATAAATCATATGATTACCTCTATATGCATTACAGAGGTGCATTGTACAATGTTATCTTACAATTGATTCAAGACAAAGAAACTGCTGCCGATGTGCTACAGGAAGTTTTTACTACAGTATGGCAACAAATAGATAAGTATGATGAAAATAAAGGCAGGCTGTTTACCTGGCTGGTAAGACTAACCCGGAATGCTGCTATAAATAAATTACGTTCCAAAGTTTATAAATCGCAGGCAAAAAACGAAAACCTGGATAATTACGTTACTTCAATTGAAGAAAATAATCCGGCGTTGGACACCGTTAATAGAATCGGTTTAAGAAAGCAGGTACACCAGTTAAGAGAAGATTATAAAAATGTAATTGAACTTTCATTTTATAATGGCTTTACACAGGAAGAAATAGCAAAGGCTTTGAACATTCCAATTGGAACAGTAAAAACAAGATTGCGCAATGCATTATTAGAATTAAGAAAACAATTTGTGTAGATGGATATAAAAGAATACATATCATCTGGTATCATTGAAACCTATGTTTTGGGGCTTTGCACTCCGGAAGAAGAACAGGAGCTGGAACAATTACGCAGCCAACATACTGAGCTAAATAAAGCTATACTGGAATATGAAAAAGCTATGGAAAAGAATATGCTACAACAATTTACCCTTCCAGATGAGCAAATTGATATGCAGATATTAGACAAGCTGAGAGGAATGAATAATGAAGCCGTAGTAGTTCCTTTATATCCAACAAAAAAAACTTGGTGGAAGCCAATGGCTGCTGCCGCTATGATTTTACTTTTAATAAGTGCCGGCCTTAATTTTTATTTATACAATCAAACAAACAAAACAACTGCCATTATTAATAACAACTCTTTACCTGAAGATGATTTTAAGGTAATGCTTAATCCTGCCATTACACCGGTGGCTATGTATGGTGTAGGTACTCATGCCATCTGCCGCTGCACTATGTTTTGGGATAAAAAGACTGGCAAAATGTATATCATGATACACCATCTTCCTAAATCTTCTTCAGCAAAAGATTATCAATTATGGGCAACAGTAGACGGTAAACAAGTGAATGTGGGAACGGTGCAGGATGAAATTCGGGGACGTTTTATTGAAATGGATAATGTGCCGGCCGGCGCCAGCTCTTTTATTGTAACACTTGAAAAAGCCGGAGAAAAAACATCCCCGACTATTGAAGAAACATACCTGAAAGGAACTATATAATTTTCGACACTATACATTTTTCATTATAAACTGACATCCTATACAAAGGCCAAAGAAGCTTACTTTTGCCGGATGCCTGATAATAATATTTCTATAGAAAGCATTCTTGCTAAATTGAAAATCAAATCGCTCAATGAAATGCAGATAGCATCGATGGATGCTATTAACACCAACAATAATGTACTATTACTATCAGCAACAGGTTCTGGAAAAACATTAGCATTCCTATTACCACTGCTTAAATTATTAAAACCGGATACTACAAAAACACAAGCCATTATTATTGTTCCTTCCCGGGAGTTAGCTCTGCAAATTGAATCTGTTTTTAAAAGCATGGGGACCAACTTAAAAGTAACCTGTTGCTATGGTGGTCATTTAAGAGAAACAGAAGAAAACAATTTAAAACAACCACCTGCATTATTGGTGGGTACACCGGGCAGGTTGGCAGATCATATAAGAAGAGGAAATATAACTCTTGACAGTATTGAAACTTTGACATTGGATGAATTTGATAAATCACTGGAATTAGGTTTCCTTGAAGAAATGTCTTTTATCATTGGTTCATTAAAATCAATTAATAAAAGAATATTAACATCAGCTACGGAGGCCGTAGAAATTCCTGCTTTTATTGGTATGGAAGATACGGTTAGATTAAATTTTTTAAATGATACTGATGTTGAAACCGGCCTTACAATCCAAACTTTATTGAGTGATGGAAAAGACAAACTGGAAACATTGTTCCGGCTTATTTGTATGCTTGGCAATAGGTCTGCTATTGTTTTTTGCAATCACCGGGAGTCAGTAGAAAGAACAAGTAAGTGGTTAAAAGAAAAAGATATCATCAATGAATTTTATCATGGCGCCATGGAGCAGCAGGAAAGAGATGCGGCACTATGTAAATTCCGCAATGGCACAGTGAATGTATTAGTAACAACCGACCTTGCATCAAGAGGACTTGACATTGCTAATATCCGCTACATCATCCATTATCATTTGCCAAATACAGAAGATATTTTTACGCATCGCAATGGACGTACTGCCAGGATGGATGCCAGCGGCACTGCTATTCTTATTTTATCGCCGGAAGAAAAACTTCCTGCATACATTAATACCGATGTGGAGCTAATAAAATTACCAGAAACTATTACTCTGCCCGATAAACCACAATGGTCTACTTTATTTATTGCCGCAGGCAAAAAAGATAAAGTAAATAAAATAGATATAGTTGGCTTTCTATCAAACAAAGGCCAATTGAAAAAAGAAGATATAGGGCTGATAGATGTAAAAGATTTCTTTTCTTTTGTAGCAGTAAAGAAAATAAAAATCAGCGAAACTCTCCAACTGATCAAAGACCAGAAAATAAAAAATAAGAAAGTAAAAATTGCTGTCGCAAAATAAAAAATAACAAAAAGCCCTTGCAACAAATAATTGAATCTTTATCTATTGCAAGGGCTTGAAATAGTTTATACTTTAAAAGGAAGTGTAATTAAATTTTTGGCCACCTACTGATGCCTCATACATCAATCCACCTTTTTGCTGGATAAAGATCATTACTCCGTCTTTATATTTTACATTTCCTGAAACTCCGGCAGTAGCTGCCACAGCAGAAGCCTGAGCAGACAATTCAATTTTATTTTCTTTGAATCTATCCAGATCAGCTTTTGTTTCAAAGAAGATTACTTCCCGGTAAGCCTGTCCACCAAATTGAAATCCAATATTTACCTGGGTCATTTTTGCTTTACCAATTATTTTACCGCCTTCATACACAATACCATTTCCGGCTGCTCCTCCTACTCCTATACCTCCTTTACCTACATTGGGAAATATAACATAACCGTAGGCATTAGTAAATAAATTACTCATTAATCCATCTGTAGCTATAAACTCTGCTTTTGCTGTAGCACAATCACTCACCAATTTTTTTTCTTTGCGGGTTGTTTGAGCTGTAGTAGTAAATGCTGATAAAAGCAAAGCAATTATTAATGATAATTTTATTGACGTGGAAAAAATATATTTTTTCATACTTAGTTTTTTAATTTGTAATTACTACTCCCCACCAATCAAAGACTTTGCCAACTGGCAATATAATTTTCTGGTATGCAATTTGAAAGTTACCCAAAGACAAAAATTAAAAGTTACTAATATCATCATCAAAACAAACCATCATGAAAAATTTATTACTACTTTGCTTACTGTTTATCATGACTACTTTAAGCAGCTGCTCTATTATCGGCGATATCTTTAAAGCAGGAGTATGGGTAGGTGTGCTGGCAGTAGTGGCCGTGGTAGGTGTCATTATATATTTTGTAAGTAAGGCCTCCGGCAAAAAGTAGGATAGCAATAACATTCGTTGCTTGTAAATTTTGATTAATAATTTGTGGAATTATTTCCCCAGAATTATTACTGTGCTTGAATAGAAATTTAAATTTTATACTGTATGCAAATACTTAAGTTTAAGATTTGACTTTATCCATTCACCTTTATACATATTCTCAGACCGCTTGCTGTGCAGCCTGTGTTATTCATCAAATAATACTGCATCAATTATCCATATAAGTTAATGCATATAGCCATCCATATGTATGGGAAATTACTCTATTGTTAGTGTTGACTGATAAAAAGGGTAAGAGAATTTCGAGTGGCAAAGTGGTAACACACTAAAGATTTCAGGCAAAATTAAAAAAGGCTAAACGCAGAAGTGTTTAGCCTTTTTTAATAGCGGTAATTCAAAGACAGTTATTATTTTTCACTTGCAATGTGAACATCATTCGTTAAATTAGTTTCATATTAACCACCATGCTACTTAAACTGTTCATATTTGCTCTTTCATTTATCTTACTAAAACCCGTTTTTGCACAACAGCAAATGGGGGCTTATATGGCTTATGGCCCGGAAGCAAAATATTTTTCTAATCTGAATTTTACTGTTTACCAGTCTAAAGCAGGGTTTTTATGGATTGGCACAGAAAACGGTATTGTACGTTTTGATGGCAAACGATATAAAAACTTTTTTTCAGATTATACCAATCCTAACTCGCCATCGGATAATACTATCCCTGATATTGTAGAAGATAAAAATGGTGATTTATGGTTTTGCGGCTTTCATCATGGGTTAACTAGGTATAACGAAAGCACAGGCATATTTAAGAAATATATCAAACCAACTGCCGACAACTTTTCCTATTATGGCATTTATAGTGGGCTAAAAGATAAAGAGGGTAATTTATGGTTTGCTACTGCCGGCCGGGGCTTGGCAAAATATATGTACGATAAAGACAGTTTTACACTTTATTTTCCAGAGCCGGATAAATGCAAAGACGGAAGCATACGAGGTGAAAATTATGTTAATGGGATATGCGAAGATAAATTTGATGCCACTATTTTATGGGTAAGTTCTTTTAAAGGGCTGTACTCATTTAATAAAAAAAATAACCAGTTTATTCATTATCCCTCTGGGGTTAACTATTATCCTACTCCATACGATGTGCAAACCCTTAATTGTGAACCAGACAACAAAGGTAATTTATGGCTGCCCAGCTGGGGCGGAGGATTACTTTGCTTTAATACATTTACAAAAAAATACGATACGGAAAAAAGAAAACCGTTCCCTAAAATTGTTAACCATGTAAAATTAATTAACGACAGTATTTTATATGCTGCCTGCTTTGATGATGGATTTTATCAATTAAATTTAAAATCTAATGCCTTTACCAATATCACCCCGCCCCGCAACCCGGCAGACCTAACGATAAAAAGCACCAGCATTCAAAAAGTTTCTATAACAAAAAATGCAGGCATTTTTATTGGAGGCAATTATTATGTTTATCAGCTACATCCTTCTTTTTCCAGATTAAAGAAAAATATTTTCTATGAAGACAAAACACGGGAGGGTGAAATATTTTTCGAAAATATCCTTTGGGACGAAAGCCGCCATCAATACTGGATTACAACAGATAATGGCAACGGATTATATACATTAAAAGAAAATGAAACAATTGCAAAAAAAATTACTACCGCAGAAACACCTGTACCAATATATAAAAGATTTAACAGCCTTATTAAAGATGCCAAACAAAGAATTTGGGTTTTGAGTTATCACACGGGCATTTATTTATGGAACGAAACAAAAAACAATTTTGAAAAACCAGTCACAGGAATAACTCCTTTGCCCGACTCCTTACTTAATTCAATCTTCCGGCTGCAAACAGATAGTGCAGGAAATATTTGGATGTTAAGCTGGAATAAATTTATTTATTTTGATGTACTCAACAATAAATACGAAACCTTTCCCATTACCTGGGGAAGTGAATACAAAGGGGCAAAAGACTTATCCCCTGGAAACATAAGAATGGATGCTGATAATAATCCATGGGTAATAACAAAAAACGGCCTTATTGTTTGTAACCGAAAAGAAAAAAAAGTACGTCATATTTATGATACAGCATTTGGTGGAACAAAATTTTCGTACAATTCTTTTTGGGACGGGGCTTTTGATAAACAGGATAACCTGTGGCTTACTTCGCCCAATGGCATACATGTTTACAACACCAGGCAAAATGATGTGGTTGATATTTTTACCATGGAAGACGGGCTTCCTTCTTTAATAACAACTCATATTACTGTTGATAAAGAAAACCGTATCTGGGTAAATGCAGGTGCAGGACTTGCCATGTATAACCAGCAAGAAAAAATATGGCGTTCCTTTAACCGCCTTGATGGGATGAGCCGGGACTACCTGGACGGCACCCTTGCTATTACCCCAAATGGCAAACTGGTTATTGAACAGGTAAATGGTTTTTTACTGAAAGATGTTACTGAAATTTTATCGGCTGCCGAAGTTCCCGTTTTACAAATCACCTCCATTACTATAAATGATAAAGAAGCGATCGGTTCCCCTCGGGCTATAAAAGATAAAAAACTGGAGTTGCCTTTTTACCAAAATAATATCAGTATTGAATTTGCTGCTATGGATTGGTTGTATCCAAATAAAACAAATTATCTCGTTAAGATAGATGGCCTGCAATCAGCCAATACATGGATGCCAAACCCTGAAGCCCGTATAAACCTTACCGGGCTTGCACCGGGTAATTATGTGGTGCATATAAAAGCAATTAACAGCAGTGGTGTATGGAGTAATGAAATAAATTTATCCATAACCATAAAGCCGCCATTCTGGCAAACATGGTGGTTTATTGCATTGAGCCTGCTGGCCATTGCTGCCATTCTGTATCTGATGTATCGCTACCGGGTACAGCAACTACTAAAGATGCAGCAGATGCGAAATAATATTTCCCGTGACCTGCATGATGAAATTGGTTCTTCTGTAAGCAGTGTAAACATGCTTTCGATGGTAGCCAAAAAACAATTGGGTGATGAGCATCCTGTTACACCATTGCTTACACAAATAGGCCTGTCGGCACAAAATGCAGGTGATAGTATTAATGATATTATCTGGAGTATTCACCCACAAAATGATTCGATAGAAAGAATAATACTCCGTATGAAAGAACTGGCTGCAGAAATGCTGGAGCCAAACGAAATAGCCTATCAACTTAATTTTGATAACCAGCTCACCCAGCTTGATATACCCATGCAGGACCGGCGGCATTTATTTATGCTGTATAAAGAAGCCTTAAACAACCTGATAAAATATGCCGGTTGCAAAAACGCATTCTTATCCATACAGGTAATTGATAAAAATCTTATGATGAAGATAGAAGATGATGGTATTGGGTTTGATATGGCCAACCACAAACCGGGTAATGGTTTAATAAACATGCAGCAACGGGCTGATGAAATGAAAGCTGAACTAATAATAACTACTGCACCCGGTAAAGGATGCAGTATTGTGTTGCGTTATCCGTTAAAATAATTTTCACCCATACGGGGGATTGTTGTGAGGAAATATAAACCCAACTTTGTTACATGACAACAATAGGAATTGTTGACGACAACGATGTATTACGACAAAGCATGCAACTGCTGTTAGAAAACAGTGGCCGTTTCCGGGTAGTTTTTTCGCTGCATGATGCCCGTACCTTACTGGAGCAAACAGAAAATTTTATGCCCCGCCTGCTGTTGATGGATATTGATATGCCCGGCATTAATGGTATAGAAGCCGTGAAGTTGGTAAAGAAAGATTACCCTTCGGTGGATGTGGTAATGTTTACGGTTTTTGAAGATGATGAAAAAATATTCCGTAGTGTAATGGCCGGTGCCAGTGGCTACCTTTTAAAAAAAACACCCCCTGATAAATTAATGGAAGCTCTGGATGATTTTGTACACGGCGGCGCACCCATGACGGGCAGCATTGCCACCCGGGTATTACAAATGTTTAGAAAACAAACCAACCAAACAGCCGAATCATTTAACCTTTCTCCACGGGAACAGGATATATTAACCGGCCTTACTGATGGCAAAAGTTACAAAGCGATTGCAGCCGAACGTTTTCTATCTACTGAAACGGTAAGAAGCCATGTAAAAAATATTTACGAAAAACTGCATGTGCACTCCAAAGCCGAAGCAGTGGCCAAAGCCTTTCGGGAAAAATTAGTCTGAACTTCTCCTTTCATTTTTCTGCAAAAACCCCATAAACGGGGGATTTTTACCGTTTACATATTGAATATTTTTGATAAGTAAAATTTATCAAAATGAAAAGGATATTTATTGCAGGCCTATTTATTTTATTTGTTGTTATAGTAAATGCACAAAATGTAGGGATAGGTAAAACAAATCCACAAGCTAAATTGGAAATAAAACAAACAAGTAGTCTTGAACCTACAGTTATGTTGTCTGATTCAGTTGGGGGCTATGGTGGTAGATTACGTTTTCGCAGTCTTTTATCGCAATATAGCAACCGTAGCTGGTATACGGATTATATATTAGGAACCCACAGTAAGGATAATGAAATATCAATTTACAACGACAGTACCAATGTGATGAATATTTATGGAACAGGCAATATCACTATTGGTGATGCTGTTGTCCCAAATGCAAGGCTAACTATTTTTTCAGATAATCCTTCTTCAGATATTTTAAATGTAATGGGAGCGTCGAATCAACCAGCTCTTAAGATAACTGGTGATAGAAACGTAGGTATTGGTACACCAACTCCGCTACAAAAATTAGATGTAAACGGTGCTGTTAAAATTGGAACCACTGCTACCAACCAACCAGGAACCATACGATACAATGGAGGAAATTTTGAAGGGGGTAATGGAAGTAGCTGGAAAAGTTTTGAAGCATTGCCATCTAAAGCCATCATTCTTGCACGTAGTATAGATACAGCAGGTTTACGATTAGTTGGTTTTAATGTGTTTAAAGCATCTGATGTAGTAGATGTAATTGATGTTACTATTCCAACCAATCTGCCGGGGCAGTGGAACGGTCAGAATAACACATTTACAGAACCCAATGGTGTTTACAATAATGAAAATGTACAGTATAATAATAAGCTCATTTTTTATAATGCTGAAGATGGAATGCTTTATCAACATGATATTACAACTGAGTTATGGAGTCAATTACCCGGCATCAGTCCTTTATCTTTGCGGTTTTATTATTCAATGACTTTGGTAGGTAATGAAATTTATATATTCGGTGGCTACAGAAACGGCCCATTTACAGCTTACAACGATGGAGCAAAATACAATCTGCTAACGAATACATGGTCATCAGTTGCTGCTATGCCTGTAGGTTCATTTATACATGCATCTTGTGCAATAGGGATCGATATTTATATTATTGGTGGTGCAAGCACTATAAGCAGTGGCATACAATTAGAAAAAAAACTCTACAGGTACAACACAGTTACAAATACTTGGTCGGCAGATTTAACAAACAGTAGCACACCTTTTGCAATTCAGGGTAATGCACTTGTAAGAAATAATAAAATACTTTTAGTAGGGGGTGAGGTTATTGAATACAACCCCGCATTAAATTCTTATAGCATCCTTGCTGATGTTATTAATACCACATACTCTACCATTTCTTCTTTAGTGGGAGATGATATTTATGTTTATGGCAGTATAAGAGATACCATTTTTAGTCCTCCTCCAGCTCAGGCAAATCCTATTTGGCTACATTACAAAGTAAACTTATTAAATGGTCAATCTACAAGTTTGAATAACCTTTGCAATCTATCTTTTAATTACAGTTATTATACATACCGTTACGTAAGCAGCGTAAATAAATTTTATTTTAAAAATGGCACAGGATATGCGTTTGATTTATTTAACCCTGCCGGTTCTTTTCCCTGTAACATCGTAGGTTCTTATAATTCATTATTATATTACTTGCAGAAGCAATAAATAGATTCCTCACACTATCGCAGATATGCAGCGTCAGGTTATTGAGTGCAGCGTATTTGTGCCAATAAAAAAATTAGTCTAACACTCTCCTTTCTCACTTTCTCCAAAAACCCCATAAACGGGGGATTTTTACCGTTTATGTATTGAATAGTTTTGGTAAGTAAATTTTATCAAAATGAAAAAGATATTTATTGCAGGTGCATTTATTTTATTTGCTGCTATGGTGCAGGCACAAAATGTGGGTATAGGTGTGCCTGTTCCCTTACAAAAATTAGATGTAAATGGTGCTATTCGTTTGGGGAATACTGGTACCAGTAACTCCGGCACACTTCGTTATAACAGTGGCAGGTTTGAAGGGTACGATGGTCTTAACTGGAACTGGCTGAATGGATTTAAACTACCGTTGGATACTACTGTGAATGTTGCTGGCGGATATGCTTTAACAATTACTAATAGTAATTTTTCATCACCGCAATCTTCAGCTATTGCTGGAATCACCTCTTCATCTGATGGTATGGGATTGTATGGTGAAAATACTTATAGTTTTTTTGGTTTTTCTGGTAGTGGAGTATCAGGAAGGGCAGGAGGTTCTGGCACAGGGGTAAGTGGAACCAATACAAGTGGCAATGGTAATGGTGTTTCAGGAACAAGCGTCAATGGCTATGGTGTTGTGGCTGGAGGAGGAACCGGCGGTGTATTAGCTTCATCAGATTTGGGAAATGGAGTAGAAGCTTATACAAAAGTTGGGATTGCAATTAAAGCAACAGTTTCTGGTGGTTTTAGTGGTACAGGATTAGACATTAGTGCCTCTAATAATGCAAGCTCAACAGCCGCTATATTCCGCCACCCTATAATAAATGGTAAAGCATTGATTGTAGAACAAGGATTTGTGGGGATTGGAGAAATTTCGCCCAACGCTTTGTTATCAGTAAAAGGAAGTGAAGTAACTGCTAGTGGCCTTGCTGCTGCTATAACTTTACAAAATGCTGCTTCGTTAAACAGGTGGTACATAAGAGCTGGCGGACCTGGAACTATTACTCCCAATGGAGGCATTAGTATTGCTGACAACACAGATTATCGGTTAGTAATAGGTGCTACTGGAAATATTGGCATTAACGGGTTTACTCAATTAGGAAAAACCGCAGAAGGGGCACCTGTTATTAAAATGAAAAAGCTTACTACTACCTCTGCGGCATTACAAACCGGGAGTATAACGATTGCACATGGCCTTACCCGTTCTAAAATTTTGAGTGTACAGGTTTTATTAACTTATTTGGCCAATGCGGCAGACATACCAGCCAGCTATTTAGATGTACCTGGCTATGAATATAACTGGCAGCTAAACAATACAGATGTTTGGATTATTAATAAAAATGGCAACAGTGCCAACATATTAAGCAAGCCAATTCGTATTTTAATTACTTATGAGGAATAGGTAAAAGATGATTGTTATATTTTATTCTTAAATTTTAAATTAAAGAAAGTATCTCAATTAAAAATATACTCCGCAAATACTCAATAGCAATGCCATGCAACTAAATACCCCGCCATCTATAGATAAAGACTTTCGACTGTACAGATAGCAATAAAGCTGTTACTTCACAAAATTCTACGCATAGCAATTAAGTTGCAAACGAATTTTCTATAGCCGTGGCTAAAGTCATTCGAGAAAAATTAATCTAACCTTCCCCGGGCAATTATTGCCGATGCAGTGGACAAAGCTGAAACCACCACTAACGCCGGGTAAATAAATTTCTTCTGCCTAAATTCTTCTTTGCTTAAATTGCAAGGTTCAACAAAAGATTATGAGAATTGAAAATGAAATAAAGCTGGGTTTTAAAGATGTGATGATAAGACCTAAACGATCTACACTTAGCTCCCGGTCAGAAGTATCACTGATACGAAAATTTAGATTCTTACATGGTGGTAATGGCTGGCAGGGCATCCCCATTATGGCCGCTAATATGGATACTGTTGGCACTATGGAAATGGCAGCGGCTTTAGCAGATCACCAACTTTTTACTGCAATACATAAACATTATACTCCTGCACAATGGAAAACGTTTATTCAATCCACCGGAGAAAATATAGCGGATCATATTGCAGTTAGTACCGGCACCAATGAAGCGGATGCGAAAAAGCTTGATATTATTCTGAGCCAAAATCCATCTCTACGATTTATTTGTATTGATGTGGCCAATGGTTATGCAGAAAAATTTGTTGATTTTGTAAAAGCTACCCGGGAAAAACATCCGGATAAAGTAATTATAGCTGGCAATGTAGTAACCGGTGAAATGGTGGAAGAATTATTACTGGCCGGTGCAGATATTATTAAAGTAGGTATCGGGCCGGGATCTGTTTGCACAACCAGAGTAAAAACAGGTGTAGGTTATCCGCAACTGTCGGCCATTATTGAATGTGCTGATGCTGCACATGGATTGGGTGGGCAAATAATTTCTGATGGTGGTTGCAAAGTACCGGGTGATGTGGCCAAAGCATTTGGTGGCGGTGCAGATTTTGTAATGCTTGGTGGCATGCTTGCCGGGCATGAAGAAAGTGGTGGTGAACTGGTAGAAAATGAAGATGGCACCAAGTACAAACAGTTTTACGGTATGAGTTCAGAAACAGCCATGGAAAAATATGCAAACGGAGTAGCTGAGTACCGTGCCTCTGAAGGGAAGACGACACAAATTCCTTATCGTGGAAATGTATCGGAAACTTTATTGGATATTTTAGGCGGCCTTCGTTCCACCTGCACCTATGTTGGTGCACAATCATTAAAAGAACTGACGAAACGTACTACGTTTATCAGGGTGCAGGAACAACATAATGAATGGTTCGGAGAATAATATTTAATTAATTTCAACTTCCTAATCCATTTACATAATCGTAAATAGCTTGTTGTGCAGCCAGTGGTGTTTGTCCGGAACTTAATACTCTCAGGTTGATTGCACCACCTGTTGCAGTATCACTTGCTAATAAAACTGCTTTTTGATTGTCCCGTAGTTGCAATTGCAAAATTTCTTCAAGTTCATCCGTCAGCTTTTTTTCATATATCGGAAATACAACTTCTATACGGCTATGCAGATTCCGGTTCATCCAATCGGCACTGCCCATATAATATTCCCGGTTGCCATCATTATGAAAAACAAAAACTCTTGCATGCTCCAGGTAACGATCTACTAATCTATGTACAGAAATATTTTCGCTTTGCCCTTCAACACCCGGTGCCACACAGCAAATACTGCGAACAATCAATTGCACTTTTACCCCTGCCCTGCTGGCTTCATACAGTCGGGTAATCATGGCCCTTTCCTGCATGTTATTTAATTTAATAATGATATTGGCAGGCTTCCCTTCTTTAGCATTTTTTATTTCACGGTCAATCAGTTTATTAAACCGCTTGATCATATTGAATTGTGAAACTAATAAATGCTGAAACGGTATTTTGTTATAAGCTTGTGGCTGTACTCTCGATTGCAGGTAAGTAAATAATAAATCCAACTCTGCGCCATACTCCGGCTTACTGGTATAAAAAACATGGTCAGTATAAAAACGACCAGTTGATTCATTAAAATTGCCGGTGGCAAGAAAAGAATATGATTTCGAAACTTTATTTTCTTCTCTCTTTATCAAAGCAACTTTTGCATGCACTTTCAAGCCCGGTATGCTATTAATAATTTTTATACCAGCCGCCTTCATTTTTTTACTCCACTTAATATTATTGGCTTCATCAAATCTTGCTTTCAATTCTACAAAAACCGTAACTTTTTTACCATTCTTTGCAGCACTTATCAATGCATTAACAATGTGAGAATCTGCCGCCACCCTGTATAGTGTTACATATATTTCTTTAACATGGGGATCTATTGCAGCCTCATTAAAAAAACGAAGGATATAATTATAGGAATGATAAGGAAGATGAAGTAGTTTTTCTTTTTCAGCAATACTTTCAAAGATGGAGCAGTAATTATTAAAACCGGGATGTGCTACTGGTGGCAATGGAGAAGCTACCAGTTTACCTTTTACAGGGTTAGGTAATCCGCCAAAGTCTTTCAGGTTATGATAACGGCCACCTTCCACCATTTCGGCCACTGGAACATTAAAATATTTTTGAATAAAATCTTTTGCTTCAGCAGACATAGCCTGATCATATAGCATACGGGTAGAAAGACCTACTTCTCTTTTCTCCAATTGCCTTTCTATTTTCTCTGCAATGTCACCAAGAAATTCATCTCCAATATTCATCTCCGCATCCCGGGTAAGTTTTACAGCCCATGCCCCATGTATAGTATAGGCAGGAAATATTTCAATCAAGTTTTCTTTTATCACATCATCAATAAAGACCAAATACTTATCATCACCCAGCATGGGCAACTCAGAAAACCTTGGCAGGTTTGCAGATGGTATATTTAATAATGCATATTGATGTTTACCAGGTAACTCCGCAGATTCCAGATCAACAATAAAATACAATGCATTGTTTTCGAGAAACACATTGATCTGGTTATCTTTTTGCAACATTACCGGTTGCAAAAAAGATAATACTTTGGATAAAAAATATTCTTTGATGGTTTCCTGATGCTCCCTCCGGATGACTTCATCATAATAAAGACAAATATTATTTTGCTTTAGCTCAGGAATGATTTCCTTTCTTAGTATGCTGCCAAATTCTTCCTGTTGCTCATTTACCATTTTTTGCACCTGCTGCACCAATCCTTTTGGATACTCATCCCGGATACCAATTTTTTTCGCCTCAATTTCATTGAAGGCAAAAATGGAAGGCATACGTACCCTGAAAAATTCATCGAGGTTGGAAGAAAAAATTGAAAGAAAAGATATACGACTATAAAGAGGTACTTTTTTATCTGCTGCTTCTTTTAGTACACGGTGATTGAAGCTGAGCCAGCTAAGGTCACGGTTAAGAAATACGTATTTATCATCAGCCATAGGAAAAGTTCTTTCGCCTAAGATAACGGTTTTTTCAAGGCTATAACCAGCGAGTAGAAATCATTTTTTTAAAAAGCTGGATACATTTTGAGAGTGCCGCATTGTTCTAGGTTGCCTGCTGTTTACCAGAGGCTATGCTTACGATCTGTTATTATTGCCGTAAATTTATTTTTTATACTGTTGTATGACAAAAACCAGGTTAGAAGCTTTTAGTGATGGGGTAATTGCTATCATCATAACCATTATGTTATTGGAATTAAAAGTACCCCATGGCCCATCGTGGAATGATCTTCTACCGCTGTGGACGGTATTCGTCAGCTACATTATGAGTTTTATTATGTTAGGTATATACTGGGGAAATCATCATCATCTTTTGCATACAATTAAAGGTGTAACCGGAGGCATTATCTGGTCTAATCTTCATTTACTATTCTGGCTTTCATTAATTCCATTTGCTACTGCCTGAATGGGTGAAAACAGTTTTGCAAATCACACGGTAGCCTTATATGCTATACTGGCTGATTGCTGCGGTCTTGCTTAATATATTTTATTATTGATCATTAAAAAAAATAACCGGGGTAATGCGGAATTAAATCATGTGTTGCAAAAACAATCAAAGAAAGGAATGATCTCTTGCCTGCTTTATACGTTGGCCATACCCGCAGCATATCTTCATACGGCTATATCACTTGGTTTATCGTTGATAGTAGGAATTATGTGGTTAATTCCTGATAGTAATATTGAGAAAACGGCGAAAGAAAATTAATTGATCACTTCACCCTCGAGGTCATAGTCGAATGCTTTGGTAATTTTTACATTCACAAATTCACCGATCGGTAATTTTTTAGTAGAATGTATTACCACCTCATTATCCACTTCTACTGAGTCAAATTCTGTACGGCCTAAATAACGGCCAGCTTCTTTTTTATCAATTAATACTTTGAATTCTTTACCAATTTTTTCCTGGTTCAGTTCAAAAGAAATTTCCTGCTGCACTTCCATCACTTCCTGTGCTCTTCTTTCTTTTTCTTCCGCAGGCACATTATCGGTGAGTGCAAAGCCGCTGGTTCCTTCTTCATGACTGTAAGTAAATATGCCTACTCTATCAAACCGCTGACGTTGTAAAAAGCCTTTCAATTCTTCAATATCATCTTGTGTTTCGCCGGGAAAACCAGCAATCAAAGTTGTACGTAAACAAATGCCCGGCACTTTTTCCCTGATGGCAAGAGTAAGTTCTTCCATCTCTTCTCTTGTTATCTGCCGCTTCATAGCCTTCAGCATATTATTCGCTGCATGTTGCAATGGCATATCTAAGTAGTTGCAGATGTTTTCTCTTTCCCTCATCACATCTAATATTTCCAATGGAAATTTAGAAGGGTATGCATAATGCAAACGAATCCATTCCAATCCTTTTATATCAGCCAGGCGGTTCATCAAATCTGGCAACATTCGTTTTTTATAAATATCAAGACCGTAATAAGTAAGCTCTTGTGCTATGAGCATTATTTCTTTCACCCCTTTTCTTACCAGGCTTTCTGCTTCTTTTACCAGGTCTTCTATTGTTCGGCTTACATGTTGTCCCCTCATCAATGGGATGGCACAGAAAGAACAAGTACGATTACAGCCTTCAGAAATTTTGAGATATGCATAATGCTGTGGTGTAGCCAGTAATCGTTCACCAATTAATTCCATTTTATAATCTGCTTCAAACTGTTTTAAAATCAGCGGCAGTTCCATGGTACCGAAGTATGCATCCACTTCAGGTATTTCAGCTTCGAGGTTATTCTTATATCGTTCGCTAAGGCAGCCAGTCACATATACTTTATCAATCTTGCCTCTTCTTTTTAGTTCTACCTGATCAAGAATGGTATTGATGCTTTCTTCTTTTGCTTTTTCAATAAAACCACAGGTATTTACTACCACTATATTGTGATCCAGTTTTTTATTCTCATGCACCACATCAATCTCATTGGCCAGCAGTTGTCCGCTCAGCACTTCACTATCCACCATATTCTTGCTGCACCCAAGGGTGATGATGTTGACTTTATCTCTTTTTAATGTTTTTGTTTTCATGCCTTTCTCCTCAATTATATTTAATCTGTTTTTCCCAGGTTGAACAAACTATCTACAAATTCATGTTTGTCAAAAACCAGTAAATCTTCCATCTTTTCTCCCACACCAATAAACTTCACCGGTATTTTAAATTGATTGGCAATGGCTAAAACTACTCCACCCTTCGCCGTGCCATCCAGCTTGGTAATGGCTAATGCTGTCACATCCGTAGTAGCAGTAAAATGTTTGGCCTGCTCTAATGCATTCTGCCCGGTGCTTCCATCCAATACTAACAACACTTCATGCGGCGCATCTGGAATTGTTTTTTGTATTACTCGTTTTATTTTTCCAAGTTCATCCATCAGGTGGGCCTTGTTGTGTAATCTACCTGCTGTGTCTATTAATACTACATCGCTTTGTTTGGCAACTGCACTTTGTACCGTATCGTAAGCAACAGCAGCCGGGTCGCTGCCCATATCTTGTTTTACAATTGGCACTCCCACTCTTTCGCTCCAGATAGTTAATTGATCTACTGCTGCCGCCCTAAAAGTATCCGCCGCACCCAGCAAAACATTCTTTCCGGCCTTCTTAAAATTATAAGCCAGTTTACCAATGGTGGTTGTTTTACCTACACCATTTACACCAACTACTAAAATGATATAAGGCTTTACTGGTAATTCAGAATCAAAAGCATAACTATTTGACTCTGGAGCATCTACCAGCATTTCTTCAATTTCCTGCTGAAGCATTTTATTTAGCTCAGCAGTGTTCAGGTATTTATCTTTTGCAACTCTTTTTTCAATCTGGTCAATGATCTTAACCGTTGTTTCTACTCCCACATCCGCACTTACCAATGCTTCTTCCAGGTTGTCCAGCACTTCTTCATCCACTATGCTTTTACCAGCAATGGCCTTGGTTATTTTGGACAAAAATCCCTCCTTGGTTTTTTGCAAACCCTGGTCAAGACTTTCCTTTTCTTTTTTCCCGAATATTTTATTGAAGAAGCCCATATTGTAGTCAATTAAGTCAAATTAGTCAGGCAGGTCAAATATCAAAGCCACTTTCAAAAAATGAAGCATCTGACAAATTTGTCTTTATGACTTCATATGACCATCACCTGTTAAACAACAAAAGCCATCCGTTTTGTCACGAATAGCTTTCTAATTATTTTTCTACCACCGAAAGTTATTTCTGCGCTAAAAAATCTTTCACCTTTTCTTTGTGAATGATCTGCTCTTTAAAAGTGTAGGCACCTGTCTTAGGACTGCGTACAGCTTTGATAACTTTTGTCCAGTTCTTTGCCTCTGCTGATGCTTTAAGGTCTTTTACTTTAGCGTTTTTTGAAGCTGCTTTTGCCATGATTACTTGATTTCTTTATGAACAGTTACTTTTTTCAAAATGGGGTTGAACTTTTTCAGTTCCAATCTCTCTGGATTGTTCTTCTTATTTTTTACAGTAATGTAACGGCTTGTGCCGGGCTTACCGCTTGTTTTGTGCTCCGTGCATTCCAGTATTACCTGTACACGACTACCTTTCTTTGCCATGATTATTAAATTTTACCCTTCGCCAAACTCAGGGTGGTTAGATTTTTTCTCCTTTTGCTCTCAATTCTTTTACCACACTTAAAAGACCATTTTTATTGATGGTGCGAAGTGCCGTGGTCGACAACTTCAAAGTGATCCATTTATCTTCTTCGGCCAGGTAAAACCTCTTCTTCTGCAGATTAGGCAGAAAACGACGCTTCGTCTTGATGTTTGAGTGAGAAACTTTGTTTCCACCAATTGGAACTTTACCTGTAACCTGACATACTCTTGCCATAATTGTACAATTTTTCGGACGGCAAAGGTAGGGGAATAAATGAATAATTAAGAATGAATAATTAAGAATTTTGGCCGAAATAGCTATTTTTCTTAACAGTCTGTGGATAGGTCAGTTTGCCTGATTTTCAATATGTAAAAATATGGTTTTTGGCACATTTCTGTTCATTGGGCATCGTCTGTTGCGTCGCACCGTTCAGGGTTCTGTTCATTGGTCATCAAATTCAATGTACAGTTCATATTACCACCAAGTACAGATGCCATGAAAAACGGGACGATGAAGTGAGTGACACAACAGGCGATGCCATATATTCTGCAGCTTGTAACCCAATCATCCTTCACTCATTTTGCCCAATTGCCTCTTTTCGAATAACTTCGCCACTCCTTAATAGCAAATATTCAATCTTAAAATCATAAATAAATTATGGCATACGATCTAGTGGTACTTGGTAGCGGCCCCGGCGGTTATGTGGCGGCTATCCGTGCAGCACAATTGGGTTTTAAAACAGCAATTATAGAAAAGGAAAGTCTGGGCGGTGTTTGCCTCAACTGGGGCTGTATCCCCACCAAAGCCCTGCTGAAGAGTGCCCAGGTGTTTGATGATATAAAACATGCTGCATCTTTCGGTATAGAAGCTACAGGTACTCCCAATTTTGAAGGCATAGTAAAAAGAAGCCGTGGTGTGGCTGATAAAATGAGTAAGGGTGTCCAGTTTCTGATGAAGAAAAATAAGATTGATGTGATAATGGGGTTTGGCAAATTAGTAGCCAAAGGAAAATTAGAAGTAACGGATAAGGATGGTAAAAAACAAACCGTAGAAGCCAAGCATATCATCATTGCTACGGGTGGCCGCAGCCGCCAATTACCAACTATGCCTATCGATGGAAAAAAAATAATTGGGTACAGAGAAGCAATGGTGTTGCAACAAATGCCGAAGACAATGATAGTAGTTGGCAGCGGAGCTATCGGTGTTGAGTTTGCTTATTTCTATAGTACCATGGGCACAAAAGTGACCATAGTAGAATTTTTGCCAAGAATAGTTCCGGTAGAAGATGAAGATATCTCCAAAGAATTGGAAAAGAATTATAAGAAAAACGGCATCACCATTATGACGAGCAGCGAAGTAACTGCTGTTGATACATCTGGCAATGGTGTAAAAGCAAAAGTGAAAACTGCCGATGGAGAAGTAGTACTGGAAGCAGATGTATTATTAAGTGCCGTTGGTGTAGCTGCTAATATTGAAGGCATTGGATTGGAAGAGCTGGCTGTTAAAACAGATAAAGGCCGCATCGTTGTTGATAAATACGGGCAATCAAGTGTGCCGGGTATTTATGCTATTGGAGACTGTTCTCCCGGGCAGGCACTGGCCCACGTAGCAAGTAAAGAAGGTATAGTATGTGTGGAAGCTATTGCTTACAACGAAAACAAATATCATCATCAACCCGAAGCAATTGATTACAACAACATACCCGGTTGTACATACTGTGTGCCGGAGATTGCATCTGTTGGTTACACAGAAAAACAGGCTAAGGAAGCTGGCTATGAAATAAAAGTGGGCAAGTTTCCATTGAGTGCAAGTGGTAAAGCATCTGCTGCAGGACATACTGAAGGATTCATTAAAGTAATATTTGATGCTAAATACGGTGAATGGTTAGGTACGCATATGATCGGGTATAATGTAACGGAGATGATTTCAGAAACTGTGACGGCCCGAAAACTGGAAACTACTTATCATGAAGTATTGAATGCAATACATCCACATCCAACCATCAGCGAAGGCATTAAAGATGCGATTGAAGTGGCGTATGGTGAGGCGATACATTTATAATCGCTGATTAAAGGATTTATTAGATTAGAGGATTGCTGGGAAACCTGCCACCGGCAGGCAGGCTGGTGATCCTTTTTTATTTGAATAACCTATGCAAATTGAAAAGCCCCGGAAAATTCCGGGGCCTTGCTTGCCGTTAGTATAAATAATTTGGTTGCGACGTTACAGTTTTACAAACTTCATCTTCATAGACTCTCCGTCATCCTTTTTCGCTGCAAGGAAATATACCCCTGCTTGTATATTATTCAGGTTAATACGTTGATTTTTTGATGTAATCACCACATTCATAACGTTTTGTCCCTGTAAATTGCTGATAAAAATAGTTTTGCCAATCCAGCGATTATCATAATTCAAATCCAGCATTAGCTCAGTTGAAGCCGGGTTAGGATACAAAACAGGCTTCAGCCATTTCGGATCCTGCTCTTCTGGAAGTGGAATAGTTGAAAAAAGCGGTCGGGCTAATCCTGTGGAAGTAAGCAAAGAATACCGGGGACCACCTTGCTGGAACAAAGCCCTCATTCTGGCCTTCTGCCCCTGGGTAAACATATTGATGCAGGCATCATTGGTAAAATCCATGTAGTTCATATACATATCGCCGAAAGGCCCATTACCGCAGGTAACCCGAACGGTTGACGGACACCCAACCGTGTAACTTGCCTGCTTTGGTGTGTCGCCTACTCCATCATCCCCACAGTTTTCATCTCCCCAAAGGTGTTTCAGATTGAGCCAATGCCCCACCTCATGCACAGCCGTTTTTCCCAGGGTATATCCATGGGTGCCATTGCCTGTGCCAAATGCTGTGTAATTGATTACGAGGCCATCTTTTTTTACATCGCCACCGGGCATACTGGAATAGCCGGCAAATTTATCGAGGTTGCAAACCCATATGTTCAGGTAGTTTTTAGTATCCCAGGCATCAATTCCAGTCTCTGATGAAAATTTCATTTTATCATCTGCCTTCCATTTGGTAACAGGTGTGTATTTGCGGGTAATGCCGGAGGTAGATCTTTTTCTTGGGTCTGATGTGGCTAATTGAAATTCTATTTCAATATCCGCCGCCAAAGAACGGAAATAAGCTGGTGTGGATGTAGTATCCGTATTTTTTTTCCGAAAATAATTATTTAAAGCTGCTATCTGGTTAGCTACCTGTGAATCAGTAATTTTTTCCTCAGGTGTGTGATATAGTACATGCACTACCACAGGTATTTTTATTACTGTGCCTTCTATACGGGATGCTGTGGTGCTTGTGGATTGTTGCTGAATAAATATTTCTATAGCATTCACTCTTTCCGCTAATGCCGGATCACTTTGCAATGCTGATTGCTGATAGGGATAGCTGCTGCATTTTTCCTGCGCAAATAATTGAGTGAATATGGACAGCGAAAAAATTAAGATTAATCCTCCTTTCATAAAGTAACTTAAGCCTTGTTAAGATTGCATGGCAGAAATAATTAAAGCCAAGGGCCATCATCAGGAGTTGGAAATAATACTACGGCTTAGTGCCACGCAGTTGTTGGTATAGAAGGATAATAAGAAAATAATAGGGGCGATTCAGGGATACGAATTCAGTAGGGACGAAAATTTTTCACACAAGGTTAAATCTGTTTCAAATATAAATTCAATTAATCAATTATGCAAGAACAATTTATATCGTATTTTTCCTATACCCTTGTGTATGCTTTCAAAAGGTTTAACAATCAAGAATGAGGCCAGCACTTATTTTTGTATCAATACAATTTTAGATTAATGAAAAAATTATTGCTAATTGCCGGAGTTACAACCTTATTTACAGCTTGTAAAAATAAAGATGCTGATCCGGATAACAAACCTGATCCTAATGCTCCAAAGAGTATGAGCTATTCCATTGTGGCAACATATCCCCATGATACTTCCTCGTACACACAAGGTTTGCAGATATACAATGGGGAATTATACGAAGGCACGGGCAACTACGGTTTTTCAAAACTGAAGAAAGTAAATCTAAAGACTGGAAAAGCAGAAAGAGAAATTGCGTTGGATGAAAAATATTTTGGAGAAGGCATTACCATACTAAATGACACGGTGTATCAACTTACCTGGAAAGAGAAAACTGTTTTTGTTTACACTTTAAAAGATTTTAAGAAGATTAAAGAGTATCCTCTCACCACTGAAGGGTGGGGATTAACTAGTGATGGAAAGAACCTCATAGTAAGTACTGGCGGAAGTGATCTGTACTATTATGATCCTTCTACTTTTAAGTTATTAAAAACACAGACTGTAATGGAAAGTAGTAGCCCTTCATTTAATTTAAATGAGCTGGAGTATATTGATGGCTTTGTATATGCCAATCAATATACATATCCATATATCTTTAAAATAGATCCTGCTACAGGATTAATTGTTGCCAAAGCGGATCTTACAAAAATGTGGGAAAGAGTAAAAGTTATAGACCCAAAAGCAGAGGTACCCAACGGGATTGCTTATGATGCGGCAACTAAGAAAATTTATATTACTGGTAAGTTGTGGCCAGAATTATATGAAGTTCAATTCAGCCAATAATTATTTACTGATCACATAAATAACCGAACTGCATCTTTTTACATCACCCATAGCCTTCATATTCGATCGTAAGCCATTAAAGAAAGAAGCAATGAGATTCGTTTTATCATTTTTATATTTACTGCTAAGCATAGAAATATAAAAACTATCATACCACATCGGTAAATACGATTGAAGTTTTAACCCATTTTTTTCCAGCAACACTTTCATTGATTGCGGAGAAAAATGATACAAGTGGCGGGGCACATCATATGCCGCCCAATATTCTTTATACACTTCCGCATCTTTAGAGGTATAATTAGGCACAGCAATAAATATCTTACCGTTTTCTTTCAATAGATTTTTTAAGTGCTGTATGTATGGATGCAGATCATGCACATGTTCCAGCACATGCCATAGAGTAATGGCATCATACGTTCCGGCAGGTAATTTATAAAACTGGCTGATGTCCATTAATTCCACAGCACTTATTTCTCTTGCCACTTGTCTTGCATCTGCATCCGGTTCCAGGCCTGTAACTTTCCAGCCATTCTTTTTCATTTCCTGTAAAAAAGAACCGGTGCCGCTGCCGACATCTAATAAGTTGCCGGTATTTAATCCCGTAGCTTTTTCTATCAACCGTCTCTTCTGTTTCAGTGTTTTTTTTCTTACCGATTGATAAAGACTATTGATCAATCCTTTTGAAGTATTGGAATGAGAAATATAATTCTCCGATTTATAAAAGGGAGAAATGGAAGTGGCGTCCGGCACATCTTGTGTAAACCGAAGTGTGCAGGCATTACATTCTGTTACCTGGAAAGTTTCGCCGCTTACGGTGTAATCTTTTGCGTACAATACATTCTTAATGTCCGGCGAATTGCAAACAGGGCAATTTGTATAATGAATGATCTGGCTCATGCGGGAAGCAAAGTAAAATTAAAAATGCTAAATGCAACAATGTAATTAAGGAAGAATACTGTAGTGATTGGAGGCTTCTTCAACTTTAGCTTTACTGCTATTGGCAGCCGCACTTACATCTATACCATGTTGGGATAAATACCACCCGATAAATACTAAGGACAAAACTGTAACAGCCAAAGCAATCACCCACCAATAGGATTTTTTTTCATCCAGCTTGCTAAGCATCACTTCCATTTCGGCAGAGGTCTTTTGGTCTTCCCCTACCCTTACCATATGTTCAGCTTTCTGCCGGATTACTTTTTCTGCCGGAATAGAGTTTCCAAAAATAGAAGATGCATCAGCAGATAAAAATTTTACATCACCACCCAAGCCTTTGCTCAACGTACCCACTGCATTCCAGTTGATCACATCACCTTCAGCAATTTGCTTTTTAAGGTTTAATGCAAAATCATTGAATTTGAACATTGCCTCCCGATCAGTTATTCCAAATGTATGTGACAGCCAGCTAAAGAAATTTTTATCTGGCAAATGGCTGCCTTGTTGCATTACTACTGCATAAGATGGCGGATGAATTTGTTTACCCGGAAAATCAACCACGGCTGAATTTCGCTGCAATAAAAAAGTGCCGATGCCCGGCACTGGTAATTCTTTATGTTGAATGAGATATTGATACAGTTCTGCGTACATCATCAGTTCTTTTGGTCGAACGAAAATACGATTCCTCCAACAAAGTTGAACCCATAAACCGGATATTGATTCCACCGCTGGTATTCTTTGTTGAAAACATTATTGAACTGTGTCCACAAATTAAGATTCTTGGTGATCTTAAATTCCAATCCTGCATTCAGATCAAAAGCACCTTTCAATCGTTCGGCATTATTATCTTGCTTTAGATACAAAGACCCCTGCCATGCAAACAGGTCTGTCTTTAGCCACAGGTCTTTTATTACCTGTATTCTCATCGCCGCTTTCAGTTCTAATGGAATCAGGCCATATGCTTTTGCATTATCTTTTAAACTGGAGAATTGATTAAATGTCAATCCGGTAATCACAGAAAATTTTTCCTGAACATTGAAACCAAGTTCACCACCAATGTGTATCACCTTCATCAGGCTTTCATTTACCACCCTGAAATTTTTGGCACCTAATCCCGGAATGTAATCATTAATGAACAATGGCTGATTGGTTAATTTATTAAACCCTGCCTTAGCAGCATAGGTAAAATGATTACCTATGGTTCCCTTAAATCCGGCATACCTTTCCTCTATCCATGTATTTTTAAATTCTGCCGGCAGCCATATCCATGGATTTTGCGAAGCAAGATATTGATACGTCGTTTTACGAACATAGCCAGTCCATCCTGCATGGAAATTAAATTTTTTATCCTCGGTGCTGATATCTACGAGTACATTAGGAAACAACTTAAATGTTTTATTATCCCATGATGGACGAATACCGGCCTGCAGATTAACCTTTGGTGTTTTAAATAATACCGAGGGAGAAATATAATACATGGTATTATTAATGGCTGATTTTCCGGTTGGAGAAAGACGGGTAAGATCAAATGTAACGCCGAGGTTTACTGCAAACACTTTACCCACTGATTTTTGCAAAGGCAGATTAACTACTGTATTGCTTTCAGAATTTTTCAGGTTATCACTAAATACATCAATTTTTATTTCAGGATAATAAGTAAGCCCAAAAGCAGTCTTATTAATATTGTGCATAGCTGCCCTTGCACTGATGGTTTGAAAATTTTGCTTTAGAGAATCAACAGAGAAAACCAAGGTCTCCGGTTGATACCCATACTTATAAGTACGAAGCTGGCTCATCCCTATACCCGCATCCCACTGCAGATTATTACCAGATTTAAAATAACCCGCAAGCCTTACATCCGTATTGGCAAATTTTTGAAAATCTCTTTTCCCATCAGAACCTACATGCTTTGCATAAATATTAAGTCCTGCAGATTTTCCATCACCAAAAGAAATACCTGCCTGTATATACGGTGTACGCAGACTTCCAAAGCCAGCTTTTATATAACTGCTATTATTGAATTTACCAGCCGTATCAATATCCAATGCTAATGGCTTTAAATTGCCGGGCTGATAAGCAAATAATAAATTCTGATTCGGAATATCATAATTCAATTTTGCTTTAGTAGTATCCGCCGTGGGAGGCGACGCATTAAAATTAATTTTTGCTGCTTCCCGCAATATTGGTTTAAAGCTGGATACTATATCAATACCTCCTTTCTTGGTAGTATCTTTTTGTGCAAACAAATTTGCAAATGAAAAAATAAATGCCGTTGATAATACAATCTTATATAGTGCTTGTTTCATTGTTGCTGGTTCTTTTTATCAGTTATTTACCTTGCTTGATTTTCCTTCTTCTTCCGTTACCGCATTTAATTTAGCCTGTGCTTCTCCTTTCAATTCTGCATCTGTTGTATTATCCACCACACTCTGGAAAGTGGCTTTTGCATTGAAATAATCTTTTTGTTTAAAATATACATCGCCTAACAAAATGTATGCTTTGGTGATCCAGTAATCATAAGAACCGGATTTGTTGATCGTTTCGAAAGCAGCTTTTTCAGCATCAGCTAATTTATTCAACTGGAACCAGCAATATGCAATTTCGTACCGGGCTTCTGCTGCCAATGCTGCTTTATTTAATTGAACTACTGATTTAAAATTGGTGATAGCCAAATCATACTGGCCATTTACTTCGTATGATTTACCAATCGCCATATTGGCTAAGGTTTTATCATCTGCACTACTTCCTTTTGCGGCGGTTAGTTCTTTCGCATTCTCCACAGCCTCTGTCCATTTTTCCTGCTGGTATTGGCTGCGCAATAATCCCCGCATTGCTTCCAGTTTATTTTCCTGGCTGGAAGTTATCTGATTCAACTGCGCATAATAAACTTCAGCTTTAGAATAATTTTTTAATTCAAAGAAATTAATTCTTGCTGCAGTAAGAACTGCTCTTTCTGCATATTTGTTTGGTGCATCAGCAGCTACAGCATCATATCCTACCAGGGCATTGTTCCAATCTTTCTTGGTGTAATAAATTTCTGCCCGGTTAAAGTTTGCATCCAATGCATATACACCATTGGGGAATTTTTGTAAATAATTATTGAACGCTGCTAATGCCGCATTAATATTCTGATCATCATATTGTTTTTCTGCAGCAGCATAGGTCAATGAATCTTCTGTGCTTACACTCAATGGTCTTCCGGCACCTCTCATAAAGTCTGCATACTCATCCGGCTTACCATCTTCTATGTAAATTGTTTTTACCAGGTCAAGTGCATCTTCTGCCTCTGGTGAGCTTGGATATTTATCAACTAACGTTTTAAACTGCCTTAAAGCTTCAGCATTATTATCTATATTATAATAAGAAGTTCCCACTTTAAGGTAGGCCTGTGGAATAAGACTGGCATTACCACTTGTCTTGATCACATTATTTAAATAAGGTATCGCATCACGGAATCTTTCATCACCCATGTAAGTATTAGCAATTTCCATATTTGCATCTGTTACCAATGATGAAGTAGGGAATTTTCTGATCATCGTATTCATCAGGGTGATCTTTTCATTCGGACTTCTTACACCTGCCAGCATTGCATTTTGAAAGGTGGCATAATCTTCTGCAGGCCAAGAAAGTTTGATCACATTATCATACATGGTTTTTGCCCTTGCATAATCTTTCATCATATAATAATTATCGGCCGTACGTATATATGCATCCTGTGTTAAGGCGTCAGAATTTAAAGCCGGTGTTTTTACTAACGATTCAAAATATTTAAGTGATACTGGATAATTTTCTTTGCGCAGGTATGCATAACCAAGATTATACCGGCCATTATTCATATTAGCCTCGCCACTTGTTGGTGAGCCGGCATCTGCGTAGGCATGATAATATTTAATCGCATCATCTAATTTATTATTACGGTAAGCCAGTTCTCCTTTCCAGAAATTTATAAAAGGAAGTACAGCAGCATTATTTGGATCAGCCAATGCTTTATCTAATAAGGCATCGGCTTCTGCTAACCGTCCATCATTTATCAACTCTGCTGCACGGCCATATAAGATTCTTGGGTACAATCTTTTTGCATTTTCCGATGGCCTGCTTAGACTTTCCAGCATTGCCTGTGCATCTTTGTAATTATTAGTATTAGAAAGTACATCTATCATCAACTCTTTTGCTTCTGCATTATAAGTGGAGTTAGGATAGTCCGCAATAAACGAACTGAGACTATTCAATGCTTCATCCTGGTAGCCCAACTCATAAGAAAGTTTGGCGTACTGGTATTTAGAAATTTCTTTTTGTTCAGGATAGCTGCTGTTCATGGAACAAAACAAAAATGCATTTCTTGCATTGGATTTCTGTCCTGTTTTTAAATAAGCATCTCCCAACAGGTACATGGCATGTTGACTAAGTGAATCATCTTTTCCGCTTAACTGCTTAAATCCTTCGATGGCCTTATTATATTGTTTTGCCTGGTAATAAGAATAAGATAACTCATACAAATCTTCCCGGCGAACTTTTTTGGAACGGCCCACATAATCTTCCAGGTATGGCAATGCTTTGGAAAATTCATTTTTTTCAAAGTATGCATGACCAAGCATTTGTTTTAATTCAAGATCATAATATTGAGAGCTGCTGCCAGATGCTAATTTGTTCTGGATATAAGTGATCGCTTCGTCTTTTTTTCCCTGTGCATAATAGATCTGCGCAATGTAATAAGGAACTACGGAGCCATAGCTTTCTTCAATCTCCACTATTTTAAAACTTTCCAATGCACTGTTGTAATCTCTATCCCGGAAAGCAAGAAAGCCATAATAATAATTTGCGTCCATGTAGTTGGGATCATTCTTTATGGTACGTATGCTACTGAAAAGTGGTTTAGCCTCGGCAAACCGCTGAAGGGTAAAATAAGAATAGCCCTGGTGAAATTTCATGTCAGAGATTTCCCTGTTGCTTAGATTAGCAATTTCTGCTTCCTCGTATTTTTGAACTGCTTCCGCAAACCGTTCTTCCCGGAAATAATATTCGCCTAGATGATAATTCATCATCTGTACCCTTGCCGTATTTTTTTCCAATTCAATATACTCCTGTGCTTCATCCTCTGCCCTTTCTTCATTTTGCTTGAGAGCACAGGCTATAGTATAATAATTTATTTCCTGAACGGTGATTGGTGTGTTGGCTTTATCTGTTTCCCGAATTGCCTGTCGCAACTCACGGAACAAAGGGTAGGCAAGACTATACTGCTCTTTCTGATAATATTCTTTTGCTTCCTTGAAGGCAATTTGGGGATCATCGTAGAAACGGGTTTGCTGCGCAAATGAACAAACACTCAATAAAATGGCCGTGGCTAGTAAACTTTGATTCTTCATGTTGGAGTTCCTTTAATCCGGTTGGTTCCGATTTACATCAGATGTTTCTTTTAAACGGTGCGAATATTCAAATTATTTCAGGTAAACCCAAACATCATTCCAAACAGGTGTGGATAATTATAAAGTTGTGAGTGGTTTAACATTTTGTGAAGCCCTTGGCTACTTAATCGTGGATGAAAAAGAAGATTGAAATTTTAGAACATGTTATTGATCTAACACAAAATTCCAAATGCGGTTGCTATAGCAATGCTGATTACCGCTATCTTAGCTTTTATTGAATCAAAAACCATAAATACCAAAACCTGAATCCGTATGTATTTCAACGAAACTCAAGTAAGGGTTCGCTATGCCGAAACCGACCAGATGGGTGTTGTTTATCATAGCAACTACTTTTTATTTTTTGAAACAGCCCGGGCAGAATCTATCCGCCACCTTGGATATACTTATGCTGATATGGAAAAAATGGGTGTGATAATGCCGGTTGTAGATGTGCATTGCCGATACCTGCGGCCGGCAAAGTATGATGATCTGCTGACGGTAAAAACCACTTTAAAAGAATTACCGGTACATCACAAAATAGAATTTCACCATGAAGTTTTTAATGAAGAAAAGGAATTACTGGCTGTAGGTAAAATTATTTTATACTTTATGGAAGCCAACAGCATGAAAAGAACTACGATGCCGGAATCTTTGATGAAGAAACTACAACCATATTTTGCCTAATTTTATTTGATGGAGAATTTTGAAGAGCCGCAACCTGAGAAAAATAGCGAGGAGAATGTTACATCAAGTGGGGAAGAAATAGTTTATCCTCCCAAATACCAAAAGCCTGATCCCAGGCAAAATATATGGCTGCGATCTATATCCAGTCTAGCCCTTTATTTATTAGCCGGTTATTATATTTTCCCCGATGATAAAATTCTGATCCTCATTACCGCCGTGGTGATGATACATGAGATGGGACATTTTATTGCCATGAAATTTTTCAGGTACAATGATCTGGGTATATTTTTTATTCCACTACTGGGGGCTTATGTTTCGGGCACAAAAAGAGAAGTTTCGCAAAAACAATCTGCAATTATTTTATTAGCCGGTCCATTGCCGGGAGTTATTATCGGAAGTATTTTGCTCATGCTGGATAAAGATGGCCATTCTTATTTTTTATTTGATATCTCTTTTTCAAGAATAGGATTACTTTTTATCTTTCTGAACCTGATCAACCTGCTTCCCATTTATCCATTGGATGGCGGACAATTGCTTAACCGGGTTTTTCTGGAAGAAGAAAGTATTATCAGCAAAATATTTATTCTATTGTCAGTAGCAGCAATGGTTTTATTTGCCTGGAATATATATTCTACCAGCAAGAGTCCATTTGCTTTTATATTGCTCTTATTCCCTTTATCTATGTTGTTCCGGTTATTTGGCGATAAAAAAATATCACAGGTGGAAAAACGAGTAGAGGGTGAAGGAATAGATACGGATAAGGAATATGCTGACTTATCGGATAAAGATTATTGGAAAATAAGAAACATCATTATACAGGAGCATCCGGGATTTAAAGATGTGCCAACAGCTCCTCCGTATGAATATCATGAAAAGGAAGAAAAAATCTTGGCCATTGTGCAGGGCTTGCTGCATCGACATTTAATTCAGGATGTTTCAATTGCAGGCAAAATTTTTATCTTCCTCATCTGGGTAGCAGCACTTGCATCTCCATGGTTATTAAATATGGATATGAGCTATTTCAATGGTTTTGGTTTCAACAGAAACTAAAACATCATATCATACCATTAAAATTATACCCTGTAATGATCAGCTCTCCAGTCTTGAATGGCTTCTTTAATTTGTTTGGGTGAAAGATTTTCTTCCACTGCTTTTTTTGCCAATGCAGGCATTTCTGCATCGCTGGCAAAGCGGAGTGCAATAATTTGTCCGGTGCGAAGCTTGCTATCAAAAGGTTTACCCGTTAGAATGTAATGGCGGAAGTTTTCTTCTGCTCTTATGGCTCTGTCCTGTGCTTTGAGTGCAAATACTCTTGCATACCAGAAAAGACCAATCATACCCAATGCCCCTACTATCATAATCATAGCTGCATGTTGCACTACCTTATCATGTGCATGCATATAAGTGATGATGCTGCCAACTAAGAAACCTATTATCAATAATCCGGTAACACCATGATAGCCGGCTACAAGGCGGGTATGGTTTTTAAAATTTTGTTCTGCCATGAGAGTTAGTTTTGATTTGAGTGTTTTTATTTGCAGCCGAATGTAGCGAAATTTATTCTTTGAGAATCTAAAGCCCCCTCGGGGGATTTAGGGGGCTGCCTATTTCAGCTCATCCAACACCTTATACATCTTATTCACCACTCCGCTGGTTTTGCCGCTGTAATTATTTACTAAGAAAGAAAAAATATACTCCTTACCATTTTTTGCTTTGTGATAACCACAGAAACCTTTTACATCGCTGATGGTGCCGCTTTTAATCGTCATACCATTATACTCGGGCAATGATTTGAGAAAATATGGAAACCAGGTTTTTGTTTTTGCATATTTTAAAATTTCTACCTGCGCATGGGTAGTTACCCGGTTGAGGGGAGAAAGACCAGAGCCATCATAGATATTCAATTCATCTTCATCAAGGCCTTTGTCTTTCCAGAATTTCTTTACAATGGCAACGCCGCTGTCGGTAGAACCGAATCCTTGCTTTTCGTAAGCAAAGGTTTTTATTAATGCTTCGCCGTAAAGGTTGATGCTTTTTTTATTGAACCAATAGATGATGGAATCGAGGGAGGGAGAATAGTGGGTGGTTATAAGTGTAAAAGAATCTTTTACATCTTCAACAAGCAGATTACCTCCCACACCTCTTGCCTTTAGGTATTTTCCTTTTATCCCTTTCGATACTAAATATTCACCTAATTCGCTAAAAAAATTATCCTTAGCATACACATCTGTAATGGAAATTCTAAAAGCCGACTCATTTACTGGTATAGTACCTGCAATTATAGGAGAAGTATTAATAGGTAAATAAGCATACGCATTATCACCAGTACCTTTTTCTGCAGACTTCAGTTCTTTTGGATTTGCATTCATCCATGTAAGGATTTCTACTTCATCACCAACTTTTGAACCAGATTTCAGAACTAATTCCGTTTGGTTCTCTTTCCAGTTAAGTACATCTGTGTAAGCTCCATAATAATTTCCAATATCTTGCCATATCCATCCATCAGGTATTGCCTTTTCTGAATATCTTCTTGTTTCATAGTTTATAGTTCCGCTTATTTTTTTGATTCCATGTTTGTTCAAAGCTTTAAACAATTCATTTAATATGAATGAATCTCTTGTTATATCATATCTCCAACTACCAAAGGTTGGATCCCCTGATGCTTTTATAAAAAGAACACCATCCAAAGAATCATTCTTTAATTTGCCGATATATCCCAACTCCGTTTTATACCGATAATCCTTCCCCAACAACTCAAAAGCCGTAACACTGGTAATAATTTTTTGTGTGGAGGCTGGTGCCAAACCAACCTGTGAGTTTTTATCAAATACGACTTGCCCTGTGGCTGCATCAATTACATACAAAGAACTGATGGCATGTTTCAACTGGCTGTCGCTTTCAAATTGCTGAAAAGCTTTTTGGAGTTTTTGAGAAACGGTTTGTGCCGATGAACCGGCAACCTGTAGCCAGCAACCAATAAAAAGGAAAACTTTTTTCATAGTTAAGTGGTTATAACTTTACGTTCAAATTAAATCATTTTATTCTAATCATATCCTAATAATGAGTGCAACTGCTGTTAATGCTTCAATCATCACCATCGGCGATGAATTACTGATAGGCCAGACCATTGATACCAACAGTGCTTTTATAGCCCAGGAACTGAATAAAATTGGTGTGTGGGTAAAGCGTAGACTGGCTGTTGGTGATGTGTATGATGATATCTGGAAAGCCCTGGATGAAGAAAGTAAACAATCACAAATCATCATTATTACCGGCGGACTTGGCCCCACTGCAGATGATATTACCAAACCTTTGCTTTGCAATTATTTTGGTGGTCAATTAGTAGTGAACGAAAAAGTGTTAGCACATGTAAAATATTTATTTGAAATCGTTTTTCGCCGCCCCGGCCCGATGCTGGAAAGAAACCTGAAACAGGCTGAAGTACCTGATGTGTGTACGGTTTTACATAATGAAAGAGGGACAGCCCCCGGAATGATATTTAAAAAAGACGGGGCGATTTTTATTTCCTTACCCGGGGTTCCTCATGAAATGAAAGGGTTAATAAAAACTGGGGTGATTCCTTACTTATTATCCGCATTTGAAATGCCAGCCATTGTTCATCGTACAGCCTTTACATTCGGCCAGGGAGAATCTATGCTGGCAGAATTGCTAAAAGATTTTGAACCTTCTCTCCCAGCTCATA
This sequence comes from Chitinophagaceae bacterium, assembly GCA_031397865.1. Classification (GTDB taxonomy): domain Bacteria; phylum Bacteroidota; class Bacteroidia; order Chitinophagales; family Chitinophagaceae; genus JJ008. The sequence goes on from JANNMN010000006.1 coordinate 330,513, forward strand.
TCAAATTGGCTTACCTCCCAAATTATGGAATGGTGAAGCTCCGGTTGACTTCACAGGGAGATATAAAAGAAGAAGTGGAAAATGAATTGCAACCTTATTTTGAAAAATTGCAGGAGCTGGTAAAAGAATTTCTGGTGGCTGATACGGATGAAGGATTGGAAGTAGTTGTAGGCAAGCTGCTGAAAGCAAAAGGAAAAACGATGGCGACTGCTGAAAGTTGCACCGGTGGATATATAGCTCATTTGATTACAAGTATCGCTGGTTCTTCTGCCTTTTATAAAGGCACGGTAGTATGCTATGATAATGCCGTAAAAGAAAATATTTTGGGAGTAAAACATGCTACGCTGTTGAGTGTGGGGGCCGTAAGTGAAGAAACGGTGAAAGAAATGGTAATGGGCACAATAAAAGAATTGAATGTAGACTATGCAATAGCTACTTCCGGAATAATGGGGCCGGATGGTGGTAGTGATGAAAAACCTGTTGGTACCGTATGGATTGCCGCAGGCAATAAGGAAAAAATAGAAACCATAAAACTTAATCTCCGGTTTGACAGGCAACGAAACATAACCATTACAGCAAACAATGCTCTTAATTTTCTTAGAAAATTTGTACTGGAAAACTAAGATCTGCCTGTTGGCAGGCAAGTGTATTGGATTAAAATGATTAAATGGAAACGTTTACCTTTGCCTCCTAACAAACGATTGCTGCTATTATTGCCCATCCGTGTTACTGCAGTACAAGAGTGCGACGCAACGAAGATGATAGTAGCAATGCAGCTCACTAACAAAAAATAATTTATGGCTATTGTTGATTTAGTAATGCCGAAACTGGGTGAAAGTATAATGGAAGCCACCGTGCTAAAGTGGTTTAAACAACCTGGTGATGTAGTAAAAATGGATGAAACCATTTTGGAAATTGCGACGGATAAAGTGGATAGTGAAGTACCGAGCACTGCTGCGGGGGTGATTGAAGAAATTTTATTTAAGGTGAATGATGTGGTGCCGATAGGAACGGTGATTGCTAAAATAAGAACGGGTGTTGCTGATACGGTTTCTGCAAGCCCGGTCGTATCAACTCCAACCAAAGAAGCCAGTGCTGCGCAACCTGTCGCACAGGAAGCTGTGGTAGTGGAAACAATACAACGACCAGCTACTGTTCAATCTTCTTCCAGTAATGGTTCATCGAATCGTTTTTATTCTCCGCTGGTTTTAAATATTGCTGCCAGTGAAGGAGTAAGTATGAGTGAATTGGAAAATATTCCGGGGACTGGTAATGAAGGTCGGGTGACAAAAAAAGATATTCTGCAATTTGTGAGTGAAAGAAAGCAAGGGAAAGCTACGAGTTATGAGCCACGAGTTTCGAGCCAGCAAGAGGTTTCGGTAGTGAAAGAGCCACTCACAACTCACAACTCACAACTCACAACTTACACTGGCAATGTAGAAATAATAGAAATGGATAGAATGCGGAAACTGATTGCTGACCATATGGTAAGAAGCAAACAGACAAGTCCGCATGTTACCAGTTTTACCGAAGCTGATGTAACCAACCTGGTGCAATGGAGAGACAGGGTGAAAAAAGATTTTGAAAAAAGAGAAGGAGTGAAAATTACTTTTACTCCATTGTTTATTGAAGCAATTGTTCGCTGCATTAAAAAATTTCCGTTGATCAATTGTTCGTTGGATGGAACTAACATCATCATCAAGAAAGATATTAATATTGGAATGGCAACTGCTTTGCCTTCTGGAAATTTGATTGTTCCGGTGATTAAAAATGCTGATCAGTTGAATCTTGTTGGCCTGACTAAACAAGTAAATAACCTGGCGGATGCTGCCCGCAATGGTAAGTTGAAAGCTGATGATACAACCAGCGGCACTTTTACATTAACCAATGTAGGCACCTTTGGAAGTTTGATGGGAACACCGATAATCAATCAACCACAGGTAGCCATACTGGCTGTTGGTGCTATTAAAAAAAGACCAGTGGTGATAGAAACACCTGCTGGTGATAGTATTGCTATCCGCCACATGATGTATTTAAGTATGAGTTATGATCATCGCATTGTGGATGGAAGTTTGGGAGCTACATTTTTAACGGCAGTAGCAAAAGAGTTGGAGAATTTTAAAGTTGATCGGGAATATTAAATTATTGAATGAATATAATTTTTAAACTTCTGCTGCAACAGAAGTTTTTTTATTTAGTGTATGAAAAATCAATTATTTGTATGGCTTTTAGTGGTTTCAGTAAAATATACAATGGCACAAACCGGCAGCTGGAACATATTGAATGCCAAGATGGACCTGAATGAAAAGTGGAATATTTTTGCGGAAGCACAAATAAGGTCATTGAAATTTTATGACGATTTCCACTATTATGAATTAAAAGGAGGAGCTACTTATAAATTCTCCAGTACATTTTCTCTTTCTGCAGGTATGGGCATATTTGATACGTATTCTGCTGGTGGTAATTTTAAATCCCCTATGACCAATGATGAATTGAGGAGCTGGCTGCAACTGAATATGACACTGTATGAAAAGCGTTTGAAGCTTGAACACCGTTACAGGGCAGAACAGCGATGGACGAGTAATGGATTCCGTAACCGCTTTCGCTACCGGGTTAATGCTGTACTGCCTTTAAACAATAAAAAAGTAATCCCGAAAACTTTTTTTCTGAATGCCTCTAATGAACTCTTCTTTACTAACAAGGCACCTTACTTTGAAAGAAATCGCTTTTTTATCGGTATTGGATATGAATATAATGAAGCCTTTACCCTGCAGGCGGGGTATTTACAACAATTTGATTATCGTATAAATGATGAAAGTGGACGCAGCTTTTTTCAGTTATCGTTTTTGTTTGACTTGAATTGGAAAAACAAAACCAGCGAAAAGGTTCCGGGTGCCATGGATTGATTATTTAGAAAGCACTCCATACTTTTCTCTTTTGAAAGTATACTTGTCGCCTTTTCTTTTAATGATAAAAAGATTATCGTATTCACTGTCTTTTAAATCTCCGGCAACTACTGAAGAGCCTGCCAGTTTATTGGCAATATCATCCACAGTATTGGAATGTCCGACTACCAGCACATCCCCTTGCTTTATATTTTTCAATTGCTGAATGAATAAGTCCATAGAGTCTGGCTTACTGCTATAAACTTGGATAGGCATGCCCAGGAATAATTCCTTTAAAGGTTTTGCAGTAGAAATGGTACGCTGTGTATTTGTAGAATAAATATGCTTTATATTTTTTCCGCTCAACATCTGTTTTAGTTTTAATGCTCTCTCCTCTCCTTCCAATGTAAGTGGCGGATCGGTATGGGTTTTCATCGTGGCTGGATCGATACCAGCTGCTTTTTCTGCATGACGAACAATATAAATCGTATTGCCACAGGACGACAGAACAATCAATAGAATAAAAGCGGTAAATAGTTTCATAGAAATAAATTTAACAACATAAAATTAAACTTCCTTTTCATTTATTCCGTCTTTTTTGTAAATTGTTATAACTAAACCCACCAGATACTATGAAACAGTTATCCGAAACCTGGTTTGCCGAAGGCAGAATTGATTTTGAATTAAAGAAATATACCCTGCTTGCATACCTGCAGGAAGTAAATAAACATTTTGATGAGAACAAGCTATACCCGCAACTGGCGGATATGATTTTCCATTACAACAACATTGTAGCCTTTCGGGAAAATAAAAAATACCTGCAGGAACATTTTCCGAAAAAGATAACCGGTATGCAAATGCAGAAGCTACAATTACTCTACGAACAAATGATTGAAGATGATGAACTGATGCAGGAATTGGAAGACATCATCCACTACTCAGCAGGTAAAATAAAACATACTATTCATAATGGTACCGGCATTTATGAATTTGTGGAGGAGAAAATGAATATAACTCCTGTTGGCATCATCCCACTCGACACCAAGGAAGGTTATTTCTTTTTGAGCAGTGGCAATGAAAAAAGTACAGCAGTTTATCACTACAGACTTTCAATCTTCGAAAAGCATGATGAAAAGTATCGAAGCATACGGACTTTATTTATTGATAACCGGCAGCGGAGTATTGCCAGTACTTATGAGCATATAAAATCTGAACTCATACGGCATTGGGCACATCTACCAAATCCAGCTGTGTATTCTATTGAAACGGAACTTTGTTTTCCGGTGGATGAAACATTGTTGCCGGTAGCGAAGAGAAGCTTGGTAAAGTTTTTAAGTGCTGCTGCATAAAAGGTTTGAAGTACGATGTTTGAAATTTGAAGTTATTAGAGCACAGCAAGTTTGTGTATGTTTATTAATACATCAACTGATGGTAAATATCAAACCACAAACTTCAAACCTTAAACTATTCTATCTCCAACCCCCACTCCTTTCCTTTCTTTAACGCAGGTACACCTTCAGTAATCCATTTGGCAGGTGGCTCGCCTTTTAACATCCAATCAAAAAATTGCTGCATACGAATTTGATAATCTCTCATGTCTTGCCGTTGTGTTAATCCATGACCTTGCCCATTGTAATTAAACATCCATACTTTTTTCCCTAATCGCCGAAGGCCTGAAAATAATTCAATACCCTGATACCATGGAACTGCGCCATCCGCATCGTTGGCCATTATAACCATGGGAGCAGTTACTTTATCCAAATGAAACAAGGGAGAATTTTTTATATATAGATCTGGCTTTTGCCACAGCGTAGCACCGATACGACTTTGTGTTTTCTCATATTGAAATTGACGACTTACTCCACTTTCCCAACGGATGCCACCGTAGGCACTGGTCATGTTGGCAACTGGTGCACCGGCCCATATAGCTTTAAATAATTTCGTCATTGTGGCTACCTGTGCTGCCTGGTAACCACCCCAGCTATGCCCTTGCAGTCCCATTTTAGTACTATCTACAAATCCTTTTTTCACCAATGCCCTTGCACCACTTACAATATAATCGTAAGCACCCTGACCGGGATAGCCTGTTTTGTATTCTATATCCGGCATAAAGATGATATAACCACGACTAACAAAAAACGGAACATTGATAGCACTACGAATAGGTGCTGGTTCTTTATAACCATATAACCCATCACTTAATTTTTCATAGAAGTAAACGATCATCGGGTATTTTTTCTTTGGATCAAAGTCTTCTGGTTTGTAAACAATGCCGGTTGCTTCTTTACCATTATATGCTTTCCATTTAAAAAGTTCTGCTGTACCCCAGTTGTAATCAGATTGTTGGGGGTTGATGGAAGAGAGTTTTGTTTCATCTTTAAAAGAATGATTAATAAATAAATTGGGAGAATTCTTGTAATCTTCTTTTGTATAAATTAAAGCAAATGTCCCTTTTGCCTTTACTGGAAACCGAATTGAGGATTTTAAATTTGTGTATTCCGATATATATGCGAATATATTTGACTTACCAAGCACCAAGAAATGTAAGCTCTCTGATTTTGTATCATTATTAAAACCTTTTATAATAATTTCTTTGCCTGAAGGAATAAATCTTTCTTCCAAATCTGTTTTAATATAACGGTAAGATGTTTTTGTAATTCGTCCCGTTGTCTTATCGAAATTTTCTGTACCCTCCCAAATTGTAGTTGGCTTAATTTTATTAGTTAAGTCAACTTTCCAAATATCAAACTTGTCGTAAATAAAAGCAAAATCTTCTCCTTCATACCAACCCATCACACCATAATTATTCGCATCATCCGGTGTGTCCCAATCTTCTTCATATAAAGGCACTTTTATTCCGGCCGTAATGTTTCTGGTAGTATTGCCATCCCAGGTAAAATAATTTTTTATCTTTCTATCATACCACATAATGTATTTACCCGTAGAGGATGGATATACCTGTCCTAATAAATTTTCCTTTACTAATTTTTTATCCCCTGCATTTACATCAATAGCATACACATCTTTCAAGGTGGTGCCTTCCCACTGGCTTTGTATTCTTTTGCCTGCATCCGTTATTCCCACAAACGTATCACCATCGCCTTCATTAGTTTGCAACACCTGTGGTATTTGTTTATTTGCTAATTGATGAATGGCTATTTTATCAAGGTCGTACACCGTAAGAAAATTTTCCTGTTGGGCTGCTCTTAATCTTGCAGGATAATTCTGCACCGTTTGCAGGTAGTCATCGTTATAATGCCAGATATCAACTTTAGGATAATCAAATTCTACCAGTGAAGTATCCCTCACCGATTGCAAAGGAGCTACACCAAAAAAAAGCCGTTTACCATTTTTACTAAAATTCAAATTTCCATATTCACTGATGGTCATACCGAGTTTCATATCCACCGAATTTTTATCAGCCAGCTTCATGGCACTGTCCATGCCCTGCTGGTAATACCAAACCCGGTAATCTTTTTGCAGTTCTTTTGGTTTGGCATCCCTTTCTGCCAGGTAAGCAATTTTACCAGCATCATCGGTCATGGTAAAGTTTTTAAAATCATTTCCACCATTACTAAGCATAACAGATTTTGCAGCAGTGCAATCATATATCACCACTGCATGTTTACTAAAAGTATCAAGTGGATCTTTTGCCTTTTCCACCAGCAGCTTATTGCCAACTTTGCTGAAATAATATTCCAGTGTTTTATAAAAAACAATTTCTTCTCCAGTAATCAAATTGCGCAGTACCATATCATTTCCTTTTTCATTAGCCGGGCTAGCCGGATCATCACCCTCTGCATCAGCCACATCGGTAAAGTCATCTTCTCTTTGTTTTTTCTTTTTCACAGGTAAATTTTCAATCACTTGTTTTAAAGAATCAATCACCTTTTTCAAACTGTCGGCAACGGCATTGGTTTGTTTAGCAGGTGCTTTCGTTTTTGTTACCGCATCAAAAGGACGATCTAATTGATAAGCCACCCAACCAAAAGATTTTGCTGGGGTTTTATAATTTTTTACTTTATCTGTTTTCCAGATTGATTCTTTACCCAGTTCTATAATGGCCAAGGAGTCTTTGGGTGAATCATCTGCCTTTAGCTTTTTGATCTTTGCTTCCCGGGTGTTTTTGTATAAAGGTTTTATTTTAAAAATAACAAAGCGACTGTCCTCCGTTATTAAGGCAGTATAACCCCTCGGTACTGTTTTTTTGTATGTAGCGTCGGAGGATTGTATCACCAGTTCATTATCACCTTCCTGCGGATCGATAGTATAAACCACCCATTTGCCATCGTTGCTGATCATTCGTTCGCCGATATGCTGCCAGCTATCATATACCGAATGATCCAATGGGTTTTTTTGTGCAAAAGAAAAACTAAGGGAGAAAATGAAAAGGAGAAGTAAACCAATATTCTTCATGGCCGATTATTTATATGCACTAAGTTAATCGGAAAAAGAATAGGCTGTCAGGGCTTTTTACCAGTAATTATTCCATACTGCCACAAGCCTTTTTTCATACCCTTATATTGGTATTTACAGGCTTGTATATTTTTTTTCTGCATATCAGTAGCCGGTTTGGAAAAATTGATCTTCTTCCAGAGTAAATACATTTTTGCGACGAAATAAAATTTATACAATCTCCGAGAAGAATGAGAGGCCTCTTTGGAAATATCCCGGTAGTTGATATTGGCAAATCCGGTTTGCTGCATAAAAGATTTGAACCGATCCGGAGATTCCAGGTAATTTACCTGCCACCCATCTATCCATTTTCGGATAATGGGATTATTATTGTTTTCAAAGGAAGTAACAAAACCATCAGCCACCACTAATTGACCGCCGGGTTTTAGTAAGCGATAGGCTTCTTTTACAAATTGCTCTTTACTATCTGCATAGCAAATGCTTTCGCAACCCCACACTATATCAAAACTTGCATCGGGAAAATCAGTGGCACAATAATTCATCGCTTTAAAATCCAGCAGTCCTTCTACATTTTTTTCTTTTGCATTGGCTGTTGCCAATTGTACCTGTCTTTCGCTGAGTGTAATACCGGTTACTGTACAACCTAATGTCTTCGCTATAAAAATACTACTTCCTCCTACCCCACAGCCGGCATCCAATACTTTATCTGTTGGTTTTATACCTGCTGCTTCCATCATCACTTCATTCATCCTTAATAATGATTGAGGAAATGAAGAAACTTTTTCATCCCAATAGCCATAATGTATAGCCAGGCTATTGTTTAAATCCCAGGAATCTTTGTAAGCATTCTCTGTATCCTTGTAGTATTCAATTATTTTTTCGTGGTATTCAGTCGGCTGCATGCTGGGTAAGTTTTCTTTCTGTTTTAATCAGCATAAAAATATGAATGATCAATGCGACGGCAATAATGGCAAAGCCTACAAAAAACCATTTGCTCAAATATTTATTCTCCCGGTAAACCATAAAAGCAAGGAGGATTCCATAGACCGGCTCCAGGTTATAAGTTAGGTTAACTGTGAAGGCTGAAAGTCTTTTTAATGCATTTCCGGATAGTTGAAATGCTATGACAGAACAAAACCAGGATAATACCAATAGCCAACCCAGGTTTTCCCAATCGGGAATAAAACTCTCTGTTGGAAATTTTTGTAAATAAAATGGCAGCAGGATGGATAACGTTAAGAGCCCACCTGTTTGTTGCCAGGTAAGCATGGTCTCCACATTTATTCTTTTTAAAAACTCTCTATTGAAAATGGGAAATAAAGATGCCAGCACGGCTGAAATAATTCCAATGATAATACCTGTTTTATATTCCGTATCAAAATGAAAGATGATATAAATGCCGGACAAGGTAAGTAAGCCAAGCAATAGTTCTATCCAATTGATTTTCTTCCTTAATATCAATGGCTCGAATAATGCTGTAAAAAATCCGATTGCGGAAAAACAAACGAGGGCTACTGAAACATTTGAATATTTTATTGATCCATAAAATGTGACCCAATGCATAGCAGCAATAAAACCGACGCCGCTGATTTTTAAAATATCAATAAGAGGGATTTTCTTCAGCTTCTTCAGCTTCTTCATCAATCCAAATAAGATCCACATAGTAGCGGCTGTAAGCAATAGCCGGTACCAGACGATCATTCCTTCATTCAATGTAATCAGCCGTCCGAGTATGCCCGTAAAGCCTGCCAGGAAAACCGCAATATGAAGTTGAATGAAAGCTTTTTTCATGAAGGCGCAAACTATGAATTTATTTTTTCTTCCCTGCCAAAACCTGTATTATATTACATCGTATGCTACTTATTCAAATGACTGGTCTTTCTGGTGCAGGTAAAACATCAATTGCACAAGCGGTAAAGAATATACTCGTAGAAAAAAAACTACCACTTGTCATTATAGATGGAGATGAATATCGACAAACACTTTGCAAAGATCTGGGTTTTTCAAAAGAAGACCGGCATGAAAATATAAGAAGGCTTGGAAAATTGGCTGAAGCCTATGTGCAGGAAGGAAATGTGGTGATCATTGCTGCCATAAATCCTTATGAGGCCATCAGAAAAGAATTAAAAGATCTATACCATGCAAAAACGGCATGGATACATTGCAGCAAAAAAGAATTGATAGCTAGAGATACAAAAGGACTTTACAAAAGAGCTTTACTACCGGATGAAGATCCGGATAAAATAAAAAACCTGACGGGGGTAAATGATACATTTGAAGAACCTACAGCAGCCGACCTGATTATATTGACCGACAAAGAACCGCTTGAAAAATCTGCTGAGCAGTTATCCGAATTTATTATGAAGATTTTGAAAAAATAGTTTCCCTTTTCTCTTCCAGCCGCTGATACCAGTTCATGCTTTGTGCTAAGTAAGCCGGAAGCTCCTCCTCTTTTTTTACTTCTGAAAATACCTGCTCCGGATATTTTGCATGATAGCGACTCCGGTCATTCATTTGCAATAGCATATTATCGCTAAGCATTACATTACTGTTTGCTGCAATCTTTTTTACAATAGGTAGTATACCTTCGTTATAATTTACCAGTAATGTATTGGTATCCTTTTTGGCTACTTCATAAAATTTTTGTAAAACCCTTTCCAGTACCATAGAAAAATAATGGTCGAAATCATGATATTGAATATCTGCAGTATTTATTCCTATCAATTCAGGCTCTACCATACCGGGCACAGATTGCATCCCTCTCCTTTTTTGCTGAGAATATAAAACCTCTTCCGGCGATCGGTACAATAAAACAAAGGGAACAGCAGGATATAATTTTCTAAGTCTTTCATAAAAGAAAATATGCCAGCAATCTGTTTTTATAAAAAGATTTTTTTCAGTCCCATTTCTTTTTTGCCCATAAAGTTGTACAGCAGCTTGCAGCCACTCATCTCCCTGTTCCATTGAAATATCCGGTTGCTGATATTCCAATCTTAGTAGCTCATCAAAAAAAGGCACTTCTGGTAAAACTATATTCTGCCCATCAATAGATAGCAGTTGTGAGACCAACGTAGAGCCGCAACGGGAAATATGAAAAATAAATGCGGTAGGATGTACAGTATCAAAAGTAGAAGACCATGACGGCAAAACAGATAATGAGCTGAAACATTTATAAGGCTTTGCATTTTGCGGCATTGCCCTGCATTTTAAAATTGTATCATCAAAAAAAGGTTCTTCGATTTTTTTATCAGAAAGATCTAGCCAATTACACAACAGGCCATCATCGCTTTTGGATAATTTATACGGTATCCAGTTGGCTAATACTTCTGAATAATAACTCATGCAACGAAAATACGATGGAAGCGGCAGATAGAATTTGCCGTTATTTACTTTCTACCAGTACATCTTTTTGCTGTAACTGATTTACGGCTGTGGATTCCGTTTCATTTTTCTTAACCCTTCTTCTATAGTGAGTAAATAAACTATGCCACCTAAGCTTTAATACACCTAATATTCCTTCTTTTACAATATCCTTATTCATTTTAGAAACTCCATAGGCTCTATCCTGAAAAATAATTGACACTTCTTTTATTTTAAATCCAAGTTTCCAGGCGGCAAATTTCATTTCAATCTGGAAAGCATATCCCGCAAACCGAATTTCATCCAGGTTGATAGTTTCCAGCACTTCTTTTTTATAACACATAAATCCTGCGGTAGGATCTTTTATCGGCATCCATGTTATCATTCTGGTATAAAGAGAAGCTCCCTTGGATAAAGCCACTCTATTTCTTGGCCAGTTTACCACACCGCCGCCTTTTACATACCGGGAGCCAACAGCTACATCTGCACCATCAAATTTACAAGCAGTATATAACCGGGAAAGGTCTGCAGGGTTATGAGAAAAATCAGCATCCATTTCAAAAATGAAAGAATAGTTTTTTTCTATCGCCCATTTAAAACCGTGGATATAAGCAGTACCTAATCCAAGTTTTCCTCTTCGTTCTTCTATAAATAATTGTCCTTGAAATTGTGGTTGTAGATCTTTTACAATCTGTGCTGTGCCATCAGGTGATCCATCATCGATTACCAGCACATGAAAATTATCCTGCAGATTGAAGATGGCAAGAAGGATGTTTGTAATATTCTCCTTCTCATTATAAGTTGGTATGACGACTAGTTTTTCCAATGTAGTGTTGTAACTATAGCAATAACGAATTTACAAAAATCTAAGCTGAAGCTATGTTAAAAAATTATTGGGCAGCAAAAAGCTGCATCAGCTTTTTTTCAATATTGTACGGGTGTAGATTTCTGTAAGCTTTTGTTTGGTATGTTGGGGAAAATCTCCTTTCATCATCCAATCATAATACTGTGGTTCTGCCTTCAGTACGTCGCATACAGGCCTTCCTTTAAATTTACCAAAGTTGAAAACCTCAATTCCATTTTCCATTACAAAGCGGCGGGCAAAATCAACAATCTGGTCTTCGCCGATCACTTTTAATATTGAATCAATATTATTTCCCAAATCAGGATATTTTTCTATTTGTGCTATTAGAATTTCATGTGTAGCAGAAGCATCTACTTCGGCACCATGTGCACCTTCCAGGTTTTTATTGCAATAAAATTTATAAGCAGCACTTAAAGTACGGGGTTCCATTTTATGAAAAATAGTTTGTACATCCATTAACTTTCTGTTCTTCATATCAAAATCTACTCCGGCCCGCAGAAATTCTTCCATCAGCAATGGAATATCAAACCGGTTGGAATTATATCCGGCAAAATCACATCCGTCCAAAACTTGTTTCAGTTCTTGTGCTGCTTGTTTAAAAGTAGGAGCATCTTTCACCATTTCATCGGAGATACCATGCACATCACTAGATGCTTTAGGAATAGGAATTCCCGGATTTATCAGCTTTCTTTTTACACTTCTGTTTCCATCAGGAAGTATTTTTACAATGGCTATTTCAACAATTCTATCAGTCCCAAGGTTTACACCAGTGGTTTCCAGATCAATAAAAGCAAGGGGTTTTTTCAGTTGCAACATCAGGTTAGTAGTTTCGCTTGGTTCTAAATTTAACAGGCGGTAAAGTTAGCAGTTTGCTGTTGTTACCAAAATCAAATTTGAGAACTTAATGAGATAGAGTTTCCTGGATTTGAACCAGCAATTGTCCGCAGAAAAGGCTTGTAAAATAATTCAGGAATATTATCTTTGCAGTACAAAATAATTGTAGCTTTTTTTCGTTTAACACAAAATATCCTTATATATGAAAAATAAATTCATCGCCGCCATTCTTCTTTTTGTTGTTGCTATTGCTGTAACTTCCTGTTATTCATCCCGCAAGCAGGGTTGCCCAATGAATGCCCAGTCAAATTCTAAGTTTAGAGGGTAAATTCATATTTAATTTAAACTTTACTTGCATTCATTTTTCTCTTGAAGAATTTCCGTTTGCCTGATTCATCTTTATTGATGGAAAGATAAACTGCATGCAATTCTACCTCCTGTTGCTTGCCTTTTAATTGAAAGGCACCCAGTGGTGCAGCCTGTATGTATTTGGGCATTTCCACCTTTTCTTTTATGTAATCGGATATAATAAATTCAGCATTTAAATCGTGGCATTTGCTTAATATTCTTGCTGTAGTATTCAGCACATCTCCATGATAAGCTATCTCAGATTTGTATTTTCCTACCTCCGATACCACAATATTACCCCCATGCAAAGCGGCCTTAAATTCTGGCACCCGTCCATATCTTTTTAAATATTGCTTTTCATATCGCTTTATCTGCTTTTGAATGGCAAAAAAACAACGGACACAAACTGCATACCGCATTCCCTTTTTTACTGGCCATGTTACCACCACTTCATCCCCCACATATTGATATACCCGGCCAAAATACCGGGCAATCGGTTCGCTGATATCATAAAAATAATCTTGCAGAAAATGACTGAACTCCAGCTCTCCCATTTCCTCTGCAATATCTGTTGACTGATTAATATCAATAAAAAGAAATAATCTTTCTTCTTGCTTTACCTGGTGGTATTTTCCAAGTACTAAATTATAAATAGCATCACGGCCTAATTTCCGGTGCAGTTCGTCCATGAAGTTTGAAAATAATGATATAGCTAATGAAAGACCAAGAAATTCAAACACTTTTTGTGTCATAAAAAAATCTTGGAGACTATGCGGAAATATAGTTTCATAAGTACCGATTGGTAACCAGTTTACAATTATCATAATAATGATAAATAGTACCATGAACCAAAA
>JANNMN010000018.1:0-9105 GCA_031397865.1 Chitinophagaceae bacterium
GTTGAATTATTTATATTTTAATGTAAATTATTAATGTTACAACCCCTCATCTCACCCCCCCCCCCCCCCCCGCCGTCCATCTAATCTGAAATAACCACAAAACCTAATTCACTAACTTCGTTTCCCAAAAATCATAACAACATGAAAAAAATTCTTTTCGCCTTATTAAGTTTCACCACTCTTGCCGCACAGGCTCAAACCGCCGATGATGTAATTCAGAAATATGCTGCTAACATGGGTGGATTGGAAGTTTTTAATAAAGTGACCACCGTGAAAATGACCGGAACTGTAACTGCACAAGGCATGGTGCTGCCACTGACAACCCAAATGATAAATAATAAAGCCGTACGGACAGATGTGGAAGTGATGGGACAGCAAATAGTGAATGTGTACATTAATGGTACAGGTTGGAAAATAAATCCATATGCCGGAGCGGAATCCGCCACCGAATTAGCTGGTCAAGAATTAATAGATGCAAAACCACAGGCCAGCCTGGTAAACCACCTGATGGATTATAAAAACCGTGGGCATCAAGTAGAGTTAGCCGGAGAAGAAAAAGTAGAGGGCATCAATTGTTACAAAATAGTATTGACTAATAAGGATGATAATAAAACAACCACTTATTTTATTAATACCGGTGATTACATGTTATTAAAATCTATTCGCAACCGAGAAATCCAGGGTCAGGAAGTAGAAGTTGAAAGCAACTATTCCAATGTGAAAGAACACAATGGGTTAAAATTCGCTATGACAACCATCCAGAAAATGCAGGGCCAAACATTCCAGGAACTCAACCTGGAGAAAATCGAATTCAATGTGACTATTGATGAAACTATTTTTAAGATGTAATGATTGAATAATGTTTTAAGAAACCGCCTCATACAGGCGGTTTTTTTATGGTCTTAATTTATTAGAAATTATTTATCTACTTGCTATGTATTGGAAAATCATTCAACTGCTTTAATTCCCCATCTTGCCGGTGCCACAGCATGCAATGAGTACCGTTGGTAATAACTATGTAATTGACCGGCACACTTATATTATACCGCAGCACTTGTTGCAAAACTTTTTCTTCCAGGTTTATTTCCATTGCTTTACATTCAATCATCATCCATGGGTTATGTTTATTGTCATACACCAGTATATCAAACCGCTTAATCAATTCGCCAAGTTTGATTTCTTTTTCAATGGCTATTAAAGTAGCTGGATAATTTTTTACCTGCAAAAGAAATTGCACAAAATTTTGCCGCACCCATTCTTCCGGCGTAAGCAGTATCCATTTTTTGCGCAGCGAATCAAAGATGAAATCCTTGTCACCTTCTTTCTTAATGCGAAACTCCGGCAATGGATAGTTAATGATCATACATCTTCAAAAATACTACTACCGTTCCAACAATTAGGAGAACAACATACTTTAATATAGAGCTTCGAAGTAGCCGGTAATTGTTTAAATTCGCATACATGAAATCAAAAGAAGAAATAGTACAGAACTGGCTGCCCCGCTATACCGGGGAGTCGCTAGAAAATTTTGGTGAATATATTTTGCTCACCAATTTCAGCAATTATGTAACCATGTTTGCAGAATGGAATAATGTGGAAGTGATTGGCATTGGAAAACCTATGCAATGTGCCACGGCAAATAATATCAGCATCATCAATTTTGGAATGGGCAGCCCTACCGCCGCCACAGTAATGGATTTACTTTCTGCCATACATCCAAAAGCAGTTTTGTTTTTGGGCAAATGTGGCGGACTTAAAAAAAGAAACAAGTTGGGTGATCTGATTTTACCCATCGCAGCAATAAGAGGAGAAGGTACATCCAACGATTATTTTCCTGCAGAGGTGCCGGCACTTCCCGCCTTTGCTTTGCAAAAAGCAGTATCAACTACCATCCGTGACTATGGAGTAGATTATTGGACAGGCACCGTGTACACTACCAACCGCAGGGTGTGGGAACATGATGAACCATTTAAAGAATATCTGCAAAAAGTAAGGGCTTATGCCATTGATATGGAAACGGCTACCATTTTTACCGTTGGTTTTTATAATAAAATTCCAACCGGGGCATTATTATTGGTGAGTGATCAACCAATGATTCCGGAAGGTGTAAAGACAGAAGAAAGCGATAAAAAAGTTACTTCCAGTTTTGTAGAAACTCATTTGAAAATTGGTATTGATTCGCTGAAGCAACTTATGAATGACGGAATGACTGTTCGCCATTTGAAATTTTAAAATAATATACCATGAAAACTTTTCTATTACTCTCCGCACTCACTACGCTGATTCTTTCTTCCAGTGATTGTAAAAAGAAAGCTACCGGTAGTACATACAAAGCCAAACTTGAAATTGCCGGCATCTGTATGAATTATACAATCGGAATTTTAGATGGCGATATTGATACGTCATTAATAGCCGCCACCTGGAGAGATGAAATGAGTGAGAAAATTTATACCAATGTTTTCCGCCTGGATAGCCCTTGTACTTTTCCAGATAGTATAAAACAAGGTGATGAATTTTATTTTACCATTGATACATTACCCAAAGAACCTTGCATGGTTTGCCAGGCCTACTACCCCACTCCTTCCAAAGCATTATCTATAAAAGTGGTGGCGCCATAATGTTTCCACTATTAAGTATAAAAAACCTGTCGGTTGATTTTATAACCGGAGAAGAAACAACCAATGCTGTAAAAAATATTTCATTCACCGTAAACCGTGGCGAAGTAGTAGCATTGGTGGGTGAATCTGGTTCGGGAAAATCTGTCACCTCTCTTTCCATTTTACAATTAGTACCACCACCTGCAAAATTTTCTTCCGGGGAAATTTTATTTGCAGAAGATGGCATAACACCCATTGATCTATTAAAACGAAATAAGTATGAACTGCAGGATATCCGTGGCAATAAAATCGCCATAATATTCCAGGAGCCGATGACATCACTAAACCCCGTACTTACCTGTGGCAATCAGGTGATGGAAGCATTGCTACAGCATAAAAAAATATCTGCCGCTACAGCCAAACAACAAACCATTGCCTGGTTTGAAAAAGTAAAGTTGCCCAATCCAGAAGCTATTTTTAACAGGTATCCGCATCAATTAAGTGGTGGGCAAAAACAACGGGTGATGATTGCAATGGCTATGTGCTGCGAACCATCATTACTTATTTGTGATGAACCCACTACTGCTTTGGATGTTACCGTTCAAAAAACTATTCTGCAATTAATAAAAGAACTACAGCAACAATCCGGCATGGGAGTAATATTTATTACACATGACCTTGGCGTTGTAGCAGAAATTGCAGACAGGGCTGCTGTAATGTATAAAGGCGAAATAGTGGAACAAAATACGGTGAAGGAAATTTTCTTTCATCCTCAACACCCTTATACCAAGGCATTACTTGCCTGCCGCACAGTAAATCATGAAAGAGGAAAACGATTACCAATTGTAAGTGACTTTTTGGAGGGAATGAAAACGGAAGTCCGAAGTCAGAAGTCTGATGTGTCATTTATTAATTCAAATTTTATTCCTCTTACTACACCGCTACTAAATGTCGAAAACCTATCTGTTTGGTTTCCGGTAAAGAAAAATCTGTTTGGAAAACCTGTGGCCTTTACCAAAGCAGTAGATGATGTGAGTTTTGAAGTGTACAAAGGAGAAACCCTGGGACTGGTAGGTGAAAGTGGCTGTGGCAAAACAACTCTTGGCAGAACATTGCTTCGACTGATAGAACCCACATCAGGAAAAATTATTTACAACGATATAGACCTTACGGCAAAAAAAAGAGATGAGTTAAGACCACTTCGTAAAGAAATACAAATTATTTTTCAGGATCCCTATTCATCACTTAATCCACGGCTAACAATTGGTTCTGCTATTGCGGAGCCGATGCATGTGCATGGCATTACCAATTCATCCAAACAAAAAAAGGATAAAGTAATTGAATTGCTGGAAAAAGTAAATCTGAAAGCAGAACATTTTAACCGTTATCCGCATGAGTTTAGTGGTGGTCAGCGGCAAAGGATAGTAATTGCAAGAGCTTTATCACTTAATCCTTCCTTTATTATTTGTGATGAATCGGTGTCAGCATTGGATGTAAGTGTACAGGCACAAATACTTAACCTGCTGAACGATTTAAAAAAAGAATTTGGCTTTACTGTAATTTTTATCTCGCATGATCTATCGGTAGTCCGTTATATCAGCGACCGCATTATGGTAATGAACAAAGGAAGAATAGAAGAAACAGGCCCTTCTGATCAAATTTACTTCAACCCCGAATCGGATTATACAAAAAAATTAATTCAATCTATTCCCAAGGGTGTTCAGGTTTCTTAAGGGAATTTTTGAAATATCTTATTCGTAATCCGGCGATACACTTCGGCTTCTATCTTCCTGGTAAAAATTCTTTGCACTTTTTCTTCTTGAATACATCATTTTCTTCCATTCTTTCTGCATCAGTTCTGTAAACACATCATCCTCTTTAGTTTTTGTATCCGTAAAATCAGTAAAATAATAACGGGTTAATTTTTCTAATTCAGCACCATATGAATTCCTGTTGTTGCTTTTCTCTATATCCATTAGATCTTCAAATTCAAATTGCTTAGGGTTCTCCGGCACCAGGCCTACAGTAGCCAACTTCCAGTTCACATCATCTTTCTTTTCTTTATACTTGAAGAAATAGATATAACCCTTCTTGCCTTTGTAATCTACCCGCAACCGGTCTGCATACATGATAGAATCTGGCTTGTCGTATGTTTTCTCACTCAGCAGTGCACTTTTTCCAAGATCGATATGGTTATTATATGCCGCAGGAAATTTATTCAACTGCTTTTTTATTTTCAGATCAGTGTATAATTCATACCGGTAATCATCCATTGCCGCAAAAAAGGTCAACAATGAATCAGGAAATGGTTTGTTTTTATCCATCAGCAATAACATCGTATTATACTTGAGTCTTTTATCATTTGACTTTAGCATTTGTTGAAACAAGGGTTGCACCGCAGCATTGGTTTCCCAAAACGGTAATAGCAGTGTAGCGTACAGACTAAGATTGGAATTGCCATAATCTTTATCTGCAGTTTGAGTGTAATAGGAAGTTTTCTTTTCTGTTTTACTTTCTTCTGCTTTTTCAATTGCTTTTTTCTTTTCAGCAATAGATTGCTTTTTCAATTCCTGTTTTGCCTCAATCAAAAACTTGCTAAAATACATTTCATAGTCTTGTGGTTTCAGGAGGTTACTATCCACCATTTCGCCCAGCAATTGCATGATGGGGCTTTTATAATCTTCCAGGTTTAGTAATGGCAGCAGATCCGGAAGAATTGTTTTAGTAAGTTTTAATGAATCAGAAAGTTCATCGAGAAATTTACCGTCATTCATGCCACTGTACTCCGATCGATAAGTTCGGGCAATATCAGTGGAAGGTGAGTAATCGGAATACCCGATATCCAATACCGGTGGTTCTGTATTAATGATATCCCGGAAGGCAGAATAGGCAAAAGTATTTTTATGTTGCAGTAAACTTTCGAGAGCAGCATATTGCAATTGCACCGTATCATCCAGCGAATAATAAAGTTCTTTCAGGTAAAGCGATGCCTCTTTAGTTTTAATGTCAGATAATTTTGTTATTAATGATCCTTTGGTGCCCAGGTAATTTTTTTCACTCCAGTTTACCTTCGATATTAATTGCTTTAAGCCGGGCAGATCAATAGAATCAAATTCTATATCCCTAATATTTTTTACGGCTCTTTTATGTGCCACACTATCCGTACTTAAAAAATCCTGGAAGAATAAATTTGATTTTTTTACAAACGGGTTGGTTCCTTTCAATGTATCAGCCGGAGTAAAGGTTTCATAAAATCTTTTTACAAAAGCACTGGGCTGACTTAGTGTATCAGCTTCTGTGAAGAGACTATAGCTGTACCCATCTTTGTAAAATGTTTTACCCCACAATGTGCGGCTGCTACCAGTATCAGTAATAATGGTTTCCCATACTCTCATTTTATTGGGCAACTCTTTTTTGCTTCTAAACTTTACTATCCATGTGCTATCCCCCATATAATTCACTTTCTTATCCTTATCAAAGCCAGTACTATCTTCGGAATAATAATACCTTGGTGTCTGGTAAAAAGTTACATAAATTTTTTCGCCGGTAGTATCATTCACAATTGATTTATTGCGAAAAGTTCCACCTTCCAAAGGATCAGGAGCATCTTCTTCTTCTTTGCCATAACTGTAACTTGAATAGGATGGCATATCCAGTTTTATCTTTTTATCCTCAGGAAAGACAGGAGTAGTAACAGTAAAATAAAGCGATGTATCCCTTTGCAGTTTTGCGGCCGGATAAGCAAAAGGTTTTATTTCAAAAGAATTCAGAAAGCTTTTCATGGCAGGTGTTTCTTGCTTACCATGCGCCACTAATGTATAATAATGCGGCCCCTGGATAATGTAGCGATTAAGATATACCATACCACCTTTATCGCTATATTTTGCATCCAATGCAGGATAACCTTTAAAATTTATTTGCTTTCGCATTAGTTGCGAATCAATAAACTCTGATGACTTAAAACTTTCCTCCATCAACCCAAGATCGAATGTATCCTCTTCTGCAAAACTGTAATTATGAATATCACTTCTGATAATGCGGTAATGAGTGCCGGTGGTTTTATCGGTGGCATCATATATCCAGCTTCCATCATTACCAATATACGGCTCATGTGGCAACTCCACATTAAAACCGCCTGTTGGTGGAGAATATTTTTTCCATACAGTTACAGGCTCTGCTCCATTTTTATATTCTTTAAATTGAATACTGCCAAAAAATTTCTTCGCTTCCTCGCCGGCAGTTACATAATCACCATTGCCACTCATTTTAAAGAAAATTATTTCGAATGGAGTTATAAAAATATTATACCGCTGTACATCTCCCCGCCGGGTACGGTTCGTAATGTCTATTCCTTTAAAACCATTTTTAGTGACCACTGATTTTGAAATTATTTTTCCCGGCACATTTTCATATAATAAACTGTCTACCTTTTTATATACATCATCAGTTGTATTATTCCACATCCATGCATTGGTCATTATCCGGCTTACCATGTAATAACTACCATTGGCCATATCAGCATATTGCTTTTGGCTAAATGAAACATCTCCACTCAGCCGATCTGCACCATCCTGTACATAAAATTTTCCCGGTATATCTACTTTATATAATCCATCCTCTGCTGTTTCCGTTTTAAAAAGTACAGGTACTCTTATTTTATCCACCAGATCTTTCGTTTTGCTTGATCTTTCTCCCATTTTTATCGGACGTAGTTTATACCCCTGTTTACGAAGTATTTCTATCACACCTCTTTCTCCCGGTAGGTGTGCAGCACCCACACCTACAAATAAAGTGGAGCCGGATTTAATAATAGAATCAATTGACTCGGCCTGAATCTCATTTCTTTTGTACAAAAATTTTTCATCAAAGGCTGCAGATACACTATTATATTTATGGATAGAATCTAACAGATCCAGATTGCCAGTACGATAAGCCTCCTGCAATTTTTCTGCTGAATAAGTTTCATCCGCATCACCATAGCTTCTTTCTTTTCTTGTTTTATCTTTTACAGCATCCCGGTATGCTTCCGCCATCAGTTGCATACTTTTTCCATAGTCTTCCACACCGGTTACTTTCTTACCCCATTTTTTACCGCATTGAAAAATATACATGTCCAGGTAAGTGTCCTCTTCAAAATCACTGCTTTCATTACCATACGTTCTGTATAGTAGATTATTGATAGTAGAGGGATTGCTATATAGTGCCCGTTGAATTTTTGTTTCGTACTTATAAAACTTAAGTGTGTTGATGGTAAGATATTCATCCGGCATAGACCGACCGCCGCCATATTCATTTCCGTAGCTATAGCCTGAGCCCAGATCATATTTGCTCATATCTTCCTGCCAGGTTT
Source organism: Chitinophagaceae bacterium (assembly GCA_031397865.1). Lineage (GTDB taxonomy): Bacteria > Bacteroidota > Bacteroidia > Chitinophagales > Chitinophagaceae > JJ008. Next base: position 7,948 of record JANNMN010000018.1, read on the forward strand.
CAGGATTTGTTTCCAGTGCTACCACCTGTGCACTTTTAATAGCGATGTAAAAAGAGTCTGGCAGGTTAAAAGCCAACTTGCTGCTTACATGCATAGTGCCGATGAGATACGAAGGCTTCTTCAACCCATTGCCGGTTATCTCCCACAAAAGGCTTGGGTATTTTTTGGCCGTATTTTTTAATTGTGCCTGGCTGATGTAACAAGAAAGGATGGCTAAAATGAACAGGGGAAATCGTTTCATAAAGACAGTGATAATGGTGATTGTATTAACAAATGTAAGATGCCTGACTGCAATAAAAAGCATAAAATAATTTGAAAACCAACGTTTTGACCCAATAATCCTACCCCAGCACCTAGTTATCCAAAATGTGTAGAATTAAACGGGATTTTGCCATCGAAAAGTGTACTTTTGCCAACTTTAAATGCAGTCGTTTTGACCAAACCCGGCGCCGTAAGGCCGGAGTTGAATCATCTCCCGGCACCTGCCTGGTTTGCGTCATGAGACTTTTATCTGCCTTCCGGCTGATGAAATAAAAAAACTTAAAATTACTCATGAAGTTATCACAATTCCGTTTCGACCTACCGCTAAACCTTATCGCACAAAATCCTACCAAAAGAAGAGAAGATGCCCGCATGATGGTGGTGAACCGCCACACCGGCGATATTGAAAACAAACACTTCAGAGACATCATCGATTATTTTGACGACAAGGATGTATTTGTTGTAAACAATACAAAAGTTTTTCCTGCCCGCATGTATGGCCGCAAGGAAAAAACTGGTGCCAAAATAGAAGTGTTTCTTCTTCGTGAATTAAACAAACCAAACCGTCTTTGGGATGTGATCGTTGATCCCGCCCGTAAGATCCGCGTCGGTAACAAACTATACTTTGGCGACCAGGAGGACCTGGTAGCTGAAGTAATTGACAATACCACCAGCCGTGGACGTACCATCCGTTTTTTATGGGAAGGAACCGAAGAAGGCTTCCGTGCACAATTGGAAAAACTTGGAGAAACACCACTGCCAAAATATATAAAGCGCAAACCAGACGAAGAAGATAAAGAACGTTATCAAACAGTATATGCCAAACATGAAGGAGCTGTAGCAGCACCCACTGCGGGCCTTCACTTCAGCCGTGAATTGATTAAACGTTTGGAGATT
>JANNMN010000015.1:0-25841 GCA_031397865.1 Chitinophagaceae bacterium
TGCAAAAGGAAAAATAGATTAACCCACTTAAGGTTTTTATGATCAGGCTAACTGGTTTAAAAATAACGGCAAACCAGATTTCCAATCGCCATCAATATATAATTCGAAAGAATAACGGCCAACAGTTTCAAATTTCAATTGATTGAAATTGATAACGATATTAATAGAAGTAAACTGACCGTTGGGCGGTGCGCCAATATTGATATTTCCTTCTATGGGTTGAATAGTTTCTTTACCTGCTGCATCTATCAATCGCAATTTAAAATCATGACTGCCAGACTCTTTGGCCGCAAACCGCATACGACAGGCAATAGTACAGGCGGGGTGCTGCACAGGAAATTGCTTGGCCTGAATACTGTCAAAAGTGCCGACGATGGTAAGTTTTGAATTATTGTCTTGTGCAAAGTCTGCTAAAGTGAAGATTTCGATTTCCATTGTTAGTTATTTATTACGGTTAATTCGTTAATAACCGTGCCGTATGAAAATACTTATTTTTTAATGACAATTCTTGTTATTTAATAATAATGCTTCTGCCAATGAAGCAGCACAGCCTGACATTGAAACAGTTTCGCCGCATTAAATTAAAAAAAGGTTCGCATTATACACGAACCTTCTTTCCTTTATCTGAACATCAGTATTCTTAAGCCGGATATTTCAGCATCTTATCCCCTTCTATAGTAGTGTATTTATCCGGCCCTTCCATATAACTTACTTTTACTTTAACGATTCCACCTTTGGCAAATTCAAATTGGGTTTTTACTCTTCCTAATCCACCTTCAAAACCGTTATTGCCTTTGTAGTCCATTGACTCCATTATCTGCCCATTGATTTTTGCGAAAAGTTGATCACTTTGCCGGTAAAATTCTACCATCGATTTATCCTTCATCTGGTAAAGGCCGGTTATTTTTTTAAATGCCGCATCTTCCAATACATATTCATCTTTTAAAACGATATCAAACTTTACAACTTTTTCATTTTTATTATTCATAGATGATTGTAAAATGCGGTTCAGTGATTTTGGATCACTTGCACTTTCATCTTTAGCAATATGTTCATCCCCTTTAAAATAAACCTGCGTTACCAAATCCTGACCGGTATTGCCCGAGATACGCATATGTATATGTGCCGGCCTGGTAATTTCGGCACCTACCATATAAGGCACGGGTAGTATTGTTTTGAAATGATACTTTCCATCGCTTTCAGTTTTAAAAGATGCTCTATAAATGTATTCGTCTGAAGTATTATCATACACTCCCAATTCATCGCAATGCCAAATTTCTACTAATGAGTTTCTGAGTGGAGTTTTACCATCCTTTGCAAAAACAGTTCCGCCGAAATGAAGTGTCTGCCCTTTTGTGCCCGGCATAATCAAATTAGATCGCATAGGTGCACCGGGACGATAAAATGGACCAAGTATATCAGTAGTAGTAGGATCTTCTCCTACGTAAGCTTTGCCGTCCCATTTAATTTTTCCGAAAACCCCTACACTCATGGCAATGAGTGATGAATGGTAAATAAAATCTTTACGTTGCATGGTTGAAAGGTTTAGATGGTTATTAAAAACTAAGAGGCAGGAATTAATTAGCAGGTATCAGAGGGTAAAATTTTGGTACTTGAGATAGTAAGTTAAGAAAATAACCAGGATGCCAAAACAGAAATTTTAACTTTTAAACAATTATGGAATATAGATTAACTTTCATCATACTGGCATTCTTACATTTTAAAACAAAACCAAATGAGAAATATTTTTAAAATTCTGGCCATTGCCGCCATTATCATTACTTCTGCAATCACTTTAACTTCCGGTATTACAAAAGAATACAGCCGGGATGGTGGCTATAAAGACATGGTGGAAGAACTATATGACCAGGCAGTAAAACAAAACGACAACCTGGAAGCCATTGAAGATGATATCGAAAAATTTTATAAGAATAAAACAGAGGCCCTGGAAAAGTATAACAGCTATGCCGCATACAACAACCGCTACTACAGTGATGCAAAATCAAAAGCCGTTGGTATCAGCGATGTAGCAACTAAACAAAAAGCCAATGATGTAATTAATAAAAGCGAAGCAACTTACAAAGCAAAGATCACTAACTGGCAAAATGCAATTGCGACTTTAAATACCAGTGAAAAAGAATTAAACGACCTGCATAATTTACTTAAAATAATGACCACAGAAACAATGATTCAAAAATACCAGAACAGTTCTTTTCCGGATGATGGTAAGCTGAAGGAAGCGAATACGGAACTGCAGAAGGTGATTGAGCGGATCAAGGGAATTACTAAATGACGTTATTTTTGCTATGGCCGCCTTCAAGGCTTGTATAAAAAATCTTAAAATGAAAAAATCAATTGTGACCTTTTTTGTTTTGGTCTTTTTGTTTTCTGCTGATGCGCAAAAGCTCAATGACACTACTGCCATAAAAAATTTATTAGAAAAAGAATCTGCCACCTGGAGATCAGGAGATGTAAAAGCACATGCAGACTGCTGGCATATTCAACCATATAGCCGCATCTTAGTTTCCAGTGCTGATGGCAACTGCTATGATGTTGCCCCTCAAACGATTATTAATCCACCGGCAGGTATGATGGGTAATGGTGGCTTTGCTGTCCTTAGCAATTATAAATTCAGCATACACAAAAATAATGCATGGGTAAGCCATGATGAAGTATCTACTGCTTCAGATGGCACTAAAACATACTCTTATGAAATACGGATGCTGGAAAAAATAAAAGGCCAGTGGAAATTGGTGGGACAATCAATTCATGCATACAAACCTAAGTAAACTCTCCATTTAAAGTAAGTAAGGAAAAGTAAAGAAAAAGTTGACAGCTTTGCCCAGTAGCTCTCAATGCCTGCCTGACGGCAGACAGGTCCCATACCCACACACATAGCTATTCATGGAGACATAGGCGGAAAAGGATGAGTGAGGCGGAGAGGCCGGGAAGGGAAAAACTTAACCAACCTGATTCAAAAACAATGGCAGACCCGATTTCCAATCATCATCTATATAAAATTCAAATGAATAACGACCTTCGGTTTCAAATTTCAACTGATTGAAGTTAATAACGATATTAATAGAAGTAAACTGTCCGTTGGGTGGTATTCCAATATTAATATTACCTTCTATTGGTTTAATAGTTTCCTTACCCTTAGCATCTATCAATCGCATTTTAAAATCGTGACTTCCAGATTCTTTGGCTGCGAATCGTAATCGACATGCAACAGTACAAGCCGGGTGCTGCACAGGAAACTGTTTGGCGTTAATACTATCAAAAGTTCCAACAATCGTAAGTTTTGAATTATTGTCTTGTGCAAAGTCGGATAAGGTAAAGATTTCGATTTCCATAATTACTGCTTTTTTAAAAAATAATATTTGGTTTTGACCCTAAAAGGCTACTCGATATTCTTAAATATTTTTGTAATTGAATTTTGACTTGTAGTAGTATTTTCCATTTGTCCGTGAAACTGAATCATACCACCAGACACTCTTGTTTCGACAAAAGGTTTTTCACCTCTTTTATATGCTTTATACTTGTCATATAGTAAATTGCCTATAAAACCTGTCGCTACACCAATTATAAAGCCTATAATAAAATTCATGCTTATTATATTTATTCTAAAGTTTTATATGAAAATTTTCATTTGTTATAAATTGTGTAAATAGTTTTATTCAGATTATACTACCTCGCCTTTAAACTCCTCAGCTTCTGAAGCAAGTTTTCATATTGATAGACCGCTTTCAATATTTCTTTTGTAAATTCAATAGATATTTCAATCTCAGATTTCCCAATTTCATTAAAAGTTTGAGATTCAATGTGTGCAGCATCATTTCCTAATAACCTTAACTCATCCATTCCTTCAAGCAATTCTTTTGGAACAAGAATTTTACTTCCTAAATCATTAATTTTTTTCTTTAGGTTATCCCCTTTTGCTCCTCTATCAATACTTATTTCTTCTAATGTTTTCCTAATCATTATAGCTGAAGCGATAAAGCAGCTATTACTGTGACACTTAATTGCTTCTTCAAATGCTTCTATTACTTTTTCGGGAATATTGCTTCTTTCGAAAGTAATTAATTGATTTGGTGAGGTTAGTAAGATTTTTGCCTGCTTATCAGCGATAAAGAATAAATATCCATCACATTCCTCGTTTGGGCATCTACGAAGTCCTATAAAATATTCCAATTGACCGTTTGGTAAACTTGAGCCAATATCTTGAATATTTAAAGTTTTAAATGTTCCTTTATGACTACAATGCGGACATTGAAATGCAACATTTATATTATTTTGATGGCTAAATCGTTTCAGTGAAATTTTCATATAGCTTATTTAATATTTTAAACCGTAGCAGTAATTGCTACGGTTTATTATCACCAACAAATCGTTGTTACACTATCCCTACTTCACCTCCTCATACGGCACATCCGTCACATTATCTTTATTAGCATCTGCAGAAGCTTGTCCGCTGTCTTGTCCATCACCTTCTGCCTGTGGTTGTTGTTCATTTGTATTCTTATACATATCCTCACTGGCAGATGTCCATGCAGCATTCAGTGCCGCCATATGTGTATCTATACCTGCGATGTCCTGAGCTTTATGTGCTTCCTTTAATTTCTCTGCAGCCTGCTCTATAACTGTTTTCTTTTCTGCAGGTATTTTTTCACCGTATTCCTTCAATTGTTTTTCTGTCTGGAATACAAGGCTATCTGCCTGGTTCAGCTTCTCTACTTTTTCTTTTTCGGCTTTGTCACTTGCTTCATTAGCTTTTGCTTCAGCTCTCATTTTTTCCACTTCTTCTTTGCTAAGGCCAGAGCCAGCCTCTATATGTATCTTCTGTTCTTTACCTGTTCCTTTATCTTTTGCGGTAACATGTAAGATACCGTTGGCATCTATGTCAAACGTAACTTCAATCTGCGGTACACCTCTTGGTGCCGGTGGTATGCCATCCAGGTTAAAGATGCCGAGGCTCTTATTATCCTTCGCCATACTTCTTTCACCCTGCAGCACATGTATCTGTACACCCGGCTGGTTATCGCTGGCAGTAGAAAATGTTTCTGATTTTTTTGTAGGGATAGTTGTGTTACTAGGTATCAATGGAGTTAACACACCACCCATTGTTTCAATACCGAGAGAAAGTGGTGTTACATCCAGCAGCAACACATCTTTTATATCACCCGTCATTACTGCACCTTGTATCGCCGCACCTACAGCTACTACTTCATCCGGATTTACACCACGGTTTGGTTTTTTACCAAAGAATTTTTCTACTATCTCCAATACTTTAGGGATACGGCTGCTACCACCCACCATTATCACTTCATCAATTTGCGAAGCAGATAATCCTGCATCTTTCAATGCAGCTTCACAAGGCTTCAGGCAACGGCTAAATAAATTATCCGCTAAGCTTTCAAATTTTGCTCTTGTTAATTTCTTAACCAGGTGCTTCGGCACACCATCCACTGCGGTTATGTATGGAAGATTGATTTCTGTTTCAGAAGAAGAACTCAATTCCACTTTTGCTTTTTCAGAAGCTTCTTTCAACCGCTGCAAAGCCATCGGATCTTTTCTTAAATCAATCGCTTCATCTTTTTTAAATTCATCGGCCAGCCAATCCATTACCACTTTATCAAAATCATCACCACCGAGGTGAGTATCACCATTGGTACTTTTTACTTCAAATACACCGTCGCCCAGTTCGAGAACGGAAATATCAAACGTACCACCACCAAGGTCAAACACGGCTATCTTCTGATCATGTTTTCCTTTATCCAAACCATATGCTAATGCTGCGGCAGTTGGTTCGTTCACAATTCTGCGAACATTCAATCCCGCAATTTCACCAGCTTCTTTAGTGGCTTGTCTTTGTGCATCGTTGAAGTATGCAGGCACGGTTATCACCGCTTCTGTTACTTCATATCCCAGGTAATCTTCAGCGGTTTTCTTCATTTTCTGAAGCACCATGGCACTGATTTCCTGCGGTGTATAAAGTCTGCCATCTATGTCAATACGAACGGTATTATTGTCACCTTTTGCTACTTTATAGCTCCAATGGCTTATCTCTTCGGTCACTTCATCAAATTGGCGACCCATAAACCGCTTTACCGAGCTGATGGTATTCTGCGGATTAGTGATGGCCTGCCTTTTGGCGGGGTCACCTACTTTTCGTTCACCATTTTTCAAAAAAGCCACTACAGACGGGGTTGTACGGCGGCCCTCGTCATTAGCAATTACCACTGGTTCGCCGTTTTCCATCACAGCCACACAGCTGTTGGTTGTTCCTAAGTCAATTCCTATTATTTTTCCCATGATAAATATTTTATTGCCTGCCTGACGGTAGGCAGGTTCGCTTTAGCTTGTCAATCATTGTGCCGTAGGGGTGAAAGTGAAAAAATGGCAGGGATTTCGGCCACAGAGAGTCAGAGGCGCAGAAAAGGAACCTCACCCCGAGCCTCTCCTTGCAGAGAGGGCCATCTACACACAGCCCAAGCCTGTCAGAATATTTCCTATAAAAATCGGGGTCGTTGAAAAGTTGGGCTGTGTACTGTTTCCCGATGATAAATCGGGATTAGGTGAGGCTTTGAATGAACTTAGGTGAAGTCATAAAACTTTAAAAGAAGACAGCTTTTTAGAAAGCTGTGTTCTTTATCTTAACTTCAAAATAAAAAACAAACCCTCATGGAATGGCTCTGGATTACACTCGGTATTATTTTAATAGTGGTTGGAATTGTGGGCAGCATATTGCCTTTATTACCCGGACCTCCTATTGCCTATGGCGGATTATTATTACAATTATTCCGAGAGCCAGATCCTTTTACCAGTAAATTTTTATGGATATGGGCAGGCATAGTTGTGATTTCAATGGTGCTTGATTTTATGATACCCATTTGGGGCACCAAAAAATTTGGCGGCACCAAATATGGAGTGTGGGGATGCACCTTTGGTTTTTTATTGGCTTTCTGGATGGGGCCATTGGGAGTAATCATAGGTCCTTTTCTCGGTGCCTTTGCAGGAGAAATGATTGCCGGGCAGGGTAGAAAAAAATCGTTTAAAGCAGCACTTGGTTCTTTCATTGGTTTTTTATTAGGATCATTTTTAAAATTGGTTATTTGTTTTATGATGTTGTATTATGTGATTGCAAGTATATAAATAGCATAGAACTCTATGTTTTTTCCTATGTGCTATATGTGTCTATGTGGTTCCCATACAACATAGATATATGGAGACAGTCACTAAAATAAATTTGATAAATAATTTTAGAACTTTTTATACATGGCCAACTCTATTGTTGATAAATTAAGAATCAAACCAAAATCAACTTTGCTTACGTTGAATGCTCTTGCCAATTTTAAAAAAAGTTTGCAACCTCTACCAGCTGGAGTAAAAATTACGGACATAGGAAAAGAATACCCGAAGGAACCTGTGGTTAACCAGGTGCATTGGTTTGTATTCAACAAAGCACAGATGGAAAAAGAAATGAGTAAAGTGATGAAACTGGTAAACCCGGAAGTGATTGTGTGGGTGTATTATCCCAAAGGCACATCTAAAATTCAAACAGATCTTACAAGAGATAAAGGTTGGGATTGCTTATTAGCCGAAAGTGATAAACTTACCTGGATCAACTTAATATCTTTTGATGATACATGGAGTGTGTTTGGATTTAGAGCAAAGAATGATACCGACAAAAAGAAAGAAGCCAAACCAAAAGTGGAAAGAGAAATTTTTAATTGGGTAAATCCGCAAACCAAAGAAGTAAAGTTGCCCGATGATTTAATAACAGCTTTGAAGAATAATAAACAGTTAAGCGACTATTTTCATTCACTAGCCTTCAGTCATAAAAAAGAATATATTGAATGGATAGTAACGGCGAAGAAAGAAGAAACAAGAACCAGTCGCATTGCAGGTACTTTAGAAAGGCTGGAGAAACAATGGAAGAATCCGAGGAATATTTAGAATAGGATTTTAAAGAGATGTAAAAAAACACTCAACAAAATAAATAAATGAGCAATGTTCACAGCATACATTCTGACTTTCTTTCATCTTGAATTTAAGGATCAGTCATTAATTGAGTTGTTTAAAGATGTGAGAGAGTTCATATTAGTTAGAATTTATACCCTCTATCGTGCTGCTATTGAATAACCTTAACAGTAGTCTATTTCTACACATATAAATCATGAATTACTTACAATTGCGCAGATATTTGGTTTTATTATCTACCTATTTTCAAAAAATACCATAAAAGGGGTATTTGCTTGCATATACTTAAGTATTACTTTTAATCTACAAAGTTTACAACATAGAATTTTCATCTGGTTTTTCCTTCTTTCCATCCTAGCCTATTAAACAACTCATTTCAAGTTTCTGCTCTGCTTTTTAGTATAAAATTATAATAAGGATTTACTTTTTTATTATACGGTAAGCCGAAAACGTATTCAAGAGTAGGCATTTAAACTTAAAATGTATGAAAGAAAATCAATTTACAGTTGATTTAGGTAAACTAAAATTAACTGATGTAGAAAGAAAAAAAATTAATGCTGCAATTCAGAAAGCTGCGGCAAATGAATTAGCCACAATTAATTCTGCCGCAAATAATCGGGTGGTACTTGTGCCTGTCACTAAACGGTTTGGCTGGCCCATTTTATGGGGGCTTATAATACGAGATATTAACGAGACGATTTTTAAAGATATTATTAAGAATCAGCCCATCGCATAATTCAATTATGGCATATACAAATGATAAAATTATGTGCCCATCGAGCAAAGCCAAAATTGGCGGGGAACTCTTTGGTGTGCGGCAAGATGATGGAACAATTGCCATCTTGCCGCAAACCCTCCCCGTTGATGAAGATTTTCTTTCAAAGGCTTCGGAAGATGGTGTTCATCCTGAACAAAAATTCAGATTTACCAATAAATGTATTGAGTCAGGATGCAAACAATGGAATGGGAAAGGTTGCGGTGTTGTAGAGCAGGTTGTACAATTTATCAATCAACTGCCCATCACTGATAATATTGCTGATTGTCCTATCAGAAAAAATTGCAGATGGCATTTACAAAAAGGGGACGAAGCATGTAAAGTCTGTCCATTCGTTGTTTCTGAAATAACAGAACAAGATAAAGTATTAACCTAAAAAATAAACCTTATGTCTAATAATCAACCTGGCATTTATGTGTCTGTACCAGATGCTTTTACAGATGCCGATAAAGAGCTACGTAATTTTCTTAAGTTCGAATTTAAAACTAAATTTTCTGCAAAACACAGGGTGAAAACTGTTTTTTCAACTGATCGACTATTAGTTGATTTATCTGAACTTGACCCGAGAAAACTTAATGTAAAAAAGATGATTAAAGATTGTGATTATTTAAAAAGCATTTTACTAAAACATCCAACTCAAATCGTAGCATCTTTAAAAGCATTGAAACAAAATTCAAAATCGGGTATTAAAAGTGCTGAAAAAATACGAACTAAAATTGGGTTAACAGAGAAAGCATCTGCCAAAGCAGGGGGAGGGTTACTTTGGTTGATTATCCCTTTGATTGTTTTGGGTACAAGCAGTGGCTGCGCTACACTTAATTCAAATAAACCTTTCAAAAGACCAACTACCCCTACGCCTCCCAATCCTCCTGATGCAGGACCACAGTAATAAAAGTTATAAACTATTCTTCACAATTCCTTTTCTATTCTTTAGCTATTTTTGACCATCAATCATTAGCATGAAAAGAAAAGGAATTGTTTTTTTATTAAGCATACTCATTATTATCAATTCTTATTCCCAAAAAATAAATCCTGCCAACCCGGATCTATCTCCAGGTAACTTTAGAATGGATTCATTGCCCAATTCTGAAATTAATATTCCCATACAGGTAAATTTAAAACCCATGTATGTGATGGCTGAAAAAAGTGTGGATACGGTATTTACTTCTGACGGCTATCCCGATGGATGGGTGCAGGAAGGATGTGACACAAGATTTAAATATGTTTTTCGCCGTAGTCCCCTGCAGATAAAAGGCTCGGGCAGTTCATTGAACATTGGCTTTATGGGATACTATAAAATTGTTGGCTCAACAAGAGTATGTGTAAGTGGTGCAGTTATTTCGCCATGGACACCTCCTTGCAAATGCGGTTTTAGCGAACCTGAAAGAAGAGTGAATGTTTCTTTCTCCAATTCAATAATGGTGCAACCAGATTTTAAAGTAAATCTTTTTGTAAAAAGAAATGAACCAGAACCGCTGGATAAATGTGAAGTATGTTTCTGGGGACAAGATATTACCAAACAAGTAATGAAAGGATTAGTCGCTAACCTTGATGATTCTAAAAAATCAATGGAGAAAACATATGGCTCTGTTGATTTGAAACCCCGTTTTCAACAGGTGTGGGATCAGATGAATAAAGTGTATAACATGTATGGATTGGGTTGGTTACAAATCAATCCACAAAAGATCCGGATCAATAACTTATTTATAAAAAATGATTCGCTGAATGTGTACCTCGGTTTATCGGCAAAGCCCATTATCAGTTTGGAGAAACCAGCAGATAAAAAATCAACAATTCCGAATTTGGGTACGTTTAGTAAACAACAGGGGTTTTCCATTTTTATGGATGCTGTATTAAGCTACGATTCTCTCAGCCGCATTATGAATATGAGCATCAGCGGAAAAGATTTTACTTTCAAAAAAGGATTTATCAAGAAGAAATTTATAATTGATTCCTGCAAAGTGTATGGTGGCGGTTTTGAAAAATTGATTATCCGCATAAATTTTTCTGGCACCAACAGTGGCATCGTTTATTTAGTAGGCAAGCCGGTGTATGATAAAGACAAACGAACCATTGAAGTACAGGATGTTGATTTTGATATTAAATCAAAAAACGTTTTACTAGGTTCTGCCGACTGGTTGTTTGATAAAAAAATTACCAAAGAGATAAGTAAATATGCCAGCTTCGATCTCGGTTCTTATATTGATACTGCTAAAACAAATATCAATCAACAGCTAAACCAGGAGTTTGTAAAGGGCATACGCAGCAGTGGAAATATTAAAGACATTAAATTGATCGCCATTTATCCATTACAACAGCATCTTGTAATACGCAGTAACTGCGCCGGAGATCTATCGGTGAAGGTGGAGTCGGTCAACTTTTCCCTGTAATCTCTTCTTCAGTATTCCGAATCTTAAAAGTAAAATTTCGCTGAGCTATATAGCTAAAGAGAATAAGTATAGCTGTAGTAATTATCTGCGCAAAGGTGGGATAAATATGCGCCGACTCAACCAAAAGCCGGAGCATGATATAGTTGAGCCCCAGGTTAAAAACATATAACATAAAATAGCGGAACAACTGAACCTTTCCTTTCATATTCGAATTGCTGAAGACCACATACTTCATCAGAAAAAAGCCAAAAGGAAAAGAAAAACAGAACGATAATATAAGGGCGGCACTGTGGGCCTCCAATGCATAAAAGCCAAGATCAAGCGGTTGTTCCTTAAAAATGAATTTGAACCCGATATAAAATATCACCAGCCCCATCAATGTATTGAAACCTCCCGAAGCTGCATACCGATACGTTTGCAGCCCCATCATTTTTTTAAAGGGTGGATAAAAGAAATCGATGATTGGAAGCATCAGATCCCGGGCATTATGTATGTGGTGTCTCATTAATTTGCGGGCAAAGATAAAGGCTGAGAGAATATAAAGACCCTCGGTTCTGAAACTAGAAAGAGTTAAATATGCTTTGTGGATAGAGGTACTTAATTTTGTTGAAAATAAACAGACAGGATGAGTATTGTAAGCCAGATAAAACCACTTATTACAAAGGAATTAAAAACCCTGTACCAGCAGGAGTTTGAAGAATCCAATTTAACGGTCAGCACTACCAAGCCGGAGTTTGATGGAGATTATACGTTGGTGCTTTTTTCGTTTGTAAAACAATTAAAAAAATCGCCAGAGCAATTAGGTAATGAAATAGGTGATGCATTAATAAAATCAAATCCGGAAATCTTTACTGCTTATAATGTCATCAAAGGATTTTTAAACCTAACTATTGCAGATAGTTACTGGCTAAATTTTTTACAAGCCAATTATAACAATCATCAGTTTGGTTCTAAACCGGCTAATGCTCAAAAGGTAATTGTAGAATACTCCTCTCCCAATACCAATAAGCCTATTCACCTCGGACATTTAAGAAATAATTTTTTGGGCTGGAGTGTGGCGCAGATACTTAAAGAAAGCGGATATGAAACCGTTAAAACTTGTATTGTAAACGACAGAGGCATTCATATTTGTAAAAGCATGATTGCCTGGCAGCAATTTGCAAATGGTGCTACCCCACAATCAACAAATACCAAAGGAGATCATTTTGTAGGTGATTATTATGTAAAGTTTAATGATGAATATAAAAAGCAGGTAGAAGAACTGATTAAAGGCGGAATGAAAAAAGAAGATGCTGAAAAAGAAGCACCGATTATGAAGGGCACACAGCAAATGCTTGTTGAATGGGAAAATGGGAAACCTGATGTGATTGATCTTTGGAAAAAGATGAATGGCTGGGTGTATGAAGGTTTTGATGTTACCTATAAAAGAATTGGCTCCGACTTTGCCAAAATGTATTATGAAAGTGAAACTTATTTACCAGGTAAAAAATTTGTAGAAGAAGGATTAAAGCAGGGAGTTTTCTTTAAAAAAGAAGATGGCAGTGTGTGGATCGATCTGACTGCCGAAGGCCTTGATGAAAAATTGGTTTTGAGAAAAGATGGCACTTCAGTTTACATTACTCAAGACCTGGGATTGGCGCAGGAGAAATATGATGACTTTAAATATGATGAAAGTATTTATGTGATTGCTGATGAACAAAATTATCACATGAAAGTGCTGAAACTAATTTTACAAAAATTGAGTAAGCCTTATGCTGATGGCATCAATCATCTTAGCTATGGAATGGTAGAACTACCGAGTGGCAGAATGAAAAGCCGGGAAGGCACTGTGGTAGATGCAGATGAGATGATAGAAGAAATGGTGAATGTTGCAAAGAATAAAACTGAAGAACTGGGAAAAGTAAAAGATTTTTCCCAAGACGAACTGATAGAACTATATGACACCATTGCGTTAGGTGCATTAAAGTTTTTCCTTCTGAGGGTAGATCCAAAAAAGAGAATGATCTTTAATCCGGAAGAATCCATCGATTTTCATGGCTTTACCGGGCCGTTTGTGCAGTACACTCATGCAAGAATTAAGTCTATACTTCGTAAGGAGCAAGGCACAAAGGACCTGCCTACCGGACAAGCAGGCAAGGCACAAGTTGGAAACAGTTTATTACAGTTGGAGAAGGATCTTATTATTTCTCTGGAACAATATCCCACAGCTATAGAACAAGCTGCAACAGAACATAATCCATCAGTGGTTGCTATCTATGTTTTTAACATTGCCAAATTATTCAACAGCTTTTATACGGAACACTCTGTAATGAATGCTGAATCAGAAGAAAAGAAACACCTGCGGCTAAAACTTTCTGAAATGACAGCTAATGTGATTTCCTCTGGAATGAAGTTGCTGGGGATAAGAGTGCCAGAACGAATGTAATAATGTTCAATGGGCAATTGGCAATAAACAAATAAAAACAGGCAAGTATTATGAAGTACTTGCCTGTTACATATTGTCAATTGCTTATTAATTTACATTCCCATATTCATCTTCTTTTGTTTCAAACTGGCTAATGATGGATCCATTTCAATGGCTTTATCACAAAGGGCAATTCCCTTTTCGTTATTCTCTTTACCACCTTTTTTCTGGTAAGCCATACCAATCATATATAATGCTGCTGCACTGGTTTTGTCATACTCCAATACTTTATCCCAATACTGGATTGCTTGATCAAACCTTCCTTTAAAGTAATAAGCTTCAGCTACCATGTTCAGAATATTCAAATCGCTGGGTTTTCTTTTTAGAATTTCATTTAACATTTCAACACCTTTATCTAAGTCACCTACATTCAGGTAAGCAATACCGAGGTTTTCTAAATAATCGTTATCTTTTTTATATCCTTTTTCACCAGCTTCCAGCATATACTTTAAAGCATCTTTATCAGCATTCATTGCATAACAAATTAAGCCAAGCTCATACACCCAATTATTTTGTTTAGGATCCAGCTCTATTGCTTTTCTAAAATAGGGAATTGAAAGTTTGTAATTCGTCATATCTGCATAGCTACGGGCTATCATGTAAGGAATTTCAGCATTGGTAGGATCTTCTTCTGCTGCCCTTGAAAGATATTTAATAGCATCACCATAATTATCCATGTTGTAGTGCACCTTACCTACAAAGTATAAAACTTTTTCAGAAGGATCAGCTGCTTTCAATTTATCAGCATACAACAGCACATCATCATTTTGCTTTAGTTGAAAAGAAAGATTCATCAATTGCTTATAGTTTGCAGCTGATGCATCACCCAATTCTACTAACTTTTTATACGACACAATTGCCTGGTTATATTTACGCAGGTCTAAATAGGCCGAAGCCAATTCAGTAACGATAGTTTTATTGTTAGCATCATACTTGGCAGCTTTTTCAAAAGCCTTTAATGATTCTAACCGGCGGCCGTTCTGTTTTTCCAGCAAGCCTTTTTGCAGGAAAAAATCAGCACTATCAACACCGATGTTTAATGAAGTAATAGAAGTTTGTGAATGGGCAAAAGAGGCCATCAGCACAAGGCAGATGGGAAGGATTTTACGTAACATAGGGCTTGTTTTTGGATTGGACTTTACAATAACATTTCTCATCACTAAAATAGATTCGAGAATTAACTAATCAAAACTTAACGATTGCTTTTTAACCAAAATCATTCCAAAATAGTACTATTTCAGAATAATTCCCCCGAGTGGAGGTAAATTTACTCTTATCAGGTACTTTTTTTGACCTTTATCAACTATTTCACATTTCACCTCCGGGTTGTAAACGTTTGCTGTTCCCCAGAACTCTTCTCCATCACTGTTAAATATTTCCTTGCTATACTTTTTGCCGGAAGTATAAATTTCCCAATTGTTTCTTACCACCGGTGTCATATTTAGAATAATCAATAAGTCATCGGCTTTCTTTTTTCCTTTTCTTTTGAAAACAATTATAGACTCCGGTCTATGATCGAGATCCACCCACTCAAAACCATCCTGGTTAAATTGATTTTGATGTAGTGCAGGTTCTGCTATTAACAACCTGTTTAATTCTGTCACACAATCTTTAAGTAACCGATGACCATCAAATTGTAACAATTCCCATTGCAATTCTTTTTTATAATTCCATTCATCGGTTTGGCCAAACTCATCTCCCATGAATAATAATTTGGCACCGGGGTGTGTCCACATGTATGTGTACATCAATCGCAGATTGGCAAATTTTTGCCATTCGTCTCCCGGCATTTTATATAGCATCGGGCTTTTGCCATGCACCACTTCATCATGACTAAATGGAAGCATAAAATTTTCATCATAATAATACATCATGCTAAATGAAAATTTATCTTGCTGAAATTGACGAAGCAATGGATCTGTTTTAAAATAATCCAACGTATCATGCATCCAGCCCATCATCCATTTCATTCCAAAGCCCAAGCCATCCTGCCAGGTAGGTTTAGAAATACCCGGCCAGTCTGTTGCTTCTTCGGCGATAGTTTGCACATCCGGAAAGTCACGATAAATTGTTGCATTCAAATCTTTGATGAAAGCGATGGCTTCCAGGTTTCCATTACCACCAAATTCATTGGGCTCCCACTCCCCTTCTTTTCTTGAATAATCTAATTTCAACATGGAGCTTACAGCATCCACTCTTATACCATCAATATGAAATAGATCGAACCAATATCTTGCACTGCTGATTAAAAAAGATTTTACTTCACCTCTTTTATAATTAAAAATATAACTGTTCCAGTCCGGATGAAATCCTTTTCGCATATCTGCATACTCATAGGTATGTGTACCATCAAACATAAATAACCCATGTGCATCATATGGAAAATGTGATGGCACCCAATCGAGAATAACACCTATACCTGCCTGGTGAAATGCATCCACCATCCGCATCAATCCCTGCGGATCACCAAACCTTGATGTAGCTGCAAAAAATCCAGTGCATTGATAACCCCAGCTACCATCAAATGGATGTTCCATTACCGGCATTAGTTCTACATGTGTAAATCCTAATTCTTTTATATAAGGAACTAGTCTTTCTGTTATCTGATCATAAGTGTTATAACTTTCTTCATCATCTTTAATTGGTCGTTGCCAGCTTGCCAGGTGCACTTCATATACACTCCACGGCGCATCCAATGCATTGTGCTTTTTTCTTTTCTTCATCCATGCATCATCTTTCCATTCATAATACATATCCCAGGTAATGCTTGCTGTTTGTGGACGTTTTTCCCAAAAGTTTGCAAAAGGATCTCCTTTATCAATTTTTCTTTTTGCATAACCGATAATGTGATACTTATATGCCTCACCTAATTTGAAATGTGGGATAAAGCCTTCCCATATTCCACTCTTATCCCAACGGGGATTTAATGGATACTCATTATTTTTCCAATCATTAAAATTTCCTTTTACAGAAACAGCAGTTGCGTTGGGTGCCCACACACAAAAGTACATGCCCCATACATCATTTACTTTTATAGAATGAGAACCAAATTTTTCATACAACCTGTAATTAGTACCCGCCTGGTAGTTAGCCACATCTTCATCTGTCAACAGCGAATAATTCCAAACAGGTTTTGAAATATCGATATAATTTTCTTCTTCATATTTTTTCAAACCTTTAGTGGCTGACAAATCAATAGGAGTAATTGCATCTTCATTCACCTTTGCAGACTCTATTTTCGCTGACTTATTATTTTGTTTAGCCATATTTCTTTTTTTGCAACAGTGATTTAACTTAAAATTACATGAATGGTGCTGTGTTAACGACAATTTTAGTAGAAATTGTTGTGGCAAGACTATATAATAATAAACCAACTCCTTTCCGTTATGAGAAAATCGGCTGTACTGGCACTTCTCTTTTTCTTTTGCTTTGTTGCTGCTGATGCCCAACAAGCCAATCTCGCCGGCAGAATTACCGATTCATCAGAAAACAAAAAATTGCATTTCGCCTCCATTTCGCTTTTACATAAGGCTGACACTACCCTACTTGGTTTTACAAGATCAAATGAAGAAGGAAAATTTTTATTTCCAAAAGTGGATACGGGACAATATGTGATCCTGGTAAGCTATCCGGGTTTTGCTGATTATATGGAAAACGTTGAGTTGAAAAATAACCTAGACCTTGGAGACATTTTTCTAACCATGAAAAGTAAACTGCTGCAGGAAGTTGTTATTAAAACAGCTGCGGCCATCCGTATAAAAGGTGATACGACAGAGTTTGTTGCCGATAGTTTTAAAGTAAAAGATGGAGCTACGGTGGAAGAATTGCTTAAACGATTACCGGGATTTACAGTAAATGCAAAAGGCGAAATAGTAGCACAAGGTAAACGGGTAGATAAAGTATTGGTAGATGGAGAAGAATTTTTTGGTGATGATCCTACTATGGCTACACAAAACATTTCGGCCAAAGCTGTTGCACGGGTACAGATTTTTGATACCAAAACTGAACAGCAGCAAGTAACGGGGATGACAACAGGCAACGAAGGAAAGACCGTTAATATAAAACTGAAAGAAGATGCGAAGAAAGGAGCTTTTGGGAAAATAATTGCCGGAACCGATTTTGATGAGTTTATTGATTCTAAAATCATGTACAACCGGTTTACAGGAAAAAAGAAAATATCAGTGTATGGAACCAGAACTAATGTAAATGCAGGCAGCCTGAACTGGGAAGACCGTCAGAAGCTTGGTATTGAAAACGATTTTGAATACGATGAACTGAGCGGCTATTATTTCAGCTTTGGTGGAGGTGATGATTTTAATGATTGGAACCTGAGGGGCCTGCCCGATGCTTACACAGCAGGGGCATTATTCAGTAATAAATGGAATGATGATAAAAACAATATCAACCTTTCTTACCGATATAACAGGCTGGGAACAACAAATATTGGCACTACACTTACACAAAATATTCTCCCAACAGGGCTTACCTATTCTAACAGGTACACCAACAGGAATGCATTAAACCAGCAACATGCCATTACTGCCAAATATGAGTGGAAGATTGATTCGCTGGCATCATTAAAAATTGTTTCAAACAATACCTACAAAAAAAGTTATACTGCTGGTACAGATATTGGTGAGTTTCTCAGTGCTAGTTATGATACCATTAATAGAAGCTTCAGGGCTTACGATAATTCTACATTGCGAAACCAGACCGACAACCAGCTCACTTACAAACAACTTTTCAAAAAGAAGAACAGGCTATGGCAAACCGTCTTTCGCTATGGTGTAACGGACGATGATAACGATGGGTTGAATAACACCATTATCCGGTATTTTAATAATGGTGTGTTTAACTATGCAGATACCATAGATCAGCAAAAACAATTTAATGGTCGCTCCACCACCCTGGGTGTTAAAACCACCTTTACGGAACCACTTTCCACTGCATGGATGCTGATAGTTGACTATGCATATAACAAAAACAATTCTGTTTCAAAACGCAACACGTTTGAGAAAGGATTCAATGGTAAATACGAAGTACTGATCGCTGATTTCAGCAACAATTTTGAACTGGATGCTTTTTCGCATAGCGGTAATGCAATTTTCCGGTACACCGGTAAGAAATTGCGGTTGGGGTTAGGGTCTGGTGTATCTACTGTTAAGCTTGGGTTACAAAACCTTGATAACAACACATTCAACAATTATAGCTTTCTGAATATAACACCACAGTTGGGCATCAATTACAGTCCAAAGCAGCAGCAAGGTATCAGTTTCAACTATCGTGGTAATACCCGGCAGCCTACGATTAGCCAGTTGCAACCCATCAGGGATAATACCGATCCATTGGTTGAATATGTTGGTAACCCAAACCTGAAAGTTGGGTTCAATCATAACCTGAACTTCAATTACAACAATTACAAAGTATTGAAGCAAGCATATTCGTATGCCTACTTTGGTTATAATATCCAGCAAAATGCCATTACACAATTTAATACCATAGACCCGGTAACCGGCAAACGGACTTACTACCCGATAAATGTAAATGGCAACAGCAGCTGGAATTTTGGTGCAGAGTCGAGTAAAGGCGGTGGAATGATGCAAGGAACCAATAAAAAGTTAGGCTATGGGCTTATGGTAAATGCAAATGGCAACCGTTATATAAATTTCATTAATGGCCAAAAAGCCACTACAAAGTCGAATGGTATTAGTTTAAGTGTGATGCTGAACATGGACAGCGAAGATAAATTCAGTTTTAGTTTCAGGCCTTCTATCGGGTACAACATTTCCAAAACTTCGTTGGCAACAAGTGTAAACAACAATTACTTTACCTATGGCGGCCGTGCAAATGTTTCAATAGACTTACCGGGTAAAATGGAATTTATGACCGATGTGAATGCAGACCTTCGTCAACGTATTAATGCCTTCGCCAGCAATACCAATCTCGTAATCTGGAATGCAAGTTTATCAAAAAAGATCTTCAAAAAAGATACAGGCAAGATCAGCTTTCTTGCCAACGATATGCTGGATGACAACAAAGGCTTTACCCGTACTATCAATAATACCTTTGTATCGGATGATCGTTTCCAACGTATCAGTCGTTATTTCTTATTGAAATTTGAATGGTCATTTAATAAAATGCCGGGAGGAGAATCAAAATGATAAAGAAATTATTTACTTCAGCCTGCTTGTTACTGCTGATGCAAAATGCATTTAGCCAGGCAAGATTTTTTTCAACCATAAAAGTGGAGTTTGAGAAAACAACCAGTGTTCGTCAACTGATGAAAGATCTGCAGGAGGATGATAGCTGGTTCCAACAAAATAAAGACCGCTACCCTGTTTCCATTCTTAATTATTATGAATTTACTGGCGATACCAGCAGATCAATTTACAAACCGGGTAAAGAAGTACCACTTGATCAAAGAATGTGGTACAGACCAGTTGCTGATAAGAATATTGTGTTTTCCGATTTTAAAAAAGGTATAACCATTGCTCAAAAACCTGTTTTCGAAGAAACTTTTTTAATGGAAGACAGCTTACTAAAAATTAAATGGAAAATAACGAGTGATGTAAGAACCATTGCCGGTTTTGAATGCCATAAGGCGATTGGTTTGATAAATGATTCAATAACCGTATTTGCTTTTTACTCAGACGAATTGCTGGTGAATGGCGGACCAGAAGGCATTCATGGTTTACCCGGAATGATATTAGGAATGGGAATACCAAGATTGCATGCTACCTGGTTTGCTACCAAGGTAGAAGTGTTTGATATTAATATGAACAAAGTAACCCCTGCTACCAAAGGGAAAAAAGTAAGTCGTTCTACAATTGCTTCATCATTAGACAAAGTGTTGAAAGAATGGGGAACTTATGGCAGCAAACTGATTATGAATTTTTTGATCTGATCATTTCATCAATTCAAAAACAAAACTGTCTTTGGAATCAATCTCCAAATCTGCAAGCGGTTGTATTTTTCCGGTAACTACGTTACGAACTCTTGAAAAGCCTTTTGTCCTTTCGGCATAAATAGTCCAGTCAGGTTTTACACTTTTATCGCTGCTATTAGCAACCACCATCACTGTTTGACTATTATCAAACCTGAAATAAATATACAGGCCATCTTTTGGAATAAACTGCATTGTTTTGCCTGCTGTAATAGCTGATGATTTTTTTCTAAAATTCGCAAGTCCGCTTATATATTCAAAGGCTTCATTCTGCTTTTCATTTCTTCCATCTTTTGTAAAACGATTCTCCTTTGCATTATCATTTGCCCATCCACCCGGAAAATCTTCCCGCACTGTAGCATCTGTATTTACTTTTTTATTCTTCATCAATACTTCTGTACCATAATAAAGTTGTGGAATTCCACGAAGTGTCAATAACCAATTCATCCCCATTTTTAATTTTTTCCAATCTTCATCCACCACAGAAAAAACCCTGTCCATATCATGATTGTCGAGGAAGATGCAGTTATTCATTGGATCTTTATACAATACATCTCCAGATAGTGTTGTATAAATTTTATTCACTCCATTCATCCAGCCGAAAGGTTCATTCATACCGGCCAGCATGGCAAAGCAAGATTGAAAATCCAACATTCCCTTTGCATTATGCTTAAAAGGTGTTGCCATATTATTGCGGGTAAAATATGCATTTGCAATAGTAGAGTTCACCCATGATTCTCCAAACACTGTTACTTTGGGGAACTCTCTTTCCAACGCAGTGTTTATATCATTCATAAATTTTTCTTCGCAATATTTATACGTATCCACTCTCCAACCATCAATACCATATTCTTCAGTCGTCCATATTGCATGTTGAATAAGAAAATTGGCAACGTATGGATTTCTTTGATTTAAATCTGGCAGGTGAGGCACAAACCAACCATCCAGCATTTGTGTTCTGTCCTGTTGCGAAGCATATGGATCATAAAAAATCTCTTCCCGGTGATTAGGCCCTCTGTCTCCCTGCGAAGTATTGAACCAATCTTTCATGGGTGAATCAAGAACAAACCAATGTTGACTACCTACATGGTTATACACTGCATCCTGTATCACCTTCATGCCATTTTTATGCAGGGTGTTGCAAAATTCTTTGTAGCCATCATTGCCACCAAATCGTTTATCAATTGCATAATGATCGGTAAACCAATAACCATGATAACCGGCTACATTATTTCCCCATTCCGCCATCAGCGACATATCATTTTCTATAACTGGTGTAAGCCATAAAGTAGTAACCCCAAGTTGATTAAAATAATCAAGATGATTTTGAATGCCTTTAAAATCGCCTCCGTGACGGGAAAATTTATCAGCCCTGTTACTTGAACTATCCCGGTATCCGGGAATAATATCATTAGAAGGATCTCCGTTGGAAAAACGATCCGGCATCATCAGGTAAATAAAATCTTTTGCAGTAACACCTATGGCTCTAGTTTTACCATTTTCTTTGCTGCGGGATTTCAATTCATAATCAAAAGAGCTCCACTCATTCTTAATAATACCTCCAAAAGAAAATTTTACTTTTTGCGGTTTCGCATTCTTGGCAATTTCTACATCCACAAAAATATAATGTCGGTTTTCAACCTTGCTTACTTTCAGCACTTTTACATCCGGACTGGATGATTGAAATACCAATTTATCAACGGCAATATCTTTATCGCTATGCACTATCAATTGCAGCTTTGTATTATTCATGCCCACCCACCAATGAGTAGGATAAATGTTTTGAGCTAATAATAAACTCACATAGAATAGGCCTGCAAGTAATCCAACAATTTTTTTCATATAAATCAGATTGATCTTTTTTCGTCTATTTCAATTTTCGTTTCAATTACTTCATCTGTCTTTCTTTCGTCTTTTACCAGCAAAACACAAATGATCGCTGCCAGCAAAAATAATCCGCCACCAACCTGGATTGCCAGCACCCTGTCATTATGTAAAACGTTTTTCATGATGCCCTGAAAGCCCAATGAAGCAATGATCTCTGGAAGGACAATAAAGAAATTAAAGATTCCCATATAGATACCTACTTTATTGCGGGGTAATGAACCACTAAGCATTGCGTAGGGCATTGACAAAATACTTGTCCAGGCTATACCAACACCAGTCATACATGCATATAGCATGTATTTATCCTGCACCCATCCCACACTAATAAGACCGATAGCTCCGCAGGTTAAACAAATGGCATGTGTCATCTTTCTACCTAATTTGTCTGCAATAGAAGGAAGAAAAAAAGCAAAGATAAAAGTAACAACATTGTAGAAAGCCAATGTAAGACCGGCAAAGTCTCTTCCCTCTGCATATACAGGATCATTGTTATCTACTCCTCCAAAAACATTAATTGCAACTGCAGTGGTATAATAAAACCACATTAGAAATAAACCAGGCCATGTAAAAAATTGCACCACAGCAATCCGCTTCATCTGGTCGGGCATATGGGTTAATGCATGTAATATCTCTTTTACGCCTCCACCAAAACCTTTATTTGATTCCTGTACTTTTTCTTTAAATCCAACATCTGCAGGAGGATATTCTTTGGTAGTAAATACAGTGTATAATACTGCGGAAAGAAAAAAGAAAGCTCCTACGTAAAATGACCATCTAACGTTATCTGAAATTATTCCTACCGCTGCAGTATTGTTTTGATCAAAAATATTTTTCATGATCCAGGGAAGTGAAGAGGCAATACTTCCTCCTAAACCAATCATCAGGCTCTGCATGATAAAACCCCGGTTTACCTGGGAGTCTGGAAGTTTATCAGTTACGAAAGCCCGGAAAGGTTCCATTGCCACATTTCCAAAAGTGTCTAATATCCAAAGTAAGCCGGCTGCCATCCATAATGCACTGCTGTGCGGCATAAATATTAATGCGATGGAACTTAAAATAGCACCGATCATAAAATACGGTCTTCTTCTGCCCCATTTAGGATGCCATGTTCTATCACTTAAATAACCAATGATGGGTTGAACAATTAATCCTGTTAATGGTGCCGCCAAAAAAAGAAGAGGAACTTCATCGGGGTTCGCACCAAGATTTTCATAAATGCTCCCCATATTAGCTCTCTGCAAATCCCAGCCAAACTGGATTCCAAAAAAACCCACACTCATATTAATTATTTGCCCCAGGCTGAGTTTTGGTTTTTCACCAGAGTAAGTTGTTGACATAAGCAATCGTATTATTTATTATTCAGCAGGCTTGAAAGATAGGAATAATATGTAAAAAGTACACATAATGTGTACTTAAAAATCATTGGCCAGATGTATTATAATATTAAATCACAAATCCGTTGGGAATAATAGCACCTTTTTTTATAACAACGATTCCATCCTTTACTGTATAAAGTGAATGATCTGTATTTTCAAGCTGGGGCCCACCATCAATGCGAACATCATTCCCAATTCTTACATTTTTATCCAGAATAGCATTTTTAATATAACACCTGTCTCCTACTCCTAATAAAGGAATGCCTTTCTTTTCTGCATCTGCTATGTCTGCTAAAGTTTCATAATAGTCACTACCCATTATATAAGTGGTGATAATGATACTACCATGCCCTATCCTTGATCGGATACCAACTACAGATCCTTCTATTTTTGATGCATTAATTATTGAACCTTCAGCTACCAATGTTTTATCTAATGTAGTACCGCTGATTTTTGCCGGGGGCAACATTCTTGAACGGGTATAGATCGTCCGTTCATTATCAAACATATTAAAATCGGGAATGTCTTTAGTTAAATCAAGATTGGCTTCAAAAAAAGAATAAATATTTCCAATATCCGTCCAGTACCCGGAGTATTGGTAACTGGCCACTTTATATTTAGAAATTGATTGTGGAATAATTTCTTTACCAAAATCCGTGGCGGTACTAAATTCATTTTGCAAAAGCTCAAATAAAAGCTTCCTGTTAAAAATGTAAATACCCATGGAGGCAAGGTAAATTCTTCCCGAAGCTTTCATATCATCGCCGGTATCACTTACCCAATCTTCCAATACTTCTTTCTTAGGTTTTTCTATAAAGGAAGTGATAACACCTTCTTTACTTTTTAAAATACCAAACTCAGGTGCTTCCCGTTGTGCCACAGGTATAGTAGCAACGGTAATATCAGCACCAAGTTGTTTATGATTGTAGAGCATTTCTGCAAAATCCATTTGGTACAACTGATCACCAGAAAGAATTAATACATATTCACTGTCGAATGGTTCTACATGTCGTAGACCTTGCCTTACCGCATCAGCAGTGCCCTGGTACCAGGTTGGATTATCGGGAGTTTGTTCAGCAGCCAATATGTCTACAAATGCTTTGCTGAAAGCACTAAAGTGATACGTATTTTTTATATGCCGGTTGAGTGATGCTGAATTGAATTGCGTCAATACAAACATTCTTCCTATTCCATTATTCAAACAATTGGAAATTGGAATATCAACTAATCGATACTTACCGGCAATAGGCACAGCAGGTTTTGAACGACTAGCAGTTAACGGATAAAGCCTGGACCCAGCTCCACCACCTAATATTATTGATAAAATTTCTTTTGAATCAGCAATGACATGTTTGTTCATGGAAAATTTTTTTACAATTTACTTTAAAGATTTATACAAATCAATATACTGTTGAGCCGAGCTATCCCATGAATGATCGATCGTCATCATATGGCTTCGCATCCAGCTATAAAGGTCAGGTTTATTAGTATATAGATCAATAGCCCGGCCAACTGAATAAGTAATATCCCAAACTGAAGCCTGGTCAAAACGGATTCCATATCCCTGCCAGTCGCCCATGTCAGTTACAGTATCCCGAAGGCCACCTACATTTCTTACCATTGGCACCGTGCCATATCGTAAAGCATACATCTGGTTTAATCCGCATGGCTCTACCCTGCTTGGCATTAATAAAAAATCAGACCCGGCATATATCTGGTGACTCAGCGGTTCACTATATCCAATATACGAATTAAAATAACCACTAAACTGGTGTTTCATCTGGTCTAATCTATCTTCCAATGCCGGATCACCAGAACCGAGTACTAAAAAATTTGCATGACCATGATGCTGGTAGATGGATTGGCTGATAGCATCAGGTAATAAATCGGCAGCTTTCTCTCCTACTAAGCGGCCTACAAATGAAATCAATGGTTTGTCCGGGTCTAATCCAAATTGCCCGGCCAGTTCTTTTTTATTTTTTCGTTTTCCTTTTTCTACAAGTTCCTTATCATAATTTTTTACGAT
>JANNMN010000013.1:0-74101 GCA_031397865.1 Chitinophagaceae bacterium
CCCACCCCCGCCCCCCCCCCCCCCCCCCCCCCCCCCCCCCCCCCCCCCCCCCCCCCCCCCCCCCCCCCCCCCCCCCCCCCCCCCCCGAGGACCCGCAGGCACTGTAATAATTTCCATTAAAAAATCCCATTTGCAACTGCAAATGGGATCAAAGATGGTTTCTAAAATAAACTTACCATTTAAAATCAAAAAATATTATGGGAATATGCCCAATTCTGCATAGCTGGTGCCTACTTTATTGATCGCAACAACATAAGCAGCCGTCCGCATATCTGGAATTTCTGGATTTGCTTTCCAGGCATTCATAATTTCATGAGTAGCAGTAATCATCGTTTCTTCAAGTCCGCTATATACCAGGTCCACTTCATCCGGGCCATGCATGATAAATTCTTTTTCACTCTCCTTCACTTTCTTTCCACTCAGCTCTTCTATCTGTCCAAGTATGTGGGCATTCAGGTTTTCGGTAAATCGTTTTTCCAAACGGCCATAGCGAACATGGCTCAGGTTTTTCAACCATTCAAAATAAGAAACTGTAACTCCTCCAGCATTCAGGTACATATCTGGCACTACCAACACTCCTTTTTTTGCAAACACATCATCAGCTTCAGGAGTAAGAGGGCCGTTAGCAGCTTCGCCTATTATTTTTGCTTTTATTCTTGGTGCATTATCACCATCAATTACATTTTCCAAAGCAGCAGGAATTAAAATATCACATTCCATTTCTAATGCGTCACCATTTTTTTCAAAATTGGTAGCACCCGGAAAATGTAAAATAGATCCTGTTGTTTTTCTATGATTAAATACTGCATCAATATCTAAACCATCAGTATTCCAGATAGCACCTTCGTATTCAGCAAGGCCTATTACTTTGGCACCAGCATCCTGAAAAAATTTAGCGGAGTGATAGCCTACATTTCCCAATCCTTGAACAACTATTCTTTTTCCTTCTACACCTGTTGTTAATCCAAGTCTCGCCATCACATCTGGCATATTGCATACTTCTCTCAATCCAAAAAACACACCAAGACCAGTAGCTTCTCTGCGGCCTCGTACGCCACCTTGTGTTACCGGCTTACCAGTTACACATCCTGCTGCATCTATTTCTCCGGGATGCATAGCTGTATAGGTATCCAGTATCCAGGCCATTTCTCTTTCGCCGGTTCCGTAATCGGGTGCAGGTACATCAGTGCCGGGTCCTATAAAATTTTTCTTTATTAATTCTGCAGTATAGCGGCGGGTGATCTTTTCCAGTTCGTAAGTAGAATATTTTTTGGGGTTGATTTTGATACCACCCTTTCCACCACCAAAAGGAACGTTTACAATGGCACATTTATATGTCATCAATGCAGCAAGGGCCATCACTTCATCCTGGTTTACTTCTGCTGCAAAACGGATACCGCCTTTACAAGGAGTTTTATGATGGGAGTGTTGTACACGGTATGCTTCTATTACTTCCAGGCTTCCATCATCTCTCTTTACCGGGAAACGCATCTGGTATACGGCGTTACACTCTTTAATTTGTTCTAAAATTCCTTTATCCCATTTTGTGTATTTGGCAGCCTTATCAAAACTTTTTTCTACGGCACCAAAAAAACTGTAATGTGTGTCTGACATGAGTACTTTTTTTATTTGAGCAATCGTTATTTATCAACAGGTAATTAGCAATAGACAATAAACAAAATACTCATAAAGACTATAGTAGAATTGCTTGTTGTCATTTGTTTTTGCTAATTGCTTCTTTCCAGGTTCGTAATTTTTTTATCGAGGCGTACAATATATAATAAAAGGCCAATTAAAATGGTAAGCACCACTGCTACTACTACATATATTCTTCCATTACTACGCATAGTATCAGCCATCTGGGCGTCTTTATCTTGTGCAAAGATGAAGGTGGAGGTTGCCATCATTGCCAATAGCAATATCAATTTTTGAAATATTCTCATTGCATCATCTTTTTTTCTTTTAATAAGTTCAACCTTATTTTTAAGGTTGTAATCCATACACCGAGTAATGTCCACCCGATTACTGCAGGATAAAATACGATCCGCATGCTGCTATCAATATCGCTGGTATTAAGGGCAGGGTTTCCTTCACGGCCGGGATGCAAGCTATCCATTACCCGTGGTAAAATCCAGATAGAAGGAAACAACATGGCATAAGCAAATATGTTATATACTGAACTTATTCTTGCTCTTTTGTCCATATCATTAATAGAATCCCTCAGCACCATGTAGGCAAAATAAATAAGCAGAGCTATAGCAGCACCTATCAATTTGGGCTCTCTAGCTAATGCACCAAAAGATTGAAAAGCAGGATTATTAGGATCGGCCCAGGTGTATGTCATCCAGATGGCGCCTGTTGCATATCCAAGTACACCCATTACTATCCCTACTGCTGCATACTGGCGGGCATAGATATCGTATTTAAGATTAAAAGTGCGGAGGTAGCGGATGGAGTTTACCACAGATATGGTAAATAAGATCATCATCGCAAACCACATACATACATGGAAGTAAAGATTGCGAATGGTTTCTTCCAGTGCCAATAAACGGGGAACATCCATTAAGAAGCCACCAATAAAAGTGTAAATAAGCAAGAGAATACTTGCAATTTTCCACCAGGACTTATGCATATAGTTTTTTGCTTCGGTCATTGTGTAGCCAGAAAGAACTCTGGCCTCCTAAATGTGGCAGCAAAAATAAGGCGATGCGGCTAAACAGTGATGATTTTTCTTTTATTAAAATGTGTTATTAAAACATCCTGGTATTTAATCTTTCCATAAATATGGAAAAAGTATTACTGCCAGCATTACCACCATTGCATCTAATGCAATAAGTAATAATACCGTATTCATTGGGATAGTTAATAAAGGTGCAAAGGCAGCATTTGATAACCGCATTAATAATAATAACTGTGGTATGATGATGGGAAAACCTAATACTGCCATGATAGCCGCATTTTGCTGAGCTTTTGCAGCTATAGCCGCCAAAAAAGTAAATACAAGACTCAGACTCCAGCCTCCTAAAAGAACAAGACCGATAAATTGCCATGCTTTCTGCATCGGATTGCCTAAAAAAAGACTGAATAAAAACAGGCTGAGTAAACTCATTGCCAGCATCAATAATGAGTTGAAGAGCAATTTGGCCAACACAAAATCACCGGGGCTTGCAATAGAATAGAAATAAAGCATCCTCCCTTTACTTTCCTGCAAAAAACTTTTAGCCACCGCATTTATACATATAAACAGTTGGATGATCCAGAAAAGTCCGTTCCATACCCGGGCTTCAGGTGTATCAATAGCCATGTATAAAACAAAGATGGTGGAGCCGATATATAAAAGGATGCCGTAAAAACTATATTGCTGCCTTACTTCCAGCAGCAGGTCTTTTTTAAAAAGAGTTAGTATGTGACTTAATGAACTGATAAAATTTGGTTTGTTGCGAAAATACTGATTAATCATAGTCAGCGTCTGACTATATTATTCTAATTTGGACGCAAATAATTAAAAAAATGAAAAGTTATTTCGTGTTTTCAACTGTCATCCTTGCAATGTTTGTGGCAGTTGGTTTTCAATCCTGTCAATCTACCAAATCTGCCACCAGTTCAAAATTGCTGAAGTTCAACTTTGAAAAAGGGAAGGGCTATGATTATAATATGGTGTATGATATAGATACAAAAGTGGACGATGTTGTTAGCAAAGTAAGTATTGATGGTGATTATACCATGACGATCGTTGATGATAATGGGGCAGTAAAATCTTTATCAACTGTATATAAAAAACTAAGAATGGATGTGGATGCAGGTGGCATGCATATGGAAATGGGAAGTGATGTGCCTACCGGTGGCCAGGAAATGGATTTCAAAACTAATCCAATGGGAGCTATGAGTAAGATATTTGGCGGCCTTATGAATAAGCCATTTATTATAAAAGTGGATGAAGAAGGAAATGTGCTGGAAGTAAATGGCTTTGAAAAAATATTAGAAGGCATGATCGATTCTTTACCAATGGAGGAGAATGTAAAAAAGCAATCCAAGGCTTCATTAAAAGAACAATTTAATGAGCAATCTATTAAAGATAATTTTGCGCAGATATTTACCATTTTTCCTAATAAGGAAGTGAAAGTGGGGGACAGTTGGGAAAAAAGCTATGTTACTGGTGGTAAAATGGGAGCTAAGTTTACTACCACTTACAAGGTGAAAGAAATAGAAGGGGATCATGTAACGCTTAGTACCAATTCAAAAATTACTCCTTCGGGAAATCAAGGTGAAGTGGAAGGCGAGCAAACCGGTAAAATATTAGTGGATAGCAAAACCGGCCTAATGATCAACGCCACTTTTGACCAGGATATGAAAGTAAAATCAGAAGGCACTACTGTAAAAATAATTGGTAAAGGAAAAATAAGCGGTAAGGCCCTTTAATTCAATAAAGAATTTTTATAACCGATAAGCCTCCAACCAGAGGCTTTATCGTTATTTTATAGTATAGCATTTTCTGCATCGTGGTTCGTACGCATCCATAGCACCAAGCATTACCTGGTCTTCATTTGGTATTTTACGATAAGAATAATTGGCAATGCTTCCACACTTCATACAGATGGCATGTAGCTTAGTTACATAATCCGCCTTCGCCATTATAAAAGGCATTTGGCCAAATGGTTTACCGAGGTAATCCATATCAAGACCTGCTACTATTACCCGAATGCCACGGAAGGCCAGTTCATCACATACATTGGCAATTTCTTCATCAAAAAACTGGGCTTCATCAATGCCGATCACATCCACATCGCTAGACATCAATAATATTTTTTGTGAGTTATCAATAGGAGTGGATTGAATAGCTGTAGCATCATGCGATACAATTTTTACTTGATCATACCGCACATCAATGGCTGGTTTAAAAATTTCTACTTTTTGATTGGCGATCTTTACCCTCTTTAATCGGCGGATAAGCTCTTCTGTTTTTCCGCTGAACATGGAGCCGCAGATAACTTCTATAGAGCCGCGGCGTTCGCCACTTGTATTAGGTTCAATAAACATTGTTAAGATTTAGTATGAGTTGGCTGTATTTGATTTTATTGGCAAACAGTTTGTAACTTTAAATGGTCTCACTTTTTGGAGGCGGTAAATATAAATCAATGGAACGAATAGAAGCTCTCATCAGCAAATTAAAACAGCAACATGACCAGCAAGCCGACCCGGCTATATTACTTGGTACCGTACAGTTGCTGCAGTTCGAGCTTACCAAATTACAGTCAAATAATTCTTATAGTCTTGGTACCGCCAAAGTAGCGGTGATATTGCCTTCTGTAGTTTCTACGGCAGCCCAAACCGTTGCTTCCACCGGTGTATCTAAATATGAAAAATATGCCCCCAAAGTTGCGGAAGTGATGGAAGAAATTCCTACGGTAAAGGAAACAAAAGAAACTCTGCTGGTTGATGACGGCGCAATCTCTGTAGTACAGAAAAACGGGCAATTGGATATGGTTTTTGATCCGATGATGGAAATTCCAACTTTATCGCACCAGGCAAAGGGCAGAGAAATAAATGATAATTCAACTCACGGAGAATCTTTGAATGACAAATTAAAACAGGGTAAAACGGAGTTGGTTGAAATATTAAAAGAAACTCCGGTAAAAGATCTTCGCAAAGCAATTGGTATTAATGATCGCTTTGTATTTATCAATGAATTATTTCGTGGCGATGAAAATATGTATGAACGCTGCATAAAAACCATCAACAGTTTCAATATTTATGCAGAAGCAGAATATTGGATTACCCGGGAGCTAAAAGTAAAGTTGGGCTGGAATAACGATCATACTTCAGTACAGCATTTTGATCAGTTGGTCAAAAGACGTTTTTCCTGAATGAACTGAATGATCTTTTGTGTAGCTCCTTTATTCTCTTGCACAAAATCACCGGCAGTCTTACTGATCGTTTTATACTCTTCCTCTTTGTTGAGTAAAGTTTCAATGAGTTGAAAAAGCATTACTCCATCTTTTTTTTCATTGTAAAAAAATAGTCCTCCGCCAGCTTCTACCAACCCGATAGCTTCGGAATATTTTTGATAAAAAGGACCAAACAATACTGGTTTGTAATACACTGCCGGTTCCAGCACATTATGCACTCCCATTGTTCTTAATCCTCCGCCAATGTAGGTGAGGTATGCATATTTATACAAACGGGAAAGCATTCCCATATTATCAATGATAAGGCAGTTTTCAGTAGTAACATTTTTGTTTGCCAATTGAGAAAATCGAATTGATGCCGGAAATAATGTTTCAATTTCAGCAAGGCGGTTTTCATTTATTTCATGCGGGGCAATGATAAACTTCGTTGGATTATCACCCATTAATGCAAATGCCTTTTGTAATGCTTCTTCATCATCGGGCCAGGTGCTGCCGGCAATTACCAGTTTTGCTTTGCCAATAAATTTTTCCAGTAATGGAATAGCTTCAAACTTGTTTGCAATTTCAATAACTCTGTCAAACCTTGTATCGCCGGACACGGTGCATATTTGTTGCAAGCCAAGTTCATCTACCAGTTTTTTGGATTCATTATTCTGCACAAATAAATGATCGAAACGGGAAAGCATTTTGCGTTGTAATGCTCCATACCATTTAAAGAACGACATATCTTTTCTAAAAGAAGCGGAGATAAGTAGTAAAGGAATATTCCTGTACTTTATTTTCTTCAGGTAATAAAACCAAAATTCATACTTCACAAAAATGACCAACGATGGATGAACAATTTCCAAAAAACGTTTTGCATTTACTGGTCCATCTATTGGAAGATAAAAGACCCAATCAACCCCTTTATAGTTTTTTTGTACTTCATACCCCGAAGGAGAGAAAAAAGTAAGCAGGTATTTGTAATGCGGATAGTTGGATCTCAGTTTTTCAAGTACCGGCCTTCCTTGTTCAAATTCTCCTAAAGAGGCACAGTGCATCCACACTATTTTCTGGTCTTTGGGAATAGCCTGTTCCAGCTTTTCGAAGATATTTTTCCGGCCTACCACCCATTTTTTTGCCTTTAAATTGAATAAAGCTGCAATATGAGTTACTGCCTTAAATCCCCAGAGAAAAATATTGTAGAAAAGTACTGACAAGCTGTTGATTTTAAACAAAAAGCAAATGTAAAAGCAATCGGGTAAACTACCCGTATTTTACTATTTTTGCGCCTCAAAAGACAAATAGGTCAAAATGGCAATAATGCCAGGTTTGGCTATTTGATTTATAAACAGTGAGCTTTCAACAATAAATTTTTTTGATGCGGCCGATTCAGATGGTAGATACAAAAACACAGTATCATAAAATAAAACCCGAAGTGGATAAGGCTGTCATTGATGTGATTGAAAGTTCTGCTTTTATCAACGGCAAACCAGTACATGACTTTGCCGCTAACTTATCCGCCTATATTGGGGTAAAACATACGATCCCATGTGCCAACGGTACAGATGCATTACAGATAGCTATGATGGCACTTGGTCTGAAGCCGGGTGATGAAGTAATTACTCCGTCTTTTACTTATATAGCTACCACAGAAGTAATTGCTCTGTTGCAACTTACTCCAGTATTTGTAGAAGTGGATGCAAAAACGTTTTGTATTGATCCTGCTGCACTCGAAAAAGCTATCACTCCAAAAACAAAAGCCATTGTGCCTGTACACTTGTATGGACAGGCAGCACCGATGCAAGAAATAATGGCCATTGCCAAAAAGTACAATCTTTTTGTAATAGAAGATAATGCACAGGCTATCGGTTGCGAATACCAATTTGCAGATGGTACAAAAAAGAAAACAGGTAGCATTGGACATATCGGTACTACTTCATTTTATCCATCAAAAAATTTGGGAGGCATGGGTGATGGCGGTGCCATTTTTACCAATGATGATGAGCTGGCAGCAAAAATGAAAATGGTAGCTAATCATGGGCAGAGCCGCCAATACTATCATGATGTAGTAGGATGCAACAGCCGTCTCGATACCATTCAGGCCGCTATACTGGATATAAAATTGAAACACCTGGATGAATATATTGTAGCAAGAAGAACAGCCGCTGATTTTTATGATAAAGCATTTGCTAATCACCCAAAAATAACAACACCAAACCGGGCTGCTTATTCTCACCATGTTTTTCATCAATACACCGTATTGCTAAATGATGTGAACAGAGATGGCTTAAAAGAATTTTTAGCAGCAGAAAAAATACCCGCCATGATTTATTACCCGGTGCCGGGGCATAAGCAAAAAATGTTCGAACATTTTAATACAGCTTCACTGGAAATGCCTGTTACCGATTGGCTTACACAACGGGTCATCTCATTACCAATACATACAGAACTGGATGAGGAACAATTAAACTTTATCACTTCAAATATTTTGTCGTACCTAAACAATTAAAAAAACAAAAGATGAAAATTACAGTAGTAGGAACTGGCTATGTAGGATTAGTAACAGGCACTTGTTTTGCCGAAACAGGTAATGATGTAACCTGTGTGGATATTGATGTAAATAAAATCAATAAGCTGCAAAATGGTGAGATAACCATTTATGAGCCGGGCTTAGAAAAACTATTTCTTCGGAATTTGAAAGAAAATCGATTACACTTTACTACCAATCTTACAGAAGGTATAAAAGATGCAGCAATTATTTTTCTTGCATTGCCCACTCCTCCAGGTGAAGACGGCTCTGCTGACTTAAAATATATTTTGGGTGTGGCGGATGACCTGGGAAAAATATTGACAGACTATAAAGTAATTGTAGATAAAAGTACTGTACCAGTTGGCACAGCAGAAAAAGTGCATGCTGCCATTGCAAAAAATTGCAAGGTTGAGTTTGATGTGGTAAGCAATCCTGAGTTTTTGAGAGAAGGTGTAGCTGTAGAAGATTTTATGAAACCAGACCGTGTGGTAATCGGAACAACTTCTGACAAGGCAAAAAAAGTAATGGGTGATTTGTATGCCCCATTTGTTCGCCAGGGAAATCCTGTGATATTTATGGATGAACGTTCTGCAGAGTTAACCAAATATGCTGCAAACTCTTTTCTTGCTGTTAAGATCTCTTTTATGAATGAAGTAGCAAGACTTTGTGAGAAATTAGGAGCCGATGTAGATATGGTTCGTCGTGGTATTGGTAGTGATGAAAGAATTGGGAAACGATTTTTGTTCCCTGGTATTGGTTATGGTGGAAGTTGTTTTCCAAAAGATGTGCAGGCATTGGCCAAATCATCAGCAGAAGTTGATTATGAATTTGAAATCTTAAATGCAGTGATGAAAGTAAATGAAGATCAGAAGCTGCACCTGATACCGGGTATCAAAAAATATTTCAACGGTGATTTAAAAGGAAAAAGATTTGCATTGTGGGGATTGGCTTTTAAACCAAACACCGACGACATCCGTGAAGCACCAGCCTTATATATGATAGACGCATTAACAAAAGAAGGAGCCACTGTTTCTGCTTTTGATCCCGAAGGAATGAAAAATGTAAAAGCAACTCTTGGCGATAAAATTGAATACGTAGAAAATCAATATGATGCTTTGGAGAATGCAGATGCATTGATCATTGCTACTGAATGGAATGAATTCCGAACACCGGATTTTTCAAAGATTTCAGGTAGCCTTAAAAACAAAGCTATCTTCGACGGAAGAAATTTGTTTGACCTTGCGTCAATGAAGGAATTGGGATTTTATTATCAAAGTGTAGGAAGAGCTACCGTTAATTAATTTATTATGACACAAAAAAGAGTACTCATAACCGGCGCAGCAGGTTTTTTAGGATCACATCTTTGCGACCGCTTTATAAAAGAAGGATATTCAGTTATTGCCATGGATAACCTTATTACAGGCGATCTCAAAAATATAGAACATCTTTTCAAACTACAACAGTTTGAATTTTATCATCATGATGTTACCAAGTTTATTCATATACCCGGCCCATTAGATTATATTATGCATTTTGCATCTCCTGCCAGTCCGATTGACTATTTAAAAATTCCTATTCAGACATTGAAGGTAGGAGCTATGGGTACACATAATTGCCTGGGCCTTGCCAAAGCAAAAGGAGCAAGAATGCTGGTAGCCAGTACCAGTGAAGTGTATGGTGATCCATTGGTGCATCCGCAAACGGAAGAGTATTGGGGTAATGTAAATCCAGTAGGCCCAAGAGGTGTATATGATGAAGCAAAAAGATATATGGAATCTATCACCAGGGCTTATCATACTTTTCATGGAGTAGAAACAAGAATCGTTCGCATATTTAATACATACGGTCCGAGAATGCGATTGAATGATGGAAGAGCATTGCCGGCATTTATCGGGCAGGCATTAAGAGGTGAAGATCTTACTGTTTTTGGTGATGGCTCACAAACAAGAAGTTTCTGCTATGTAGATGATTTGGTAGAAGGTATTTATCGTTTGCTATTGAGTGATTACACTATGCCGGTAAATATTGGTAACCCGAATGAAATTTCATTAAAAGATTTTGCAGAAGAAATATTGGCACTCACTGGTAACAAAGTAAAACTTACTTATAAACCTTTGCCGGTGGATGATCCTAAACAAAGACAACCGGATATTACAAAAGCAAAAACTCTCTTAGGCTGGGAGCCTAAAGTGGACAGGAAAGACGGATTGAAAATCACTTATGATTATTTCATGTCTCTTTCCTCAGAAGAATGGAACAAACAACCCAAAGAATTTATCAGTCAGAAATAAAATAATTAAATAAAAAAGATGTACCAGCATTTAGTAGATAAGAAAGCGAAGTTGGCCGTTATCGGATTAGGTTATGTAGGATTACCGATTGCATTAGAATTTGCCAAACAAATATCAGTTATTGGTTTTGACATCAGTGCCAAAAGGATAGAAATGATGAAGCAAGGCATTGACCCAAGCAATGAACTTGAGAAAGAAGCATTTGATGGCTGCGATATAACTTTCACTGATTCATTAGATGTATTAAGAGAAGCAAAATTTTTCATTATAGCTGTGCCTACTCCTGTGGATGAGCATAATGTTCCGGATCTTACCCCGGTAAAGAGAGCATCAGAAACAGTGGGTAAAGTAATAAAGAAAGGCGACTATGCCGTTTTTGAATCAACCGTTTATCCGGGATGTACGGAAGAAGATTGTTTGCCGATCATCGAACAATTATCAGGATTAAGAAATGTGATTGATTTTAAACTAGGTTATTCACCAGAGCGGATAAACCCAGGCGATAAAAATCATACACTTTCATCTATTGTAAAAGTAGCTTCTGGCTGCGATGCAGAATCATTGGAAGAAATTGCAAAAACGTATGAACTGGTAGTAAAA
Source organism: Chitinophagaceae bacterium (assembly GCA_031397865.1). Lineage (GTDB taxonomy): Bacteria > Bacteroidota > Bacteroidia > Chitinophagales > Chitinophagaceae > JJ008. The sequence goes on from JANNMN010000013.1 coordinate 11,310, forward strand.
GCCGGTGTACATAGAGCTTCCTGCATTAAAGTGGCAGAGGCTGCAAAAATTATTGAGAACACACAACGGGATTTAAATATTGCCTTGATGAATGAACTGTCCATCATTTTTAATATGATGAACATTAATACATACGAAGTATTAGAAGCTGCGGGAACCAAATGGAATTTCTTGAAATTTCAACCGGGCCTTGTAGGCGGACATTGTATTGGTGTAGACCCATATTATCTTACTTACAAAGCAAGTGAATTGGGGTATGATGCTGAGGTGATATTGGCAGGAAGAAATATTAATGATAACATGGCGAAGTATGTAGCCAAAACTGTAGTGCAGCATATCATTAAAAATTCAGGTAACGTAAAAGAAGCCAAAGTGTTGGTAATGGGAGCTACTTTCAAAGAAAATGTAAGCGATATTCGTAATTCTAAAGTGGCAGATGTGGTGAAGGCATTAAAATCATATTATGTAAATGTGGATGTGGAAGATCCATATGCAGATTCAGACGAGTTGCAGCATGAATATGGATTTAACCTGACAGAAAATATAGCCAAAGATTATGATGCAGTAATTATCACCGTACCACATAAAGAATATATGGAACTTGGCGATGATCATTTTTCCGGCATCACCAAATCTCATGCAATGGTGGCTGACCTGAAAGGTATTTTCAGAAATAAAATTACTAACCGAACGTACTGGAGTTTGTAATATGCCATTTAAACCAACCAACCTTCCCGGCTTACTTGTTTTTGAACCAAATGTGTTTGAAGATAGCAGGGGCTATTTTTTTGAATCGTACAATGAGAATATATTTAAACAAGAAGGAATTGATAGCCGCTGGGTGCAGGATAATCAATCTTCATCTATGTATGGAGTGATCCGTGGATTGCATTATCAATTACCGCCGTATGCACAATCAAAATTAGTAAGAGTGTTGCGGGGTAAAATTCTGGATGTGGTGGTGGATATTCGCAAAGGTTCACCAACATTTGGCAAAAGCTATTTCGAAATATTGTCTGCAAAAAATAAAAGGCAATTATTTATACCAGCAGGGTTTGCCCATGGCTTTTCAGTATTGAGCAAAAAAGCAGAGGTGCTGTATAAGTGTGATGGATTTTATAACAAAGAAAGCGAAGGCGGAATTCTCTACAACGATGCAGAACTAAATATTGATTGGCAAATTCCTTTAGAAGATGCTATAGTTTCTGAAAAAGACATAGTACTTCCTACACTGGCACAATGCAATAATACTTTTGTATTTGAAGGCTGATGGTAATGAAACAAAAAATACTGGTAACAGGTGCTAACGGACAGTTAGGAAGAGAACTAAAACAACTTGCACCATCAGTGCCTCATTTTGATTTTATTTTTTTATCCAAAGAAGAGTTGCCCATTCATGATGTTGAGTTAGTAAAAGTGTATTTCCAAAAAAATCATCCGCAGTATCTGATCAATTGTGCCGCTTACACAGCAGTAGATAAAGCAGAGAGTGAAAAAGAATTGGCCTTTCAGATAAATGGCGAAGCAGTGGGTGTACTGGCTACCAGTTGTAGGGATCATCATTGCAAATTCATTCACATTTCAACAGATTATGTGTTTGATGGAACAGCCACTGTTCCATACAAAGAAGATGCTCTTCCCAATCCCCAAAGTATTTATGGAGAAAGCAAATTACAAGGAGAGAAGTTAGCTTTGCAAAATAATCCTGATTCTATCATCATCCGCACATCATGGGTTTATTCGGAGTTTGGAAAAAACTTTGTGAAGACCATGCAGCGATTATTGAATGAGAAGGATGAAATGAATGTGGTGAATGATCAATTTGGTTCGCCAACATATGCTGCGGATTTAGCCAAGGCAATTCTTGCCATTATTACCAATTGTCAATTATCCATTGCAGAATGGACTTCCGGAATATATAATTATAGCAACGACGGCATTATCAGTTGGTATGATTTTGCGGCAGCAATAAAATATATGATTGGCAGTAATTGTACCATCAATCCAATTTCTACTTCGCAATATCCAACTCCTGCAAGGCGGCCAGCTTTTTCCACTTTAGATAAAACAAAAATTCAGCAGGTTTACGGCATCCAGTTGAAGAATTGGCGGGTAAGCCTGGAGGATTGTATTTTGAAATTGAAAAACGCAGACCTTTAGAAAATTATATTTCTGAAAGAGTTAAAAATTTTATGGGGCGGGCAGAATGATTCTCACTGAGCCGGGATGAATAATAGCAGTTACACTTCTCAACCGCCCTGAATATTCACCATCAATTTGAAAATCAGTTCTCCTTACAGTAGTAATTTCTACAGAAGTGCAAGGTATGATCTCAATATTTTTTGGATTGAACAGTCCCGGCTTAAACAGCATTCTCAATAATGCTCCAAAAGCTAATTTCCTTACGATAATCACCTCAAATAATCCGTCATCATGAATTCCTCCAGGATTAATGACTGCGCCAGTACCATACATTTTGGCATTGGCAAGAGCAACCATAAAAGCATATCGCTTTACTTCTGTATCCTTTGTTCGTACTATAACCCGCATTTTTTGTTTATACCAAAGGGTTTTTAGAACTACTAAACCATAGCCAAGTTTGCCTCTTAATTTTCCTTCATCAAAATATTTTATAAGCTGTGCATTTAATCCCAAATCGCTTAAATGAAGGCAAAATTCCTTTTCATTTATTTTAATCAGATCGCATCGCTTCACATATCCTTCTTTAATTACATGTAAAGCCTCGGTTGCATTTACTGGTATTCCTAATTCCTTTGCCATGCCATTTGCAGATCCCCCGGGTAGTATACCCAGCGGTATTTCAGTTCCTGCAAGAATATTGGCAAGCATAGTAACCGTACCATCACCACCTACAGCAATTACTTGTTCTGGACCTACTTTGGATATATGATCTTTTATTTGTTTTGTATCGAACTTATGGGGGAGTACATAAATTTCAAAAGCTTCTCCACTATCTTTAAAAAAATCATTAATTACCTCTTTAAAAGTCTCACCGTTATTTCTACCGGAGCCTGGATTTACAATAAACAAGTATTTTAAAGGAATTTCTTCTTGCATTATTTTTTAACTTAGTGGCATGGGTGAAGAGGCAAGTTATATACCACAACCGATATCCTCCTGGCAAAAACTAAAAATAAAAATATTCCGATTTTTTCGTTTGCACTACGGTCCTTCCCTGAAATTGTATATTGGATTTGGAAATGAAACATCTTGTGTGATTTATGGGCATGCCCTCTCTTTATCTCCGCTGCCTCGTAAAACATATCGAAAATTTTTTGTTTACAATTCAATCGCTTTACTTAGGTTGTTTATGGTACGGCCGATGAAGCATGCAAAAGTAAAATTGATATGGGAAGATCGTATTTATGAAACAATCACTGAGAATGACGGATTTTTCCGTTTTGAATGGAAACCATCTTATCCATTACAGCCGGGAACTTGCAAAGTGCAGGCTATGCTTATGGCAAAGGATTCTGATACAATAGTTACTTCCTCTGCAGAGGGAGAAGTGATAATTCCTTCATCATCTTCCTTTGCGTTTATTTCAGATATTGATGATACATTTCTTATTTCGCATTCTTCAAATCTCAGAAAACGATTATTGGTTTTGCTTACAGAAAATGCCCGGAGCCGCCGACCTTTTGATGGAGCGGTAAAACATTATCGTTTGTTGAATGGGTCTGACGACAATCAAAAAAAAGACAATGCTTTTTTTTATGTATCTAGCAGCGAGTGGAATTTGTATAATTATATCCGGGAGTTTGTGCGGATGAATAATCTGCCCGAAGGTGTTTTTCTACTAAATCAGATCAAAACATTTTCAAAATTATTCTCTACCGGAAAGGGCAATCATGATGGAAAATTTACCCGGATAATTAGGATAATTGAAGCATATCCACATCAGAAATTTATATTGTTAGGAGATGATTCACAAAAAGATATTTTTATTTATACTTCTGTTGTAGAACACTTTCCTCAAAACGTATATTGTGTGTACATACGAAGAGTTAATACTCCCGAAAAAGCTCATGTGAGGGAAAAGCAGAAGATAATTGAAAAGGAAGGGGTCTTTTTTTTCTATTTTTCTCATAGCGAAGAAGCAATTCTTCATTCTCAGCAAGTAAATCTTATAAAATAATTTAAAATTTTTTAGCCAGAATCTTCACTATTACCGCAAGGATAAGGAATTGGCGAGATAGGTTTGTCTGAATGTTTCTTGAAATTTAAAAACCCTCCAGCCGAGGCGGGAGGGTTTCTGTTGACCTATATGGATTCGAACCATAAACGACTGAACCAAAATCAGTTGTGTTACCATTACACCATAGGTCAATCACAGTAAGTTCAAACTGCCAATTTTTCAATTGGGAGTGCAAAAATAGGGCTTGATTGTCTTTCCCCCAAATGGTTTTAAAGAAATTATGCAGGTTTAGCCAATGCTATTCCTTCTTTCTCTTCCCGTTCTTTCAATTCTTTAATTTTATCCAATGCTCTTGCCACCACATCACACATAATGGTGTATAAAGCACCCTGGTGATGATTTTCATAAATATAATCCAGCGCCTTATCCTCGTTTGGAATAACGATGATAGGAATATCGGGATTTACACTTTCCAATCCTTGTTTTAGCAGGTCAATAATTTCTTCGGCTGTTCTTCCCCGCAGGTTTTTATCGCAGCGGATAATTATCTCATCAAAAAACTTTGCTGATATTTCTCCCAACTCCCGGATGTCTTCATCTCTTCTATCACCAGTGCCACTGATAACGCCGATCTTTTTTGGATAATCCAGTTTGCTTACAAAATCACATAGCAGCTTTAGTCCATGCGGATTGTGGGCAAAATCCGCCAGCATGGTAAAGTTTTTAAAATGGAAAAAATTCAATCTCCCCGGTGTCAGGCTTTCACTGGGAATAAATGTTTGCAAACCAGTTCTTATATCCTCAATAGTAATATCACGGAATAAATAAGTGGCCAGTACCGCCGGTAAACAGTTATTAATATTATGTATTGCCTTGCCTTCGTAAGTAAGCGGTACACTTTTGGCAGCCAGTACTCTTATCTTCCAGCTACCTTTCATAATAGTGATGTATCCATTTTCATACACACAGGCAAGACCATTGGAAGCAGCATGTTCTTTTATCCGTGGATTATTTTCATCCATGCTGAACAAGGCAATATTGCATTTAAGATCCTTCTTCATTTTAAATACGAGGTCATCATCAGCATTCAACACAGCATAGCCATGAGAAAAAGTAGTCTCAGCTACAACGGCTTTTACCTTCGCCATTTGCTCTACAGAATTAATACCGGCTAATCCTAAATGATCAGCAGCTACGTTTGTTACAACTGCCACTTCACAATTTTGAAAAGCTAATCCTGATTTTAATATACCGCCTCTTGCACATTCCAATATCGCAAAATCAACCGTTGGATCTTTTAATACAAAAGTGGATGATACAGGTCCGGTACAATCACCTTTCATCATTAGTTGGTTTTGTATATACACACCATCGGAAGTAGTGTAGCCAACTTTTTTGCCAGCACTTTTTGCAATATGAGCAGTTAGTCTTGTAGTTGTTGTTTTTCCATTTGTTCCGGTAATGGCAATAATAGGAATACGGCCTGCGCTACCTTTTGGAAATAGCATATCAACCACCGGTTCCGCCACATTTCTTGGCAATCCTTCTGATGGACTGATATGCATGCGGAAACCAGGTGCTGCATTTACTTCTAATATAGCACCTCCGTTTTCTGCTACTGGTGTTTTCAGGTCAGTTGCCATTACATCAATACCACAAATATCTAGACCAATTATTTTTGCAATACGTTCAAACATAAAAATATTTGCCGGATGCACTTCATCAGTTACATCGGTAGATGTGCCGCCGGTAGAAAGATTAGCGGTAGGTTTTAGTAACACTCTTTCACCCTTTGCCGGAATAGTTTCCATAGTAATATCCGCATCGTCCAGCATTTTTTGTGTAAACTGATCCATGGTTATTTGTGTTAGCACTTTTTCATGACCAAAACCACGGCGGGAATCTTTATTCGTTTCATCCATCAGCCATTGAATAGTATGCACTCCATCACCCACTACAGATGCTGGTGTACGAAGCGCAGCACAAATAAACTTGTTATTAATAACGAGACAGCGGAAATCGAATCCCGTTATGTATCGTTCTACTATTACATTTCTACCATATACTAATGCCGCCTGAAAGGCCGTAATAGCCTGTTCTCTATTGATGATATTGGTAGTGTTCCCTTTTCCATGATTACCGTTTATAGGTTTTAGTACCAATGGATAACCAAATTTGCTAATGGCTTCATCTAGTGCTTCTTCTGTTTTTACTACTGTTCCTCTGGGTACAGGAATTTCTGCCGCTTCTAATAATAATTTTGTTTCTTCTTTATCGCAGGCAATATCCACAGCTATGTTGGAAGTAGTTGAAGCAATAGTTGCTCTTATTCTTTTTTGATTTACACCATAGCCAAGTTGTACTAAACTTTGTTTGTTCAATCTTATATAAGGTATTCCTCTTTTTGCGGCTTCTTCTACTATGCAGCCGGTAGATGGACCCAGTCTTGTATTTTCCCGTATCTCCCGCATCTGCTGTATGTCGTTTGCCATGTCATATTCCACATTATCAATTATAGCTTGTGCAATATTTACAGATGATTGTGCAGCAAACAAACCTGCATCCTCTTCCATATAACTGAATACAACATAGTAAACACCTTCCTTTTCTCCTTCGGCAGTTCTTGTTCTGCCAAAGCCGGTATCCATACCAGCCAGTGTTTGTATTTCGAGAGCTATATGTTCTATCACATGTCCCATCCATGTGCCTTCTTCTATACGTTTAAAAAAGCCACCCCTTTCACCTTCACTGCAACGATGTTCAATTAATGATGGAATTAATTGCTCCAATCTTTCAAGAAAGCCGGGAATAGTATTGGTAGGTCGTTGTTCCAATTCTTCCAGGTCCAGCTTCATTTGTATCAGCTTGGGACGTCTAACACTCCAGTAATTCGGCCCTTTCAGCACTTTTATCTCCAGTATTTTCATATATAAGTTGTTAAAGCTGGAAGTTAGTTTTTTTTAATTATGTAGCAATTCAAGTGTTGTAGATTTATTTTAGTGCCAGCTCTAGTGCTACTATCATCGCCTGTTGTGTCACTCCCTTCATCGTCCGGTAATTCTACTCGGCTTTTTTAAACAGCCCTTTTACCGACGAACCATCGATGAGGTTTTATTTTCCTACATTTATCAAAACGAAATACTATGCCCGAAACTAACCGCCGGCGATTTATACAAAAAGCAGGAATATTTTCTGCCACTGCTTTTTTAGCATCTATCACCCAACCAGCATGGAGTAGAAATTTAGACGTTGCTTTAAAAAATGCAGCCGGCATTTCTCCGGAGCAGCTTGCTACGGAAGAAGACTTCTGGTATTATATTCAACAATCATTTACCGTATCACCGTCGCTTATCAATTTGAACAATGGTGGTGTAAGTCCTGCGCCTAAAACAGTGCAGGATGCCATGAAAAGATATTATGATTATTGCAATGAAGCACCCAGCTATTATATGTGGCGGATATTGGACCAGGGAAGAGAACCACTCAGAAAAAACCTGGCGAAACTGGCTGGTTGTTCTGCAGAAGAAATTGCTATCAACAGAAATTCATCCGAAGGATTGGAGACCATCATATTTGGTTTGCAATTAAAAGCTGGTGATGAAATAGTAGCAAGTAAACAAGATTACCCCAATGTGATCAATGCATATAAGCAACGGGAAATGCGGGATGGCATAAAAATGATTTGGGTAAATCTTGAATTGCCAAGCGAAGACGAAAATTATTTAGTACAGCAATTTGTAAATGCTTTTACATCAAAAACCAAAATCGTTAACATCACTCACATCATTAACTGGAACGGACAGATATTACCTGTAACGAAAATTGCTGCCGAAGCACATAAAAGAGGAATAGAAGTTGTAGTGGATGGTGCACATAGTTTTGCTCACTTCGATTTTAAAATTCCTGATCTGGATGCAGATTATTTTGCTGCTAGTTTGCACAAGTGGTTATATGCACCCATCGGAAGCGGAATGTTGTATGTGAGAAAAGAAAAAATAAAGACCATTTATCCAATGTTTGCAACCAATGAAAATCCATTAAAGGATGACATACGGAAATTTGAAAACCTTGGCACCCGGCCTATGTTTATAGAACAAGCTATCGGCAAAGCAATCGAGTTTCATGAAATGATTGGCAGCGAACGAAAAGAAAAACGATTGCAATATTTGAAGAATTACTGGATGGAAAAGGTGAAAAATATTCCTAAAGTAAAATTGAATACTTCTATGCATCCAAAGTTTGGCTGTGCTATTGGTAATGTGGTAGTAGAAGGAAAGAAACCCGGCGAACTGGATTCATTTCTATTAGATAAATATAAAATACACACCGTAGGTATTGAATGGGAAAATATAAAAGGGGTGAGGGTTACCCCGAATGTTTATACAACAACTAAGAACCTTGATGTGCTGGTGGAAGGTATTAGTGCTTTTGCGAAGTTGTAAGCCTGAAAGGCTGAAATTATTATAGAATATTATTCAGTAAAGCAAACCAAATCCCGAAGGGATGATATTGTACTTTCAAATGTCACCCGTTCCGGGTTTATTATTTCATAAATCGTAAACTATAAAAATTGCATCCCTTCTGGATTTTGCGGAAAGCGGATTAAATTACAGCATCAACTACGATCCGCTAATGTCCACACTCACCAACCGAAAAATAAATTTACTACAAGCTACTGCTATCAATATGATAGATATGGTTGGTATTGGCCCATTCGTAGTAATGCCATTTGTAGTGGCACAGTTCAATACCGGTTTATTTATCTGGGCATGGATCTTTGGAGCAGTCACTGCTTTTATGGACGCCATGATATGGAGTGAGCTGGGAGCAAAATATCCATTGGCTGGCGGTACTTACAATTTTCATCGTATTGCATTTGGAGAAAAAGGTGGCAAGCTGATGAGCTTTTTATTTGTGTGGCAAACATCTATACAAGCTCCGTTGGTAATGGCATCGGCTGCCATTGGTTTTGCACAATACCTTACTTATATCGTTCCACTGGAAGCATGGCAACAAAAAATGGTATCCGGCGGATTAGTGATTTTAGTTTTTCTATTGCTTTACAGGAAAATAGAAACCATTGGAAAAATTTCGGTGGTGATGGGAAGTATTGTTGTGCTAACTATTATATGGATCATCATTAGCGGATTGACAAATCAGCAACAGAGCATTAAATTAATACCAACTGGTAACGAATCATTCTTTACGTTGGCTTTCTGGACGGCCATCGGTCATGCCTCGGTAAAGACAGTATATGCTTACCTGGGTTATTATAATGTTTGTCATCTTGGTGGGGAGATAAAGAACCCTGGTAAAAATATTCCCCGCAGCATTTTTATTTCTATCATTGGCATTTCCACTTTGTATTTGCTGATGAATATAAGTGTGATGGGAGTGATACCGTGGCAAACAGTGAAGCAGGATGATAAATACTTAGTCAGCACTTTTATGCAACTGATATATGGCAATCAGGCAGCTGTAATTGTAACGGTTTTAATTCTCTGTATTGCCTTCTCTTCTTTGTTTGCGGTAGTGCTGGGCTATTCAAGAGTGCCGTATGCAGCAGCATTGGATGGAAATTTCTTTACACCATTTGCCAAACTGCACCCTACAAAAAAATTTCCTTATGTGTCGCTGATGGTGTTGTGTGGGTTGGGTTTTGTATTCAGCCTGTTATTTAAAATGGCGGAAGTTATAAGTGCTATATTGGCCATGCGGATCGTTGTACAATTTATGGCGCAGGGAGTTGGTGTTTCATTACTGCGAAAAAAATTTGGAACTAAAGATCTGCCATATCGTATGTGGCTATTTCCACTACCCGTTATCATTTCACTTGCCATTTGGATATTCTTATTTATTTCTACTGGTTGGTTTGCCTTGTGGGGTAGTTTAATTGCGATTGTGGGAATTATTGTCTATTTCATCATTCATAGAGATAAGGGTAAGTCTCTTTAATGTATTCTTAATATTTGCTGAACAATGATCAGAACCCTGAAGTGTGCGACGCAACGAAGATGCCCGTCCGAACGGGACGATGGTAAAATAAAAATTCTATACATCGATCATCCGGGCGGGCCATGAAATACTAAAGCTGGGGACCATATTTTCCACATATCCACAACTTCTGCCATTTTTATAGAATACTTATCAATGCCTTATCGGCGTTAAATTATTTTTCTGTTACATTTGTTGCTGATCAAACCCCGATGAATGAGCCTTCCTAAGGGAAAACTGATAGCAATTGGCGGAGCCGAACATAAAGGCGCCGATTTGGAAATAGATGGATTACATCGCAATAATCTGAATTTTTTTGAGCTCGGCATTCTTCGCCGGGTAGTGGAAGAAGCTGGCGGCACTACTTCCCGTATAGAAGTGATCACTACGGCTTCGATGATTCCGTATGAAGTGGGAGAAAATTACCTTAATGCTTTTGGTAGAATTGGTTGCACTAATATTGGTCTGATGCATATCCGCACCAGGCAGGATGCAATGAATCAGGAGTATATTGAGCGAATAAAAAATTGTGATGCGGTAATGTTTAGCGGAGGAAATCAATTGCGATTGAGTGCAACAGATGGTGGTACCGAGTTTCTTTCCATACTTAAAAAAAGATATCGGGAAGAAGATTTTATTATTGCCGGTACAAGTGCCGGTGCGATGGCTATGAGCAATACCATGATATATGAAGGCAATGCAGCCAGAGCACATTTAAAAGGAGAAGTAAAAATTACAACCGGGCTTGGTTTTTTAAATAATGTGATTATCGATTCTCATTTTGAAAAAAGAGGAAGGTTTGGAAGACTGGCACAGGCGGTAGCATCCAACCCCGGATGTATAGGCATAGGACTGGGAGAAGATACCGGAATGCTGATAACCGATGATAATAAAATGGAAGCAATTGGCAGCGGATTGGTAGTGATAATTGATGGGCATGATATTTTACATTCGAATATTGCTGATATACCGGATGGTAATCCAATCAGCATAGAAAACCTGAAAGTACATTTCTGTGAAAAAGGAAATGGCTATCTCATACGGGAAAGAAAATATCTGCCTGTGGCAAGTGAAGGTGCTGTGATACTTAAGCAGGTGAATGTAGAATAACATTTCATACAATTGTTAAAAGTTTAGCATACTATTCAGGCAACCTTGCAATATGAACAGAGCATCAGGAATACTGCTGCTCTTTTTTATATTTACTGATAAAAAATTTTTATGAAAAAAATAATCCTGCTTGCCACTTTAGTTGCCATCGCCTGTTCCTTTGCTCCGCAAAAGAAAAAGAAGGTGATATTCTTTGGTGATTCTATAACAGAGCTTGGTGTAAAAAAAGATAAATATGTTGGCTACATAGTAAAAATGGACAGCATGTTAAAAGCTTCCAAAAGAGCTGAGCAGTATGATTTGATTGGCTCCGGCATTGGTGGTAATAAAGTGTATGATCTGTACCTGCGGTTGGAAGAAGGTGTGCTAAGCAAAAATCCTGATGTGGTGGTAATATATGTAGGAGTAAATGATGTGTGGCACAAAACATTGTTAGGCACCGGCACCGATGCAGATAAATTTGAAAAATTTTACCAGGCCATTATAAAAAAGCTAACTGATAAAAATATTAAAGTAATTCTATGCACACCGGCTGTAGTAGGAGAGAAGAATGATATGAGCAATCCGCTTGATGGTGATCTGAATAAATACAGCAACATCATCCGGGAGTTGGCTAAGAAAAACAACTTGCCATTAGTTGATCTTCGTAAAAAATTTATTGATTACCTGGTTAAAAACAATCCGGAGAATAAGGAAAAGGAAATTCTTACTTATGATAGAGTGCACATGAATAATAAAGGCAACCAATTTATAGCTGATGCGATGTGGGATGTGTTGAAAGAGGTTAGATAAGTTTTTTATTTGGTTGATGAAAACTGCTGTTCCGTTGAACAGCAGTTTTGTTCTATAGAAAATAAGCCAGATGGGACTTTCAAAGTGAATACGTCGCTTACCTTTAACCCTGTCAATGCTATGGCCACTTCAAAATAAATCGCTGACCAATTACTGGTTAAAGGTGTTTGCCTTGTATGCATTAATAGAAGCCTGCATTCAATTATTGTTTTTGCTGATACTTAACAATTTTGGTGAACGCCGTATAAGTATACCCGAGTATCATCTGGTGATGCTGTTCTTTCAATGCCTGCTGATAGGGCCTATTTGGTGGGTGGCTTGGTTGGTAAGAAAAAAGAAAATTATCATCCAGGTAATTATTAACCTTGGATTTTATATTGTGTATTCAGTTATATGGTTTGGCCCTGTGCAGGATGCTATTGCATTTGTTTATAATAACCTGCAGCAAATTACCCGACCCGCAACAGACAGGCAGATACCTTATCTGGACAGAGGCTATGAATATTCTTTTCTTAATTACCAATTGCTCAAACATGCCTTTCGGTTATCATGGTTTTACTTAGCCAACTATTTTTATAATTACCGGTTGGAAGAAAAGAAAAGAATAGAGTTGGCTGTCTTCAACAAAGAGTTACAACTAAAGTTGCTTAAGTGGCACCTGAATCCTTCTTTTTATTTTAAAACAATTAATTACCTGCAGCAGTCAGCAGCAGTGCAGCCATCCAATGCCACAGAACCCATACTTCAATTGGCAAAAGTGATGGAGTATGTCATTTATGATGCAAGGGAACCGCAAATCGAAATGAAAAAAGAAATTCAGTTTCTAAGTAATTACATCCAGTTGACTAATCTGCAAGCTGATAATAATATGCACATTGAACTGGAATATGAAGAAGGATATGAAAAATTAAGAATTGCGCCATTGCTCCTTGCCGGGTTGGTTGATAACATAGTGTCATCAGTAAAAGGAACTGAGAAAACTAATTGTAATATCAAGATGGAGTTTTATAAAAGCGAAATGAATTTTTCTGTTAACGGAATCGTCGGTAAGCTGGTAACACCACCGTTATTGAATGAATTATACAAGGGAAGATTTTCCGAAGAGTATTCACCAGCAAAACAATATACATTAGAGATACAGTTAGATGAAGCCTGAGCAATATGATATAAATAAAATGACTATTGCAAACAACGGAAAAAAATTCTGGTTGTATGCCTTTGCTGTGTATGCGGCATTTGAGATTTTATATACTGCCATCAGCTACATCATTACCTATTCTAAATGTAGGCACTGTGTGCTTGCTTTTCCTTTTTATACATGGCAGTGGTTGGCCAATCTTTTACTTACTGGTCTTTTGTGGTATTGTCTTAATTATTTTTACCGGCAGTCTTTATGGAAAATTATAGTTGTTAATATTTCCATTTTTATCTTGTATTATTTTTCGTGGATAGGCATGTTGTACTCTGTTCTAAATTCAAATCTCGATTGGTTGTTGGGGGCTAAGTTAAAACAAAGGTCGTTTGAGTCAATTGTTTATGGGTCATGGTTTGATATTGGTAAATATGTACTGAAACTCTCGGCTTTTTATGTACTCAAGTTTTATTTTGAGTACAGAAAAGCGGCGCAGCAACGGATCCAATTGGCTGTTATTAATAAAGACATGCAGTTGAACTTGCTGAAACAGCAATTAAGTCCACACTTTTATTTTAATACATTAAATAACCTGTACGGCCTCTCCCGCAGTAATAATCCCCGGCTTTCAGGGGCATTAAGTCAACTGTCAGGCATTATGCAGTATGTGATAGTGGACTGCAATCAACCCAAAGTTTTACTTAACCAGGAAATAAATTTTTTGCGAAGCTATATCGAACTGGAAAAATTGCGATATGAAAAAGATACTGTGATAGAAATGAAAGGAAGCGGAGAGGTAAATTCACAAACCGTACTACCCCTATTGCTGATACAGTTTGTAGAGAATGCTTTTAAACATGGCATGAAAGAAAAATCTGACCGAAGCTGGATGAAGGTCAATATACAGGTGGAAGGAAATGAGTTGACTTTTAATGTAACTAACAGTTATTATGATGCAATGCCATCACAAGGTATCGGTATCAATAGTGTAAAGCATATACTTAACCTACAGTATGAAGGACGGCATGATATACAAATGAAACATGAAGACAACAGCTTTTCTGTAACTTTAAAATTGAACATGTCATGAAACCTATTCGTTGTGCCATAATAGATGATGAGCCTATTGCAAGGCAGATACTCGATGATTTTATCAGCCAGGATGAAAGGCTGCAACTTTCCGGTAATTATAAAAATGCAAAAGATGCATTAAAAGGAATTACCCAACAACCGGTAGAATTAGTTTTTCTGGATATCAATATGCCCGGGCTCACCGGCTTTCAATTTTTAAAATCAATGACAAATCCCCCGGCTGTAATTTTCACTACAGCCTACCGCGAACATGCAATGGAAGGCTTTGATGCGAATGCTATTGATTATTTACTAAAGCCCATTGCGGTAGAACGTTTTTTGCTATCAGTTAATAAGGCCTGGAAATTTTTACGTCCTGCATTAACAGAAATTGCTGATGCAGGAGCTGCCGATGGTAATAATGATTTCTTTTTTGTAAAAGCTGATGGCGGATTAGTTAAAATATTTTTTGAAGAAATTCTTTTTATTGAAGCATTGAAGGAATATGTAAAAATTGTAACCAGAGATAAATCTGTTATTACCTACCACACCATCTCCGGGCTGGAAGAAAAACTGCCTGTCGGGAAATTTTACCCGATTCATCGTTCCTACATCGTAAATATAAAAGCCATCAGCAGTATTGAAGGCTTTACTGTAAAGGTTGGTAAGGTTGAACTCCCCATCAGCCGGAATGAACGGGATGCATTTGTAGAGCTGGTAGCTAAGGGTAAAATTATTTCCAAATAGCCTTGGTTGAATAAATCACCCCATTCGTTGAAGGAAAATAGTTTCTCCACCTGCCTATTGAATTTCCCCTGCTTTTAATTGAAGTGTTTGAAGGAAACCATTCTTTGGTTTTAGCTTGCTATTGTTATTGAAACTTCGTTTTAACAAGTAACTTTTTTTTATGAAAGCATTTTTTGGAATACCCGTTTTATTGTTGGGTACTTTATTTTTTCTTCGGCAAGGCGGCGGTAAAAGCGGAGCTGTAAAACCTTGGGGCATTCCTGCCATAAGTGTGGTGGATTTGCAACCAGTTAACAGCAGCGGAGATGTAGTGTATCTTACCTGTGCCCCCGAAATAGCAGGTGGTAGTAATAGTGCATTGTTATCTGTATATTTTAAAATTAAGAACAATGAAGGGAAACAACTAACCCTTAAAAAGATCGAATATCAATATACCACTAACGGTACCAGTAAAGTGTTTCCTTTTAGCCCCGGCAAGGATAATAGTAATGAACTCATAAATAATGGCGCAACATTCAAATGGCAAAACGGCCGTGGGTATAATGAGTTAGGTAATGTTATTGAGATAAATGGCTCTGTTCCTTCACAAGTGAATATCAGGTTGTATTTTGATGGATACGATAGCCCTTATGTTATTACAAAAAATGTAAAGGCCCATGTAAATGCTGCAGCTTATTCTTTTCCCGGTAAAGAAGCAGACCTCGGCATCAACGAATACTGGTACGCCGAAGCGGCACATGGCGGTGGCCCGCAGGTTTTTTCCTATGATATTGTAATGGTAGGCTGGGATGAAAAAAGTAAAAAATGGAGTACTAAATATCCGGGTGTCGCTGGGGATAAGAATGAACACTTTCGTTGTTTTGGCAGGCCGGTATATGCTATTGCAGATGGGGAAGTGGTAAAATTCAATGATAAAATAAAGGACAACGAACCAGGTATAGATACAGATGGAGGCGGCAATACATTTCATATAAAAACTGGAAATGAAATTATCCGGTATTATCATCTCAAGCAATTTTCGTTGAACAAAGAGTTTATGAAAATTGGTGCAAAAGTGAAACGGGGAGATTGGTTAGCCAGAGTAGGCAGTACTGCAACAGCTGGCACACATTTGCATATAGATTGCATATCGGTTGATAATCCTGATGCAGCGGTAGTCTGGCCATTACAATTTACTAATACTAGCTTGATTGCATTTAAGAACCTACCTGAGCCATCACCGGATGCAGCCTGGATAAAAGTAAATAAAACCGGCCTTCCCTATATTGCCGATGGCTTATGTGTAATATGGCCCGGCAATAAACCAACCTGGTATCCGGGTGGTAAAAATGAAATTGCAAAGCATGGAATACCGGAGAAAGATTACCAGGAAGAATTTTCCAAAATATGGAGTTCAGGTTATTATCCTGTGTGGGTGGATGCTTATGATGTGGCAGGCAAAACATTTTTCAACACTGTATTCCGCTACAACAGGAATAATTATGATGTGGCTGTGAAGCATGATATGACAAAAGAAAGTTTTCAAACAGAGTATGATGATTGGGTAAAGAAAAATGGATACAGGCTTCAGCAGATAGATAATTATAACGATGCTGGCAAATTAAAATTCGCAGCCATCTTTATAAAAAAACCAGGACAACCGAATGCACAGCCTGCATATATCGGAGTATCTCCGGAAGAGCATCAAACCTTATTTGAAAAATATACCGGCGATGGCTATGTCCCCGTGAATGTATCTGTGGTATCAGTAAGCGGAAAAAAATATTATTCAGCTTTCTACGAAAAAAGAAATGTCGGGGGCAGTGTCTTGAAAAGTTCATTAAGTCAGCAAGAATACCAGGATAAGTATGATGAAATGAAAGGGAAAAATTGGGAACAGGTTTACATCAATGCGTATCATCATGATGGGCAAACAAAGTTCTCCGTTATCTGGTATGAAAAATCAGGTTTCAGGGATTATAGTGCAACCCGTAAATCAGACAGTGATGGTTATCAGGGAAAATGGGAGGATAATGTTGGCAATGGGTTACTCACAAGATGTGTGACTGGGTATGATGAAGGGGGCAAGCATTGGTTTGCAGCACAGTGGGCAAAATAATTTTTAAACTATAAAACTCTAGTCAGTATGAAAAAATCAATCAATGTTTTGATGCTATTTTTTTTTACAACAGTATTGTTAAACAAAGCTATAGCTCAGGCAAGTAATACAGCCAGTAAAACTCAGTTAAATGCAGGAGCGGAAATGTATGAGGCTAGTAAAAAAGTAAATGAACTAATGAATAACGTTTCACTACTTCCCCGTACTAATGCAACTACGGATGATAAAAAGCTATTGAAACAATTTGAGAAGATTCGTAAACTATCAATTAAGGTAGAGGCAGCCGGAAAAGCAAGAAGTGATTTGGGGCAACAATTACAATTGGCTTGTCAGGAAGCAAATAATATAGCAGATCTTAGAAAAACCGGGAGTATAACACTTTTTCCAAACGATTGCTATGATCAATGTGATGACCAGGTTGGTTCTGGTGCTGCATGGAATGAATTTTTTTGTGTATTCAAATGCTTTAAAGCAGCGATTCCAAATCTTGATTAAATAAGTTGTAACAGTAATAACTACCAATGAAAAAAAATATTGCCGCCATTGCATTCTCTTGTATTTGTGGTGCAGCTATTGCACAAAATGTAGGTATTGGCACCACCACACCTGCTGCAAAACTGCATATTCTTGGCAATGGAAATATATCACAACTTTTTATTGATGGCGCAGCAGGGCAAACAAATGCTAATCCTTTAATTAGATTAAGAAACAGTACAGGAAGAGACTTGCTGTGGATACATGCAGATGATTCTACCAATAGCTTTATTGGCTTCAGAACTGGTATTTACAATGATGTAAACAGCGGTGCAAGAGGGAATTCTTTTTTTGGCAGTATGGCGGCAGATTCAAACAGTACAGGGACAAATAATACAGCTATTGGCCGGTTGGCACTAAGTGCTAATAATGCAGGAAACAATGCTACGGCTGTTGGCTACCAGGCAATGCAGTACTCCAATAGTGCTACAAGCTCTTTTACCAATACAAATATTGCGGTGGGTTATCAGGCATTAAGAGGTTCAATTATTCCTGCTAATAATACAGGCACTGGTAATACTGCAACCGGCTATCAATCCATGTTAAACAACAGCACTGGTTTTAATAATACAGCCTATGGCAGAAATGCACTTTTAACAAACACTGGTGGCGATAATAATACCGCATTAGGTTATCAATCGCTTTATGATAATACAACCGGGCTTAATAATACCGCAACCGGATTTCAATCACTATTTAATAATGTTAGCGGAGACAGAAATACAGCGTATGGACCATCAGCATTATCATCAAACGTTGGTGGGAATAACGGAACTGCTTTTGGGTATGGAGCAATGTCGTTGATAAATAACCAGGCCACATCTTTTATAAACAATAATGTAGCGGTAGGATATGAAGCGTTGCGGGGCTCTGTTAGTGCCTCAGCTAATACCGGTACTTACAACAGTGCATTGGGTTACCAGGCACTGCGTAATAATAGTTCTGGCTATGGCAATACGGCAATGGGGTATAATTCTTTATACGATAATGGCACCGGTATTGGAAATACAGCACTTGGATATGGAACACTAGAAAATAACACCGCCAGTCAGAATACTGCTGTTGGCCGTTTTGCTCTTCACAATAATACTACCGGTGGGAATAATATAACAATTGGTGCCGATGCAATGCTTGATAATGCTACCGGCAGTAATAATGTAGCAATTGGTACCAATGCCCTTATTGAAACAGTGTCAGGAAGCAACGGAACAGCTATTGGGTATAATGCAATGGGTAATTACAATAACAGTGCAACATCATTTACTAATTTTAATGTGGCTGTTGGATATGAGGCATTATTTGGAGAGCCTAATAATGCGGCTTCAATTAATACCGGAAATAACAATACTGCTATAGGATATCAATCACTTTACAGTAATGGGGGTGGAGATAATAATACCGCTGTAGGCAAGGAGGCATTATACAATAATTCTAATGGGAATTTTAATACATCCATTGGTATGTTCTCACTTTTTAATAATTATGGAAGCGATAGAGGTACTGCTGTGGGCTATAGTGCAGGAAGTGCTTTTGCAAATGATGATGATTGCACATTTATTGGTTACAATAGCGAATCAAATGCGCCACTTAACTTTAATCAAACAGCAATCGGAAGTGGCTCGATAGTAACGGGGTTCGACAGGGTACGAATCGGAAATAACAATGTTACATCCATCGGTGGGCAGGTCGGCTGGACCACTTTTTCAGACGGCCGGTTTAAAAAAAATATCAACGAAAATATTCCTGGGCTTGATTTCATTTTAAAACTAAGGCCTGTTTCTTATACAACTGATATTGCTGCACTTAATCAGTTTATTGGTGTTGATGAAATAAAAAAGATAAAAGAAAGCCGTGGTGAAAAATTTGCTGTTGCCAAAGTTGATTACCAGGAAGCCATCCGTTATTCCGGTTTTATCGCACAGGAAGTGGAAAGTGCCGCAAAGCAACTGGGATTTTCGTTTAGTGGTATAGATGCTCCGACCAACGAGAAAAGCCCTTATGGCATACGTTATGCAGAGTTTGTAGTGCCACTGGTAAAAGCAGTGCAGGAACAACAGGAAATTATTGAGAAGCAAAATAGAAAGAACAAAGAACTGCAAGCCCAATTAGATAATCTGGCAAAAGAACTTGCATTGCTAAAAACAAAATTGAAGTAACCTGTTTACACCTATAAAAAACTATTCTATGAAATCTATTTGCACTTTTATTTTATTACTCCTTTTTACAAACTTAAATGCAGTAACAAGATATGTTACTCCCACCGGTGCCGGTTTATTGAACGGTACCAGTTGGGCAAATGCTTTTCCCGGTACATCATTACAAACAGCTATCAATGCATCTGTACCTGGCGATGAAGTGTGGGTGGCAACAGGAACATACATTACCACTAATACTACTAACAGAAATATTTATTTCAACATGCTGAATGGAGTAGCTATTTATGGGAGTTTTAATGGAACAGAAACAGTTTTATCTCAACGAATATTTAGTTGCGGCTTTACTTCTTTATTGAGTGCTGAAATTAATTTACCAGGGAATACAGATAACAGCTATCATGTAATTAATAACAGCAGTTTAAATAGTACAGCCATATTAGATGGTTTTACTATCCGTGATGCAAATGCTAATTTTGATTTAACCGGAAATGATAACAGAAGTCTTGGTGGTGGAATGATTAATAATGCAGCTAATGGTGGCACTTGCAGCCCAACAATACGAAATTGTTTATTCACTAACAACACTGCATTATTTGGCGGCGGAATCTTCGACCATGGACAAAATGGTGGTAATGCCAACCCGGTAATAACTAATTGCATATTCGCATTTAATACAGCCACAGGTGGCGGTGGCGGCATTGATAATTTTGGATATAACGGTAATGCAAGTCCTGTTATTACCAATTGTATTTTTTATGGTAATACAGCAACAGACAGAGCAGGAGCAATGTACTGTTGGGGTGGTGGTAATGGAAATGCAAGCCCGGTAATTTTAAATTCAATTTTTGTAAACAATTCTTCTGTTGATGGTGGCGGTATTGTTTCCGACAGAACAAATTTTGTTTCAGGAAATTCAGGTACAGCAAATCCTACTATTCGCAACAGTATTTTTTGGGGTAATACGGCTAGTGGCACGGGTCCACAATTTTATATTTTGGGTGGAGCATCGTTTTCTGCTACTTATTCTGTTTTCGATATTGCCAATCAAAATCCACCGCATACTATTACGGGCCCGGGAACGGGAAATATTTTTACTGCTCCTTCATTAATAAATATCAATGATGCAGATGGCGCAGATAATTGCTGGCTTACCAATGATGACGGTTTGCAATTGCAAAGTGGTTCTGTTGGTATTGATGCAGGTGATAACACTGGGGTTCCCACTTTTGACATAAGAAATTACAGCAGAATTAGTAATGCAGTAGTGGATATAGGTGCTTATGAATTTAATTCAGCAGTATTGCCGGTTAACCTTCTTAGTTTTTTTGGCAGGGCAAATGGGGTTACCAATATTCTTTTTTGGAACACTGCATCAGAAAGTAACAGTCGGATATTTGAAATAGAAAAAAGTATTAACGGAATCAGGTTTGAGAAAATTGGTGAAGTAAATGCTGTAGGAAACAGTAATACTTTAAGAATCTATCAATTTGTAGATGATAAGTTGACAACTGAAAGATATTTCTACAGATTAAAGCAAATTGATATTGACGGAAAATATATTCTCAGCAATATTGTTTTGCTATCTAATGAGAAAATCAAAAATGATATTGTTGTTTTTCCAAATCCTGTTTGGGAAAAAGCAACTGTTTTATTTAAATCAAATTGGGCTGGTGAAGAATTTATTTTGTACAACAGTAGTGGGCAAATAATAACTAAGATTATAGTAAATGGTAACAGTGCCGGAATAGATTTAACAGGTAAAGCTGCAGGCTTGTATTTGTTAGTAAATCAAAAGTCAGGAAAAGCTGTCAAAATCAATAAAGCCAAGGAGTAGCTAAGACCCGGTTACTAGTTTTTTCAGCAATGCAGCTATTTCTTCATGGTTATTCATGATCATCAGGTGATTTCCTTTTTCAATCGTATAGTCTGCTTTTACCAATCGATAAGGAAGCAGCCGGTCTGCTGTTCCGTGTATATGAATTATATTTCCTGGTATTGTTGCATTCTTCCAATGTAAAATAGCATGTATGGCCCATCGGGTAAACTTATCATCGGTGGAGGCAGCTATTTCTTTAAAGATTTTTACTTGTTCTGCGCCTGAAGTTTGCAAAAATATTTTTTGAATAAAAGCTGGCTTACGCATAAGCCATGCGGGCACCCACTTGTACAGGGGCAAATATTTACCTGACATAAAATAAGAAGGAAATTCTTTTTTGATCTTATTGCTTGATATGATGATGCATCGTATGGATGGATCTGCTTTTGCCATTTCAGTGGTGAGCATTCCACCAAATGATACACCCACGATAACAGGAGATGGGTCGGTTATCTGTTTTCTCAACCGGCTGGCATAAGATTCCAGCGATTCGTTTTTTAATGGCGGAATCCAATCAATAAAAATAGGTTCGCAAAAAGATAGATCAAGAAAAGAGAAAGCTCTTTTATCTGCACCAAGCCCACTGATGAAAAAAACTTTTTTCACTTTATCAGCTAATAGTTACGAGATAGTAATTCTTCTTACCCTTTTGTACCAGCAAATACTTATCGTGAAGCAATGAACTATTGTCTATAGCAAATTGCACATTGTCTATTTTCTTCCTGTTAATACTCACCCCACCACCTTGCACTAACTTTTTTGCTTCTCCTTTACTCGAAAAAATAGCTGTTTCTGCTAAAAAAGAAACTACATCAATGCCTTCGACGATTTTATCTTTAGCAAAATCAATTTTCACCACTCCTTCCATGCCTTCCAGATCTTCTATGCTTAAACTTTCAGCAGAGGCAGATTGATTGGCAAATAATTTTTCGGTTGTAGCAATAGCTTCTTCCAATGCCGTAACTCCATGCACAAACTTTGTTACCTCTTCTGCTAATCGTTTTTGTAATATTCTTTTGCCGGCATCTTTTTTATGCTCATCAAGTATGTTATTTATTTCGGCCTGAGATAAAAATGTAAAGATCTTTATCCATTTCTCTGCATCAGTATCAC
The DNA here is from genome assembly GCA_031397865.1 of Chitinophagaceae bacterium. Lineage (GTDB taxonomy): Bacteria > Bacteroidota > Bacteroidia > Chitinophagales > Chitinophagaceae > JJ008. The sequence continues at coordinate 34,092 of JANNMN010000013.1, forward strand.
TTGCATTCAGCCAGAATTGATAAAATTGATAAGGAGTAGTACGAACAGGGTCAAGCCATACATTACCGCTTTCTGTTTTTCCAAACTTGCCACCATCTGCTTTTGTTATTAAGGGGCAGGTAAATGCAAATGCTTCACCAGCCGCTTTTCTTCTAATTAGTTCGGTACCGGTTAATATATTTCCCCATTGATCACTGCCACCCATTTGCAGTTTGCAATTCTTGTTTTTATACAACCAATAAAAATCATAGCCCTGTACCAACTGGTAAGTAAACTCTGTAAAGCTCATTCCGGTTTCTCCATCTAATCTTTTTTTCACACTATCCTTGCTCATCATGTAGTTCACAGTGATGTGTTTTCCTACATCTCTTATAAAATCGAGGAACGTAATATTTTTGAACCAATCAAAATTGTTTACCATCTCTGCTGCATTCTTCAACTCCGGATTGAAGTCAAGATATTGCATCAATTGTTTTTTTACTCCTTCCTGGTTATGCTTCAATACTTCTTCACTCAATAAATTTCTTTCTTCACTTTTTCCACTGGGATCACCAACCATGCCGGTGGCTCCACCTACCAAAGCAAATGGTTTATGTCCTGCCTTTTGCAGATGTACCAACAATAAAATAGGTACCAGGCTACCGATATGCAGACTGTCGGCTGTGGGGTCAAACCCGATATAAGCGGATGTCATTTCCTTTTTAAGTTGATCTTCCGTGCCGGGCGTAATATTCTGTATCATGCCTCTCCATCTTAGTTCTTCTATTAAATTCATTTGTAAAGTGATGATTGTCAGCAAAAGTAAGACAGATTAAGGTTGCCTGTCTTTATATGCAATATTTTTCTAACTAATTCGTTTTCAGTAATTAGTCATTTTGACCCGCAAACCTATGAATTTACAGGCCTAAAGACTAATTTTACATAGATTACGTACCTGATAAAAACTAAACTTATTCCATTGCTTATTAGAAAATTCAATGAATGAAAACGAACCGCTTATACATCACCCTTCTTGCCACTTTATTTTTCTTTTCTGCCAGTGCACAATTCCGCAAGTATTCGAATGAATTTTTAAACATCGGGGCTGGTGCCCGGGGCCTTGCTATGGGTAGTTCTGTAGTAGCTTCTGTAAGCGATGGTACTGCTGGTTATTGGAATCCTGCCGGATTAGTAGGAGTAAAAAAATATCCGCAGATCAACCTTATGCATGCAGAATATTTTGCCGGCATTGGGAAGTATGATTATGCCAGTATCGCATTTCCTACCGCTAATGAAAAAAGAACGATTGGCCTCACCGGTCTTCGCTTTGCTGTAGATGATATCATGAATACATTGTTCCTGGTAGAGCCAGATGGTTCTTTAAACTATAATAACATACAAGCATTTTCTTCTGCAGACTATGCTTTCATTTTTTCTTTTGCACAAAAATTAAAAGAAACAGAAAAGAAGAAAGTGAATTTTGGATTGAATGCAAAAGTAATTCATCGCAGTGTGGGCAAATTTGCCAAAGCATGGGGGTTTGGGTTAGATGCAGGCCTTCAAATACACAGTAAGCAATGGCGATTTGGAATTGCCGGTCGTGACATTACTACCACCTTTAATGCATGGTCTTTTTCATTTACAGAGAAAGAAAAAGAAGTTCTATACCTCACGAATAATGACATACCTGTAAAATCTACAGAACTTACTGCACCCCGTCTGGTGCTGGGTATTGGTCGTGAGTTTCGGTTGGGACAAAAATCCAGTTTATTGGCCGAAGCCAATATTGATGTAACTTTTGATGGACAAAGAAACACATTGATAAGTGCAGAACCGGTAAGTGCAGATCCTAAACTTGGCCTGGAGTTAAACATCAACAATGTATTTTTTCTTCGTAGTGGAATAAACAATTTTCAAAGAGCATTGTCTGATGGTGATACAGTGAATCAAAAGAAAGTTTGGATTTATCAGCCCAGTGCAGGTGCAGGATTTAAAATAGGGAATGTGTCTGTGGATTATGCGTTCACCAACCTGGCTAATCAATCCAATCCTTTATTTACCCATGTATTTTCTTTAAGCCTGAACCTGGCTGCAGCCAAAAATAAAAACGATTAATAATTATCTGTACCGGATAAAATTTTGATTCAATGAAAAATTTTTTACTACCACTACTGCTCTTCACAGCTTTGCTGGCGAAATCTCAAACGTATAATAACGAGTGGATAAATTACAACCAGACGTATTATAAATTTAAAGTCGGTCGTACTTCTCTGCACCGTATCGAACAGCCGGTATTGGCCAGCTTAGGCATCGGCAATACACCTGCTGAAAGATTTCAACTATGGAGAAATGGTAAACAAATTCCTTTATATACTTCGCTGCAAACTGGTCCAATGTCAGGCACAGATTACATCGAGTTTTGGGGGGAGAAAAATGACGGTAAGCCAGATAAAGAGCTTTATAGAATACAGGAACATCAGCTAAGTGATAAGCATAGTTTTGAAACAGATACGGCAGCTTTCTTTTTAACAATAACACCAGGCGGAGGCAATGCGAGATTTGTTCCTACAACTAATGCATTACCCACAGCATTAACACCGGAACCATTTTTTATTCATACTTCCGGTATTTATTACAGAGATAAAATTAATCCTGGCTATGCAGCAATTGTTGGAGAGTCTGTTTATTCATCTGCATATGATCAGGGTGAAGGTTGGACCTCTGGTGATATTTTTACAAACGGAACTAAAGTTGAAAGTTTTTCGAATCTTAATCCATATCTCGGCCCCGGCGCACCCGTACCTGTCTTCAAAATAAATGCAACAGGTAATAATCCTTTAAATGCACGGACATTTGAAATAAAAGCCAATGGAGCATTGGTGGATGTGGTGACAATGAACTTTTTTGATTATGTAAGACATCAGACGCCACTTACCAATGCACATATCAGCAGTGGCAATTTAAATATTGATATTGTAAACAAATGTCTTTCTGCAAATGACCGGATGGCCATTGCCCAGATGGAACTTACGTATGCAAGACAATTTAATTTTGGTAATGAAACCTCTTTTTCATTTGACTTGCCGGCTAATGCAGTAGGTAATTATCTTGAAATTTCAGGGTTTAATTTTAGCCCATTGGCTCCGGTTTTATATGATATGACCAATGGCAAAAGATATGTTTGTGATATAAGTGCAGCTCCATTAGTAAAAGTATTATTACAACCATCTACAGTTGCCAGAAAATTATTATTGGTTAGCGAAGCTCCTAGTCAGATACTCCTGGTAAATTCGATGCAGCAAAGAAATTTTGTAAACTATGCACAAGCTGCTAACCAGGGCGACTATCTTATTATTACCAGCCCTGTAATAATGAATGGTTCAGGTGGAATAAATCCGGTAAATGATTATAAAACCTATCGTAGTTCCGCTATTGGTGGGAGCCATAATGCTAAAGTATACGAGATAGATGAAATAAATGATCAATTTGGATTTGGTATTAAAAAGAATCCCAATGCAGTCCGCAGTTTTATCGGGTGGGCAAGAAATACTTTTACAGCTCCGGTAAAAAATGTTTTATTAGTAGGTAAAGGACTTACTTATACTCAATTCAGAACGTTTGAAAATAATCCTGATATTGATAAGCTTTCTATAATTCCAACTTTTGGGAATCCTGGATCGGATATGTTGTTAGCGGCAGATCCGGGTTTGGATGAGTTGCCAAAGGTTTCTATTGGTCGTATCTCCGTAATCAATCCTGCTGAGTTGTCTCTTTACCTGGCGAAGGTGGTACAGTATGAGCAGCAGCAGGCATTTCAATCTCCTTTAATAAGAGACAAAGCATGGTTGAAAAATGTAGTACATGTGGTAGGTGCCAGTGATGGTGCACTTGGTCTTATTTTGCAAGAAGCAATGAACAGGTATAAAGGAACTCTTTCTGATACATTATATGGAGCCAATGTGCATACATTTAGCAAAGTGTCATCTGCACCGATAGAACCTAATGCCAGTGAAAAATTATATCGTTTGTTTGAAGAAGGTATTGGTTTGATGACATATTTCGGACACTCCTCTGCTAGTTCATTAGAGTTTAACCTGGATAATCCTGCTAATTATAATAATCCGGGTAAATATCCTGTTACGGTTATCATGGGCTGTAATGCCGGTAATTTTTTCAACTTTAATACTATTCGTTTAGGATTGAAAGAAACCCTTTCAGAAAAATTCGTATTGGCCGATCAGCGGGGTTCTATTGCATTTATTGCCAGTACACACTTTGGCATTGTGCATTATCTTGATTTATATAATACCAGAACTTATAACGCAGCCACTTCTACCCATTATGGGAAAACATTGGGTGAGATAATGCGGGAATCAATTACTCAGGTTTATAATCTTACTACGCAAAATGATTACTATGCAAGATTTCATTGTGAGCAAACGACCTTGCATGGTGACCCTGCTTTACGTTTAGATGGATCAAGACCAAAGCCAGATTATGTAATAGAAGATCAGCTATTAAAAGTTACTCCGTCATTTATTTCAGTAGCAGAAAACAGGTTTAATGTAAAGGCACAGTTTATGAACCTAGGTAAGGCTATTGATAAAAATATTGTGGTAGAATTGAAAAGAACATATCCTAATCTTACTACTGAAGTAATAAGAAGAGATACAATTCCTGGTATCCGGTATATGGATTCATTGTCTTATGATATTGACATTGTACCTACAAGGGATAAAGGTTTAAATAAGATTTCAATTTGTATAGATGCAGATAATGTGGTAGATGAAATATATGAAACCAATAACTGTATCTCCAAAGACATTTTCATTTTTGAAGACGAAGCAAGACCAGTATATCCATATGCTTTCTCCATTGTGAACAGGCAAGATATTAAACTGGTAGCTTCTACTGCTAATCCTTTCAGCACCATGAAGCAGTACACAATGGAAATGGATACTACTGAATTTTTTAATTCACCGGCAAAAATCAGCAGATCAATTACATCTACAGGTGGTGTGCTGGAGTTTAATCCCGGTATTACTTTCTCTGACAGTGTAGTGTATTACTGGAGAGTAGCACCTGTTCCTCTTAGTGGATTGCCGGTGTGGAATAAATCCAGTTTTGTATATCTGACTCCTGCTGCATTGGGCAGTAATGATGTGGGATATAATCAATCACATTTCTATCAGCATACTAAATCTGCTAACGAAAGGATGAAGTATGATTCGTTGACAAGAAAGTGGAAGTATGAACCAATACCGCAGAATCTATTCATACAAATGGGAACATGGGTTACCAGTGGTGCTACTACACCTACATCACTTTCTATTTCTGTAAACAGTATACCAAGTATTCGACTGGTTTGCTGGTTCTCTTCATTAGTATTTAATGTGTTTGATCCTATTTCTTTCAAAGCATGGCAAAATCAACAGGTATTACCAGTAAGCCCTGCAAATCCACAGGGAGTGGGATTATATGGAAGTACCACTAATAATTGTGGTAGTGAACCGAGGTATTTCAATTTCGAATGGCGATATGTCGATACTGCGAGCCGACGTAAGATGATGAACTTTATGCGGGATACTGTGCCCGATGGACATTATGTTGTAGTAAGAAATTTCACCCTTGTAAATGGATTCAACTTTCCAAGAGCATGGGCAGAAGATTGGAGAGCAGATGAAAATATTTGGGGGCCTGGTCAATCGCTTTATCATTATTTGAAAAATGCAGGTTTTGCCGGTATAGATTCTTTCTACAAAGCCAGACCTTGGGTATTGGTTTATAAAAAGAACGATCCTTCATTTGCTCCGCAATGGTTGGTAGGTGCAGATTCTCTTGCCAATCCAACATTGTCGATAAATCTGAATACAAGTGATACATTAGCATATATGACCTCGCCGGTATTTGGTCCATCCCGTGGATGGAAGCGATTGATTTGGAATGGTACTGGAGATACTCCTCTTGATTCTGCTACAGTAGATGTAGTTGGTATAAGAGCAAACGGATCGGAACAAACATTATTTACTGGTCTTACTACTGCACAGCAAAACGTAGATGTTTCTTCTATAAATGCAGCAGAATATCCATTCGTAAAATTGAAATTAAGAACCCTGGATAGAACCAACTTCACTCCGTATCAATTGCGATATTGGAGACTAACTTATATTCCGGTGCCAGAGGGAGCTATTGCACCAAACCTTTACCTGAAAATAAAAGATACTTTGGAAGTAGGGGAACCTCTCGACTTTAAGGTGGCATTTAAAAACATAAGCGAAGTGCCGTTTGATAGCTTGAAAGTGAAGATGGTAATTACGGACAAGAGTAATGTGCCGCATATAATACCGATACCAAACCGCAGACCTCTGCTGGTAAATGATACTTTGCATTTAGGATCTTTGGTAAACACTGGTGCATTCTCTGGAGTGAATACCATGTTCATTGAAGCCAATCCGGACAATCATCAATTGGAGCAGCATCACTTTAATAATTTTGCATACCGCAATATTTATATAAAACCTGATAGTCTTAATCCATTGCTGGATGTAACATTTGATGGTGTTCATATCTTAAACCGTGATATTGTTTCTTCTAAGCCAGACATTATTATCAAGCTGAAAGATGAAGCAAAATGGATGATATTAAATGATACTTCATTACTTACATTACAGGTAAGATATCCAAACGGTACATTACGCAGGTTCTATTTTAATAATGACACGGTAAGATTTACACCTGCAGGTCAGGCACCAAACCCTGACAACACTGCTACTATTAATTTCAAACCATACTTTACGGTAGATGGTGAATATGAAATGATAGTAACCGGAAAAGACAGAAGTGAGAACTCCGCAGGTAGTATTGAATACAGGGTGGTATTTGAAGTTATCAATAAACCGATGATCTCAAATATGCTCAACTATCCAAATCCGTTTACTACATCAACAGCCTTTGTGTTTACAGTAACTGGAAGTGAAGTGCCACAAAATATTAAGATTGAGATTATGACCGTTACGGGTAAAATAGTACGGGAGATAACAAAAGATGAATTAGGACCATTGCATATTGGTCGTAACATCACAGAATTTAAATGGGATGGAACTGACCAGTACGGTGCTAAACTGGCAAACGGAATTTATCTGTACAGGGTGGTTACCAACCTCAATGGAAAATCATTGGATAAGTATAAGAGCACCGGTGAAAATACAGACAAGTACTTCAACAAAGGGTATGGTAAAATGTACCTGATGCGATAAGATAAAGTATTAATTTTCTTAAAGCTGTCCTTGAAAAAGGGCAGCTTTTTTTGTTTTAATGGCTATAGGAATTTTGTTTTTCCCGATAATAGAAATGCCATTTGGGGCCAGACTTTTTTATCCGCTATTTATAAGCGACTTTTGCCAATTATATGCAGGCAGTAAAACGGTTTATAAAAAAAAATTTTGGCCAGTGGGTTTATAGCCGGCAATGCAATCCCATACAGAAAAATAATATAGAGAGTTGGGTAGAGCAACTGCAACAAAAGCCGATAGAGAATTTATCCGATGCTTCTTTTGATGTGTTTACTTACCATGGGGAGGATGGTATTTTATTTTATCTGGCGAATAAGTTGCCAAATGTCTCGCCAACTTTTATTGATATTGGTGCAGGGGATTGCATTAAAAGCAATTGTGCAAATCTGGCCGTGCATCATGGCTGGCAGGGAGTTTTTATTGATAAAAGCAGTGAACAATTAGCCGTTGGAAAAAGTTTTTTTAAGCACCAAATAAATAAAGGAGCTGACATTCGATTTATACAAACAGAAGTTACCAGGGAGAATGTAAATAGGTTAATGACAGGAAATTTGATAAATAATAAAGTGGGGATATTATCAATAGATATTGATGGCAATGATTTTTGGATATGGAAAGCAATTGAACAAGTGCAACCAGAAATAGTGGTGATAGAAGCTAAGGTTGAATTTGGATTGAAAAGTATTGCGGTACCTTATGGTAATCATAATCACCATTCGGTGGATAGTAAATATAATGGAGCCTCGGTTGAGGCGTTGCGCCAACTTGGATTGACAAAGGGCTATAAATTAGTAGGAGCAAACAAGCAGGGGTATAATTTGTTTTTTGTAAAACAAAATAGTCCTCTGCCAGAGGTTGCAACAGCCTCTGTTTTGGATAATGAAGAAACAAGCAGTTCATTTTATTCCGAGATTTTTTTTGCATCGCATAAATTTGAAATAGTTTAATAAAAAGATATGGCGAAAATTGGTATTAATATAGCAACGGGCAGCCTGCAGCAAAAGGAGATTATTGTTGGCATTGACTTGGGTACTACCAATAGTTTGGTGGCTATCATTCATCCTGATACAAAACAACCTGTTGTATTGAAAGAGCATGATGGTGCTGCATTGGTGCCGTCCATTGTTCATTTTGGAAACACCGGAACAATAACAGTTGGAGATAAAGCAAAAGAATATCTTATCACCGAGCCGGAGAATACTATTTTTTCAGTTAAAAGGTTAATGGGTAAATCTTATAGTGATGTAAAAGATCAATCTTCTTTTTTTGCCTATAAAGTAATTGATGATAATACTGAAAGCCTTGTAAAAATTCAGGTAGGAACTACTTTTTATACACCGGTTGGGTTGTCTTCATTAATCCTGAAAGAATTAAAAAGCAGGGCTGAGCATATTTTAAAAACACCTGTTGTCAAAGCAGTAATTACAGTGCCTGCTTATTTTAATGATGCACAACGACAAGCTACAAGAGATGCAGGTAAATTAGCAGGACTTGATGTGCTGCGAATAATAAATGAACCAACAGCAGCCAGTCTTGCTTATGGTTTAGGAATGAGAAATGATGAAACAAGAACAGTAGCGGTGTATGATTTGGGTGGGGGCACTTTTGATGTTTCAATACTAAAAATAGCAGGAGGCATATTTGAAGTGCTTTCTACCAATGGCGACACTTATCTTGGGGGTGATGATTTTGATCGGGCAATTATGGAATATTGGATAAAAGAAACTGGCTTAACAAACGAGGAATTAAATATAAATAAAAGTCTTGCACAGGAACTTCGTTTGCAAGCCGAAGAAGCTAAGAAGCAACTTTCTTTTCATGAGTCGGTTACTGTAAATGTTTCTGCACAAGAGTTGACTATTACGAAACAAAAATTTGAAGAACTGATTGAAATCTTTGTAACGAAAACATTGGATTGCTGTTTGAATGCAATGAAAGATGCTGGCTTGTCAAATAATGATATTGATGAAGTAATTATGGTGGGTGGTTCTACCAGGGTGCCTGTTGTAAAAAAATCAGTCAGTGATTTTTTTAATAAACAAGTTCATGATTCATTAAACCCTGATGAAGTAGTAGCATTAGGTGCAGCAGTACAGGCAGATATTTTGGCGGGAAACAATAAAGATTTTTTATTGTTGGATATCACTCCATTATCACTTGGTATAGAAACGATGGGTGGGTTGATGGATGTGTTGATACCAAGGAATTCTAAAATACCAACTAAGACAGGGAGACAATACACTACACAAAAAGATGGACAAGGTAGTATGCGGATATCTGTTTTCCAGGGAGAAAGAGATATGGTAAAAGATAATCGTAAGCTGGCAGAATTTAATCTTACTGGTATTCCCGGAATGCCGGCAGGTTTACCAAAAGTGGAGGTATCTTTTTTAGTAAACGCAGATGGAATATTGGTGGTGAAGGCAAAAGAATTAAGAAGTGGTATTGAACAAAGCATTGAAGTGAAACCGCAATATGGACTAACTGATGACGAGGTGGAAAAAATGTTGCTGGATTCTATTACTCATGCCAAGGAAGATATACAGGTAAGGGCATTGGTAGAAGCACAAACTGAAGCAAGGCAGATAATTGAAACTACCAATCAGTTCCTGGTTAAAAATAAATCATTTCTTACAGAAGAGGAATTGACGGATACAAGTGATGCAACCAAGGAATTATTGAAAGTAATTGATACAGGGAACAAAGATGAAATTCATACGGCTATCGAAAAGTTAAATGAAATATCGAGACCTTATGCAGAAAGGGTGATGGATAAGGCGATCAGCACTGCCATGAAAGGAAAGAACATTATGGAGTAAAGATTATATAAGTTTCGTTTTCAAATAACTTATGGGTCTTTACAGAAGAGTGTGTTGCAAACATTTCATTTTTTTTATTTAGCACAACTATTAACCTTCTTTCTCCCCATGCTACTGGCCTTATTCCTGTTGCCAAAAAATTATTCATACTGTCCAGCCTTTCCGTTCTGTTCGGAGTGTTATACGGATGTGATACCCAGGAATTAGCTGATGAATAAACATTCGCCATGTAATTTATTAATGGAGCATTGCCCATCAGCAGATCATTGCTTTTGGTTTTTTCATGAAGAAAATTAAACACTTCTTTTGTGTCTTTTGTAATATGACTTTCCCATTCAGTATTATTTTTTTGGCGAAGAATATTGCAAATCCAAAGAATGTTGTCTGCAAGAAAAATTATTATAAAGCAGAGCAATAAAATTTTACGAGTTGCTTTTTTATTACAATAATCAATAAACCATACCAGGCCGGGTAAGCCCAGCAAGAAAAGCCCTGCCCAGATATAGCCTCTTGTAAAATGTATGGGCTGCATTGGTTTTATGAACCATTCATGCTTTGATAAAAGAAATGCAATGATGGCCCAGCAAAGAAACAATCGTTGGTGGGGGAGAGAAAGAAATTTTGAAATTGGCCAATTAATATAAAAAGTAATGGCAGACAAAATAAATACAATACTGTAAGCAGGAATAAAAACCCGGAAGCTATATGTCCAGCCGGCACTATATTGCGAAAACAATTGTCGATGCTCAGGAAAGCCGGGTAAATAAATAAGGTAATACCATATGTGAAAAAAAGTAATAGCTAATATTGCCGCTACAAACCAGTAAGGAATTTTTTTATTCCGGAATATTATTTTTTCAAGAAGCAACCAACCAATAGTTATCAATAAAAATTCAATGCCAGTAAATGGATGTGACAGCGATAGAAATGCCGCGGTAAAAATAGCAGCCGCCCATTTTTGTTTTAAGAGTAAGTAAATATTTAGAAAAAAAAGAAAATGGTAATAAGCTTCCAAAGGAATAAATAATGTTCTTCCCCAATTCATTCCCCACCACCCATTAGCAGGATCTGCCAGGTAAATACTATCAATCCATGGCGAAAGAGACGTGCCTGTTATCATTGTTCCGCCTATACCTGCAACAGCAGTAAGACCGCCGCCCCATGTAAATAGAATAGCAATTAAAACCTGGTATTTACTATCAGGTACCAGGTGTTGTATTATTCTAACAGCAAAATAGATGCAACCAAAAGCCATTACCAATCCAAATAAAGAAAAAAGAAATCCCGGATCTACTCCAAGTTTAAGTAAAGGAGCAAAAAGAAAATTGACTGGTTGGAAATATATTTTAGCTGATTGCGGATCTCCATCAAACGGATTGGAATAGAAAAATGAGAAATTCTCCTGATCCAGATACTGATGTGCATAGGACATATATAATACATTCTCATCAGCAGTAAAACCTGTAGGTTGCAGATCAGCAGTATGACGGGTATAATGGTGAATTAGAAATAATATTACCGGAATAGTAAGCAATAATGATAATAATAATGTTTTCCTACGGCTCATACTTTCTCTTGTTTTGATTTTAAAAGTATAAACAAGCCGCTAAGAAGTAATGCAATTATTACAACTAACTGTATCCACATTGCTTTAATAGTACTCTTTGGTACAAAACTAAAACTAACTGTATGCCTGCCTGCAGGAACTACTGTGCCCATAAAAGCCATATTAGTCCTAATAATTTTTCCATTTTCTCCATCCAACGAAATTTGCCAATGATGATAATAATTTTGTGCAAGAACTAAAAAGGATGGTCCACTCGTTTCTGTTTCTATTATGAAATGGTTGGCGGAAATTTTTTTAATTGTGGCTTTATTAGTGGAGTTGCATTGTCCAGCGGATAAAATTATATCATCTGTAAAGGCATACCTGCAATTACCCGTTTGATTTAAAATAGAAGTATCCTTTAATGCTAAAACAGTATCGGCGATATAGGCAACGGGTAAAGAAGATATATAATTATAAAGCAAATTAGTTTGGGTGAATTTATCCTGTTGTACCAGAAAAGCAGGCGAATTAGTAACCTTGCTTAAGCCTATTTTTTTATTGTAGAAATAGGAAATGCCGATGGTATTGAAACTGTTGAATGCATCTTTGCTGTTCTCTGCAATGGGGTTTTGTAAACTATCTAGCGGAAACCCTTTTGGTGATGAATGAATGATTGCATTGATATCTCTTGGAGAAACCTTACTTACAAAACTAGCAGGCAGCACCAATTGTGCCATGAGAAAGAGATTAGCTATCCAAAGAAATGAAAAAAGAAATTTATTCTTAAATGATTTTCCTAAAAGAAATATATAACCAGCAACAAACAATAATTGAATAATAGCATTGAGTGTAATTGCGTCATTCAAAGAGACAGCTTCAATAATATTTTTTAGTGATTGACGAAAGCCAGCAGTTTTAAACACAATAATATGGTTTAATATTTTTGAAGTGGCTCCTGTAATTATGGATATCAACACCAATGCAGTACCTGTTATCCATAGTACAAGCTTTAATCTCTTTATTTCTTTGATAGTTAATTCTCCGGTCAATATTTTCTTTAACCCCGGAGAGGCTAATAAAAGCATCGAAAGAATAAAAAATAATCGCATCTGAGATGGATGACGAAAAGTATCCATTAGCGGAATTATACTATAACAGATCTTTCTTACAGGAGTGGCTTCACCAAAACTAAAGAGTAAGGAAAAGATAGCAAGAGATATCAGAAGTATGTTTCGATGGTTGAACTTTGTTGGTATTGCAAATAAAATCATTAAAGGGAATAATCCAAAGTAAATATTCCTGCAGGTAACATCGGTAGAAGAAATAATGTCATTCGCTTTAATGGTAGAGGGAAACAACAGAGTTGATAAATGTTTTGTTTCAAAAGAATTGCTAACCGCTGCTGCATAGCTGGCACCACTGCCCCGTTGATAATATGGTAACAGATCTATAAAAGAAACAAGTGCCGGAAGTGAAAGACCCACAAAAATTACTACTATCAATAAATTGGGTAATAAAAATTTCTTGAAAGAAAATTCAGTGGATTGTTTTTTTCGAATTTTATTAATTGTTGCAACTATAAATAAAATAAACAAAAGATACAAAGTGAGTATAGTAAATGAAGGATAGCTGGAAGTAAATAAGAAGAACAAAGCTATTCCAGTTTTAACGGCATATCCTATGGATGATTTATGAAGAGTAAGTAAGTAATAATGTATAACAAATGGAATAAAAGCTGCTGCGGATAGCCAGTTTATCAATTGTCCACCAAGCATAAATCCGCTGAGCAAATAGCTTACGGCAATTAATAGTGCAGTATGAGGATGTTCAACAAGGTGGTAAGTTAATTTATACATTCCTACTCCGCCTAAGAATATATACAATAGATTTTCAAAATGAAATAAAGTGATATCATATCGTCCTATTGCAGAAAAAAACCAAACGATGGGATTCCAGGCATTGCTTTGCATATCGCCGAGGATAGGATTGCCCATGTATAAGTAAGGGCTCCAGAAAGGAAACTCTCCATTTCTCAATGCCTCACTTATACTGAATCTATACGGAAGAAAATAATGAATAGCATCATTCTTTACACTAAAGACGCCAAAGGTAAGTGGCCAATATGCCAGCAAACAAATGATAAGCAACAAAAGGTAGTTTTTGTAATGCTCTTTATTTTGCTGAAAAAAAATTGATAACCTCATGTAGTTATTATCTGATTGCCCGATACAAAATAGATAAAAAAGTTGGCAACAGCCACATCATTAAGCTTCTTCCTTATTTAAAATGATAAACATCTGCGACGTTTTGGCGAAAGGCCTTCTTATAAAATCAATTATTGCAAATACAGCACTTATTGGAGCAAAAAGCCAGTGAAAAATAATTGGTTTATTAGCAGAAATATGAATTATTTTTTTTCTGTATAGAGAAGCGATGATACTAAAAGCCCAGAAAGGTGCTCCCTGCGTATAATCCAGTTTTTTTAATTTCAAACTGGTAGATCGTAACAAATGCCTAAAACTTTTTTCGGAAAAAATAACCCAGTGTCTGGGACAATGCAAACCTCCCCAATATGATTTTTTATAAAGTTGCGCATCCCAACTATCCGTGTTGGGTGTTTTAATAACGATAATACCATTTTTGTGTAACAATGTTTGAGCTTTTTGTAATACAGCCAATGGATCTGCTACATGCTCAATAAGGTTTAACATCAGAATAAGGTCAAATTTTTTATCGGTATTAAATTCCTCAATAGTTCCTTCAAAATATGCATGTCCTTTTGCCTCTGCCGTTTTCTTTGCTGCTGAATCAATATCTACACTCTGTGTAAATGTAATGCGGCTATCAGTTTGTTTTAGTACATCCAGCATCCACCCTGTACCACCGCCAACATCTAATACACTTAATTCGCTTCTTGTAAACTGGGATAATATTTTTTTGAAAAATAATTTGTCCAGCCATTCTTTAAGTCGCACTACTATATTCTTACCCTTATTTACAAAAGAATAATAATTAGTCGGATAAATTTTCTTCAACTGACTTATCGGAACAGGATGTATGAATATGGCTCCGCAATCTTTACAATTATAATAGTTGAATTCTTCTTCAACTGAAAAATATTCGTAATCCTTTGCCACACTCCACAAAGTAGTTTTGTTTTGCTGGCATACCGGGCAATATAAGGAAGCGGAGATCAATTGGATGCTAACAATTTTTTTAGTGTTTTATTATACGTTGTTTTCGACGATCGTATTATAGGGGCTACCTTATCACATTGAAGCAAAAATTTTTCAATGTCCTCATGCCTGGTATATGAAATTTGTGGATCCCAATGATGTATCATATGTCTTGTAAAGCCGGCAGAACCAAAACTGCTGCTAAGAATTGTATGTACAAACAATCGACTTACTTTTCCATGTGATTGTTTTGTAAAATCTGTTTCATTTTTAGCTAGTTCATCTCTGTGCTCCAATAGCTGCCGTACCGTGGCAAAAAATGGAAAGAAAATTCCAAAGGCAATTAGCCATACAATCACAAAAGGCCAATTGTTGGTATACAGTGAAAGGGCAATTATAGATCCATGAAAAAGAAAACCGGCAACCAGCATTATCCTGCTTTGCGTTAGTTGCTCTTTTGTTAATAAAGTATTTTTTTCTTTTTGCAAAATTGTACGAAGCAGATGAATGCCGGTGAGTGTTTCAAGTAAAAATAAATTTGTGAGTGCATTAAAATAAGAAACCTCAGCATCCTGCGGGGTGCCTAAATGAATATGATGCTGCCAGTGAATTTTTCTATAAGACTTCATGGATAATCCAAAAGGAAGACATAGCAATATTGTTGCAAGCCGGTCATTTGTTTTTTTATTAGAATGGATATTGAAATGTCCTGCTTCGTGGATAAAGAGGGCAAGATAGGCTGTGGCATATCCTATTAACAAACCAAAAGGAATAATCAAAGCCCACCAATAATTATGGAAACGATTATCAAGATAAATAAAGACTGCCGAGAGCAAGGCTATAAAAAAATATCCTTTAAAAACATCAAACCATACTTTAGAATGCCGGGGGGAAAGATTGGCTCTGAAATCGGCATATGTAATGCCTTTTTCATTGGTCACTTCTTCAAAAGATATTCCTTCAAGATTATTTTGCATATGAATGATACAAAACTACTATGTACTGGTTAACTATTTGTAAAATAATTTGGAAAGATTAAATACTACGATTGTTTTGAATGGTAATTTCCAGTTCACCTATTGTCTTTTTTCCAAATTGCAATTATACTCTTGCCGAAGCTATTAAAGAAGAGCTTGTCACTTATTTTAGAAACAGGCACCATCCATCGGTCCCAGAAAAGTACCTGTTTGGCGGTAGGGTATTTTTGGCGCAATAAAATTTTATTTACTACAGAAGCAAAAAAACCTATCGAATCATAATATTTATTGCTAATGATTTTTAATCCTTCTGGTGTTATATTTTTCAACATCGCTTTGCTATAGCGGCGATAATGACCGATTGCCTTATCAAAAGGGCTATATAGAAATTGAAAAGCTGGCGATAGTACAATTATTTTTCCATTGTCATTTAAAAGCATAGCGGCTTTTTTTAATTCATCACTATCTTTTTCTATATGTTCCAGTACATCTATATATATAATGGTATCAAAAGTAGAATTCAATGATTCTATAGTGCTGGTTTGTACTTTGCAATTAACCGGCAATTCATTACTTGTTATTTTTTTCTGTAATGATGAACTCATTGTTTCATCAGGTTCCAGCATTAACCACAACGGGTTTTTGCCTTCATTTAGCAAAAGGGTAGTGGCGCCAAGTCCGGCACCTACTTCCAACACATTACCTTTTATGTAGGGTTGTATTTGTTGGGAAAAATATCTCTTCCATTGTTTAGCATGTTGAAACAATTCTAACTCATTGCCCTGGTATTTAAAGGAGTCATTCATCTACACAATTGTTTCTGTGGCACCGGTATAATCTTTATAGTGGTGTGCAGGAATAAATTTTCGTTGCGATTGTGAGGAGAGATATAAAAATATAGTGAAAAGAGACAGTAAAAAACTTTGCAATAGTACTATTAGCATAGCAGAAACAACAGTAGAAGTCCAGCCTGGTATGGCCAGGTGTGTGAAGGTTCTAATTCCAATTACTGCAAGAATTACCACCAGTGATATTCCAATCAATGCCAGTGAAAATAGTAGTAGCCGACTTGCAATTACTTCAATAAAAACGGCAATAGCACCCAAACCATGAATTAATAAAGAAGTAAAATTCATTTTGGAATCACCGGCATATCTTTTCCCACGGTGAGTTTCTATCGAGGAGTAAGGAAGCCCTGCTTTTAATATTCCCCCGGCTATATGATTCCATATTTCGCTGTAATAAACAGATTTATCTAATAATGATTTTGGCATAATCATAAAATTGCCAAAGTCAATCTTTTTTCCTGTCAATATTCTGAAAACAAACTTATAAAGCCGGTAAAAAAAACGGAAGCCATTACTTTCTTGCCTGGATTTTCTTCTGGCAAAAATTATTTTATCGTTTTTAAAAGAAGTTTTTATTAATGAAATGGCGTCTTCTGGTCTGTCTTCTCCATCGCAATCCATTACCAATACTTTATCGCAGCTAAGATTTTCTTTTATATAAGCAAGACCAACTGCAATTGCTTTTTGATGACCGATATTCCTTTGCAGGTGTAATATTTGCAACGGCCACCCTGTTGAATTCTTTAATTGTATATTTTCTGTTGACCCATCATTGACAACCAATATTGAAAAATTAGCGGCTGTAAATTCTGCGAAAGAGTTTTTAAGCTGTAATAATAAATTATTTAGCGATTCGCTATCGTTAAATATAGGGGTAAGTATGATGATTTGTTCAGTCATGCAGATGGGCTAAAGATACAATCAAAATGCACAAAATAAAATCATACTGCTAGCTGGCATATATATCTTTCAATTTTAAAAAATGGCTTTCGTAATACCGATAGCTAATCCAACTGATAAATACAGCAACTATTGTTGCTAATAAAGAAACAAGAAAACTTAAAAGGTTGCCGCTAAGATATTTTGAAACATGAGAATATAACCATGGCGTTAGCAGGAGATATACCGGCCAGTGAAAAATGTAAAATCCATATGATATCTTACCAAAGAATCGAAGAACGGGCATTGTGAATACCCTTGTGATAATTTTTGTTTCACCTGTAACCGCTTCATTTACCAGAAGACCAAACATCATTGCAAAAGTGGTATAACCTGCTATTGCCAGGTAAGGAAATGAAAAATCATATTGCTTATTGATAAAAAAGAAAATGAAATTTATACCTGCAAAAAATAAAACTATCCAAGGCGTATATTTTTTCAAAAAGTTGCTATCAATTTTTTGCAGTAGTGCAACCATGCATCCGATGCAAATACCGTCAATGCGGGAAAATGTATAGAGATTAAAGTAAGCAATGTCCGCCACCTGGGAGTTCCATATCCAAAGCCTTAGTCCTATCACTGCTATTAATATGATAGAGATAAATAGGAAAAGATATTTAGGTTTCTTTATTATTAGAATTATCAATGGCCAGAAAAGATAAAATTGTTCCTCTACCGCCAGTGACCATAAATGATGAAGTGCATTGACCCCGTTAGTGGGTTTAAAAACATACAGCCAGTTTTGCAAATATGTCCATAACCATATTTGATTATCGACATAATATTTTACCTCAAATGTTAGATTTAGTTGAGGTATGATGAACAAACAAAAAACAATAAACAGATAATACAGTGGGAAAATCCGAAGTGCTCGCCTGATATAAAAATTAGAAAGAAATTTTGGTGTAGATGCAGTTTTTAAAAGTATATCTGTTATCAAAAAACCGGATAGCACAAAAAACAGATCTACACCCAGCCAGCCAAAAAAGAAATAATCAATAAAGCCAAAGTTGTGATAAACAACAACCAGCAAAATAGCTAATCCTCTCAGCCCATCAAGAGTCGGGTAATGTTTTCTATCAGGCATTTGTGGTTTCATCTTTATTTGCAGCAATCAATAATGGGTATTAAAATATTTTTATCGGGAGGGGAAATATTTATCTCTTAGCCTGAGGAAAGGTTTTTCAACTATTAGTGATAACAAGAATCCACATATAATCGAGCAGAGAAAATTAATAAATATTATTAAAACTTCAGGAGAATTCGGCAGAATATATTTTTTAAATGCATTGGATAAACCCTGCCCGGCTTTTAAATGAATGAGATAAATAGCATAGGAATATATTCCTATCCAGGCAATTACTCTATATATTCCAGAAAGATGTAGTGCTGCAAGATTGTTTTCAATTTTATCCTTATAAGTAGTTAGTAAAAGCAATACTATTCCAAATCCTATATACAAAAAACTAAACCCGATAGTTACTACAATGGCACTTTGGGGCTGCCAGATGAAAACCGGGGAAAATAAAATTGGCAATATTCCTATTAATAAATATTTATTATTTCGAACAAAATTATCCAGAGATGAAGGGGCGAAATAACTTAACCATGAAATAAGTACACCAAAGGCCAGTGAATCAATTCTGAAGTGTGTATAAAAAAAATAGTTTAGAGATGTCGCATCCCCACTAATTAGTAAAGTTATTATTCTTAATAATAAACATGAAATTGCGATAAAAATACAAATAGAAGGTATTGTATTTTTATTATTAATTTTCCCAGAACGGTAGGCGAAAAAAAGCCCAATACTTAGCAGTATATAAAAGTGTTCTTCTATTGCAAGAGACCAGGAAATTCCTAATAAACCGAGCTTATAATTTTGAAAAAAGAAAACTTCGGGTAAAATTAAATCAGACGAAATTATCAGGCCTTTATTCGTGTAATAAAGTATATGTAATATTAAAACGGTAAAAAAAAGAGGGTATATTTTAAAACCCCGACGAATTAAAAAAAGAAATGGTTTTACTGTATTGTTTTTCTTAAATTCTTTAAACAGAATTCCTGAAACTAAAAAACCACTTAATACAAAAAAAAGATCAACGCCTATCCATCCAATTTGCGTTGTAATTAATGACAGATTTTCATGCCGCAATAGTACCAGTAAAATAGCTATACCTCTAAGAAAATCAAGTTCTGTTCTTCTTTTATTCAAAATTGGTACAGGTATGATTTTTTTATTTATGATCGGAAAGTTTTGGCATTAGATAAAATACTTTTTTACTTAATGTGTTTCATCTTATTCATGATGTACTTGCCGATTACGTCAAACTCCAGGTTTACTTTATCACCGGCTTTAAGTTGGTTTATATTGGTATTATTAAATGTGTAGGGGATAATAGCCACTTTAAATTTGTTCTTTCTTACTTTAAAAGCAGTTAAGCTGATGCCGTTTATACAGATAGAACCTTTCTCTATCATTAAGTCGGAAAATTTACCGGGATACTCAATCTCATATTCCCAACTACCTTTTTTTTCTTTCATTTTTGTACAAATGCCGGTAGTATCCACATGGCCTTGCACAATATGCCCATCAAGTCTATCATTCAGCTGCAGGCATCTTTCCAGGTTTACAGGAGTGCCCCTTGTCCAGGTATCTAAATTGGTTTTTTTAAGCGTTTCAGCAATGGCAGTCACCCGATGAGAGTTTTCATATATTTCTTCTACCGTAAGGCAAACACCACTGTGACTGATACTTTGATCTACTTTCAAAGTAGAAGAAAGTTTAGATTCAACCCAGAAAGATTTATTAGAGTTATTGCTAATAACTTCAGTTACAAGGCCCGTTGCTTCTATTATTCCGGTAAACATCTTTGCAAATTAGCCCGATATTGCCATTTTTTTGAAGAAATAAGGGCAGCAAAATTTTTGACACGATAAAGCATTACACTTCAAAGTTTTCCCTATATCTTTACCATCCTAAAAAAAGTACCAAGGAGGTATAAAATTTATGCTAATAATTGATTCAAAAGACTGCGAAAACATTGACAAGGCGCTAAAAAAGTACAAGAAGAAGTTTGAGAAATCAAAAGTTCTCCTTCAGTTAAGGGAACGTCAGGCTTTCATTAAGCCATCTATCAGACGTCGTGGCCAGGTGTTAAAAGCAGTTTACAAGCAGAACATAGCTAGCGGAAAGATAGATAGTTAATCTTTTCGTATTGTAAGATAATATTGATAGCTGCATGGTATTTTACCGTGCAGCTATTTTTATTATGTAACTTTAAGGCAATACTATGTCATCCAATTCCCAACTCCCTTTACAGCCCTTTGTGGATTATCTGAAATTTGAAAAAAGATATTCAGCCCACACCATCACTTCCTACCAAAAAGATTTACTTGATTTTGCCGGATACCTGGATACCCAATTCGGAGGTGTGCAATTAAAAGATATCCGTCATAGTTTTGTGAGAAGTTGGTTGGCCAACTTAAAAGATAAAGGCCTTTCTGCTAAATCTATAGTTCGAAAAATATCCAGTCTTAAATCTTTTTTTAAGTATCATTTGCGGACAGGCAATATAGATGTAAGCCCGATGGAGAAAATCATTACTCCTAAAACTCCAAAAAGGCTTCCTGTATTTATTAAAGAGGCGGATACGGAAATGATGTTCAAAACCTTGAATATTATTTCGGAAGATTGGAAAAGCTTAAATGCAAAAGTTTTGATTACCCTTTTTTATACCACTGGAATGAGGCTTGCAGAATTGATTTCACTTCGGGAAAATCAGGTGTACTTAAGTAGATCACAAATAAAAGTGCTGGGAAAGGGAAACAAAGAGAGACTAATACCAATAAGCCGGGAAGTGGTGAAAATGATAGAAGAGTATATTGAACTAAAAAGAAAGGAATTTGAAAATGCTCCTGAAACGTTGCTGGTAACAGACAAGGGGAAAAAAATATATCCTAAATATGCCTACCTGATGGTAAACCAGGTTCTTAGCCAGTTAAGCACATTGGATAAAAAGAGCCCCCATGTACTCCGGCACACATTTGCCACACATTTAATGAATAAAGGTGCTGATTTAAATGCAGTTAAAGAATTGCTAGGGCATGCTAGTCTTGCATCTACACAAGTATACACACATAATACCATTGAGAAGTTAAAAGATGTGTATAAAAAAAGTCACCCAAAAGCTTAAAAAGGCTGACCGGTACAATAAAAAATTATAAGATTTTGCTTGGCAGAACTAATGTTTTGAACTAACTTGAATTTGATAAAAGAACCAAATCCCTCTGGAAAAACAAAGACAGATAGTTCTTTATTTATTGTTTCACTGATTAAAACTTGATGACTATGAACGTAAACATTCAAACTGTTCATTTCACTGCTGACAGTAAGTTAATTGATCATGTAAAAAGAAAACTTGAGAAGCTAAACTTATTCAGCGACCGTATTATTCAGGTAAATGTGTTTTTGAAAATTGACAATGTAGTACATGCTGTCAAAGACAAGATTGCAGAAATCAGAGTACACATTCCACGTCACAATTTTTTTGTTAAATCAACTTCTAAATCTTTTGAAGAGTCGTTTGATGATGCACTCGACTCATTAGTAACACAAATAAAAAGAAATAAAGAAAGAAAAGCCGCTTAGGTAAAACATTTCAAGACCCCGTTGTTCCGGGGTCTTTTTTTATCCATACATTTTGAAAGAAGTATTAATATGCCCTAATCAGTAAAATATTTACTGGATTGGAAGCGACGAAAGAATCTAATTGTAGCTTCAATCAATTCAGCAGCACTGGCATTTTTTTCCAATGGAAATATATTGAGATAGATTTGTACACAACTTGCTGAGAACAAGCAAAAAAAAACCTTCCAAAATTTTTCCAATTATTAAATTCCCTTACCTTTGCCTTCCCAAAAATGGGGGTAGTTCTTTATTGTGTTTATAACAAGCCGAAAATAGTTCAGTTGGTAGAGCATCCGTTAATATCAGAAGGTCGCTGGTTCGACCCTGCCAAATGAAACATGAAATAGAAGTATTTGCCGAAATAGCTCAGTTGGTAGAGCAACTGATTTGTAATCAGTAGGTCGCTGGTTCGACTCCAGTTTTCGGCTCTATAAAATAAAAAACGGGCAGATGGCCGAGTGGTTAAAGGCGACAGACTGTAAATCTGTTCTCTCACGAGTACGTTGGTTCGAACCCAGCTCTGCCCACAAATAATTAGCTAATCAGCATATTGGCTGATTAGCTAATTAAAAGTTCTTTTAAAATCAAGGAATGTATTAATTGGCAAATTTTCGAATTAGCTAATTAGCACAATGTATTAGCGGAAGTAGCTCATTTGGTAGAGCGGTAGCCTTCCAAGCTTCAGGTGGCCGGTTCGAGCCCGGTCTTCCGCTCAATTTCGATTACTGCCTCCGATGGCATGGGAAAAGCCATTGCAGCTCAGTGGTAGAGCATCCCGATGATAATCGGGATGGTCGAAAGGCTCTTGCAATAGAAAAGGCAGCTACCTATGGTTTGTAGATGCTACATACCAGCCGTTGTAGCTCAGTGGTAGAGCACTTCCTTGGTAGGGAAGAGGTCGTGAGTTCGATTCTCACTAACGGCTCTCTTTTCAGACCGATGAAGAAATGAGTATTGATGAGAGTGGAAAGCAATAAAGTCAGCAATAGAAATATTGCCGCTTCATAATAAAAACAACAATAATTAGTAAAACACAATTTAAAAACGATAACAATGGCAAAAGAGAACTTTAAGAGGGACAAACCCCACGTAAACATTGGCACAATCGGTCACGTTGACCATGGTAAAACCACATTGACTGCAGCAATTACTGAAGTTCTTTCTAAAAAAGGTCTTGCGACAGCCAAAAAATATGACGATATCGATGGTGCTCCTGAGGAAAAAGAAAGAGGTATCACTATTAACACTGCCCACGTTGAGTATCAGACAGAAAGCCGTCACTATGCCCACGTCGATTGTCCGGGCCACGCCGATTATGTTAAGAACATGATCACTGGTGCTGCACAAAAGGACGGAGCCATCCAGGTAGTTGCTGCTACTGATGGTCCTATGCCACAAACAAAAGAACACATTCTATTGGCCCGCCAGGTAGGTGTACCTACCATGGTGGTGTTTATGAATAAAGTAGATCTAGTAGAAGATCCGGAATTGCTTGAACTGGTAGAAATGGAAATCCGTGAAGAGCTTACTAAACGTGGCTTTGACGGTGATAACACTCCTATCATCAAAGGTTCTGCTACTGGTGCTTTAGCTGGCGATCCTAAGTGGATCGGTGCTATTGACGAGTTAATGGCTGCAGTTGATAGCTACATTCCATTGCCTCCTCGTCCGGTTGATCTTCCGTTCCTGATGTCTGTAGAGGATGTATTCTCTATTACAGGTCGTGGTACTGTTGCTACTGGTCGTATTGAAAGAGGTCGTGTAAAAGTGGGAGAAGCTGTAGAAATCGTTGGTTTGATGGATGCTCCTTTGAACTCAACCTGCACAGGTGTGGAAATGTTCCGCAAGTTGCTGGATGAGGGTGAGGCTGGTGATAACGCAGGTTTATTGCTACGTGGTATTGAGAAAACTCAAATCCGTCGTGGTATGGTTATCTGTAAGCCAGGTTCTATTACTCCACACACTGATTTTAAAGGGGAGGTGTACGTATTGAGCAAAGATGAGGGTGGACGTCATACTCCATTCTTCAACAAATACCGCCCACAGTTCTATTTCCGTACTACAGACGTAACCGGAGAAGTAGAATTGAATGCTGGTACTGAAATGGTAATGCCTGGTGATAACACTTCAATTAATGTGAAGCTTATCCAGCCTATCGCAATGGAAAAAGGATTGAAGTTTGCGATTCGTGAAGGCGGCCGTACAGTAGGGGCTGGTCAGGTAACTGAGATTGTAAAGTAAATAAAGCAGGTAGCTTTTTTAGCCTTTGGCTTTAGGCTTATTTGATAAATTGGCTATCTTTGAAACATAATGCTAAGAGCTATTGGCTAACCGCTAATAGCTTTTAGCTTTCATACGGGCATGGTGCAACGGTAGCATACGGGTCTCCAAAACCTTTGATCTGGGTTCGAATCCTAGTGCCCGTGCAAAGTAATTGCACAAATATTATCGCCTCGGCGGTGATTTTAAAACTGAACAACATGAATAAGATTTTTAATTATTTCAGGGAATCGTATAAAGAATTGACTGAGAAAGTGACCTGGCCTACCTGGCCGCAGTTGCAGCAATCTACTATGATTGTGCTGGCTTCTACTCTGGTTATAACCTTCATCGTACTCGCCATGGATTTTGCTATTGGCAATGTTTTCAAACAGGCCTATAAGATGCTGTTTAAATCTTAAGATTACTTATTTTATTAATAATGGAAGCAACTACCAATACAGAAAATATACAGCAGGATACAAAATGGTTTGTACTGCGAGTGGTGAGCGGAAAAGAGAAAAAGGTGAAAGAATACCTGGATAAAGAAGTATCCCGTGGCGGATGGGACCAGGTAAAGCAAATCTTTCTACCTGTGGAGAAGGTGTATAAAGTGGCCAATGGTAAAAAGGTAATGCGGGAAAGGAACTACTACCCAGGTTATGTGATGGTGGAAATATCTAACGGCAAACTGACTGACGACTTACGGGATATTATCAAGAATACTCCCAGTGTAATCCATTTTCTTGGAAAGGAAAACCCGATTGCTCTGCGCAAAGCGGAGGTAAACAAGATGCTCGGTAAGATGGATGAAATGGCTGAAGTAGGCGGCATCAGCATGAGTGAGCCATTTATCGTAGGCGAAACTATCAAGATCATCGAAGGGCCATTTAATGACTTTAATGGTGTGATAGAAGAAGTTAATGATGAAAAGAAGAAACTGAAAGTAACAGTAAAGATATTTGGCCGCTCAACACCTGTGGAGCTGAACTACATGCAGGTAGAAAAAATAAGCTAATTTATTTTCATATTTTATTGTGAAGGCCACCCCTAAAGGTGGCTTTTTTATTGGAGGTAACAATTAAGGACAGTCAATGTACTGCGGGGATATTTGATCTAATTTAATTCACTCTAGTGAATTCATGAAGAGTATGCCTCGTTATCAATTTGAAGAGTCATGTAAAAGAATTAAATCCGGTAAAGTCTCATGTTGGGATTATTTAATTTTCGTAATTTTTTGCAAGAATATTAAATGCAATCGATTTTATGTGTCTAACTTTAAGTTGCTTCTTAAAAAAGTATAGAACTTACCAGTAATCTGATCCCACAGTTGAATTAAATTAGTAAAAATTAAAGTTGTGCAACATGGAAAATTTCAAAACTGATTTTAGTAGACGGGCATTTCTAAAATGCTCGGCACTTGCCGGTGGTGGATTGATAATAAGTTTTAGCAGCCTGGCAAAGTTTGGACTTGATGATAAACTAAATGGTCTTGATATTCCTGAGCAATGGAATGAACTTACAGGGTATATCAAAATCACTCCTGATAATATCATAAAAATTCTAAACCCTAATCCGGAGTTTGGACAAAATGTGATGACCTCACTACCAATGATAGTAGCCGAGGAGTTGGATGTGGTTTGGAAAAATGTAGTAGTAGAAATGGGCCCACATGATAATGTAAAATTAGGTCCGCAATTTACCGGTGGAAGTAATTCGATAAGGATGTATTGGAAACCACTTCGTGAAGCTGGAGCAGCTGCCCGCCAAATGCTGATGGAATCTGCGGCACAAACATGGGCTGTGGCTATAGATGAAATAACTACTAAGGCAGGAATGGTTTATCATACTAAAAGCGGTAAATCAGCTACCTATGGCAGCTTTGCTTCAAAAGCTGCAGGCTTAGCAATACCGAAAGGAGTTAAGCTGAAAGATGTAAAAAATTTAAACATAGTAGGTACTTCAAAGAAAAATGTAGAAGGATTAAAAATCGTAACTGGTAAGCCACTATTTGGATTGGATTATACACAGGAAGGTATGCTGATCGCCATGATTGAACATCCTCCTGCTTTTGGAATGAAACTAAAATCGTTTGATGCATCTGAAAGTTTGAAAATGCCTGGCATCAAAGATGTGTTTGCACAAAAATTATATGAAGAAGGATATGAGCAGTCCGGTTTTGATACAAGAACATTTAATGATCTGCTGGTAATAGTGGGCAAGACAACATGGGAAGTAATGAATGCCCGTAAAAAGTTAAAGACAACCTGGGAACCCATCAGCGATACCAAAGAAACTGTTGCTGGAAGAGCTGGTAAGAAAGAAGTTATTGTTCCTGCAGGTCTTGAAAGTACCACTACCCAATTTGCAAAAATGGCTGAGCAATCTAAAAAACCTGCGCAGCAATTACGAAAAGACGGCGATCCTGAAACTGCATTTAAAAATGCAGCTCAAGTAATCGAACGTACTTACAATGCTCCATTCTTAGCGCACAATTGTATGGAGCCAATGAATTTCTTCGCTCATGTTACAGATGAAAAAGCATTGTTGGTAGGACCATTACAAGCTCCGGGATGGATAGAACCAACCTTATCAAAAATTTTAAATCTGCCTGCTGATAAAATAGAAATACAAATGACCCGGATGGGTGGAGGGTTTGGTCGCAGAGCATATGGACATTATCTTACTGAAGTAGCTCTTATTTCTAAAAAAGTAAAAGCTCCTGTAAAACTTATTTACTCAAGGGAAGATGATATGACTTATGGTATCTATCGTCCGATGTACACAGCTACGTACCGTGCAGCATTAGATGCCAATAAAAATTTAATAGCATTTCATGTAAAAGGTGGCGGCATTCCTGAGCATCCGATTCATGCAAACAGGTTTCCTGCAGGTGCAGTGGATAATTACTTGGCAGAAGGATGGGAGTTGCCTTCCAACATAACCATTGGTGCATTCAGAGCACCACGATCAAACTTTAATGCTGCCGCTGAGCAATCCTTTTTAGATGAGATAGCAGAAGCAATGGGTAAAGACCCAATTGATTTCAGGTTAGAATTATTGAAACGGGCCAAAGAAAATCCTGTTGGCAAAAACAATGACTATGATGCTGACCGGTATGCGGGAGTATTGAAATTGGTTAAAGAAAAATCAGGGTGGAATAGTGCGGAGAATAAAAAATACAGTCGTGGTGTTGCTGCATACTTCTGCCACAATTCATATGCAGCACATGTGGTAGATATGGTACAAAAAAATGGACAGCCTTATGTAGAAAGAGTTTTCAGTGCTATTGATTGTGGCATTGTTATTAATCCTGATGCTGCAACTAATATGGTAGAAGGTGCCGTGGTAGATGGAATTGGAAATGCATTTTATGGAGGATTAACGCATAAGGACGGTGCTGTGGTGCAAAATAATTTTCATAACTATAGAATCATCCGCATGCATGAAGCACCAAAAAGGATTGAAGTTCATTTTGTGCAAAATGAAATTGATCCTACCGGGCTTGGTGAGCCGCCATTTCCACCGGTATTTGGAGCAGTGGCCAATGCATTATATAGGAACAACGGTAAAAGAGTGTATGAACAACCGTTTAATGCACCAACAAAAACTCTAAGAGCATTTTAATTAACTAACTTTTTATTTTTATTATATGGCTATGATATCATTAAACATTAATAAGAAAAACTACAACATAGATGTGGATCCTGAAACACCTTTGTTATGGGTGCTGCGAGATGTTATTAATCTTGTAGGAACAAAATATGGTTGCGGTGTGGCACAATGCGGTGCCTGTGTGGTCCACTTGAATGGTGAAGCTGTTCGTTCCTGTGTTACAAAAGTGAGTAGGGCAGTTGGGCAAAAAGTGGTAACGATTGAAGGCTTATCAGAAAAAAATGATCATCCATTACAAAAAGCATGGCTTGAATTAGATGTGCCTCAATGCGGATACTGTCAGTCGGGTCAGATCATGTCGGCTGCAGTGTTATTAAGAGAAAATAAAAACCCAACAGATCAGGATATAGATGATGCAATGGCGGGTAATATTTGCCGCTGCGGTACTTACCTCCGTATTCGTAAGGCCATTCATGCAGCAGCAGCCATGCAGAGCAAGAAAACCAGTTAGTAATAGATTTATTATTCTGAATCAGCATTTTATTTCGATCAACACATTTCACTTTATGAAACATCATTTAACAATAAAGCAGCATAATTTTTTTCCTGTGAGAACAATTACCGTTATGACGATGATTGTATTAATAGTTGCTGTGATGACTTCTGCATTTATCAATAAAAAAGATTTCACCGCTGGTGATGCGGGAGATAAAAATATGAATAAGGATAGTGTGGAATCAGTAGCAGCATTTAACCAGGTGTATAAAGTGTTGATGAGTCCCCGGTGTATGAACTGTCATCCGGCAGGTGATGTGCCTTTGCAGGGTGATGATAGCCATTTGCATGCAATGCTGCCAAAAAGAGGCAGAGATGGCAAAGGTCTTTATGCTATGAAATGTGGTAATTGTCATCAACCCACTAATCTCCCCGGCTTACATAAACCTCCCGGAGATCCCAACTGGCATTTACCACCGGCAAATATGAAAATGGTTTTCCAGGGTAGAACTCCTAATCAATTAGCCAAACAATTAATTAACCTCAAACAAAACGGCAATAAGACTAAGCAGCAATTAATAGAACATGCAGATGATGGACTGGTCTTAGCAGGCTGGAATCCGGGTGAAGGCCGTACGGTGCCCCCATTGAGTCATGCCGAATTCAAAAAAGCTTGGATCACCTGGATCACTAAAGGAGCTTATGCTCCACGTTAAAGAATAGGTTTTATAAACTCATTTCAAAGTTGTCCGCAGTAATTTTCTCCAACTGTTAGCAAAGCTATTTTCTTCTCTAATAAAACATTGCTTTTATCCAAACAGATAATTGTGTAGTTATTATTCCATCACTCAACCACCCCAATACTTTTTACGTAACTATGTAAGCTGCCTGACTATTTTAAAATGTATAAGGCAATAGTTTCATCATTCAATTCTAAAAACCAACCAATGAAAATCACCTTTTTAATTATTTCACTTACAATTATACTGGCATCTTGTAAAAAAGATGAGGTAATGCAGTCTTCTTTTTCTGAAGCGAGGTATAGCATTACTATATCGGGGCAATGGAAGGCACCGGCGTTTACAGTGCCGGGTGGGGCACATTACACTACTTTTATTGGTATGGTACATAATGATATGGCCACGATGTGGAATGATGGTACAAAGGCTACTCTGGGTATGGAAGTGCTGGCTGAAACAGGCGGAGGAGGACCGATACTGTCGGAGATTGATTCTACAGTACGTACAAAAAATGGGTTGGCTCTACTGCTTTTTGTGGCACCTTCTACTATTGGCAGCAGTGCGGTAAATGTTTATTGTAACAGTAATTATTCAAGGATAAGTTTTGCTTCTATGCTCGGGCCAACACCTGATTGGTTTGTGGGTGTAAGTAATATAAATCTTTACACTAATAACCAATGGGTGGCAGATACTACAATTCAGTTGTATGCTTATGATTCCGGTACAGAAAATGGAGATACTTTTGGGTATAATAACCCTGCGACCATTCCTCAGCAGAATATAAATTTGCTACAAGCCGGGCAGGCTACTGTGCTTGCGAATGGGAATGCTGCACTTGCTCCGATTGCCACGGCGAGATTTGTGCGGCAATAAGTGAAAAAGGTTCCGGGTCAAGCCCGGAATGACGGTTACTCCTAAAGAGGGTGACTCGAATTAGATTTATTGTCCAATTAAGGTGAAAAGGTCGCCAGAAAAATATCTCTAAAACCTTTGCCTGTACACTGTTTCCCCCTACCTTTGCCGCCCCAATTAGTTCTTTCATTCTCACTGTAGCACTGTGCTAAGTGAATTGGAAACATTTTTCGCCCGGGCAAATTGCTTTGGCGGATGATGTTGGGAGAGTAAGTATCTGCCTGTTGGCAGAAAAAACTCGTTAACACCAAAAAAATTAAAAAATGGCAAAAGAAATCAGCGGCTATGTAAAGCTGCAGTGCAAAGGTGGCCAGGCTAACCCCGCACCTCCGATCGGTCCGGCTTTAGGTTCTAAGGGTATCAATATCATGGAATTCTGTAAGCAGTTCAATGCAAGAACACAGGACAAACAAGGGAAAGTAATCCCCGTTTTAATCACCGTTTATACTGACAAGAGTTTTGATTTTGTACTTAAAACTCCTCCTGCAGCTATCCAGCTGATGGAAGCAGCTAAGATCCAGAAAGGATCTAAGGAAAGTAACCGTGCCAAAGTGGGTAAGGTAAACTGGGAGCAGGTAAAGGCTATTGCTGAAGACAAAATGCCCGACCTGAACTGCTTTACAGTAGAAAGTGCCATGAAAATGGTAGCCGGTACTGCACGCAGCATGGGTTTAAATGTAGAAGGCAAAGCCCCATGGGAAAATTAATTAGCGAATCCTAAAACGAATTAAGATGGCATTCATCAGTAAAAAAAGAAAAGTTGTTAATCCCAAAGTGGACATCAACAAATTATATTCCTTAAAGGAAGCATCTGCATTAGTAAAAAGTATTACTACCTGCAAATTTGATGCTTCGGTGGATCTTCACATCCGTTTGGGTGTAGATCCTAAAAAAGCAGATCAGGCTATCCGTGGTACTGTATCTCTTCCTCATGGAACCGGTAAAACAAAAAGAGTGTTGGTGCTTTGCCCTGCTGATAAAGAAGCAGAAGCAAAAGCAGCCGGTGCTGATTATGTAGGATTAGAGGAGTATGTAACAAAGATCGAAGGCGGCTGGGTAGATGTTGATGTTATCATCGCTACTCCATCTGTTATGCCTAAGATTGGTAAACTGGGTAAAGTGTTAGGACCAAGAAACCTGATGCCGAATCCTAAAACCGGAACTGTTACCAATGACGTAGCAAATGCTATCAATGAAGTAAAAGGTGGTAAAATTGCTTTTAAGGTAGATAAAGTAGGTATCATTCATGCTTCTATCGGCCGCATCAGTTTCGCCCCAGAGAAAATTGCAGAGAACAGCCTGGAGCTGATCAATGCTATTTTGAAAGCAAAACCTTCATCCTCTAAAGGAACTTATGTAAGAGGTGTTAGTATGGCCAGCTCTATGAGCCCGGGCATTACTATTGATGCAAAAACATTTGTTCATTAATAATTAAACCGGTCCGCCGCGGCGGATGACAAATAAAAAAAGTCATGACTAAAGATCAAAAAAACGAAGTGATAGAATTGCTGAAAGGCAAATTCACTCAATACAATAACTTCTACGTTACTGATACAGAAACACTGACAGTAGCCCAGATAGGTAAGCTTCGCAAAGCTTGTTTTGATAAACAAGTGGAAATGAAAGTTGCCAAAAACACCCTTATTAAAAAGGCGTTGGAATCTTTGGATGGTGAGAAATATACTGGTGTATATGATTCATTGCACAAAGTAACTGCGTTGATGTTTTCGGAGAACCCGAAAGATCCGGCTTTAATCCTGAGCTCTTTCCGTAAGGCAACGAATGGTGAAAGACCTGAGTTGAAAGCAGCATTTATAAATGGTGATGTATATACTGGTGATAACAGCTTAAAGGCTCTTACACAAATCAAAACGAAGAATGAACTTATTGGTGAAGTTATTGGATTGCTGCAATCTCCTGCTAAGAGAGTGTTGGCTGCTTTATTGCACCATCATGAACAGAAGGCTGGTGGAGCAGAAGTGGTAGCTGAAGCTGCCGCAGAATAATTGGGTAATAGGAAGATTTAAAAACATCTTCATACTAAAATAATTATACACTGCCGGGATGTGTCTAAAATAGAAACGGTATAAAATTTTTTTAATAACTCCGCCGGAGTGAAAAACAATGAAGGCGGCAAAAATTTAAATCAAATGGCAGACGTAAAAGCATTAGCAGAAGGCCTTGTAGCCTTAACAGTAAAAGAAGTACAGGAATTAGCTGACTTCTTAAAATCAGAATATGGTATTGAACCAGCAGCAGCTGCAGTAGTAATGGCAGCAGGTGGTGGCGAAGGTGCCGCCGCCGCAGAAGAAAAAACTGCCTTCAATGTAATATTGAAGAGTGCCGGAGCTTCTAAACTTGGTGTAGTTAAGATTGTAAAAGATCTTACTGGTTTAGGTTTGAAAGAAGCGAAAGACCTTGTTGATGGTGCTCCAAAGCCTATCAAAGAAGGCGTTTCTAAAGCAGAAGCTGATGATATTGCAGCTAAGCTGAAAGAAGCAGGTGCTGAAGTTGAGATAGCTTAATTCTGAATACCAACAAATATTGAAACCCTCCCTTGCGGAGGGTTTTTTAGTTTTCACCTTATTAATTTCTTAAAATATTTTAACAACGTTGTTTTTATTTCTTGACAAATGTCAATTGAGGAATGAAGTGTACGATGTTTCTTTGGTAAGTAAATAAATGAACACTCACCTTTCCTTTATTGATGGTGAGAAATGTATTTAACATCTTAAACTCTTTTTATGAAACGTTTGATTATTCTTTTTATACTTATCGTTTTTACCAGTAGCAGTTATGCACAGCGAAATAAAGACTACAGCGAAATGCTATTACATCGAAGTGGTAATCAAAAGACCGCCGCATTTATTACCTTGGGTATTGGTACCATATCTACTGTATCTGGTTTCATTCTGGTGAATCAAACAAGGCCGGGTTGGGAAACAGTGGATTGGGATAAAGCACTTGGCGGTAGTGCATTGATAATAACAGGTGGTGGTTTCCTTTTGTCAAGTTTTATTTTATTTCTTGCATCTGATAGAAATAAACGACAAGCAAATGCTATAGCTTTTTCTATCAATGAACCGGTTTATATAAACACTGGACTTAGTAAAGTTGCATTACCATATTCGGTAGGAATAAAAGTGCCGATACGATGATTGGATTTAGAATATTTACAACGTCAAATACGGCGCAATCTTATTGTACACTTCATCAGTAACCGCCATCACTTTTTTTATATCTTCTAGTTTGGTAAAAGGACCATGTTCGTTTCGATATGCTACTACTGGATTGGCTACTCCCCAACGGATGTAAGGATGCACTTTTAATTCATCCAGTGTAGCTGTATTAATATTGATTTTTCTAACAGCATTATTATCGGACTTCAGGTATTGTTTTATTTTCTGAAAAGTAGAATCAGGCAAACCAAAAGTTTCACCCACCTGGCTTACACTATAAAAACCACCGAGCTTATCACGGAAAGCAATAATTCTTGCTGCCAGTTTACTGCCGATACCAGGTAATGCAATAAGTGCTGTGGTATCGGCACTGTTGATCTCTACTATAGAATACCTTGAGGCATAAGTTTTTGGTGCAGAAGCTTCAGACGGTTTGTTGTCTGCATATTCTTTGTAATTATTGGTTGTGGTAATTGATTCAATTTTTACAAAAGGAGCAATTCTTTCATATTCATTTGGAAATAAACCATAGACTCTTTGCAAATCTTCCGGTTTTCTGAATTTTCCGCCTTTGCTCAGATAATTTTGTATGGTATGAATCGTTTTTTCCCTTAAGCCAAGTTTGCTCCAACCTTCTGCCGAAAGAGTATTCGGATCAAAATAAAAAAGTTCTCCTTTTGGTTTACTGTAGTAATCGTTAGAGCGACGATCGTACTGATAGTTGTTGCTGTTATCATCTGCATAGTCGGTAAATGATTTACCAGCAGCCTGCGTATCTTTTTGTTCCAATCTTTGCATGGCTGCTACCCAGGCAGTATCAGTTGCAATTGGTTTTGAAGAAGTATTACCAGAAATTACTTTCGGCAAGAAAAATATTCCGGCCACTAAAATAATGATGACAAGAATGCCGATTCTGTCTTTGCGGGTAAAATTGAGGTAATCAGTAGCAAAATCTTTCCAGGCCATTAATGGTAATTTTACTGCAATGTAAAACTGCCAGCCAGTATCACAAAATAACCTTGCAAGAATATTTTCTAGTGGATTTATTTTTTTATATTTATAGAGGAAGGTTGATTTTCAATGTAATGACTTGCGGTAAAACCGGTTTATACACAGTGAAAGATTTACATGTTCAGCTTTTATGCAACCAGATTTTGTGATTTAATGTCTCTCTAAAAACTACAGTTACTCAGATTCGATATTTGATTACTAGCAATAACATTTTGCAATTTTTAAGAATCCGCTAATAGCTTACCGCTGCAATTGTTTATGCTGTTATCTGTAGAAACCATTAACTATAAACTACTGCTATGCTTAAAAAACTTTTCCAACTTGCTTTGTCAGTTTGTTTTTTTTCATTTGCATCAAATCAAACACAAGCACAATGTTCGGCTCCCTGCCCACCATTATTTACTATCAGAGATTCTATCAATTGCAATAATGTGGAAGTAAGAAGGCAGGTGCCCGGGCCCGGCTATTCCAACAATCCATTTCTAATAAGGGCTTGTCAAAATTCGCTGATGAAATATGTTATAGGGCTAAACGATCCTTGTTTTGCCGGTATCACTTATTCGTTTGTAAGTATTACTGGTGGTACATTTATCGGTATTGCCGGAAATTCTTTTAGTGTACTATGGGGTTCATCTACTACCGGGTTAATCCGAATTAATTTTTTTAATGCGGGAGGTGCAGGCCAGGCACCATGCACCGATACGATGAATATTAATTTTACATTAGTCAATTCACCGGTTGCTGCCTTTACAGCCAATCCCCAACCAGTTTGTAATAATAATCCTACCACTATCAACTTTAATTCATCTGCCACAACCAATGCAAATGGTTATTACTGGAATTTTGGCGATGGGTTTACTTCTGTTCTGCAAAACCCTTCGCACAGTTATATTAATCCCGGCAGCTATACGGTAACGCTGATAGCCTCTAATACACCAACTTCAAATGGGCAACCTGTATGTCCCACATGTATTGATACTGCACAGCTAAACATTGTTATTGATAATCTCCCTGGCCCAACAATAAATTGTGTGGCTACAGTTTGTGCCGGTGATACGGCTACTTATTGCACCAGCGATTTGACCTGCAGCGGTTACAACTGGTCTGTAACAGGTGGCACAATCCTTAGCGGACAGAATACAAGTTGTATAACTATCAAATGGGGTACAGGTACACCGCAAGGAAGCATTACACTAATTCCATCGGGTTGTACAACTACTTATTGCCCTTTAGGTACAACCGTTACAGTACCCATAATTCCTGTTACAGGAAGTATAACAGGACCTACTTTAGTTTGTAACAATACAAGTTCTACGTATTCACTTTCGTCGTGGCCGGGCACCAGTTATAGCTGGACTTTATCTGGCGGTGGTGCCATTACCCCTTTTAATACCAATACTAATCTCATCAGTATTAACTGGAATACATTGGGTACTCATACCATCACCTGCAATTATTTTGATACTACATTAAACTGTGGTGGTACTGCCACCTACATTGTTTTTGTAAGACCTAATTTAAGTATAAGCGGTCCTGCAACAGTATGTGTTGGACAAACAACCAACTTAAATGCGACACGACCTGCCAGTATCCCAGTAAACTCTAATTGGAATATAACGCCTGGTACGGCTACCATCAACAGTGGAAATGGTACCAACACGATCAATGTAACGTGGACAACACCCGGATCTTATGTAGTAACTGCGGATGCTGTAGTACTGAACACTACCTGTAACCAGGCTTCCTATACTGTTCTCGTTTTGCCAGCACCGGTAGTAAGCAGTATCAACGGTGCAGATTCAATATGCGCCAATGCTACATATGTGTATAGTGCTACATCCAATGCCATCGGTTTGTTTACCTGGTCGGCTAACAATGCAAGTTCTACCACACTTTTGGGTGTAAATAATGATTCAATACAAGTAACCTGGGGACCTGCGGGACCATACAGTCTTATTGTAAGTCAAACATCTATTCCATACGGATGTGTAAGCAATTTATTGATAAAGAATATTTTTCCCTATCCAACACCTAACCTTACGGGGCCATTAAGTGTATGTGCAGATGCCAACGAAACATATACTATCACCAATATTGCAAGTGGAATTTTTCAATGGTCTATAGTGCCTGCTAATTTTGGAACTATCTTAAGTGGGCAAGGCACCAATTCGGTTGTAATAAAATGGCATGGTAACAATAGTCCGGGCTCCAGCAACACAGTGACGTTAAACTATGGTGTTTGTAATAACAATTCGGTTACCATCACTATCAATGAACCTCCTATACCTTCTATTACAGCAAGTGGTACATTGTGTGGAACTGGCGGCATTACATTAAGCACTGGTGCTACAGGAATATTTACCTGGACAGGTCCTGGTGTGCCACCACCTGGCAATACATCAAGCATTACAGGTATTACTATTCCGGGAAACTATAGTGTGCAAATTCAAAACTTTAATGGAACAGGTTGTACAGTAACTGCTAATTATACTATTCCAGATGTGGGCAGACCTGTAGCATCTATCTCTGCCACGGGTGTGCTGAATTATTGTTTACCCAATGTACCTAATATGAATCTTGTGGCAGTTAATGGTGCCGGCTATACCTTCCAATGGTATTTGAACAACTCATTAATACCTGGTGCCACCAATCCAACGCTACCAATTAATACACTTACATCGGCAGGTACTTACACTTATTATTGTATCGTTACACTTGGTGGTTGTGTTATAACTTCTAACACTATTGTAATTACGATAAGCAATTGTCCAGCACCAACTGGTTGTGTAGCTGCTATAGATGTTACAAATATTACGGGATGTAACCCTTTTACATTAACCATTGCTGCCACCGCACCATCCGGGGCAACATTAAGCGGCACTGGTAATCCTACCATTACCCACCTGGAAGACGGCTTTACAGTAAATGGATTGGTTACAAGAACATACACTTCCATCGGCTACAAGCAAATAAGAGTATGTGCAGATGTTTTATTGCCGAATAGTACCATTTGCAGAGTTTGTAAGGATACGGTGGTGAATGTAACCGTCGCAGCTGATTTTACCGGAGTAATTAATTGCAAACAATTGAATTTATATGATGCATCAACGGTGGTATCTCCGGCTGTAATAAATTCTTACAGTTGGTTTGCAGGAACCAATCCGGGTAATACACCAGTGCCGGGGGCAATAGCCTCGTTTAATAACAATACAATTGCTAACCCTGTTGTTACATTTACACAAAGCGGTTCTTATATCATCAATCAAACAATTACTTCGGGCAGTTGTACAGTTACGGTAATGGATACATTTAATATATCTGTGCCAAATGCCAATTTTACCGTTAATAATTCCTGTGTAGGCACTACGGTTAATTTCAACAATCTATTTCCTGCACCAACTAATTTCTGGGATTTTGGTGATGCAGCTACAGCATATGTTAGTCCTACTAGTCATGCTTATGCTTTACCAAATATTTATAACGTAACACATATTGTGACTGATATCAATGGCTGCAGAGATACAGTGATAAAACCAATCACCATTGTTGCAGCTCCTGTATGTACAGTTACTAATTCAGGACCACTTACGTTCTGTTTTAAAGACTCAGTAATTCTTGGTTCTTCATGCACAGGATTAATAAATTACCAATGGTATAATAACGGAGTGGCTATTGCCGGTGCAGTATTTTCTACAGATACCGTAAAGCAAACTGGTAATTATCATTTTATTGCTTTTGATGTAAATGGCTGCCGGGTTGTCTCTGATACAGTAACGGTTACAGTGTTGCAGGGCCCCAATGTAGCTATTTCATCAAGTGGTAAACGTTGTGATCAAAATCTCTTTACTGTTTCCGTGCCTCTATGTACAGGCTGCACTTATCAGTGGTTGGTGGATGGAAATCCTGTGAGCAATTCTAACCAATATGTAGGAACGATCGGTTCTCCACCCTACAATTTAGGTACTCATACTATTTTTGTACAGGTAACTAATGGCAGCGGTTGTTCGGATACAAGTTCAATTACTGTTACATTTTTTCCCAATCCTACTGTTGCTATAAATGTGGCTGGTCCTGCACCAGTTTGTTCTAATAATCTTTACAACTTTACCGCCACCTCCAATGCAGCAAGTCCCGCATGGGGCTGGACGCTGAACAATTTTAATTTTATATTAAGCACGACCAATACATTACAGGCATCAGCCAATGGTACTTACACAGTTAATGTAATTGATGGTATAACAGGTTGCAGCAATTTAGCCTCAACACAAATTTTAGAAAGCCCCCGGTTGAATCTTTTCCCAATGGGTTGCGATTCACTCTGTGATTCTTCCAAAGTATTTCTGCCGTTGGCTTCATTAAATGGAAATCTTGCTGGCTACACCATCAATTGGTATGATAATGCTCCTCCTTACAGCCCGGTGGTGGGCACTGGTCCTAGTTTTCCACTGAGTACATTGCCGGTAGGTAATCATAACCTCTCGGTGATAGTAACTGCGCCAAATGGCTGCCAGGATACCTCATCTGTTTATTCAGTAAACAGTAGAAGCTGCAGTAATGTGCTTCCAATAAAAAATTTACAACTGAGTGTAAAACAATCAGGTCGGCTTGCCCTTATTAACTGGAGTACAGACGAGGAAATAGACAATGACTATTTTGTAGTTGAAAAAAGCAAGAATGGAATTGATTTCAGGTTTTTACAAAAAGTAAGAAGCAAGGGTAATAGCAACTTTAAACAATATTATAATAGTTACGATACGATTACTGATTATAATACCACCCTGTATTATCGGATTAAGATGGTTGAAATGAATGGGTTAATAAATTATTCAACTATTGTAAAACTGAAGCCAACGTTTCAGCCATTGGAAGTAATGGAAGTACAACCAACACTAACTTCTGGTGATATAACCTTGTATATAAGCAGCAATAAATCTATTCCCACAAATGTATTGATATATTCCAGCAGCGGGGTAGTAGTTGTAAGACAGCCGATCACTTTAAGCAAAGGTTTAAATAAGTTCCAGTTAAATCTGGGAGGTCTGGTGCCGGGTTATTATTTGGTAGTGGTAAATACAGAAAATAACAGGTTAGTTAAACGGCTAATAAAGCAATAAATTTGTAAAAAATGAGCTAGACTTCAGCGGTGCAAATATGGCTGGTTGTTCAGATTTTGGCCGGATTATTGTTGGCAAAGTTTTCTTGTTCAGAAAATTTAAATCCTTACCTTTGCCATCCTTTATTTTGGCCAAACAAATTTTGACGTCCCAAATCATGTTCAATTAGTTGATTTTCATCGGCTTTCATTTTTTCAGAAAAGAGAGCCGAATGTGATTTGTGCGTCCTGAATCTTTTTAAAACCGGTTTTAAGCGTATGTCCTCAACTAAAATGAATCAAAGGGTAGATTTCGGAAAAATCAAACACCTGGCCGAAACCCCAGACCTTCTTGAAGTGCAGATCCAATCATTCAAAGAGTTTTTTCAATTGGAAACAACTCCTGATAAGAGAAATATCGAAGGTTTGTTCAGGGTGTTT
>JANNMN010000029.1:0-62539 GCA_031397865.1 Chitinophagaceae bacterium
CAATTGAAATTTGAAACTGTTGGCCGTTATTCTTTCGAATTATATATTGATGGCGATTGGAAATCTGGTTTGCCGTTATTTTTAAACCAGTTAGCCTGATCATAAAAACCTTAAGTGGGTTAATCTATTTTTCCTTTTGCAAAAAGAAAACTGGATAAGGCCATAGTGGCACCGTATGCTTTAAAAGCAGCTGCATATTCACCTCCTTCCATTTTAGCTAATGGGAAAAAGAATAATAATCCTGCTATTATCAAAACCACTATTAAACTCCATCTGGCAAATTCATTTTTTTCAGTGGCAAGTGGTATCGATTGCAGGTATCCAAGGGTGGAAGCAAATATTCCGCCAACACCAAAAGTGGTAATGAATAGTGCATTCGAATAAAAACGAGGATTCAATACTGCAAGCACTACATCAAATAAACTGACGACGATAAAAATCAATAGAATGATCGTTGTACAAACAAGCCAGCTTTTTATATTATCCCATATATTCATAAATGGAAAGTTATCAAATTCTCTTTTACTTTCTTGCTGTTTTTCTTGGCTGTGCAGCATAAATTTTGTACATTTGCATCTCAAATCTGAGTATAACAGCATGCTTGCTGCGGATGATTGAAATGCAACACTTCTTCTAACGATTCTTAGTGTTTTTCTCCCGTTTTTTTTGCTCAGAAAAATATAGTATAATTTTTAAACCCTTATATCATGAGAATTGATAACACAACTTCTATTGTCCGAATTGAACCAGCTATCTTAAATGAACTGGTAAAAGAAGTAAAAGAAACATTGGCAACTAACATTCAAATGTCTGAAACTGCAAAACCGAAATTTACTTCCATCGATATGTGGAATATTCATCGCAATGCAAGAACGGCCCGCAGTCGTTTTAGCTGGTAATGTAGCATGTAGATTATTCTGCTTTTCGCAATAGGCTTTTAGAGATGATTTAAAGTAAATGGCATCAATGTTTTCTGTTGCATTTGATGGCAAAGGTGAAAGAACCGTTTGGTTGTAAATTTTTTGCCTTTAATTTCTGCAATCGTATACTTTTGTGCGGACAAATATTTACTTGCAAACCCACTTAAGCAGAAATGACAAATTCCTATCATGATCTCGTAAAGCAAACATTTAAATTTCCTCAGGAAGGCATTGTGGTAGAAGATGGAAATCTCTACTTCAATGGCCTTGATCTGAAATCTCTCATCGCCAAATATGGCACACCGATGAAGCTTACCTATCTGCCCAAGATTGGTATGCAGATAAGGAAAGCTAAAACTATGTTTGCAAATGCTTTTAAAAAGCATAAGTACGAAGGGAAGTATTTTTATTGCTATTGCACCAAGAGTTCTCATTTTAGCTTTGTGGTGGAAGAAGCACTCAAGAGTGAAATTCACCTGGAGACTTCCTATGCCTATGATATAGAGATCATCAAAAAGCTATATGCAAAAAAGAAAATAACTAAAGACATTCATATTATCTGTAATGGGTTTAAACAAAAAGGTTATACCCGCCGTATTGCTAATTTGCTGAATATGGGTTTTCAAAATGTGATTCCCATCCTGGATAATAAAGATGAGCTAAAAGATTATGCTACGTCAGTAAAGGTTCCATTTAAATTGGGCATCCGGGTGGCAGCGGAGGAAGAACCTAATTTCCCATTTTATACATCAAGATTAGGTATTCGTACAAAAGATATTCTGGAATTTTATGTAGATAGGATAGAAGGATATGAAAGTAAGTTTCAATTGAAGATGTTGCATATCTTTTTAAATAAGGGCATAAAAGATGATATTTATTACTGGAGTGAGTTGAATAAAGTGATCAATCTGTATTGCCAGTTAAAGAAGATTTGTCCGGAGCTGGATTCAATAAATATTGGTGGCGGTTTTCCTATCAAACATTCACTGGGATTTGAATATGATTACCAGTTTATGATCAATGAAATTGTACGGAACATTAAAGTGGCTTGCAAAAAAGCTAAAGTACCAATGCCAAACATCTTTACAGAATTTGGCAGCTACACTGTTGGTGAAAGTATGGCTCATATCTATAGTGTAATTGCAGAGAAAGTGCAGAATGATAGAGAAACCTGGTATATGATTGATTCTTCTTTCATCACTACATTGCCCGACACCTGGGGTATTGGTGAAAAATTTTTGATGCTGCCCGTTAATAAATGGGATACCGATTATCAACGGGTAGTGTTAGGAGGTATAACATGCGACAGTCACGATTATTATGATTCGGAAGAACATATTAATGAAGTTTTTTTACCCAAGGTAAATGACGATAAAGAACCACTATATGTAGGTTTCTTTCATACCGGTGCCTACCAGGATCAGATAAGCGGCTACGGTGGTATTAAACATTGTATGATTCCCTCTCCCAAACATATAATAGTTGGTCATGATAGAAATGGAAAATTAGTTGACTGGGTGTATGCAAAACAACAAACTGCTCAAAGTATGTTGAAAATATTAGGATATAAGTAGGGGATAATTAGTAATTAACAATTAATAATTAGCATGCTTTTAGCTGCAGTATTATTTATTAATGACTACTTGTATTATTAATTACTAATTTTTAATTATTAATTCGAGAACTTACCTGCGGTTATTTCTTTTCCACTCATTGTATTCTCCTTTACTATAGCTCACATTGCGCAGATGAGTTCTGTCAATGTAAAACCGGTTGTCATTTCCTTTCCAATACATGTAACCCTGTCTGCTGCGATGATAATATCTTCCGTTGGGATTTTGTTTCATCACAAATCCTGGTGAAGGAGTGATGATGAGTGCAACATAATTGGTATAGCGGGGCGGTGGTGGCGGTTCCGGGCGGCGGTAAGTTTCAGCTTCCCTTTTGTGTTTCGGCTCTTTGTCTTTGGTAGCCCAAACCCGGCTTGATTGGCAGGAGGTAAAAAATAATGCCATAGCAAATAATGCCATTGTTGGGTAAATAAATGTTCGATTCATGTGGTCTCATTTAATTGTTAGAGAATAGTTGTTGCAAAAAAAGTATGATAAGTTTTTATTCTCTTGACTTCTTATTTCTTACTTCACCGGTATTGCCAGATCTGGCCACAGGCACCGTTTCTTCGGGAGCATTTGTTTTAGCCGTAGCTAATACTGTTTTGGTTTTCTCTGTTTCAATTTTTGTAGCCGTATCCGATTTTGCTGTTTTTACAGGAATGGTTTGTGCCAGTTTATCAAGTGGTGCAGTGCTGCCTGAGCTATCTCTTCCCATTATTATATCTGTAGTTACCCAGTCTCCCTGATTTACATCAGCACTATCAAGTTCTAAAAATCGCAAGGTATTTGCAGCCACAGTTTGGCTGTCTGCGGAGATTGGATTGCGGGGAGCAAAAATTTTGCTGGTATATTCTTTACTGGCAGCACAACCTGCTACCGTTACCACTGCTGTCAAAATCACTACCGCTTGTACTATTCTTGCTGCTTGCATGGCCATTGGATTTATTTTTATTGTTATATTATCGTAACGGAATTATAAGTCAATTCATTTGCCATAAAATCTTAAAATCATTTTATATGAAATACTTTTTCTTTCTCTTAACAATAGTTGTGTGTGGAATAAAGGCAGAAGCACAATCTGCTGAAGATTCAGTAAAGGCAGTTGTGAATAAAATGTTTGCTGCGATGAAGAGTGCAGATGCTGCATCATTACGAAGTTGCTTTGCAGATAGTATGATTCTGCAAACTATAATAAGTAAAGCGGGGCAGGTAAAAGTTAAAAATGAAAATGCAGCTAGCTTTGTTGATTTTATCAGCAAAGAACAACCCGGCAATGCAGATGAAAGAATTGTTTTTGAAACTATTAAAATAGATGGGCCGCTGGCTATTGTATGGACACCGTATAGTTTTTATTACAAAGGGAAATTCAGTCATTGCGGGGTCAATTCATTTCACCTGGTTCGATTTAATGGTGAATGGAAAATTCAATATTTAATAGATACAAGAAGGAAGGAAGGTTGTGTGGGTCAATAATGGATCAATAACTCAGAATAAAAGGGGTTGCAAATATTTGTTTGAGAAAATAATTCTTTAGGGTTGAAAAACCCCGTCACTTGTCCCGATATTTTCGGGAGGAGTTGGGGAAAAAAAAATAACCCTCCCGTAGAAACGGGAGGGTGTAAACCAAAACCAACTGCTTATGAGAAAATTTTTAATATTTTATTTAATAACTATTTCTTTTACTGATG
This sequence comes from Chitinophagaceae bacterium, assembly GCA_031397865.1. GTDB lineage: Bacteria > Bacteroidota > Bacteroidia > Chitinophagales > Chitinophagaceae > JJ008. The sequence continues at coordinate 4,222 of JANNMN010000029.1, forward strand.
CTTTGACTACTTCCTTCTTAGGAAGGTTTAATAGTAATATACCATTGATGTAAGATGCTTCAATATTCGTTGCATCTATTTTTTCATCCAGTGTGAAAGATCTCTTAAAAGAACGGTAGCTGTATTCTGTGCGGATTTGCTTATTAATTTCTTCTTTTACTTCTTCTTTTTTCTCCGCAGAAATTGTCAGCAGATTCTGATCAAGATTTAATTTGAAATCTGTTTTTTCAAAACCCGGTGCCACCACTTCTAGTTCATAACTCTTTGCTGTTTCTTTGACGTTGACCGGAACAAATCCTTTGCGGTCGCCATTGTTAAAATCGCCTTTAAATAAAAGAGGCAGTTCTGAAAATAAATCATCTACCAAACAATTAAAGGTGCCTTCAAAAGGTTTCCTATTAAATTTTACGTTAGTCATACTTATTTAGTTTTTAGTTTTAATAATTTGTGATTTGATAAGTACTTTTCAAACGGCATACCAGTCCGTTTTTGGGTTATATTTTCTGCCAGTACTGGTTATTTCAGCTATATGTAAAAGCCAGAATTTCCGAAAAGGGGAATTTCTACTGTCATAATTTCTTATATATTAAAACTTTCATTTCCCTGTAAGCATTTCCATTAATTTTGTAGTTAATTAAAATGTATAAAAATGTATCCTGAAGAAATAGTAATACCGATGAAAGAAGAATTAACAGAAAATGGTTTTTCTGAAATGCTTTCATCTGCCGAAGTAGAATCGCAGTTGGCGAAAGAAGGCACTACGTTGGTTATGGTAAATTCTGTATGTGGTTGCTCAGCCGGTACTGCCCGCCCGGGTGTGCTTATGGCAGTTGCCAACACTGAAAAAAAACCCGATTTCCTGGCTACAAGTTTTGCAGGCTTCGATGTAGAAGCGGTGAAAACTTTGCGCCAGCATTTAATGCCTTATCCTCCCTCATCACCAGCTATTGCATTATTTAAAAACGGCCAGTTGGTGCATTTTATCGAACGTCACCAGATAGAAGGTCGTTCAGCACAAGCCATTGCACAAAATCTGATCGGTGCTTTTGAGCAGCATTGTAATTAAAAAATAGTTATGAGCTGAGAGTTACGAGTTTCGAGCATTTTTATTAAGGAAGCCATTTTAATATAAAGTGTTGTAGTAAGCCAGCATATTTAGAAAATATAGATAGTCTTTTTATGTTACTCCAAACTCGTAGCTCGAAACTCACAACTCGGAACTTTCTTTACTATATTCGCCTCCTTAATCAACAACATGTATCCAAATCTTTATTATGCCTTTAAGGACCTGTTTGGTGTAGAGTGGAAGTTTCTGCGGTTCGTTAACTCCTTTGGTTTTTTTGTAGCCATCGCCTTTATCATTTGCGCCATTGTATTGGCCAATGAATTGCGTCGAAAAAGCAAGCAAGGCCTTTTTCAACCTACGGATATGCAGGTAATGGTTGGTCAGCCAGCCACTTTATTAGATTTGGGATTAAATTTTTTATTAGGATTTTTATTAGGATATAAGATTGTGGCTCTTTTCATCATGGACAGTTCAGCCACTACTGATCCACAGGAATTTATTTTTTCTACATTAGGTAGCTGGCCTGCAGGTATTGCCCTGGGTTTGTTATTCGCCGGATTAAAATGGTGGGAGAAAAATAAACAAAAGCTATCCAAGCCAGAAAGAAGAACGGTAAGAATCTGGCCACAGGATAGGGTAGGAGAGATCACCATACTGGCCCTCATTTTTGGTTTGTTAGGGGCCAAGCTGTTTGATATTTTTGAAAACTGGTCAGGATTTTTGGAAGATCCTGCTGCCTATTTATTTTCTGCCAAAGGCCTTACTTTTTATGGTGGACTAATTTGCGCCGGAATTGCCATCTCGATATATGCAAGAAAGCATAAAATTGGCCTGGCTCATTTGTGTGATGCAATGGCCCCCACTATGATGTTGGCTTATTCCCTCGGTAGAATTGGCTGCCAGGTATCTGGAGATGGGGATTGGGGAATTGTAAATACAAATCCTAAACCTTTTTCCTGGATGCCAGATTGGATGTGGGCTTATCGTTATCCGCACAATGTGAATGAAGTAGGCGAGTTAATACCAGGCTGTACCGATACTAAATTTTGCAAGCAATTGGAACTTCCGGTTTATCCAACTTCTCTATATGAAATAATTGCCTGTTTTATATTGTTTTTGCTTCTATGGTCGCTGCGCAAAAAATTCAAAATACCCGGAACTCTTTTTGCTTTGTACCTGATGCTGAATGGTCTGGAAAGGTTTTTCATAGAAAAAATCAGGGTGAATAATACTATTGATTTCCTAGGGTTAAAAATTACCCAGGCGGAGATCATTTCATCAATACTTTTTCTATCAGGCCTGTTCCTCTGGATATTTTTATTGCAAAAGCATAAAAACAAAAAAACAGGATCCTCATCCACTCCATCGGCGTAGTACCATAAATGTTAGTGAGAATGAAGCATTCATACTGAGTTTTACACATTCTGTTAACTTTAGGTATAATATGAGCATTTACCGGCAATATTTCAGCTCATTTACTATGAGTTACGACGAATATTAAATACCTTTGCAGACGGTCTTGGACGGTCGGTTTCTATTTTACATTAACTATCCATTTGCAACAAACTGCAAACAAAGACTGTCATTATACGTTGATATTTAAATCATTTTAGTTATGCGGCAGCTCAAAATTGCTACCCAGATTACCAACAGGGACTCCCAGGCAGTAGAAAAGTATTTGCAGGAAATTTCGAAAATCTCTATGATCACACCGGAGGAAGAGACCACTCTTGCCCAGCGGATCAAGATGTTTACCAGAAATCCTGTAGATTCTCAAAGGGCTTTGGACAAATTGGTGCAAGCCAACCTTCGTTTCGTAGTTTCTGTAGCAAAACAGTATCAACATCAGGGATTGTCACTTAGTGACTTAATTAACGAGGGCAACCTCGGCTTAATTAAAGCGGCACAACGCTTTGATGAAACCAAAGGTTTCAAATTCATTTCTTATGCTGTGTGGTGGATTCGCCAATCTATACTACAGGCATTGGCAGAGCAGGGCAGATTAGTCCGCTTGCCACAAAACAAAATTGGCACCTACAACAAGGCTAATAAAGCTTACATGGCTTTTGAACAGGAACATGAGAGAGAGCCGTCTACAGAAGAATTAGCAGAATTACTCGAGATGAGTGAAACGGAGATCAACAACATTTTTCAAAGCAACACCCGTCATACTTCCCTTGATGCACCAGTGCATGAAGCAGAAGATGTAGCCATGGGAGATTTGCTGGAAGGTGGCGATGATACAGATGATCATGTAATGAAGGATTCATTGAGAAATGAGATTCGTCGTGTATTGAAATCATTATCTCCAAGAGAAGCTGAAATCGTAAATGCTTATTTCGGTTTGGATGGTGAAAATGGAGTAACCATTGAGCAGATAGGGCAGAAATATGACCTAACCAAGGAACGTATCCGCCAGATCAAAGAAAGAGCCATTAAACGTTTACAGAAAGCCCGGTACAGCAGTGCGTTAAAAGCATACCTGGGTTAATCAAAATTATTATGATGGGCCCACCTGCCGGCTGAGGCAGGTTAGTAAATAAATTCTCCGGTCTTTAAAAGAGGCCGGAGTTTTTTTTAGCATTTTAAGCCAACCATTTTATGCTTTCATTGATTAATTTTGTGATGGATATGATAAATGCAAGAATATTTTTTTTAATTCTCCTCGCTACATTTTTTACTGCTTGTGAAAGACCGGTGGATTTTAAGTTGGATGATGTAACACCCAAACTGGTAGTAGAAGCTAGTATCGAAAATAGTCAACCACCCATTGTATTTCTTTCAAAAAGCCTGGGCTACTTCTCTGCAATAGATTTGACAACATTGGCAAATAGTTTTGTTCGGAATGCAGAAGTATATGTTTCTAATGGCACACGGACGCATAAATTAAAAGAGTATGCCTTCCCTGCCGGCAACGGAAGTTATTTTTTTTATTACTCCACGGATCCAGCAAGTCCTGCTACAGCTTTTCTCGGTGAATTGAATAAGACATATTCTTTACGCATTGTATCAGAAGGAAAAGAATATACAGCCATTACCAAAATACCCGACACCACACGACGCATCGATTCACTCTTCTGGAAACCAGCACCGGTAGGTAATCTTCCTGAAAAAGTTTCGGTAATGGTAAAAGCATTTGACAGACCCGGCCTTGGTGATTATGTGAGATATTTTACCAAACGTAACACGGAAGAATTTTTACCCGGACTTAATTCCGTGTATGATGACCAGGTAATTGACGGCACCAGTTATGTAGTACAGGTAGAAAGAGGAGTCAGCAGAAATCGCTCAATTCCGGAGGATTATTCATTTTTTGATAAAGGTGATACTGTTACCTTGAAAGTAAGCAACATTGATAAAGCCACTTTCGATTTTTGGCGCACCATGGAATATACTTATGTAAGTTTAGGCAATCCTTTTTCTTCTCCTACCAAAGTGCTTAGTAATATTAAAGGTGGTGGTCTTGGCTACTTTGGCGGGTATGCTTCGCAGTACCGGACTATTATTATTCCTAGATAGTCTTTTCTTTATTAAAATCTACCTCAAAAATTTTTGTTGCTTACTGCATTCTCCTGGCATTTATATTCTATTATTTTATTGAAAGCCTCCATGCATCACGGTCTTAAATTTGTTCCCAGAGCTATAAAGAATAAATGAATTTATATATCAATAAACTATGAACAAAAATGCAGTTGGGTTAATTCATATTTCAATATTTAAAAATTATAAAAACTTTATATAGTTATGTAACCTTCATCACAGAGGAAAGAAGAGGTGACAACTATTTTTGTTTTTAAAATAAAGACTATGAAAAATTGGATTGTTAGAAATAAATTATATCTCATAGGGTCAGTTTTAGGAGCTATAGCAGGCTATTTTTATTGGCAACAGGTAGGTTGTTTAACAGGGACTTGCCCTATCACTTCTAAACCTTTTAATAGTATTATGTACGGCGCAGTATTGGGAACCCTGATATTGGGTTTGTTTAAAAAAGAAAAAAATGTCAAAAACGTTTAACGATATCATCCAATCGGATAGGCCTGTTTTGGTAGATTTTTTTGCGGAATGGTGTGGCCCTTGCAAAGTAATGGCCCCTGTTTTAAAAAATGTAAAGGACGAGATAGGTGACACTGCCACTATCATTAAAGTGGATGTAGATAAAAGTCCCGAGGCCGCTAATAAGTACCAGGTGCAGGGAGTGCCCACATTTATATTATTTAAAAATGGCCAACCCATTTGGCGCCAGAGTGGGGTAATTACCAAACAGGATTTAGTAAGTGTGATTAATAAGTTTTTAGGGTAAGTTTTTAATTATTATTCTTCAGAGTTTCTGAGCCACCGTCGGGGTTAATAATCACCGACGGTGGCTCAAAACTTTTATATCCATTTTACGTTTATTTTTACCACATATTTAATTGATTATGGAAGCAACAGAAAAAGTACAGTGTTTGATTATTGGATCGGGACCGGCAGGCTACACGGCTGCTATTTATGCAGCAAGGGCGGGAATGAATCCTGTGCTATACCAGGGCATACAACCTGGAGGACAATTGACAATTACTACGGAAGTGGAAAATTATCCCGGCTACCCGGATGGCATACAAGGCCCGGATATGATGGTGCATTTCGAAAAACAAGCTGCCCGCATGGGCACCGACATCCGCTATGGATTGGCTACAAAAGTCGACTTTACCGGCCCCGTACATAAGGTGCAGGTTGATGAAGAAAAATGGATAGAAGCTGATTCGGTAATAATATCAACTGGTGCCTCGGCCAAATGGCTGGGACTGGAAAGTGAGCAGCGGTTGAATGGATTTGGTGTGAGTGCCTGTGCGGTGTGTGATGGATTTTTCTTTAAAGGAAAAGAAGTGGCGATAGTGGGTGCTGGTGACACAGCAGCGGAAGAGGCCTTATACCTATCCAAAATTTGTTCGCAGGTGAATATGATAGTTCGCCGGGGAGAAATGCGGGCCAGCAAAGTGATGCAGGATAGAGTAATTAAAACTCCCAACATAAAAATATACTGGCACAGTGAAACAGATGAGATACTTGGTGATAAAAAAGTGGAAGCAGTTCGCATTAAGAATAATGAAACCGGAGTGAAGCAAGATATTCCGGTGAGTGCATTTTTTGTGGCGATTGGTCACCAACCTAACTCCGATATTTTTAAAGGCTGGCTGGATATGGATGAATCCGGGTATTTAATAACAACTCCGGGCACCAGCAAAACCAATGTGGAAGGTGTATTTGCCAGTGGTGATGTACAGGATAAAATTTATCGGCAGGCTGTAACGGCGGCAGGTAGTGGTTGTATGGCGGCACTGGATGCGGAACGATACCTGAGTGTAAAAGGCTTTCATTAATTTATTATTATGGCTGGGATAATAACTATTGAACTTACTGCTCTTCGTTTTACAGCTTATCATGGTTTGTATGAAGAGGAAAAGAAAACCGGTAATGAATTTGAAGTAAATCTTACAGTTGATTTTATTTCTGATGAAACAATAATCACCAGCATAGAACATACCGTAAACTATGCAGCCCTGTATGAACTGGTAAAAAAGGCGATGCAACAACCCCGTGGATTATTGGAAACATTAGCGATGGAAATTGTGGAATCTATTCATGTTGTTTATCCGCAGGTAACCAAGGCCAGTATTGCTATTACAAAACTTCATCCGCCGATTATTCAGTTTATAGGTAGTGTAGGAGTGAGGTATGAAAAAGAGTTTTAAATCACTTTATTCTTCCACTTACCACTACGCAAATAAAAGAATGACGGTACAAATAAACAGAGCCAGTAAAGCCACTCACTCATCCACCCAAATTTCATAGGAAGAAAATAGTACTCCGCAACAAAATAAACATAGAGGCAATAAAGAATGATGGCAAAAAGTTCAATGTAAAAGGTGATTTTTGTATTGCCTGTTCCGGTTACAGCACTCAGCATTATTACTGAAAATGACATCAGCAGCATAGCTGCCGTTACTATCCGCAGCACAGGCATTGCGGCAGCAATAAAATCATCTCCCTGCCCATAGATAGATAAAAAAACTTCCGGAAAAAGATTGAGCAATAAACATACTACTATTGCCATGCCGGTACTGAGGGTTATAATTTTTTTCAATAAGACCCAAACCTGTTCTTTTTTATTTTGCCCAATTACATTACTCACCATTGCATTGGTAGTGGCAGCAAAAGCCCAGGTCACACAACCAAAAACACCAAATATATTCCGCATCACATTTGAAACCTTTAAAGCCATATCACCATGATGTTCTGTAAGTAAAAAGAAAAACTGCCAACTGATGATACTGATAGCATGCTGAAACATTAGTGGAGCAGACATAGAAAAAATTAACGAACTGTTTTCCTTATTCCATTTTAACTTTTGAAATAAATTGAACCGTTTGCTTATGCCTTTCCAGCGAATAACGAGGAAGATAACAAACATGCCTACAAACTCAGCAATAACGGAAGCAATGGCTGCACCATTAAAACCAAGCTCTGGAAAACCCATTACTCCAAATATCAGCAGGTAATCTAACCACACATTGGTAAGTGTTTCTGCTAATGTGCCCGCCACCAGGTACCGGCTTTGATTGGTGCCCACCAGCAATGCGTTGCGAAGTTGATATACGTATAAAAAAGGAAGTCCCCATATTCGTATATATAAAAAATTAACCGCTTTTTTATGCACTACCGGATCATGCAATATCAGGCTGAATATATAAGGAGTAATGGTGTAGGTGATAATGATACCAGCAGCCGCTACAATTATTCCTATCAAAACTCCCTGTGTAAAAAGTTTGCCAATTTCTTCCGGCCTGTTTTCGCCAGCCCTGCGGGCTATTAGGGCTTGCAGGCCATTATTCAATCCATAACCTATAGCAGCAAAAATGAGGTAGTAAACACCTGTGATGCCTGCCACCGCAAGGGCATATTTATCATTATCATAATGTCCGAGAAAAATACTGTTGATAATAAAATTAAGTTGCGGAATAAAAATGGCAAGACTAATGGGCAGGGCAATTCTGATAATTTGCCTATAGCTGATATCGATCTGCAGATCACTATGTGGTACAATGGTTGCCATTATTTAAAGTGGGCCTGCCCGAACATAAATAAAACAAGTTTTTAATTTTTGTAGTCCGATATGGGCGGGCAAACCTACGATATTTAAATTTTGTCTATTATTGCACGCAGCAAAAACAATTAATTGAAACAATTATTTCATATAGCAAATAGCCGTGTAGTAACCGGGGAGCAGGTTTTGTCATTAAAGATAGGTGAGAAACATGCCTCTTTTTCTATTACTAACAAAGCAGCCACAGAATTATCCTTTCTTGCTTACTGCACCGTGGAGCAATGGAATGAAAACGAACTAAACGATTTCTATAATGCTTACCCGGTGTTAGCTACTTCATATTACAAAATTATAATTGCTTACGATTATCCTCAAAATACCTTGGTGCCGGCAAGGGATTTTCAGTCTGAAGAAAATAATACTGTTTTAAATAATTTATTGGGAGAGCAAGGTGCAGTAAGCACTATTGCTGAAACTATTCCGGAATGGCTGGTATATAATGTATATGCAGTTCCGCAGGAAGTGCAACAATGGGTTGCTAATAAATTTGCTGCCGTATCTTTTCATCATCAATTTTCTGTTGCAATAAAAAATATAGAGGCTGCGGCTGAAAATGGAAGTATGGCTGTGGATTTCAGAAAAGATGATTTAACAATACTGGTAGCAAAACATGGTAAGCTGCTGCTGGCACAAAGTTTTGAATATTCTACACCGGAAGATGTTCTTTATTATTTGCTGAATATATCGAAGCAATTCTCCTTATCTCAACAGGAAACACAATTGTACCTAACAGGACTGATTGATAAAAATTCTTCTTTATACAGTGAGTTGTTCCAATATTTTATTCAAATCGATTTTAGAAATGCTGATTGGAAGCATAATGAATATCCGGCACATTTTTTTACCACTTTAAATGATTTGGCCAGATGCGCATCGTAGGTGGAGAACATAGCGGACGAAAATTTAATCCGCCGAACAATATGCCGTACACAAGGCCCACTACAGATATTGCCAAGGAAGGCTTATTTAATGTTCTGCAAAATAAACTTGATTTTGAAACCATCCGTACATTGGATTTGTTTGGCGGTACCGGCAGTATCAGCTACGAACTGGCATCAAGAGGAGTGAGGGATTTAACAATAGTGGAAAAAGATATGGCGATGTTTGAGTTTATAAAAAAGACAGCAGTCACTTTACAATTAGAAAATTTCAAGGTTATAAAAATGGATGTATTTAAGTACATACAATCCTGCACCGAGAAATTTGATTTTATTTTTGCAGGCCCACCGTATGCACTTACTACTATTGATGATCTGCCCAACGAGATTTTTGCAAAACAGTTATTGAACTCCGGCGGACGATTTGTATTAGAGCATACTCCCCGGAATGATTATAAAACGTTCCCCTACTACATTGCCGAAAGAAACTATGGCAGCACTGTTTTTTCTACTTTTGTGGAGAATAGGGAAGCATGACAAAAAAAGAAATACGAAAAGAATACCGGAAAAAAAGAATGTTACTTACATCAGCACAGCGATCAAAGCTGGATGATCTGATGCTGATATAATTTCAAACCTGTGGCCTACCATTTATTAAAACATTATTTACTTACTGGCCCATCCAAAAAAATAATGAACCGGATATACATTTGTTTGCGGATTACCTTTCATTTACCAATCCGGGTCTGGTATTGGTTTATCCAAAATCTGATTTTTCCAGTAATAGCATGACAGCAATTGCTACTAATGAAGAAACGGATTTCACGAAAAATGAATTTGATGTGTATGAACCGAAGGAAGGAAATTTGCTGGAACCAGAAGAAATAAATATGGTGCTTGTGCCATTACTTGCTTTTGATACAAATGGATACCGGCTTGGCTATGGTAAAGGATTTTATGATAAGTATCTTGCTTCCTGCCGGGAAGATTGTATAAAGATAGGCTTCAGTTATTTTAAACCTATAGATGAAATACCTGAAAAACATGATTTTGACTTACCTTTAAACTATTGTATCACTCCGCAAAAAGTTTATGTTTTCTAATTTTTTTCTGAAATCATTCCGCATACTTTTATTACCATTTTCCTTTTTGTATTGGATGGGAATCAGCATCCGAAACTGGCTGTATAATAAAAATATTTTTAAATCTACCAGTTTTGGGTTGCCGTTAATTTGTGTGGGTAATCTTTCTGTAGGAGGTACAGGCAAATCACCGATGGTGGAATACCTGGTGCAAACATTAAAAGATAGATTTAAAGTAGCCACACTTAGCCGGGGATATAAAAGAAAAACAAAAGGCTATGCATTGGCAAATATAAATACCACTGCATTGGATATTGGTGATGAGCCGATGCAGTTTCATCTAAAATTTCCGGATGTGCCGATAGCAGTGGGAGAGGAAAGGCTACTGGCAATACCGCAACTCTTGCATGATAAGCCAGATACGCAGGCCATTATTTTAGATGATGCCTTTCAGCATAGACAAGTAAAAGCTGGTCTTAATATTGTATTGACAGAGTATAACAATCTTTTTACCCGTGATTTTTATTTGCCCACCGGTGATTTAAGAGATGTAAAAAGCAGTTATAAAAGAGCTGAGATTATTATTGTAACAAAATGCAAACCCGGCCTGACAATTGAGGACAAAGAAAAGCTGGTGAAAGAAATAAATCCTGGCAAGCAACAAAAAATATTTTTTACAGCTATTGAGTACGGGCAACTTTATCAGTTGATAAGTAATGAAAAGTATCAACTGGATGCTGCTACAGAAGTTTTGTTGGTGACAGGCATTGCAAATCCAAGGCCCTTAAAAAGATTATTGGAAGAGCATAGCAATAGTTACCAAATGATACAGTATGCGGATCATCATATTTTTACCATTGATGATCTAAAAGAAATAAAACAAAAATTTGAAGCAATTCAATCAACTAATAAAATAATACTGACCACTGAAAAAGATGCAGTAAGGCTGGCTAAGTTTAATGCGGATATTGTGGATTTACCTTTATACGTAATTCCTGTCCGGCATCATTTTCTTTTTGAAGAAGGAAATGAATTTAACCGGGAGGTTATTGATTTTATTCAGAACTTTAAACAAAGAATATAAAACCTTATCATGGGAAGAAAGAATTCAAAAAAGAAAAAGCACAAAGAGAAACAAGGACCATCACCCGGCAAAATATTAAAGGGGACGATGGATATTACCCGTTCAGGAATGGGATTTGTAAAAATAGAAGGAATGGAAGTTGATATTATCATCCGGCCTTCGGATTTTAATACAGCCTTACATGGCGATATAGTACGGGTGACCATTAATGAAATGAAAAGTGGTGGACGACGAATGCAGGGAATAGTGAAAGAAGTTTTGCAACGAAAACGTTCAGAATTTATCGGCACCCTGCAAATGAATAAAGGCTTTGCTTTTTTTATTGCAGCAATGGATAAGCCTATGCCGGATATTTTTATTCCTTTGTCAAACATTAACGGAGCAAAAGATAATGACAGAGTTGTTGTGAAATTGTTGCAATGGGAGAATGATGGAAAACGTCCTGTGGGTGAAGTAGTAAGTATAATGGATACAGAAAATACGAATGATGCTGCTATGAAAGAAATTTTGCTGGAAGCAGGTTTCCCACTTCAGTTTTCAGATGATGCATTAGAAGTGGCCGCAAGGATTGGCGACACAATTTCTACAGAAGAAATAAAAAAACGAAAAGACCTGCGGGAAATTTTCACCATCACTATTGATCCGGCCGATGCAAAAGATTTTGATGATGCCATTTCATTCCGCACATTAAAAAATGGAAACTTTGAAATAGGTATCCATATTGCTGATGTGAGCCATTATGTAGAAACAGACACTGCTTTGGATAAGGATGCTTATGAAAGAGCTACTTCAGTTTATCTGCCTGATAGAGTTAATCCAATGTTGCCAGAGCATATTTCAAATGTATTGTGCTCATTAAGGCCAAATGAAGACAAGCTTACTTTTTCGGCAATATTCCAGTTAACACCAAAGGGTGATGTAAAACAATATTGGCTGGGCAAAACAGTGATACATTCCAATCATCGCTACACCTACGAAGAAGTGCAGGCCATTATTGAAGAGAAAGCTGGTCTCTATGCAGAAGAAATTTTAATTCTTAATGATCTTGCCCAGAAGTTCAGGAAAAAAAGATTTAATGCAGGAGCAATTAATTTCTCTTCGCAGGAAGTAAGATTTAAGTTGGATGAGAAAGGAGATCCCATCGGCATTATGCTAAAGGAAAGCAAAGAAGCTCATCAGCTAATAGAAGAATTTATGTTGCTCGCCAATAGAACGGTGGCAGAAAATGTTTCTAAAATAAAAATAGGGACTAAGCCATTGCCATTTCCTTACAGAACACATGATGATCCGGATGAAGCAAAGCTGCTTCCATTTGCGGCATTTGCAAAAAAGTTTGGCCACAAATTCGATACATCATCACCAGAAGCCATTGCAGTATCCTTTAATCAATTACTAAAAGATGCACATGGAAAACCTGAGCAGCATGTGTTGGAGCAATTAGGCATACGAACAATGTCGAAGGCCAAATACACTACAGAAAATATTGGTCATTATGGATTGGGTTTTGAACATTACTGTCATTTCACTTCGCCAATTCGCCGCTACCCGGATGTGCAGGTGCATAGAATTTTATTTGATATACTGAATAATAAAATAGTTCCGGATAAAAAGCTGGAAGAAAAATGTAAACATACCAGCGAAAGAGAAAGGGCTGCTATGGAAGCAGAAAGAGCTTCCAATAAATACAAGCAGGTGCAGTTCATGAAAAATTATTTGGGCGAAGAATTTGAAGGAGTGATAAGCGGTGTAGCATCATTTGGTTTTTGGGTAGAAACCATAGAACATAAGTGTGAAGGATTGATAAGTATTAATAGTTTATTTGATTTTGATGAATTTCGTCATGTAGAAAGCGATTACTGCCTGGTAGGACAACGGAGTGGAAAAAAATTCAGGATGGGAGACAAGGTCTGGATAAAAGTAGTAGCAGCTAACCTGACCAAAAGACAATTGGATTATGAGTGGGTAGTAGCAGGAGAGATGAAGGAAGAAAAAGTCATTAAGGAAAAGGGGAAAAAGAAAAAATGATTTTCTAGAATAGTAAATAATTATTAAACCTCAGCGAACTCTGTGTCCTCTGTGTGAAACTCCAAAAACTATGCAATCATTCGAACTGCTTTCTCAAAAATTTGCGTTGCACTTTGATCGTCGTCATTTTCCCCAGGAGCCGGCTTCATTGTATGATCCCAACGAATATTTTTTAAAGTTGGGGGGTAAAAGGATCAGACCAGTACTATGCCTGATGGGCAATGAACTCTTTGATGAAATAAAACAAGATGCCTGGCATGTAGGTACGGCAATTGAACTATTTCACAACTTTACCCTGATACATGATGATATAATGGACAAAGCACCATTACGTCGTGGTATGGAAACAGTGCATACAAAATACGGCGATAGCACCGCATTACTGGCGGGTGATGTAATGCTGGTAACCGCTTATGAAGAATTGAATAAGATTAGTATTGATTACCTGCAATCAATTTTATTATTATTCAACAGAACTGCAAAAGAAGTTTGCGAAGGGCAGCAGATGGATATGGATTTTGAAAAAATGGATAATGTGCAATTGCCCGAGTATCTAAAAATGATCGAGTTAAAAACGTCGGTAGCATTGGCTGCAAGTTTACAAACCGGTGCCATTATTGGTGGTGCAGGAGAAAGAAATCAAAATCTGCTATATGAATTTGGCAGAAAATTGGGCATTGCCTTCCAGGTGCAGGATGATTACCTCGATGCATTTGGCGATCCGAAAAAATTTGGTAAACAGGTAGGCGGCGATATTTTGGCCAATAAAAAAACATTTTTATTATTGCATGCTTTGGAATCCACCTCAGCCACACAGCAAAAAGAATTGCAACAGCTACTTAAAACCGAAGATAGCAATAAGATTGAAAAAGTATTGACCATCTACAAAGATTGTAAAGTAGATGAGTGGGCTTTGGAATTAAAGAATAAATATCTTGACGAAGCATTATCTCATCTGGAGGATATTGCGGTGCTATCAAAAAGAAAAGAACCTTTAAAAGAGCTGGCACAATTTCTAATAAAAAGGGAACATTGATTTGTGAGCAAACATAGTTCCCCACTTGCAATTTTTTACCTATTTTAACCTGACCAAAAACAACTGAAATGGCAAATCAACTTTTCCGTCGAAAACCTATAGATAAAATAATAAAAGATGTTGACCTTCCCGGTGATGATATCCATAGTCATGGATTGAAAAGGGTTCTAACGGTAAGAGATCTTACTTTTTTTGGTATTGCAGCCATAATTGGGGCAGGTAGTTTCAGCAGTCTTGGTGGAGCAGTTTTCAATGGCGGCCCCGGTGTTGTTATACTCTTTATAATAACTGGAATAGCTTGTGCTTTTACTGCCTTTTGTTATTCGGAATTTGCCAGCAGAATTCCTGTTGCCGGAAGTGCTTACACTTATGCCTATGCAAGTTTTGGGGAATTATTTGCCTGGATCATTGGCTGGGCATTAATTATGGAATATTCAATAGGTAATATTTACGTAGCCTTTAGCTGGAGTGATTATTTTACTTCGTTCCTTAGTAAACTACACATCAACATTCCTGAATATCTTACCTGTAGTTATCGAGAAGCACAAAAAGCCGTTGCAGAAGGAAGTTCTAATTCAGAATTGTTAAATGCATGGAATACAGCTCCTCTTCTTGGTAACCTTCGAATCATATTTGATTTACCTGCGTTAATAATTAATTTACTAATAACTTATTTGGTTTATCGAGGAATAAAGGAAAGCCGGAATTTCAGTAATGCCATGGTAGTTTTAAAACTTGCTATCGTTGCTTTAATAATAATTATTGGAGGATACCTTGTTTTTTCAAATGGGTTGACATTTAACTGGACACCTGCCGATGATGAAGGTGTTAAATCATTTATGCCAAATGGATTTGGTGGGGTGATGATGGCAGTAAGCGGTGTCTTCTTTGCATACATTGGTTTTGATGCAGTAAGTGTATTAGCAGAAGAAAGTAAAAATCCACAAAGAGATTTGCCGAGAGCCATGATTCTTTCATTAGTTGTATGTACTATCGTATACATCTTGCTTACTTTAGTTTTAACAGGAGCAGTTAATTATAGAAAGTTTGATGGAGTAGGAGATCCGCTGGCATTTATTTTTGAGAAAGATAATCTTGATATAGGTTGGATGCAAGTACTTGTATCAATCTGTGCTGTAGTTGCTATGACAAGTGTACTGCTTGTTTTCCAAATGGGGCAGCCCAGAATGTGGATGAGTATGAGCCGTGATGGCTTAATGCCTCCAGCATTTCAAAAAATTCATTCAAAATTTAAAACACCATCTTTTGCAACTATCGTAACCGGTTTAGTGGTGGGTATTCCAATCTTATTTACAGACAAAACATTTGTATTAGATTTTACCAGTATAGCTACCTTATTTGCATTCGTATTGGTTTGTGGCGGTGTGCTTTTATTGCCACGGAAAGAAAAAGTGCCAGGCAGATTTAGTATGCCTTATATCAATGGGAAATTTATTTTCCCGGCTATAATAATTTCTGCGATTATTTTGTTGGCCGTATTGTCTAAAGGATATTTTCAAGATAAAATTGACTTTTCTACAGAACGAAAGGTTGACGCAATAGCATCCATAATTCACTCTAAGAATGCAGATACCGCCACAATAGCCCAGAATCTCAGCCAACACATTTCATCAAATACAGAATCTGACTCCTTATTCATTAAATTTTCTGCTGGAGTTAATGATGCTGCTTCACCAAGTGAAAAAGTTACAGTGGCCAATGATTTTGTTGAAAATAATGATACAACTCAAAGCAGAACAGCGAAAGTGTCGCTGGTTATTTTTTGGTTGCTAATGATTGGGTTATCAGTTCTGGCTTTTATTAAAAATTATTCTCTGATACCTCTTATGGGTGTAAGCACTTGTCTTTATTTATTAACGGGTATGACGCTGAATAACTGGTTATGGTTTGGTGGGTGGCTTTTATTGGGACTAATTATTTACTTTCTATACGGGTATAAAAAAAGCAGGTTGGCTAATCCTCCCGCATAAAGTATTTGTGTGCTCAACATGTATGCCACGGTTATAAGCTGTGGCATACTTATTTTTGTAGTATGAAGTATCAATTAGGCGATATAGTTTTAATCCTCCATTCCAATGAGGAAGGAAAAGTAGTAGATATCATCAATGATAAAATGCTGATGGTAGATGTAAAAGGGGTTTCCTTTCCGGTATATATGGACCAGGTGGATTTTCCTTATTTCAAAAGATTTACTGAAAAGAAAATGTTTCCTGTAAAAAAAGAAAAGCAGTTTGTGGATGATGTAAAGAAAGAAAAACCATCAAAAGAAAAAAGGGTAGAAGATGGTGTGTGGCTCACCTTTCTTCCTGTTATGGATACAGATGAGTTTGGCGATGTAGTGGTGGAAGAACTTAAAATTCATTTAATAAACAGAACAGAAACTCCGTACAACTTTATATATAAGCTTCATTATTTTGGCAAACCGGATTTTGAATTAAAAAATACTATTCATCCCTTTGAAGATTTTTACCTGCATGATGTTGATTTTGCTGACCTGAATGACAGCCCCTCTTTTGAATTTGATTTTTCTTTGGTAGAACCAGATAAAAAGAAAGCGGACCACTTTGAATCATCGGTAAAACTAAAACCCAAACAACTTTTTGCTAAAATCGAAGAGCTGAAGCAAAAGAACCTAGCCACTTTTACACATTTTTTATTTGAAAAATATCCTGACAAGGAATTTGACAACACCATTGCAATGGATAAATTATCTGGGAAAGGCTATAAAATATATGAAGCTTCGAAAGCAAGGCAGCACCTCGAGCCTGCCCGTAGCGTAATAGATTTGCATATAGAAAAACTTACTGACGATTACCGTAGAATGAGCAATTATGAAATAGTCGGATTACAACTAAAAATATTTGAAAAGTATTACCAACTGGCTATTGCCCATCATCAGCATTCATTAATTGTGATACATGGAGTGGGGGAAGGTGTGCTGCGGGATGAGATACATAATAAACTTCGATTGAAGAGGGAAGTAAAGTCTTTTGTGAATCAGTATGATGCAAGGTTTGGATATGGAGCTACGGAGATTTTCTTTCAGTATTGATTCGTCAGAGGCGAAAGAATATAAATGCGAAACTGGAAGTTTCGCAAAGCAAGACAGCAAGAGCTTATAAGTAGAGTCAGCTTTTATTTACGGCCTTTCCAATCAGCATATTTAAAGTGGCGATATCAAATGGCTTTTTCAAATAATAATCTGCATGAGCCTCCTTTGCAATCAATTCTATATTATTGTTGGCACTAAAAAGAATGACGGGTATGTGTTTCGTATCATTCGTATTTTTTATAAGCTGCGTTGCTTCTACACCACCCAAGCCCGGAATCCAGTTGTCCATTAAAATCACATGAGGGTCTACTTCTCTTATTTTTTCTAAAACATTTTTACTATTGGATTCTCCCACAGTTTCAAATCCATTTCTGCGAAGAATGATTGAACATAATTCAAGAATATCCTTGTCATCATCAAAAATTAGTACTTTATGCGTCATGTGTTTTTGCTTGCTTGGGTAATAATAGAGATACTTCCGCAAATGTAAGATGGCAAAACGCCAAATAAAAAAATTACTTTTGCTGCAGCTACAAGCCAGGCTATCGCTTCTTATTTATTTAGGAGGAGGAAAGTCCGGACAGCACAGAGCAATGCACCGGTGAATAGCCGGCTTCCGGATGAAAATCTGGAAAGAGAAAGTGCCACAGAAAATAACTATCCGTCGAAAGGCGGACAAAGGTGAAAACGTAGGGTAAGAGCCTACGGCTTTTAATGGTAACATTAATTGCGGGTAAACCTTGCATGCTGAAATGCCACATATATCCCGATTTGTAAGCCGTTGATTTTTTTCAACTGCCCAACAAGGTAAACGGCTCGTTTACTATGATCTCAGGATTTATCGGGAAGGGTAGGCAGCTTGATCCCGATAGGTAACTATCGGGACAGATAAATGATAGCCCACGACAGAATCCGGCTTACGGCTTGTAGCTTTTTTATTTCTTAATGTTTCACTATGCGTTTGCCTTTAGTTATAGTCATTGTTATTTTCTTTACAGGATGTAATAATAATTCTACCCGCAAAAAGAGTGAACAAATTTCTTCTCTGGATAGTAATTTGGTTGCTAAGCCTGTTGCCATCAATAAAGACTCTCTCTTGATGGCAATAACTAAAGAGGTGCTTACCGCATTTAAAAATAAAAACTATGTGTCGCTGTCCTTATTGATTCATCCGGAAGAGGGAGTAAGATTTTCTCCCTATGCATTCATTCAACTAGCAAACGACAAAGTGGTGAAGCCAGATTGGATAAAAAGTCAGGCTGATTTTTCAAAACAAGTAAATGTATTATGGGGTACTAACGATGGTAGTAATGAAGCCATAAACAAAACATTGAATGAATACGTTACTGATTTTGTGTATGATGTTGATTTTTTGAATCCGGAAAAAATAAAAGTTAATGAATTTATCGGAGGTGGAAATACCTTGAATAATTTGCTGGAAGTTTATTCCAATTGCGATTTTTCCGAAAGCCATTTTTCTGGATTTGATAAAAAGTATGGCGGCATGGATTGGCGAAGTTTACGGCTTGTATTTAAAATGAAAGACGGTAAGTATTATTTAGCAGGAGTTATTCATGATGAATGGACTATTTAAATAAGTGACCAATATACCCACCTACTTCCATCATCCAGGCGATACCGAGATGAACTAATAAGCCACCAAAGATTGACCTGGTATTATACACTACAATGCCAAGTAATATCCCCCCGAAGTAAGAACTGATACATTCTCCCAAGGGTTTTCCAAAATGTATGGTACAATAAAAACAAGCCATCGGTAATATAGCATCTTTGCCCGCCCATTTAATAAATGCGAGAACAAGGAAGCCACGAAAGAATAATTCAATGGTAATAAAATCAGAACCATAAGCAAGTTCATATAATAAAATATGCCACCAACTAATACCAGCATCACTATTCATGCCGGTGATGGATTGTAGTTTTGGATATATAGCCAGGAAATCTGGTTGTGTGGAGGCAAGACTAATCAATGGAATCATAATGAGCAACATCAACCAGTATGGTTTCCAATTAACCCCATTTAAAGTTATTCCATAAAAAGGTTGTTGTCTGTCTGCTATTCTCCAGGTGATGTATAATATAGAGACAGTAATTAAAAATAGAAGGGGCCAGTAAATAATATGATCCCAATAATTATTCCATAGATAACTATTGGTCAATTGAAAATTGAACCGAAGAGATATTTTTAAGGCGAAAATAATAGGAGCAAAAAATAATAAGAGCAAGAAATAAATATTCTTCACTTTGGCTGCTTTGCCGGTTAGGTAAATAACCAGGTAAGGAAAAGCAAAGGCAATAAGGAAGACTGCATACCATGCCATTAGTTTAATATAGAAGGAATTATTTTTTCTGATAACCTCATCCAGACCAAAATAATAATTGACGAAAACCAATAGGGCAGTAATGAGTGTAATCATTACCAAGGCTTTCTTATTGATTGAAAGCATGTATTGCTTTATATATAGTATGATACTCTTCATATAAGCTGGAAAAATAAATTATTTTATTGGTCTTTAAACTTTCTTGTTTCAACCACTTCCAAACTTGCGTTAATGATTTTGAAACCCTAAAAGTATAGCCATGAAAATTTTATCACACAACAAGATGTTTACTGCGATGGCAGTAATTTTTGCAGTATTTGTTTTTGCTTCCTGTCAAAAGGAAAATAGTTTTAATGCTGCCACGGTAACAGAAGAGGAAGCCGCTGCTTACTCTGATGAGTCTGCAAGAGCTGAGGCCAGCTTTGATGATGCGGATGATATTACTCTTACTGCCGCAGAAGAAGAAGGTAATGCTGGTGGATTTGGTGTAGAAGGCCGCACCAATTTCCAAGGCCGAATTTACTTGCCTCGCTTTTTGGAACTACGGGAAAGAATTGGTGATTGTGCTACCATTACCGTTACTCCAAACGACAGCACTTATCCAAAGACAGTTACCATTAATTTTGGCGATAGTTGCCTTGGCAGAGATGGAAAAGTAAGAAGCGGGAAATTAGTTCTTCATTTTACAGGCCCCGTTCGCAGACCAGGTTCTGTTGTTACTCTCACTTTTGTACGTTACTATGTAAATAATGTACATATAGAAGGTACAAAAATATTTAAGAATCTATCAGACCCGCCTGTGCACCAGTGGAGCATAGAAGTAGTGGATGGTAAAGTAACATTCCCCGGTGGCAGAGGCTACACTTATGAAGGAAAAAAGAATGTGAAGCAGATAGCCGGAATGCTTACAGGAATTGTACGGGATGATGTTTATCAAATTGTTGGTCGTTCAAAAACTGTTTTCAGAAATGGTACCACTGTACATGTAAATACAGAAGATCCGCTTATCAAAAAAGTAAACTGTCATTGGATAAGTGAAGGAACATTGAAAATTAAAATTAATGACCGTGTATTGAAACTTGATTTTGGATTTCCAAACAATGGCAATTGTGATAATAAGGCATTGCTATCATGGAATAATGGAAACAGTCAGCGGATAATAATATTACCTTAACCATTAACCTTTCCTGGAATTGTATAAGGTCTCCGGTATATAGCCGGAGACTTTTATATTTGTAAGATGCGGTACTTCCTGCTTTTTATCATTGTTGCACAATTTTCCTGTCAATCAGAAAAATCTATTCATTCAAAAATTGAAGGAGATTATTTTATAGTATATCCTGATGAAGATTTAAAAAATGAAAGGCAGCGAAAAATTTATGCCGCCATTCAGGATTCGATAGTAACACTAAAAGGAGTAAAGCTGATAAGCTTTATGGAAGATGGCACTTTTATACAATGGGATAGTACAATGCTGACTGGCCAATGGGCAATTATGGATGAAACTATGGTGGTTGTAAATAAAGCAGGTAAGGGGTTTGACAATTTTAAAGCAACCATTGCAGGAATTGAAAAAGATTTATTAAAGCTAACTGAAGTTATAAATGCTGATGGCGAAAGAATAGAAGTAACATGGCATTTGAAAAAAATAAGCAGCGGTAAGGCAAAGGATTTATTTAAACCCGGAAAAAATACATGGCGGCAGGTGCCTTCCCGTGAAGAAACGGATGATGAAATAAAAAAGCGGTTGTCTGAAATGATGACTTACTATTCCGGGTACTTTTCTTTAATAGCAGAGGAGTCTTCTTATTTTATGCCGATAAGGGTGATGCTGCCAGTAAAATTTTATCAGCATGCAATTGGTATGAAGGATTTTGAGGAGGACCACCGGTTCGTTTCTTTATTCAGTTCTGTAGCACAGGCCAAAAAAGCTTATAGTTTTTTAAAAGAAGTAATAAATGGCTCTGACTATAATAATCTTGATATGGGAAGTTTCAGCAAAGAATATTCTTACATGCTGGAAAAGCTGGCGGTGGAAATAGTAAAGTGATGCGAATTATTATTTTCCCTTTCTCATATTTTTTCTTATCCATACCACGGCTTTCTTTACATAATATTCTTCATCGCTTTCAAGATTAGCTACCAGTTTATTTATTTCGGGATGCAATTCCTTTATCCGGGTGTACCATTCTACTAATACCAGCGATAGGCGGCGTTGCCAAAAATCTGTAGAGTCATTATATTTCCTGGCTAATGCAAGTATTTCCTGCTGGTGAGTTTTTATTAAGGGTTTCAGGCTCTGCATACCTATTGTATCGCATACGGCCCAATTACCAATATTTTTTGCAAACACTTGTACCATCTTCAGCGATTGTTCAGGATCTTTCTTTGCTATTTTCCCCAACATCTTCGCAGCTAATATTTTTTCTTCTAATGCTCCGGCATTCCATATTTCTTTTACCAAATCAAACCCACCAGTTTTATATTGCTGTGCCATTTCATTCAGCACTGGTGTTCTTACTCCATATATTTTTTCATTACCGGGTACAAATTTTTTATAAGCTGCTATAGCTTCAGGTATTGATTTTTGTTTTAAAGTAGTTTGTATTTCTTTTAATTGTTTCGACATTGGCACATCACTTTATTTGCATACGCATTACACGACCATACTCAAATTTTGAGTATCGGATAATTAGTAAGAATTTAAGTTACAGAAAATGTTACTCAATATGGTATGCCACCAATGTAGATACCTTTTGCAACTTTAAAGAGGGAGAACCTGGTTGCGCATCTTCCCGCACATATTTTATAACACCAATACCGGGTTTAAAATAGACCTGGTCTTTGCGGTAGTTACGGGCATTCTTTTCAAAATAAATGCAATCCGAAAAACTTCCGGCAGGACTTTTAAGCGGAGAGGTAATTCTTAATGAACGGCCATGTGCTGCCACATCATCAAAGTTGGAAAGATAGCGGAGAGAATCGCCGGGGAATAAACTAAAATCTTTTTTTGCATCTATAAAACCGGGAGTAAACATTCTTTCCTGTATTTTATAAAAAGCAGAATCATTAGCATACAAACGGGAAGGGAGACCTACAGAAATATTGCTTTCCCACCATACAAGGCCATCCGATAAAGATTTCCAGGTAGTGGTAAATCGCAGTGTATCAAATTTTACTTGTGCAAATTCGCCTTGGGAGAAAATAGAATCCTCATATATCCAATAGTTGCGGGTGCTTAGCGGTAACAGGCCACAATGTTTAGAAGTGCAGGTATAAGCCACCACGGAATCCTTAGCATAAGAAATGCCGGTAGGTCTGCCGGTTTGCGGCAAACAAGCTTCTTCAGGTTGCATATCAGGAGTTTCAAAACTGTCTTTAGTGCAGGCAGCAAAAACAGTAAAGCTCAGTAAATAAGGTAAAAGTGTTTTCTTCAAAGGTTTCCGATTTTAGTCCAAACGGGAGTACAAAATAGAAACTGAATTCTGGACTACATAGCTTTTTGTAGTATTTTTTCTAAGTAGTTTTTACGATCATACATGAGATAAATCCGTAATAATACTGGATCAAAATTATAATTATTCTAATTAATAATTGCCAATACGTTTGGTAATATACTGAAAATGAGGAACTCAGTATTATAAATAAAAAAGCCAAATGGTTGTCCATTCGGCTTTTCAAAATATTAAAAATGAGAGTTACTTAAATATTCTGGAGAAAAATTCCTTCATATCCTTCCACGAAGCCGTGTCAGCAGCGGCATTATACTTTATGGGAATATTGAATTTTTCACCCACTGCTGTAGCATTTGGATTGGTGAAAGCATGAGTGGCGCCTTCATATACCTTAAACGTATAATTAGCCCCAATTGAATCCATTTGCTTTTTAAACTTATCAACCTCCGCCTGTGGTACAAAAGGATCTGCACCGCCATGGCAAACAAGAATTGGGGCTTTTAGCAGAGCTTTATCAGCCGGCACTACATTCAGATTGCCGTGAAAGCTGACAACACCTTTCAGGTCTTCACCCATTTTAGCCATATTAATTACCTGTGCACCTCCAAAGCAAAATCCAATAGCAGCAACTTTTGCACCGTCGGTTTGCGGGTAAGAGTTTATTTTGGCTAAAGCGGCTTCGAATACAGGTTTTGCTTTTGCCGGATCCATGTAATAAACTGAAGCCAGTTTTTCAGCATCCGTTGGATTGTCGGCCTGCTTTCCATTTCCATACATGTCTATCGCCATAGCGATGTAACCAAGTTTCGCTAATTCTCTTGCCCTCATTTTTGTATAGTCATTCATTCCCCACCACTCATGCACAACTAATACGGCAGGTCTTTTGCCTTCTATATTTTCATCATATACTACAAAGCCATTCAGCACCATACTATCAGAATTAGCAGGGGAGTAGGTTACATTTTCTTCTTTCAATTTTGGTTCTTTAATTTCAGCCTCCTTTTTTTTATCATCATTGTTACAGGAAGTTATTGAAGCGGCAGTTATTGCCATTAGTAACGGAAGTGTTTTGAGTAGTTTCATTGTATAAATTTTTTGTACTGTGTAAGGAAACAATAAAGTTCAACAAAAGTTTTTTCAAGATAAAAGAAAAAAATTTTTCTATTGGGAAGATTTTACATCCACCACTTCAATTTCAAAAACCAATATGCTGTTTGGCGGAATTTTAGGTGATGCCGTTCGGATAGAATATGCCATGGCGGATGGTATTACCAGTTTTATTTTTCCACCCACTTTGCAAAGAGGCAGACCAACTTGCCAGCCTCTTATCAACCGGTTCAATGGAAACGTAGCCGGTTTGTCTTTCGTTTCGTCGAAAATAGTGCCATCGCTAAACAAATAACCTTTGTAATAAATGGTCACCTCATCTTTTATAGAAACTGTTTTGCCGCTGCCTTCTTTCATCATAGCATAATAAACACCTTCCACATTTTCTTTTACATCTGTTGTGCCTGCTGCTATTGCTTTCTCAATTATTTCTTTTTCAATAGAAAATTGTTGCAGGCTATCTATATGAGAGGCCAGCATTACTTTTGGCGGTACTACTTCTCCTCCGGCAAGATTTTTCCAGGAACCTCTAATTCGCTGGCACCAAACCTGCTCTGCAGTTGCTTGTATAGGATTTTTTTTACCGGTGGTAAAAAAGAAACCAGGTTGCTGAATTGTTTTCCATTGCCCATTAATGCGACAAGTGCCGATCAGTTTCCATTTATTTTCTTTTGGTAACCAGCAATAGCCAGAATACAACATAAAATTAGCGGCAGAGTCTGTGGCAACCTGTACCATCAATTTATAAGTCTCGTTCAACGACCAATCATAGTCCCATTCCATTTCTCCTTTCTCATCTGTTTCTACATTAACTCCTGAAGCTACTACTGAAGCGGTGGAAGGATATTCAAAAACAATTTCTCTTTTCTTTTTATCCGCCTCCAGCGACAACTTTACCATATCAGTAGAAATGCCGGCAAATACTTCTTTACGATCATTAACAGACTGCACATTTATTTCTGCCATAAAGGAAGTAGCTTTTATACTATCTGGAAGCGAATAATAAATGGTTGAATCTTTATCGGCAGCATTGGCAGATATGCAAATAAGTAGCGGGATAATTATTGCCAGAAATTTTTTCATTTGAATAAATTATTGCCAAACTTACAAAAAGGGCAGGAGGCGCCATTTTTTGTTTTTAATGTATCACCCATTTTTTTATTGATGATGGTTACATCCCCGTTTCCGGCTTTTACTTATTCCTGTATTCATTTAATAAGAAAAAAATATAGTATGAAAAACAAAATTCTTGCATCCGCCCTGTGTCTTTTCCTTTTAGCTTCTTGTACAAAATCTGCCATAGATGATAATGGCAATACTTCCGGCACCGCCACTGTGGTTTCGGCATCGGCAGTACCACAAGCAGCTAGAACAGCATTGGCTGCTAATTTTTCCGGTGCTACAGAAATTGAATGGCAACGTAACAGTAGCAGCAGTTTTACCAGCCAGTTTAATCAGAGCAGCCAGCGGCATTCCGCTTCTTTTGATGATAATGGTCATCAATCATCTCATTCTGTTATTTGCTTAACTAATCCTGTACCACAGATAGTATTGGATGCATTCAGAGCAAGATTTACAACAGATGTAGTGTATGAATGGAAATTAAGAAATGATGGCACCTGGAAAGCACATTTTATGAGAGGTGCTATAAAGTATGAGGCTACTTATAGTGCTTCAGGCACATTGATAAAGTTTGAGCAGGCATAAATGATTCTGGAAAACCACGAAATGAAAAAGCCGTCCCGATAATTACATCGGGACGGCTTTTTTAATATTATCTTACTAATCAGTAATTTCTTCTATCCCGGTTATTATCGTTGGATTTATTATATCCACCTCCGCCGCCACTACTACCACCACGGTATCCGCCGCCACCGCCTCCGCTATTGCCACCACGGTATCCACCGCCACCACTTCCACCACGGAAGCCGCCACCGCCGCCTCCACTTGGTTTTTCTTCAGCTTCTTTTACTACCAATGGTTTTTTGCCTAAAGAAATATCATTCAAACCTTCGATTGCTTCTCTTGCTTCAGTGTCGTTGGGCATTTCCACAAAACCAAAGCCTTTGCTTTTTCCGGTTTCTCTATCCATCGCTACTTTCACTGAAGACACGGTTCCGAATTTTTCAAAAAATTCTTCCAATTCTGCATCATCCATGTCGTAAGGGAGACCTGCTACAAAAATTTTCATCAGAGATTATTTTATGCAAATGTAATAAAGAAAGTCTGCAAGGCCGAAAAGTTTAACCTTATTGACCCTTGTTTTTAAACATATTTGGGTCATTTTCCTTTGTCAATATTCTTGCCAATAAAATAACCGGCAAATCCTCCAGCTGCCAAGCCTGCAGAGGCCCACAATAAAGATCCGTCCGTGGCAAAATAGCATACGGCAAACCCAATTAATGCCCCTAAAATTCCAAATACAACCGAGGCTTTACTTCTTGCTGCTGTAGGTATAGAAGCACCATCATGACTTTGCTTAAACTGACGAAGGTGTTCTTTGTGTTTTTTTCGATGGTGTGACCTTGCCATTATTTTTAATTTAAAGTTACCACTGTTAATTATATAACTTCTTCTTAAAATTATAAGGTATAATTTAGCTCACATTTTTAATATAGAAGAATTTTGAGAGGCAATTTTTTTGTAACATCCCGAATCGTTTTGCTGATTGCCGTTTTATCAATATCCATTTTTGCAAAGGCTCAATTATGTACCGGTAGCCTTGGTGATCCTGTTGTCAATATAAATTTTGGAACTTCTAATACACCCGATTTAAATTTTCCTCCGCCAAGTGCATATACTTATACAGGCAATCAATGTCCAAATGATGGCTTTTATACTATTACCAGTTCCAGTTCCAATTGTTTTGGAAGTTCGTGGCATTCAGTAAATAATGATCATACTGGTAATGGTTCCTTTATGTTAGTGAATGCTTCTTTCAACCCGGGAGATTTTTTTGTAACTACTGTTTCGAACCTTTGCCCGAATACTACGTATGAATTTGCTGCTTGGGTAATGAATGTACTAAGATCAACAACGGGTATCAAACCTGATCTAACTTTCAAAGTGGAAACTCCTTCCGGCACAATATTAAATCAGTTTAATACAGGTGGCATAGTTGCTACTCCATCACCTGAGTGGAATCAATATGGGTTTTTCTTTACCACTGCAGCAGTTAATCCCACTATCGTTCTTCGTATCACCAATAATGCTCCCGGTGGAATAGGAAATGATCTTGCATTGGATGATATTACTTTTCGTCCATGCGGACCTAAAATTACTTCGGTGATACAGGGTAGTACTGATACCGTAAACTTATGTATAAACGATCAATTGAGTTTTTCTTTTGATGGAGCCGTTTCCCCAGGCTATAACAATCCCGTTTATCAATGGCAGGTAAGTACAGACTCTGGTAGAATATGGAAAGATATGGCCGGTGCTAATAGTCTTACTTTTTTACGGCAACCAACTACCGCTGGTAATTATTGGTACAGACTTTCTGTAGCTGAAGCAGGAAACATCGGATTGCAAATATGCAGGGTGTCGTCCAATATTTTAATGATCAATGTACATGCTAATCCAATTGTAAATGCAGGTGCTGATAGAATATTGATAAAAGGAAATCCAATACAACTAGCAGGAAATGTAACAGGAGAATCGCCGGTGTATGTATGGTCGCCGCCAGATTACCTGAGTGATGATTCCATATTAAATCCTATTGCAAAACCAATAGCTGATATTGAATATAAACTTACTGCTACTTCTGTTTTTGGTTGTACCAATGAAGATTATGTAAAAATAAAAGTAGTTGATGGAATATTTGTTCCAACGGCATTTACTCCAAACAATGATGGCAAAAATGATAGTTGGAAAATACCTTATCTCGATCCTGATTTAGGGGCTACTGTCTCCGTCTATAATCGTTTTGGGCAAATCGTATATACTGTAACCAGCCAGGAAGTTAATTGGGACGGAACCTTACATGGCGAAATTCAGCCTACGGGCATTTTTGTTTACACCATTAGTTTTAAAAATGGCCAACAGTTAATGAAAGGAGTCCTAACTCTTATCCGCTAAGTGTCTTAATCATCACACTAACAATCGTTATCTTTGCCACCTTAATTTATAAAACAACATGAAAGAAGTTTATATCATTTCAGCAGTTCGTACACCCATGGGAAGTTTTGGCGGATCACTAAAAAGTTTATCTGCCACTCAGTTGGGTGCAGCTGCTATAAAAGGTGCTTTGCAAAAAGCAGGAATAAAAGCAGAGCAGGTGCAAGATGTATTGATGGGATGTGTGATACAGGCCAACCTTGGACAAGCACCTGCAAGACAAGCAGCAAAATTTGCAGGCTTACCAAACGAAGTAAATTGTACAACAGTAAATAAAGTTTGTGCCAGTGGTATGAAGGCAATAGCTCAGGCTGCGCAAAGTATTGCATTGGGCGATGCAGATATTGTAATAGCAGGAGGGATGGAGAGTATGAGCAACGTTCCTTTCTATGCAGACAGTGTAAGATGGGGAAATAAATATGGTAATACTTCTTTGATAGATGGATTGGCCAAAGATGGATTGACAGATGTGTATGATGGCAAAGCAATGGGTAATGCAGCAGAAATGTGTGCAGGCACTTGTGGCATCAGCAGAGAAGAGCAGGATAAGTTTGCCATTGAAAGTTATAAACGCAGCCAGGCCGCCTGGGAAAAAGGATTGTTTGATAATGAAGTAGTGCCGGTTGAAATTCCTCAACGCAAAGGAGATCCCATTGTATTTGCAAAAGATGAAGAACCTTACAATGTAAAGTTTGATAAGATATCAACGTTGAATCCTGCCTTTACAAAAGATGGAACGGTGACTGCTGCCAATGCATCTACCATGAATGATGGTGCAGCAGCATTAGTATTAATGAGTAAAGAAAAAGCAGATGAACTTGGATTGAAACCAATTGCAAAAATTCTTTCTTATGCCGATGCAGAGCAGGCACCAGAATGGTTTACGACCACACCATCTATTGCTGTACCAAAAGCAGTAAGCAAGGCCGGATTAAAAATGGAAGACATTAATTATTGGGAACTCAACGAAGCATTTGCAGTGGTAGGTATTGAAAATACTAAAAGGATGAAATTGGATGCTGCGAAAGTAAATGTGCATGGTGGCGCAGTATCACTCGGTCATCCGCTAGGTTGCAGTGGTGCAAGAATAATTGTTACGTTGATAAATGTATTAAAACATAACAATGCAAAATATGGCGCAGCCGGTATTTGCAATGGTGGCGGTGGAGCTTCTGCGATGGTTATAGAGAATGTTTGATAAAAGAATTGTTTAATATGCATGAAGCCCTTTCAACTCGAAAGGGCTTCATGCATTATGTTCATTGATGGATATTTATCATAACTCCAACTTCCATCCATCTCTATATTCCCTTCTTACAAATTGATTGGCTTCATCAAAGTTGGTGATCTTCATGTTTTGTGCATCCCACAAAAGTTTTTTACGACCAAGATATTTATCATCCCATCCTTTCAGTTTGGGGTTCTTCATCATCCAACTTCTGATGGCAAGATTGCCCATTAATATTGCCTCAGTAAATGGCCCTGCATATTCAAACGGAGAACTTGTTACACCTTTTCCATATCCTTCAATACAGGCATTCACCCATTGTACATAATGCCCTTCAGGAACTCTTTTGATCCTTTGCTTCGGCATTGTTTTTTCTGTCATTAGTTTGGTTGGCAGCAATCTTGGATTTTCACTGTAGCAATCCACTAATAATTTTCCTTTGCTGCCAATAAATAATACACCGCCATTCCAATCGCCAAATTTTTCATCAGATCCTAATTCATCAGGCCGTTGTGGCAATAGTCCACCGTCATACCACGAAACTTTTATATTCCCTTTGCCATTCTTCTTGGGGAAATTTAAATGAATGATAGAAGAGGGGGGACAGGCATCCAGGTTTTGTGTATCATTCCACATTTCTTTCCATACGGTGGCTACACTGCACTCGGCAGAATCAGGATAATCAATTGGCAATATTCTGAAAATAGGATCCATTACATGACAAGCCATATCTCCTAATGCACCGGTGCCATAAGCCCACCAACCCCGCCAGTTAAATGGAAGGTATGCAGGATTATATTCTACTGCTTTTGCCGGCCCTTGCCATAGATCCCATTTTAATTCTTTTGGTATATCGAATTTTCCGGTTGGTGTTGGTATCCCTTGCGGCCATACAGGTCTGTTTGTCCATGCATGTGCTTCCGTTACTTTACCGATCATTCCGGCTTCAATCATTTCCTGGGTTTTTCTTACTCCTTCACCGGAGCCGCCCTGGTTGCCCATTTGTGTTACCACTTTATATTTTTTCGCAGCCTGTGCTAATATTCTTGCTTCGTAAATACTATGAGTGAGTGGCTTCTGTGTGTACACATGTTTGCCCAGTTGCATGGCTGCCAGTGTAGCCACGGCATGTGTATGATCGGGAGTTGAAATGGATACTGCATCAATATTATTTTTTTCTTTATCCAGCATCTCTCTGAAGTCATGATAGTAAGGAGCTTTTGGATATTTCTCCACGGTTTTCTTTGCTTCCCTGTCATCTACATCACAAAGAGCCACAATATTTACTTTCGGACTTTTTGCAAACTCCGCAATGTCGCTGGAGCCTTTGCCTCCCACACCAATGGAGGCAATATTCAATTTATCACTGGGTGCAATGAAACCCCGGCCTAAAACATGACGGGGGATTATAAAAAATGTTCCGCCAACAATAGCTGTATTGCGGATAAAATTTCGTCTTGAAATCTGGCTTCCTTTTTTTACTGGAGTCATATTGCAGAATTTTTATCAAGTTTACATTAAAATTGCAAGATGACAATCAACTGGGACGATTTTGCCAAAATAGATATACGAACGGGAACTATTATTGATGTAAAGGATTTTCCAAAGGCCAGGAAACCGGCTTACCAACTCATTATTGATTTTGGTAATGAGATCGGGATAAAAAAATCATCGGCACAGATAACTGCTCATTACAGCAGAGAAGATTTGCTAAACCGCCAGATCATTGCGGTGGTAAATTTTCCGCCCAAGCAAATTGCCGATTTCATCAGCGAATGCCTGGTGCTGGGAGTGTATGATGAAAACAATGATGTAATTTTATTGCAACCCGGCAAACAATTAAAGGACGGGCAAAAAATTGGCTGATACTTATTCAACATATTATCAATCACCAGTTGGCTTATTAAAAATAAGCGGCACGGATGATTATATCAGCGAAATAACTTTTCATGATGCTTCGCAAAAACCAGAAGGAAAGAAAAAGAATTTTCCACCGATGCTGATCAATTGTGTGGAGCAACTCATTCAATATTTTAATGGGCAACGAAGGCAATTTGAACTACCACTTCATCAACCTGGTACCCCTTTTCAGCTAGGTGTATGGGGTGAACTTATTTTAATTCCTTTTGCAAAAACTATAAGTTATATGGATCTGGCAAAGAGAATCGGCGATCCAAAATCTACCAGGGCAGTAGCCAATGCAAATGGAAAGAATAATATTGCTATTATCATTCCATGCCATAGAGTAATTGGAAGTAACAGAGATCTCACTGGCTATGCCGGTGGATTATGGAGAAAGAAATGGCTGCTTGAACATGAAGCCAAAGTGGCGTATGGGGTGCAGACTTTGTTTTAATATGTTGGTGAATTTTTTAGATGAATTAATTTCTAACAATGAAAACTTTTATTGCAATTCTAATAGTAGTCTTATTGCTCTCGTTACACTCTTGTAAAGAAAAAGACAGGTCAGCAGAAAGGGTGGCTCAGTTAAACCCTACTGATAAGTTTTTAATCGATATTCCTATTTACAAAGGAAAGGTGGCTAGTTATTTTTGGTTATCAAAGAAATACTATGATTCAAGTTTGAGGTTACAATACCTTGGCGAAGGATTTGATTCCATTCAAATAAGAATTTGGTATGGAAGTACGTTTACTGAAGAAAGGTTAGTTAGTTTAATTAATAAAGATAAAAAATGGAGTGCAGAAATTTCTAAAGTTAGTAGTTATGCAAATCCTACATACAAAGGCAAATCATTTCCCTTACAGTTATCGTATAAACAATATATCCCAACACGGACGATAGAATATAAAAATCCAAAATCAGGATGGGATAATTTAATTGAAAAACTTTTTAGGTTAGACTTACTTATCCTGGCTGATGAACAAAAAGTTGCCGGGATGAATACAGGGGATGTTGCGGATGGGTGGGGTGT
This sequence comes from Chitinophagaceae bacterium, assembly GCA_031397865.1. Classification (GTDB taxonomy): domain Bacteria; phylum Bacteroidota; class Bacteroidia; order Chitinophagales; family Chitinophagaceae; genus JJ008. The sequence continues at coordinate 36,794 of JANNMN010000029.1, forward strand.
AACAGTCGAAATTGCCACTAAAAAAACATATCGGCTATTTAGGTACAGTAATCCCGATATTTATTTTAAGGAGAGTGAAGAGGCAAGAAAAATTAATAAAATCTTATTACTCCTTGATGAAGAGTTTGGCTTAAATAAAATTGGTGATTATATAGATCAAATTCCTAAAAAGAAAATTAAACCAAATACAGCAAAAAAAGTTGAAATGAAAGAAATGAAAATTCAGGAAATAAAGTAAAAATGTAAAAGAGTCTTATCGGGGCGAAATGTAAAATATTTAGCCCCGATAAGACTCTAAAAACTTTAAAGCTGTTTTATTCTACTAACATAACGCCTCTCCGAGGCTAGAAAATCAATTTCAGCATAGCGATTTTACAACCTCAACTTCTTCATATACTCCGCATTCGTTTGTATTGCCTGTATTGGAGTACCATTGGGATAAGCTTCCTGCTCTACAATAAAATATTCCATACCATTTGCTTTGGCAGTTTTTAAAACAGATGGCCAATTGATGGAGCCAGTACCAAGGTCAACAGAATTTTTCCCATTATCTGTCCCGGGATTTTTTGCTATATCCTTCACATGAGAAAGACGGAAACGATTTGGATATTTTTTAAACCATGCTTCCGGATCTTCTCCAGCAGCTACCACCCAATAAATATCCATTTCATAATCAACAAGACTTGAATCTGTATTATTCATCAATACATCTTGCGCAAATTGTCCTTCCATTTTACGAAAAGTAAAATCATGATTATGAAAAGCAAAACGAATTCCATTTTTCTTACACACTTCGCCTTTCTTATTAAAATCAGCCGCCATTTTTTTATAATCTTCAATGGTTTTGCCGGGACCTTCCCAGGCAAGGGTGAGGTATTTCATTCCAATTTCCCCTGCTTCGGCTGCTTTCTTTTCAAAATCTTTATCACTTCCAAAATGAGCAGAGTGCATCGTCATACCGAGGTCGGTAATATGCTTTTTAAATTCTGTATTCTTCATTCCCCAAAAAATGCCTTGCTGCCCTTCAAAACTTTCTACATGGGAATAACCATACGATGCTACCTGCTGTAATATTCCCTTCGGATCTTTGCCTATTGAATCTCTCAATGTCCATAGTTGTAATCCAAATGATTTTATTTTATCACCACCATTACAAGTAGATAATAAAGATATTCCCGTCATGGTGCTTAATGCGTAGGCTGCTGTAGCACCACCTGTAAGTTTAATAAACTTTCTGCGATCTTGATTCATGGTAATTTTTTTTTAAGGTAATGATATTACTCCGCCCAGGCTTTTTCACCTTTTACATACGGCACTGCACCATCATATTTTCCGGGTACTGCTATATGTCGAAGCGTTTCTGTCATTCCTGTTTTAGAAGTAAAGAATCCAAGCAAGGTCAACTGCTTCATCATGGTATAGTAATGACTCGGTGCACCTTCAAATTCTTTCTGGTCTTTCCAGGAAATGGTGCTGTTCTTTTGTTCATTTGCTTCCCGTAATGGCTTATCAGTTTCATCTCTTTTTTTGTTATAGTCTTTCGCTTCTTTTTCAAGAGTTACTAAAAAATCATGTCGCTCTTGTGGAGTACATTCCATAAAAGATTTCTTTGTTGCTTTCTTGCAAGCTTCTTCCAGGGCAACAATACCATTGTTGAACGTTTCTTGCTCTTTGGCGGTATAGCAATCATTTACCATTACTTTCATAAACTCACCCACCTTGGCTGCCTTGGCACCGGGTGTAGTAGTGGCTGGGATAATTGTTTCACCTACTTCATCCAACAAAGCAATGTTGGATGCGGTAAAGCCAACTTCGGTTTTAGCACCGGTTTTGCAACCTGAAAGAAATACTTGTCCACCGACTACAACGCCGCCGGTAACTACGGCTATCATTTTTAAAAGTTCTCGACGATCCATATTTTTCCGTTTTGTTTTTGGCTAAGCAAAGATTGCTAAGTCAAAAGATTTTTTAATTAATGTTGAGTAAAGAACTGAACGTATCCCTCCCATGGCGGGACGACGCAACGAAGCTGCTAGTAGCACTACAGCTTGCTTACAAATTTTGTTTCTTCAATTCGTTTACTGCAAAGTCTGCTGCTCTTGCTGTTAATGCCATATAAGTTAATGATGGGTTTACACAGCTTGCACTTGTCATGCAGGCACCATCGGTTACAAATACATTCGGCGCATCCCATACCTGGTTGTTGCCATTGAGTACAGATGTTTTTGGATCCCTACCCATGCGGGCAGTTCCCATTTCATGTATACCCATGCCTACATTATAACCCCAGTCGTATGTCTGTACATTTTTTACTCCGGAAGCTTCGAGCATTTCTTTTGCATCGTTGGCCATATCTATCCGCATCTTCTTTTCATTCTCCTTCATTTCCACATCAAAAGAAAGAACGGGCAAGCCCCATTTGTCTTTGGTATTTTTATCAAGAGTAATCTTGTTGCTATGGTCAGGTAACATTTCACCAAAGCCAAGAAAATTAATGTTCCAGTTGTCACTTGGTATGCTCATTGATTCTTTAAGTGAAGCACCCAATGTAAATTCTGCTACATCCACACCACGTCCACGGCCAGCACCACCCTGGTAACCAAAGCCACGGAGATAATCTCTTTTGTCATCATAAATATTTCTAAATCGAGGAACGTATGTTCCGGTTGGTCTGCGGCCATACTCATACTTGTCGCTAAATCCTTCTACCGTGCCTTGTGCACCGGTGCGGAAATGGTGATCCATCACATTATGTCCCAACTCACCACTGCTGCTACCCAAACCATCGGGCCAGATATCAGTGGCAGAGTTCATCAATACCCAGGAAGAATTTAATGCAGAAGCACAAACAAAAACAATCTTCGATTTGAATTCGTAAGTCTGATTGGTGTCCGCATCCAATACCTCCACACCAGTTGCTCTTTTTTTATCCTTATCATACAAAATTTTTGTAACGATAGAAAAAGGACGAAGGGTGAGATTACCTGTTTTCATGGCAGCAGGTAATGTAGCAGATTGTGTGCTGAAGTAAGCACCAAATGGACAACCTCTCCAGCATCTGTCACGGTATTGGCAATTGGTTCTATCATGATGGGGCTGTGTAATGTTTGCACTGCGACCGATGATTAGGTGTCTTGTATTTTTATAGTAAGCTTCTAATCTTTTCTTTACTTCTTTCTCTGCACAGTTGAGTTCCATTGCTGGCATAAAATCACCATCAGGCAACACTTCCAGTCCATCTTTACTGCCCTGTATGCCTGCAAATTTTTCTGCATAACTATACCAAGGGGCTACATCTTCATATCGTATGGGCCAGTCAACACCAATGCCTTCTTTTGCGTTTGCTTCAAAATCCCACTTGTTCCAGCGATAGCTTTGGCGACCCCACATGAGTGAACGGCCTCCTACATGATATCCACGAAACCAATCAAAACGTTTTACTTCAGTGTAAGGACTTTCTTTATCCTTTACCCAATAGTCTAACACCACTTCATTTAATGGATAATCTCTTTTAAGAACAGGGTAATCCTGAATCATCTGCTGTGTTCTTCCACCACGATGAGGAAACTCCCAGGTGTCTTTAGTGGCATTTACATAGTCTTTGATGTGCTCAATGTTGCGGCCCCTTTCGAGCATCAAAACTTTCAAGCCTTTTTCGGTTAACTCTTTGGCGGCCCAGCCTCCGCTAATGCCGGAGCCAACTACTATTGCGTCATAAACATTATCAGCCATAACCTTGGTTTGTTTTTATATTAATTATTATTAATTCCAGCTTTTGTTTTTCATGGCAACACCTGTTGCGTCGCACTATTCATCGTCCGGTAATTCTATTCATCTTTTATTGAATCCCTCCGGGGTTCTGAAATCATTTTCCATTACTTACTCCGGGTTTCACTCGGAGCTATTCGCATTTTACCCCTTCGGGGTAAGCAACGAAATTCTTTTAAAAAAAATTTCTAATACAAATAAGTTCAATGATCTAAGTTCCCTTTAGGGACAGGGTTCACACATCACAAATTTTCACCGCCTTTTTCAACGCTGCCACTTTATCTGTTTGTTCTTTACCACTAGGAATGAATTCCTGCGCCACATACCCTTTATATCCTGTTGCCACTATAGCTTTCATTATTGCAGGGTAAAATAATTCCTGGCTTTCATCTATTTCATTTCTACCCGGCACACCAGCCGTATGATAATGACCAAAGTATTGATGATTATCTTTTATTGTACGAATCACATCACCTTCATTTATCTGCATGTGATAAATATCATACAGCAATTTGAAATTGGGTGACCCGATTCGTTTACACAATTCAATACCCCAGGCACTTTTATCACACATATAATCTTTATGATCAACTTTGCTGTTGAATAATTCCATCTGGATGATGACATTATTTTTTTCAGCCAATGTCATTATTTGTTTGAGACCATCTGCACAGTTCTTCATACCTGTTTCATCATCCATACCATTTCGGTTGCCACTAAAGCAGATCAGGTTTTTATAACCGGCTGCAGCAACCAGTGGAATAGCTTCATTAAAATCTTTAAGCAACCAGCTATGATTTACTTTGTTATTCCAACCTTCTGTTAAACTGATTTTTCCAGCGGTATAGCACATAGAGCAAGTTATATTATGTGCTTTTATAGTAGGCCAATCCTTAGGTGCCAGCAGATCAATAGCATTCAACCCAAGTTTTTTTGCTACCGTACACAACTCCTCCAGTGGAAGAAATGAATAGGTCCATTGGCAAACAGAATGATTGATATTGCCTTTCAACTTTAATTGTTCAGCAGATGCATAACTGTCAGTAGCATTTATGTTTTGAGTAAATGCGAGACCGGCAGTGCCAGCCACCAAAGTTTTTATAGCGGAACGTCTTTGCATGAATTAAACTGCTTGTAATTTCTTTTTATCGTTTTTGAAAAGAGCAAGGAACATTAGAGCAACTCCCGCAGCAAATAAAGCTGGGAATATCCAAATTTCCCTCCATTCATGATTTACCACTTTGCCAGTTGCATCTATAATTGCATATTTTGCTGCATATTTTCCTGCCCACCAGAAACCAATGTACATACCCACTCCATAAGTTGCCAATGTTATTAGTCCTTGAGCAGAAGAACGAACTCTTTCTCCAGCTTTTTGATCTGTATAAATCTGACCAGTAACAAAAAAGAAATCATAACAAACACCATGTAGAATAATGCCCGCATATAGCATCCAAATATTTGCACCTGTATCACCATATGCAAACAAAACGTACCGTAATACCCAAGCAAGCATACCAATTAGAAGCATTTGTTTTATTCCAAATCTTAAAAAGAACAAAGGCATTAAAAACAGAAAAATAGTTTCACTCATTTGCCCCATGGTTTGCTTAAAGGCAGCACCCGACATATTTGATTCATTTAGAAAGACATTAGTTTGCCCATAATAAAAAGCAAGAGGAATACATATTAAAATGGAGGCAATAAAGAAAATTAAATAATTCTTATCCTTTAATACTTTTAAAGCATCTAATCCTAGAACTTCTGATACAGAAACATCTTTACCTGCTTTTGGAGGTGGTGTGTCGGGAAGGAAAAAACAAAAGACACCAAAGATTAAAGAAACAATTGCAGCTACTTTGTAGGTAATACTTAAGGAAGTCGGGTTTTCCTCCCATGCCATCCATGTTATGATAGCTCCGGCTACAATCCATCCAATTGTTCCCCATACTCTTATACCTGAGAATTGTTTTTCAGCATTGGTTACCTGTTTTAAGGCAATCGCATTTACCAATGCTAAAGTTGGCATGTATATAATCATGTAGATTAATAACAATGTATAGAAGGAGCCAAAAGTAGTTTGTGTTGTTATATAGTATAATAATCCAGCACCTATAATATGTAAAACGCCGAGAATTTTTTGAGCTGCAAAAAAACGATCAGCAATCATACCTACAATAAAAGGGGCAACGATTGCTCCTATGCATTGTGTACCATAGGCCAATCCGCTTTGCCCATCAGTAGCTCCAATATTTCCTTTGGTTAAATAAGTTCCCATGGTAACAAACCAGATGCCCCAAACAAAGAAATTAAGAAACATCATGGCGGACAATTGTATACGGACAGTTGATTTCATATGCAGGCAAATTTGAAGCTCGGTTAGTAAAAAAAATAATTAAGAAAACTAAATGTACTATTTTTAAACACACATTTATGTTTCATCAACACATTTTAATTAACAACATTATTACAAACGATTGAAATGACAAACAGAAAACTTAGAATGGGTATGATAGGCGGCGGAAAAGACGCCTTCATCGGTGCAGTGCATCGTCTTGCGTTAAATATGGATGGACAAATAGAATTAGTAGCCGGCACTCTTAGTATTAATCCTGAAATAGCAGTAGAGTCAGGACGGATGTTATACTTACAGGAAGATAGAATTTATACAGATTATAAAATAATGCTTGATAAGGAAGCTGCTATGCCGGCTAACAATCGTTTGGATTTTATTACCATCGTTACTCCAAATTTTGCTCACTTTGAACCGGCGATGATGGCATTGGATAAAGGCTTTAATGTGGTAATAGAAAAGCCAATTACTTTCTCTCTTGAACAGGCTAAACAATTGAAAGAAAAAGTAAAAACAACTGGTTTGACATTGTTGCTTTGTCATACGTACACCGGCTACCCAATGGTGAAGCAGGCAAAACAATTTTTGAAATCCGGTGCAATTGGAAAAATTAGAAAAGTGTTTGTTGAATACCCACAAGGTTGGTTAAGTACATTTTTAGAAAATAAAGGAAATGCACAGGCATCATGGAGAACAGATCCTAAGAAAAGCGGCGCCGCCGGTTCTATGGGTGATATAGGTACTCATGCATTTAATATTGCTGAGTATGTAACGGGGTTGCAGGTAACTGAAATGTGTGCTAATCTAAACATAGTTGTAGAAGGAAGAATGTTGGATGATGATGGAGCTGCTTTTTTAAAATTTAATAATGGTGCTACTGGTGTGCTGATGGCAACACAAGTGGCAGCAGGCGAAGAAAATAATATTAAGATAAGAGTGTATGGGGAAAAAGGTGGTATAGAATGGAAACAGGAAGATGCAAATACATTATTAGTAAAATGGTTAGACAAACCGACAGAAATTTACCGGGCAGGTTCGGGATATCTGAATTCTTTTGCAAGTCATAACTGCCGCACCCCAGCCGGTCACCCGGAAGGTTACTTAGAAGCATTTGCGAACTTATATAGAAACTTTGCACTTTCATTAAAAGCAAAAATAGATGGGGAACAACCAAAAGAAGAATGGTTGGATTTTCCATCGGTGGAAGAAGGAATTAGAGGAATGGCTTTTATTGAAAATGTGGTGAAAAGTGGGCAGAGTGAAATGAAATGGACAAAGTTTGATGTGTGATGAATAAATATTCAATAAACAATAATCAATATTCAGTTATCAATGAATACAATCAAAGGCCCCGGAGTTTTTCTTGCACAGTTTATTGGTGATGAAGCTCCGTTTAACAACCTGAAATCAATTTGCCTGTGGGCAGAAGCATTAGGTTTTAAAGGTGTGCAGATACCAACTTTAGATGATCGGTTTATTGATTTGCAAAAAGCAGCGGAAAGTAAAACCTATGCTGATGAAATTAAAAGCATCGTTAATGATAGCGGCTTAGAGATTACAGAACTCTCCACACATTTGCAAGGGCAATTGGTGGCAGTGCATCCTGCATATGATTTATTATTTGATGGCTTTGCTCCAGAAAACTTACGGGGCAACCCAAAAGCAAGACAGGAATGGGCCGTGCAACAGGTAAAGTATGCTGCCAAGGCTTCGCAAAATTTAGGGTTGAATGCTCATGCTACTTTTAGCGGTTCATTACTATGGCATACTTTTCATCCATGGCCACAGCGGCCTGCGGGTTTGGTGGAAGAAGGCTTTAAAGAGTTAGGAAAAAGATGGATGCCGATATTGAATTATTTTGATGAATGTGGAGTGGATGTTTGTTATGAAATTCATCCGGGAGAAGATCTGTTTGATGGTATTACTTATGAAATGTTTTTGAAAGAAGTAAACAATCATCCAAGAGCATGTTTGTTATACGATCCATCACATTTTGTTTTGCAGCAATTGAATTATTTACAATACATCGATTTTTATCATGAAAGAATAAAAGCTTTTCATGTAAAAGATGCTGAGTTTAATGCAACAGGAAAGCAGGGAACATTTGGTGGTTATCAAAGTTGGCTCAATAGGGCTGGTCGCTACCGCAGTCCCGGCGATGGACAGGTAGATTTTAAATCGATATTCAGTAAACTAACACAGTATGATTATACAGGCTGGGCAGTGATGGAGTGGGAGTGCTGCCTAAAACATCCGGAAGATGGTGCCAGAGAAGGTGCGGAATTTATTCAAAAGCATATTATCCGGGTTACGGATAAAGCTTTTGATGATTTTGCTGCCAGCGGCGTGGATGAAAAAGGTAATCGTTCACTCTTGGGTTTAGGTTAATGTTTTATATTCGTTACGGATTTAAAAAAACTGCTTTAATTACTACCAAAAATTAATTTTTATGAAGAAGATATTTATTCTTGCCTTTATGGCCGCTATGATTACAGCCTGCGGATCTGGTGATGGGAAAAAAGAAGAAGTGAAAACAGATGAAAAGACTGAAACAAAACCAGCAAATGACCTAAGCAATAATCCTGTTTATGTAAAAGGCCTTAGTCTGGTAGGTTCCAGTGATTGTCTTACCTGTCATAAAATAGATGAAAAATTAAATGGCCCCTCATATCGTGATGTAGCAAATAAGTATGGCGGTATGCCTGATACTATTGTTGCTCATTTAGCTGGTAAGGTTATTAAAGGAGGAAGTGGTGTATGGGGGCAAGTAATAATGACACCACATCCAAGTTTATCACAGGCAGATGCTGAAGCAATGGTTAATTATATTTTATTACTTAAAAAATAAATAGGAATGATTAAAATACTTAGTAGTCTAATTTTTGCTGCCGCAATTTCTGCCTGTAATAACAGTAGTAAGTCTGATAAAACTGAAACAACAGCAGATACTTCAAAAACAAAAACAGAAATGATGGTGAATAGCTTATCAGACAAAGAAAAAGCAGATGGTTGGCAATTGTTATTTGATGGACAGAGTATGAAAGGCTGGCACAAGTATGGTCAAACATCTGTTGGTAGTGCATGGAAAGTGGCGGATGGCACTTTCTACCTGGATACCACGGTAAAAGAAAATTGGCAAATAAAAGATGGCGGTGATATTTTAACGGATGAAGAGTTTGAAAATTTTCATTTGAAATTAGAATGGAAAATTGCAAAAGATGGAAACAGTGGAATTATATTTTACATACATGAAGACACTGCAAAATACCAATGGCCGTGGATGACAGGCCCGGAGATGCAGGTATTAGATAATGCGGGTCATGCAGATTCAAAAATAGAAAAACACAAGGCTGGAGATTTGTATGATCTTATTTCATGTTCTAAAGAAACAGTTAAGCCTTATGGAGAATGGAACCTGGCTGAAATAAAATGCGTAAATGGAAAGCTTGATTTTTATTTGAATGGCGAGAATGTAGTCTCTACTACAATGTGGGATGATAATTGGAAAAAAATGGTTGCCGGTAGTAAGTTTTCAAAAATGCCTGATTTCGGTACGTATAAAAAAGGAAAGATCGCATTACAAGATCATGGTAATACAGTGTGGTATAGAAATGTGATGATAAAAAAGATGTAATACGTAATAAAGAAACGAAATGAAAAAAAGCTGGTCGATGTGGCCAGCTTTTTTATGCAGAAAAATTTATTTATACTCCCCATATACTTCCCGCAACGTATCAGCAATTTCACCAAGAGTACATTTATTTTCTACCGCTTCTAGCACAACCGGCATTATGTTTTCATCGCTGCTGGCTTTATCATTTAATAGCTGGAGCAACTGATCTACTTTAGCATGATCCCTGTTATGCCGTAATGTCTTTAATTTTTCTGCCTGCACCTGCCGTATCGAATCATCTATTCTTAAACCGGGGATAGGTGCTTCTTTGTCCACCTGGAATTTGTTTACACCCACAATTATTTTAGAATTGTTTTCAATATTCCGCTGGTATTCATATGCACTTTTGGCAATTTCATTCTGAATAAATCCTTGCTCTATGGCTGATACACTTCCACCCATCGCATCAATTTTTTCAATTAGTTTCCAGGCAGCTTCTTCTACTTCATGAGTAAGAGATTCAATAAAGTAAGAACCAGCCAAAGGATCAGCTGTATCTGCTGCGCCACTTTCAAAAGCTATAATCTGTTGAGTACGTAATGCAATTCTTGCAGCTTCTTCAGTAGGTAAACTTAATGCTTCATCATATCCATTGGTATGCAATGATTGTGTACCGCCAAGTACTGCCGCTAAAGTTTGTATCGTAACTCTTGAAATATTATTTAATGGTTGCTGTGCAGTCAATGTACTTCCACCGGTTTGTGTATGAAAGCGAAGCATCATTGCTTTAGGATCAGTCGCACCAAGGTCTTTCATTATTTTAGCCCACATTTTACGGGCAGCTCTGAACTTGGCTACTTCTTCAAACAAATTATTATGTGCATTGAAAAAGAAAGAAAGACGTTTGCCAAAAACATTGATGTCCAATCCTTTTTTAATGGCCGCTTCTACATATGCTTTTCCATTACTAAGGGTAAAAGCAATTTCCTGTACGGCGGTACTGCCGGCTTCACGGATGTGATAACCGGAAATAGAAATCGTATTCCACTTGGGTACTTCATGGCTGCACCATTCAAATATATCAGTGATGATACGCATTGATGGCTTAGGCGGATAAATATAAGTGCCTCTTGCGGCATATTCTTTTAAAATATCATTTTGAATTGTACCAGTTATTTTTTTTAGATCGGCTCCCTGTTGTTTTGCCAATGCTACATATAGCGACAGCAGTATATAACCAGTTGCATTTATCGTCATGGATGTACTTACATCTTCCAGTTTAATGCCTTGAAATAAAGTCTGCATGTCTTCGATAGAATCAATAGCTACACCTACTTTACCTACTTCGCCTTCGGATAATGCATGGTCACTGTCGTATCCAATTTGTGTAGGCAAATCAAAAGCAACACTTAATCCACTTACTCCCTGCGATAATAAATAATGATATCTTTTATTGCTTTCTTCTGCTGTTGAAAAGCCGGCGTACTGCCGCATTGTCCATAATTTGCCCCGGTACATATCGTGTTGGACACCCCTGGTAAAGGGAAATTCTCCTGGTTGAAGATTATCTACAGCAGGCACATCTTCTGAGGTATATACTTTTTTTATATCAATTCCGGAGTCGGTTTCTTTTTTCATGATAATTGAATTAAGCGGTGATGATGCTTTTTATCATACCATTAATTTCTTTGCTTCAAAATTTAAGGCTTGTAATACCAGCTCATGCAGTGCACCATTTGGCTGTGCCATTATAATCTCCAATATTTTTTTATTCAGATCATTTGCAGAAGCATCTAAAGGCAATGAACCAGCTACCTGATTTACTACCAGGATGTTTTGTTCTTTCAGATTCCGAACGGCATCCCAGCTAACAGGAGTTACATATAATTGCTGTGTACTATTGTATTCAAATTCCTGTTTTATATTCTCTGTTAATATCAGTTTCATTTCTGCAGCAGAAATGCCAGGCCTGTTAAGCCGGCTGATAAGATTAGGTAATGCAATTCTTTCTGTAAGCAACACTAATCTTTCATAAGCTTGTAACCGCAACGTAGTGCTGTCAAATTTATCACTAGAAGATACGATGGGTGTAGCTGGTTTTTTAAGAAGAGCTAATAATGCTAATGCGATGGCTAATCCGGAAACAATAAGACTTGCGATGGTTAAATCCATGAATTTGGTTTTAGAATATGGCAAAAATAGGAAAGGGGGTTGGTAAATCAGGAATTACGGCATGGATATGAAGTCGGTAGTTTTATCTATTTATGAAGTTAAATTCCCATACTCGAAAAAGTGATGCTTATTTCCCTGAAATATATTTTTTACTTTTGTAGTATGGAAACAACAACAATACCTGTTAGCTTAACAGAAGGTGCTATTACAGAAATAAGAAGACTGATGGCTGTTGAAGGATTTGATACCAATCAGAAATTACGATTTGGTGTGAAGGGTGGTGGTTGCTCTGGTATGACTTATATCCTGGGTTTTGACCAGGTAAAAGAAAACGATTATCATTTTGAAATAGATAATATTCCCTGCATTATGGAAAAAGCTCATGAAATTTATCTGCTAGGTATGCAGGTGGATTGGCAGGATGGATTGAACAACCGGGGCTTTACTTTTAAAAATCCTAATGCAAGTGCTACTTGTGGATGCGGAACCAGCTTTGCAGTTTAAAAAGTAATCAGTTAAAAATCTTGATAATAATAAAGCCTCCAAGTTGGAGGCTTTATTATTATGTGTTGAAATTTATTTTAACTCTTGGTAGAGCTTGACTCTTTCTTTGTCTTATCAAAATCAAATTTAGGCATCGTGTTTCGGCCCAACGGTCTTTTACCACCAAGGTCAACCAATATCGGCGCAGCCACGAAGATGGAAGAGTAAGTACCAGTGATAACACCAATCAACATCGCAAAGGCAAAGCCTCTTGTTACTTCACCACCCACTAAAAAGAGGATGAGGACAGTAAGGAATACCGTTAACGATGTCATGATAGTACGGCTAAGCGTTTCATTAATGGCTCTGTTGATCACTTCACCTCTTGGGGCATTAGGCATCATGCGGCTGTCTTCACGGATACGGTCAAATACAATTACCGTATCATTCATAGAGAAACCGATAACTGTTAATATGGCCGCAATAAAGTGCTGATCTATTTCTAATGGGAATGGTACAATGGCACGGGCAAAAGAGAATACAATTAATGTAACGAATACGTCGTGGAGCAATGCGACAATAGTACCCAATGAATATCTCCAATCACGGAAGCGGATCAATATATAAAGGAAGATGGCTAATAAGGCAAAGAGAGTAGCCTTTATTGCACCTTTCTTCAAGTCATCAGAAATGGTAGGCAATACTTTTTTGGATGATTGTTCTGCCTGCTGTGATTTGAATTCCTCAAATGTATAATTAGCCGGGAAATGACCTTTCAGTCCTTCATACAATTTGCCAATTACCAATGAGTCTGCTTCTTTACGGGTATCTTTTATAAGATACGAAGTAGTGATATCAAGCTTTGAATCATCACCAATAGTTTTGATGATCGGATTCTCTCCAAATGCAACAGTAAGATCTTCTCTTGTTTGATCTACATCTACTCTTTGTGGAAATTGAATAGTGTAGCTACGACCTCCGTTAAACTCCACACCATAATCAAAGCCATTGAAAATAGAAGCTATACCTAATCCTAATACTACAAAAGATATAACATAAGCAACCTTACGATATTCAATGAATTTGAATTTTGCATGCTGGAAAATGCGACGGGAAATACCGGTAAAATATTCAAGGTGTTTATTCTTATTAGTAAACCATTCTGTTACCCAACGGCTCACCAGGATACCGCAGAATAATGAAAGAAGAATACCAATGATCTGTGTGGTGGCAAATCCTTTTACCGGACCTAATCCAAAATAGAAAAGGATAACTGCAGTTAATAAAATAGTGATGTGACCATCCAATACCGGCGGTAAAGATCTTTTATAACCTTCGTTAATGGCAGGAATATATCCTTTGCCACGGTTTAGTTCTTCTTTGATACGTTCATATATGATTACGTTGGTATCTACAGCCATACCGATGGTTAATACCAAACCTGCTATACCCGGTGCTGTTAATGATGCACCTAAACCGGTAAGTATACCAACTGTGAAAAGAAGGTTTAATATTAAGGCAATGTTTGCTACCCATCCGCTGGTGTTATAATACACCAACATCAACAGGAAGATAACAATGAATGAAATGATAAATGCTTTGGCACCACCTTCCAATGCTTTTTGACCGAGGGTAGGACCTACCTGCTGCTCTTGTACAATTTTAGCAGGAGCAGGAAGTTTACCAATTTTAATAATGCTGGCTAAGTCCTGTGCTTCTTGTATGGTGAAATTTCCAGTGATGCTGGAACTACCACCTGCAATCACATCATTAACACGAGGGGCAGAATAAACAACATTATCCAGGGCAATTGCAATAGCTCTTCCTTTGTTTGCCCTGGTCATGTCTTCCCAAATTTTAGCACCAGTGCTATTCATCCGCATAGTAATTTCTGCCTTGTTATTTTGCTGATAGTCGGCACCAGTACCGGTTATCGCATCACCTTCGAGCAATGCTTTTCCATTTGGATATGTTTTAATAGCATATAAAGGCAATACATCAGATGTCTTTTTTCCTTTATTAGATTCAGGCATTCCATAAAAAAAGCTGAGCTGCGCAGGAAAATTGACTCTTACGGCAGGCGATTCAAGATATTTTCTTACTAAAGCAGAATCTTTTGATCTTACATAACCAATTACACCATTATCAACGGCACCACCTCTTTCATCAACACTAAATCCGATGTAAAAACTTAAATGTTTTTTTGCTTCTTCTTCTTTAGAAAGGTTTGGTTGTTGCCCATTAAAGCTAGTGTCTTTTTTTGTAGCTCCGTCAAGAGTTGTATCAGGTTTTTTATCACCACCCAGTACAGTATCACCCGGTTGTTTAGTTGTTGTATCTTTTGCTTTTCCACCCATCAATGCATAAAAAGCAGCATCTGCTCTGTCTATACCTTGTGCAATTTCACTAAGATTATAAACTTCCCAGAATTGTAAGTTGGCGGAAGACTGTAAGTTTTTTCTTACTCTTTCTTTATCCTGAATACCTGGCAGTTCAACTACGATGGTTCCTTTATCAGGATTAGAATTGATATTAGGTTGTGCCACACCAAACTGGTCGATACGACTTACCAACCTGTTATAGGTAAGATCAAATGCCTCTTTAGATTCTTTGCGGATATAATTTTCTACCTCGTTGTCAGAAGTATTAAGATCAATTTTTCCACCACTGGCAGCCGCAAATAAAGTATTAAGCGGACGGTTAGGATTTACTTTTTTAAACTCCCTGATAAAAAGAGTAATAAAATTTGCATCGCTATTAGCTTTGCTGCTATCGGCATTTTGTATGGCCGCTGCAAAGTTTGGATCTCTTGTATTGTTTGCTAATGTGGTAAGCAGTTCTTTCATCTCCACTTCCAACGTTACGTTCATACCACCTTGCAGGTCAAGTCCAAGATTTAACTCTTCGCCTTTTGCTTCCTGGTAACTCATAGCGCCGTTTACACCATAAGAAATGGTTACGTCTTTTGTGCTATCCAGTAATTCTTTTAAGCGATTGTTATAAACATTCTTCAGCGTATCCGGCAAATCATTCACATTGCTGTATTTTTTTGCCTCGGGATAATTTAAATTCAAAAAGCTTTTTGCCTTGGCTTCCATTTTCTTTTCATGCCGCTTTACCAAAAAGGTAAAAGACAATAAATAAAGCGAATAGATTATCAGGAGAACGGTAAAAAAGCGAACCAAACCTTTCAGTTGCATACAATGATTGATTTACAGTTTTTAGCCACCTTGCAATATTAAACACCGCAAGTAAGGCATTAGACGATTTTTAAAGGACGGCAAAGATATGGTTTTACACCGTAAAAGGAAACTGCATTTCCAGCCGCTTTTTACCCGGTTTTAGATACAATTTCAAATGGCTTTCAGGACTTTAGGCACATTACAACCAATCGTCAAAAAACAAGTGTTATTCACATCTGAAAAGAGAAGAAATGGGAGAAAAACTGAAAACAATATCGCTGAGAGTTGAATCATTGATGTATCCCTATTCAGAAAAGGGGTTTGCAGTATATTAATTTTTATTTCTAATTTAAATCTATGAAAATTTCTCCCGGTTCAAAAATTTTAGCCTTTCTCGTATTGATAACAACTACCTGTATGACAACCGCTGCTCAAAAAAATGCCCCTGATAATTTGCTGGAAACCCTGATGAAACAAAAAGCTCCCTTGTTTAATGATATGCTGGCCAATAAGAGTGAAATGAATGTGCAGATCATTTACACAGAAATAGAAAGGGGAAAAAAGGGCAAAGTGAAATTTACAGATCATACTTACCGGCTCAACAACGAGGAATATTTTTATCCAGCCTCCACGGTCAAGCTTCCCGTTGCTATACTTGCATTACAAAAATTGAAAGAATTAAATATTAAAGGACTTGATAAGAATACCACCATGATTACCGGGGTGAGTGGTGATAAGCAAACGGCTGTTTATAATGATCCTTCCACTGCAGATGGAAGACCCACCATTGCTCATTACATAAAGAAAATATTGCTGGTAAGTGATAATGATGCCTTCAACAGGTTGTATGAATTTTTAGGACAGGAGTATATTAATAATACTCTGGAGGCAATGGGATATAAAGATGTGCAGATCATTCACCGGCTGGAAGTAAGCCTTAATGAAGAAGAAAACAGGCACACTAACCCGATGCGTTTTATTGATAACTCCGGGAAAATTATTTATGAAAAGCCTACTGAAAAAAGCAATCTGCAATATGCAAAACGAAACACCAAAAAAGGAAAAGGGTTTTACCGGGGCGGACAATTAGTGAATGAGCCATTTGATTTCTCCATGAAGAATCGCTTTACATTAATAGAATTGCATGGTATTGTAAAAAGTATTCTTTTCCCGGATGGGGTGCCTGGTAAAATGCGATTTGATCTTACTGCGGATGATTATTTTTTTCTACAAAAGCATATGAGTATGATGCCCAGAGAATCTAAGTCGCCGGTTTATGATACAGTAGATCACTGGGACACTTATGTAAAGTTTCTTTTTTATGGTTCAGAAAAAAATAAAGTCCAAAAAAATATCCGGATATTTAATAAAGTAGGGGATGCCTATGGCTATTTGATTGACGGAGCTTATTTTATTGATTATAGCACCAAAACAGAATTTTTATTAAGTGCCGTCATTCATTGCAACAGCGATGGTATTTTTAATGATGACAAATATGAGTATAATGAAGTTGGGCTACCGTTTATGAAAAATCTTGGTCAGCTTATTTATGAATATGAACAGACAAAGGTTAGGAAAACAAAAGCTGAATTTTTTCCTCAACCAATCAACTACTCCGATTGAATTCGTTTATCTTCGGGCACATATTTAGCGACTGCCTGCTCCTTATTAATTAACCCATTTTTCAAAATCAACTGACATGCAGTTATCTTCTTTTTTGCAGCGATTTAATGAACCAGAAACATTGAAAATGGCCAAACTCGGCCGTGAATTAAGAGCAAACGGAATTGATGTTATTGATCTTAGTCTTGGTGAACCCGACTTTGATACACCACAACATATAAAAGATGCAGCAATAAAAGCAATCAATGATAACTGGAGTCATTATACCCCGGTGCCCGGTTTTTTAGATTTGCGAGAGGCGGTTTGCACCAAATTAAAAAGAGATAACGATCTTGATTATAAACCAGAGAATATTGTAACCTCTACCGGTGCCAAGCAAAGCCTGGCTAATGTAATGCTTGCTTTGGTTGATGAAGATGATGAAGTAATAATTCCAACACCATATTGGGTAACATATAGTGAGCTGGTAAAAATAGCAAGAGGCAAAGTGGTGGAAATAAAATCTACTACTGAGCAAGGTTTTAAAATAACCGCTGCGCAATTAGAAGAAGCTATTACACCCAATAGCAAGCTATTTCTTTTTTCATCGCCCTGTAATCCAAGTGGTGCAGTTTATACCAAAGAAGAATTAGCATCATTGGTTGCTGTTTTTAAAAAGCATCCGGCTATTTATATTTTATCAGATGAAATATATGAGTATATCAATTTTGTAGGCATCCATCAGAGCATTGCGCAGTTTGATGAAATAAAAGACCGGGTGATTATT
Source organism: Chitinophagaceae bacterium (assembly GCA_031397865.1). Taxonomy (GTDB): domain Bacteria; phylum Bacteroidota; class Bacteroidia; order Chitinophagales; family Chitinophagaceae; genus JJ008. The sequence goes on from JANNMN010000029.1 coordinate 54,754, forward strand.
GTAAATGGTTTAAGCAAAGGTTTTGCAATGACGGGCTGGAGACTTGGGTACATTGCTGCCAATGCAGAAGTAGCAAAGGCTTGTGAAAAAGTGCAGGGTCAGTTTACCAGTGGTGCAAATTCTATTGCACAGAAAGCTGCAGTTACTGCTCTTACGGCAGATCTTCGACCCAGTATAGCCATGAAAGAAGAGTTTGCAAGAAGAAGACAACGGGTAATGGAAATTGTAAAAGATATTCCAGGTATTATTTGCCCCGAGCCGGAAGGAGCTTTTTATATTTTTCCGGATGTGAGTTTTTACTTTGGCAAAACGGATGGTGAAACTTCCATTACCAATGCAGCAGACCTTTCAATGTATCTTTTAAATACAGCACATGTATCCAGTGTAATGGGCGATGCTTTTGGGGAACCAAAATGTGTACGTTTTTCTTTTGCCAACAGCATGGAAAAAATTGAAGAAGGGTGGAAGCGGATCAAGAAGGCTCTTGAAAAGTTGAAATAATTTTTACTCCTTCACTTGTTCCATTGCAAGGGCTCTTAATTTTTTATCCATGTCTAATACCTGGGGAAGTATCAGTTCTCTATTGTTATTGGTGATGACAAAATCGCAACGTTTAATTTTTATTTCTTCATCCAGTTGGCGGCTGATGCGTTTTGCCACATCCTCTTTTGATAGGCCGTCTCTATCCATTACTCTTTTTACACGGACATGATGGGGTGCATATACTCCAATTACATAATCAAGTTTTGCAGCAGCACCGCTTTCAAATAAAAGGGCTGCTTCTTTAATAATGTAAGGAACATCTTTTTGTTGCTGCATCCATTCATCTGCATCAGCAATTACGGCAGGGTGGGTGAGGGAGTTTAGCAATTCCAGTTTTTCTTTGGAATTAAATACAATACCTGCTAAATATTTTCTGTCTAACTCACCGTTCTTATACACCTCATGCCCAAAATGTTTAATGACAGCATCTTTCACCGTGTCGTTGGTATTTAATAATCTTTTAGCTGCTGCATCTGCATAGTAAACAGGAATGCCAAGGGTTTCAAAAACTTTTGCCACCGTTGTTTTTCCACTGCCAATACCGCCTGTAAGACCAATCTTAAGCATAAAGAAGTAGGATTAAATTGATTGTTCTGGAAAGTTAGTGAAGTATTTTATAAGGAGAATACCGGTTATAATGTAAACACATAAAAAAAGGAAACCTTATGAGTTTCCTTTTCAATATTATTTTTTTTAATTCTTTATTTCTTGTCTCCAGTAACTGCTACTGGTTTATTGATAGCGGCAGTCCAATCCATACTGATTGCACTTTTTTCAATCTTAAGATAACTACCAGGGCTTACTTCAATACTAAGTGTGCCATCTTCATTTACTTTGTTGATAGTGCCATGTATGCCGGCAATAGTTACGATTTTTTCTCCTTTGCCCAGATCTTCAATAAATTTTTTCTGGCTCTTAGCTCTTTTCGCTTGAGGACGGATAAAGAACATCCAGAATACCAGTAAAATTAATACCGGGAAAATAAAAGACGTCATTCCGCCAAGCCCACCGCTTGCTTCTTTTCCTTTTTCTCCTGTTTGAGGCATACAGGAAGAGAAGTATAATAAAACGATTACGGAGGTAAGATAAATTCTAATTGATTTCATGTTTTTATTTTAGTTATAAGAATTTGTCACATGTTATGCCCTTTAATATTTCCGGTTGTTATAAAGCCTTTGTTTAAGGGCATTTCATGTTTATTTATTTGTAATGAGCCGTTAGTTAATTATTTTTTTTCTTCGATATCACCTGTAAAAGTCAATATATGCTCTTTTGTAGGATTAGTATTTGCAACTACAGTTACTGTTTTAGTGATATGGCCTTGTCCACTGCCATTAAATTTAGCCCTGATGATACCTTCACCTCCCGGAGCAATTGGTTGCTCAGGTTTTTCAGGAATAGTACATCCACAGGCTGCAGTTACATTTTCTATTACCAATACTTTATCCCCAGAGTTTTTAAAGCGGTAAGTAACTTCTACTTCCTGGTCTTTTTTCAAATTGCCAAGATTGCGGGTTGTTGAATCTAACCATTCAATCGTTGTAAAGTTGGTAGGATCATTTTTTGCTTTTTCGATATCCTCTTTGGTCATTGTACTGGTAGTATCATTTTTAACCATTTCCCCAGTTGTCGTTTTTTTATCTGTTGAATTGCAGGCTGCTAAGGTTATTACTGTTGCTACAACAATCAATGTTTTTTTCATTAGTTATGTATTTAAGAATTGCAAATGTAATGGTAAGTTCACAGGTTGACAAGTTTGAACATTGTCGGCCATCAGCCCGTTATTATTTTTTTTTATAATCTACTTTTTGCATGGTTCCCAGCTGTACCAGTTCTTTATGTATGTTATCCAGAATTCCATTTACAAACTGGCCGCTTTGCTGTGTGCTATAGTCTTTTGCCAGGTCTATATATTCGTTAATAGTTACTTTGGGCGGAATGGTTTCAAAGTATAGAAACTCTGCCACACCCATTTTCATCATTATCATATCCAACTGGGCTATTCTTTCCGGATCCCAGTTTTTTAATTTGGGAATAATAAGTGTTTGCAGATGATCATCTTTTTCTATCACCGTTTGTAACAGATTTTTTGCAAACGATTCTTTATCTGCTGTCATCATTTTTTTAAAATCTATAGAGCCGGGTTTGTGCATAAAGTTTGTCAATAATGTCACCACCATTTCACCATCATCATCCCAGTTTGTAAAAGTATCTTCAATATGACTTACAAAATTTTCATTGGCCAACATCAGGTCGTTCAAAATAAAATCAAGTATTTCTTTTTCTTCGGTCTTTTCTCTTGATTGTGCAGCAACGTATTTTTTATATTCCTGTGATTCTATTAGTGTAAAATATGTTTTACGGATAAGTTCTTTATCAGCAATGAGTTCAGGTTTTTGGCTGGCAAATTGTGCTTTCAGTCCTTCATCTTCCAGCATTTTCCAAAGAAGTTCGTTGCCTGCAATTTTTGTATTTACATTAAGGTCTCCTGCAGTGGGCAGGTGTTTAGAGGCTTTTTTATGCGCATCTTTTTCAGCATACCGGCTTACTTCGGTTAAAAACCAGGCCATGTACACCAACAGCGAACGGGTTTGATCAAAATGCTGTTGTAATGTCTTTTGGGGAATGCCGGGTTTTATTTCTGAATCCATTGTGCTTACTGTATATAAAGTCTGCATCACTTTTACCCGTATATTTCTTCTGCTAATCATTGCTTTAAGAACTGTAGTTAGAGGGGCGAAGATAATTGAATTTAGCAAGAGCGTATGAAACTAAAATGTTCTAAAATTTATTTTAGAGAATTTCAGGAATAACTTAGATTTAAGTGCCGAATTGATTTCCTTAAATCAAACCTTCTTATGATAAAAAAAAAATTTACACCCCGTTATGTACTGTTATCTGTTATTCTATTATCAGTTTGTTCAATCTCCTGTAAAAATATGAATGAGAAAAAGTCCGAAGACAACCTCATTCAAAGAGATAAAGACCCTAATGCCCGGATGACGGATATGCTGGGCGCTATGGAGTATGAGTACAATTTGATAAAAAATCCAACAACAGGAACAATTCCTGAAGGTGTTTTTGCAGCCGAACTGGCACAGGCAAAACAGATTGTTGAAACGCAATTAATCAACCAACGTCCTTCATTGGCAAACCCGTATGCTTTTCAGGGCCCTAATAATTTAGGCGGCCGCACCCGCACTATTGCTTATGATGTGAGATATGACGGAGGTGCAAACCGAATCATACTTGCAGGCGGTGTAAGTGGCGGTGTTTATAAATCTATTGATGATGGTGCTACTTGGGTGCGTACAAGTCCACTTGGAGAGCATTTTGCTTGTATGAGCCTGGCGCAGGACACACGGATCGGTTTTCGGGATACCTGGTATTATTGCGTGGGTGAGGGAAGCGGAAATTCTGCTGGCATGGGAAGCGGTGCAGGATATTCTGGCAATGGTGTATATAAATCCACAGACAATGGGAGTAGCTGGACCCGCCTTACAGCTTCAAATACAACTGCACTTGAAACATTTACTGTGGCACAGGATTATATAACTAAAGTTATTGTGGATCCAACAGATGGTAATGTTTATGCTGCCGCTGCAGCTACCATAAGACGGTCAGTTGATGGTGGCACAACCTGGACAACTGTTTTATCCGGGACTTTGTCATTCTCCAGTCAATTTACTGATATAGTTGTTTCAAGTACAGGAAGATTATATGCTGCCTTTGGGGGAACCAATACATCGCTTGTTGATGGAGTATGGGCATCACCTCCAGGCGCTACCTCAGGTGATGCAGGTACATGGACGCAAATTGCAGGAGCAGGCGCAGGCGGTTCTCCTGTTGGCTGGAATGCTGAACCCGGTTATGGAAGGATAGTGCTGGCTATTCCACCAAGTGCTGAAACTCTTTTATATGCTCTTTATTTCAGTACAGCAAGTCCCGCTTGTGCTGGCGGTGCCACCGAAGCAGAATTGTTTCGTTGGGATGATGTAGGTGGAACCTGGACCGACCTTTCTGCTACTTTGCCAAATGAACCCGGATGTTTGGCCGGTAATGACCCTTTTGCCTGCCAGGGTGGTTACGATTTAGTGATAGCTGTAAAACCAGATGCAGCAAGTACCATTTTTATTGGCGGAACAAATGCTTACCGTTCAACAGACGCAGGACTTACCTGGACAAGGATTGGTGGATATGCCAGCCCAGCTAGTTATGCTTTATATGCAAGCTCACACCCGGATGTTCACTCATTTGTTTTTCAGCCAGGCAGTCCCTTGATCATGCTTTGTGGTAATGATGGCGGTATTCAACGTACTACAGATTGCACCGCAGGTACAGTTGTTTGGACACAAATAAATTCCGGCTACCGGACATATCAATATTACCATGTTACACTGGACCCCCGTGTCAGTAATGCTAAAGTATTAGGAGGTGCCCAGGATAATGGCTCTACAAGAAATATTGGTGGAACAGGAACAAGTTTTGAATCTGTAATGGGTGGTGATGGTGTTTCCGTTGGTCTTAGTGGTGCATCAGATTTAGAATATGTTGGATTTCAGTTTGGAGACATTATTCGCAGATCGGCTGGCTCAGGAGCTGGATTTGGCACCAATATCACACCAACAGGTGAGTCTGGGAGCGGATTATTTGTTACACTTTTCAGACTTGACCCGGATAATACCGGGAATTTGTATTATGCCAATGATGAAGTTTTATATAGAACAACATCCGCTTCTACGGTAACACCCGGCACCTGGACAACGATGACAGGTATTGCCGGAGTAGTAACTCCAGCCCGTGATATAACAGCCATAGCGACTACAAGAGGTACTTACAGTGCCGGAACTGCCAGTCTTTTTATTGGTGCCAGTGACGATCCATCAATAGGCGGTGTTCCTACTCCAAAACTATTCAGGTTAGATGATCCTACAGGTGTAGCAGCAGGCACCGTCCCTGTAGATATTACCGGTGCAGCATTTCCTGCCGGTGGTTTTATCAGCAGCATTTCGGTAAACCCAAGAAATGATGATACCTTATTGGTAACTTTTTCAAATTATGGAGTAACCAGTGTTTGGTGGACAGGTACTGCTAATTCTGCTATACCCACATGGACTGCAGTAGAAGGATCATTAACATTACCCTCTTTCAGAAGTTCTGCAATTGTAATCAATGGAGCAACAGGACTTGTGGAATATTATGTTGGAACTTCTGTTGGTTTATATGGTTCTACAGGACTACCGGGAGCAATTGGATGGAGTTATGCACCAGCGGCAGGACAAGAGGGTGCGTCAAGTATTGGTTTCGCTGTTGTCAGCAGCATTGCGTTGCGACCCGTTGATAACCGCTTATTGATTGGCACACATGGTTATGGTATGTGGGCCACTACGATTTCAAGCACTGTGCCTGTTATATTAACAGCATTCAAAGGCACATTGCAAAACAATAAAACTGCTTTGTTGCAATGGACTACTTCTTCCGAAAACAACAGCAAGCATTTTGAACTGGAAAAATCTATTGATGGCATCAGCTATAGAAAAATAGCAACAATGGCTGCGGCTGGTAATAGCAGCATAACCCGCAATTATAATTATGCTGATAGGGAACCACTCACAGAGAAAAGTTATTACCGGTTGAAATCTGTTGATTTAGATAATGACTTTAAGGTGAGCAATGTTGTATTACTTAAGCTGTCTGGTGTAAAACAGGACATGCAGGTTCTTGGCAATCCATTTAAGAATAATACACTTGTGGTACGGTTTGTGAAATCCATTGACAGCAAAGGAGAATTGAGGTTGACCGATATGTCAGGCAGGTTGATGGCAAGACAGAATGTTGGTCAGGGGCAACAAGTAATTACATTTAATCTGCCTTCAGGTAAACTAAGCACAGGCGTTTATTTGTTAGAAGCTGTAATTGGCAATGAGAAATTTGTTACAAGGGTATTAAAAGAATAATGGCTGATAAGATTAGTATAGTTATTCGGGCCGTTTCGCCATACTGATCCCGCCTTTGGCGGTACGAAGGGGCGAGACGGCTTTTTTTTAATAACAGGTTAAATTGGCAGGCTTTTTAATATAAGTATACTATGATTCATTTTATAAAGCATACCCTTCATCGCCTGATCATATTCTTTTTTCTGTTGCTGAATTTTTTCTCCTTTGCACAGTCCGGAGCGACTATCATTAAAACTCATCCTTTTTATTTTGCAAGCATCCGGAATAATTATCCGATGCACGGGAGCGAAGATGTAATAAATGGAAAGACCGACTCACTAAAGGATTTACCTCCGAAGGCTGATACGTTCATCGTTGTTTATGCAGTAACAAAAAACAAACTCATTAAATGGGATATGGCATGGCAAAAAAGTCAGGCTTATTTCATTACTGCACTTCCAATAGAACAAACTCCTTTTAATGCAGGTTTTGTACAAGGGGGTAGCCAGGTGATCCTTACACCGGCAAAAGAAAATTTTCTCTGGCAGTTACAGCTTTCACCAATTGGTTCATTGAAAACTGGTCCGGAAAAAATTACAAAGGATGAAATAATTTTAAAAGGGAGATACAATGGGAAAAAATTTACCTGGAAAACCGCCCGGCTGCGTGAAATTGTTCCTCTGCCTCCTGCTTAATATTCTCTTTGTCTTTTTTCAAGTTGACTGAATGAAATATTGTCCATACTATTCAGGCTTTTAAGGTCAGTGTGGCATTTATCATGTTATATCTGAAAATTTGTCTCATTTATCCTCAGCGGCATGGTATTCCCTGTACCTTTACATTCCCAAATTCAAAAAAACAAAATCAATAAAATTATGGCTAATTCGAAGAATGCTGCGCAGAAAGTAAATGTTACCCCACTGCATGACAGGGTAATTGTAAAAGCTGACGCTGCTGAGGAAAAATCATCTGGTGGTATCATCATCCCCGATACTGCAAAAGAAAAACCACAACGTGGAATTGTAATCGCTGCCGGTCCCGGCAAAAAAGATGAGCCGGTAACAGTAAAGCCTGGTAACACGGTTCTTTATGGTAAATATGCCGGAACTGAAATTTCAATTGAAGGCGACGATTACCTGATCATGAGAGAGAGTGATATTCTCGCCATTGTTTAAAGACGATCCCGGATACCAGATAAGTTTTCAAATCTTGTAGCGACTATCAGGTATCCCGAATCCGGTATCCTGTATCAATTAATAAAATTACAAACCTAAAATAACTTACACATGTCTAAAATGATTTTCTTC